>JBCNNR010000040.1:0-35982 GCA_039594295.1 Bdellovibrio sp.
GGAAGCAAGGAAGGAAGGAAGGAAGGAAGGAAGGAAGGAAAATGGAAGAGATCAGAACAGAAGAAGGGGCTGGGAAATTTGTGTGGATCAGAGTGAGACGTGGGGTGGGGGATTTTGGATTGAGATGAGAAATTCTTGGATTAATCTTTAAATTAACGAAGATGTTTTGGACAATAGATCGGTCAAGGAAGGTGAGGAAGCTTTCAAGGACGGAAAATCTCAGTATGAAACTGAATTACCTGGTCTTAATCCTTTAGTCTTGAAAGTGGCTTCCGATATAACAAATATGGGAATGCTAGATAGATACAAAAAAAAGGGCGGGTTCTTTCAATTGCTTCAACTGTTGGAAACATCACCAACAGCTAAGAGGGAGCAATTTTTAACACTTATTGCGGGCGAAAATCCAGTCTGGGAAGAAGCGCTTCGCAAAAGGATTCTTACCATCACAAGAGTCTATAGCTGGGAAGGCCAGTACTTGGTCGAGATTTTTTCTCGTGTACAGCCGATGACTCTGGCTTATGCTCTGCATGGAAATCCTCAGGAGCAGATCGATACTTTATTGAGCTGCTTGCCGCCCATTTCAAAAAGAAAAATCACCGATATGATGGCCGAAGCAAGTCCGACGCCTGCTGAAAAAGGTACGAGCATTTCAAAGATGCTGACGGAAGTGCGTGGCTTTGTCAGCCAGGGGATTATCCGCTTGGAAAAAGTGGATCCGGAACTTCATATTCCGGAAAACATTGAAGAGATTCTAAATACCACAGCCTTCAATGTGAATCACACACCTTTGACGGATGCGAATGTCGCTAAAAAAGATGTCAAACCGAATATCGTGGGTGACTCCGATGCGGCTCCAGCACCAGCGGGAAATCAGGAGACTGACTTCTTAAAAAGAAAAGTGAATCAATTGTCTTCAGAAGTGAATGCTTTGAAGCACGAAAATTCTGTCTTGAAAGATAAACTCGCACAGATCAAAAAGATCGCCTAACTCGACAATCGTCGGGTATCAATTTGAGTTTTAACTCCAGAGGTTTCCCGTTTTCGTCAACCATTTTGACAAACGGGGAACTGTCGTTAATACCAGAAACTTAGGTCCGATAAGCCATTTGAAGCACGTGAGGTGTAACAAATGGTTTCTCTAAGAACCGCTATTATCGCAATATCTTTCGTCGTGATGGGCACTGATGCCCTGGCGCAAGTCTCGATAATCAACCAGGAACAGAATGAATCTGATTTCTTGTTGGAACTGACAAAGGCCGTGGATCCAACCGCGACCTCGGTCCGAGGAATTTTTAATCAGATTCCTCGCGCGGAGAATAATAAGGACGTGGCTCCTGACTGCGATCCGAAATTCTTTGAAGATCAACTCTTCTCTAAGAAGCGTTCGACAGAAGAATACTTTAAGGCCGTCAAACAGTTCATGGCCAACTGCCAATCCGAACTTGCACACAATTCTCCAAAGGGAATTTTAAGTCTCGCGAAGATGGCACTTGATGACTACAAATTCTTTAAACATCCCCAGGTTCAAAGCATCGTGATTCCTCTTTCAAATGGAGTTTTGGTGCCGGCAGTGGTGGGGTTAAAGCAAGACAGTCGTCCTCGCCCGTTGGTGGTGATGAAATGTGGTGTCTTCTGCGGCGCCGATCAGAATGCCTTTATGAAGACTTTCCTGATCCAGCTGTTTGATTTAACTCCTTATAATGTTGTGTTGTTGGCGAATCAAACGGGATTGGATTACCTGATCGCAAATGCTCATTTCTCATTGGGCGGTTGGAGTGAAGGTTATGAGTCCTTGTTGGTTGGAAAATGGTTGCGCGAGAAGTGGGAGTATCGTGATCGCATTTCCAGCATGCATTTGATGGGCATGAGCTTAGGTGGAAATGCCGCCGTTTTTGGTGCGGCTTTTAATGACATGTATCCAATGCCGAATGGTCAAAAAGTTTACAGTTCGGCGGTGGCGATTTGTCCGGTGATTTCTTTGCGTCCGACGCTGGACCATCTTTACAGTGATGATGTGATTGGACCGGTCTTTAATTTGATGACCCGCAGTCAATTCAGTAAGGCGCGCAAATATTTAACTGATATTCCTGAAATGATTACTGATGATCAGTTGCCGCCAAGAAAGCAAATGCCGGGATATTTGGGCGATATGGCATCAACGTCTCTGCAAAGAAGAGGCGTCGCAAGTACTGCACCTGAATTTTTCAAAACCAACAACTTTTGGAATCTGCCGAATAAAGTGCAAACACCTTTGATGGTGTGGGCTTCCAAAGACGACAATGTCGTGAGCAATAAATTGAATGCACAGGTATTCGAGCACGATGACTACTATGAATCAGCGCCAAATGCAGGGGTGGTGAATGTCAACTATGGTAGTCACTGCGCTTTCTCGGCGGCCTATGGGTATCAAACCGCAGCTTTGGTTCTGCGCAGTTTCGTAATGGCGCACAGCCCGGAATTTATCGACAGCTATAAACGCGCTGAAATGCCTTGGAAGTTTGGTTTTAAGAAGATTTCAAACGTGTATCAACACGTGGGCCAGTCTTGGAGATTTGAAGCCAAATCACAGACGGTTGCTGTGACTTTCAGAATGTACAATTTTGTCGCAAATAAAAATTGCTACTTCAAAAATCCATTTGGTGATGAAGTCGCAGGTTGCGTGACTTCGCGAGAAATGGAAATTCCTATCTCTGAGATCAAAGCCATGGGTGCAAGAGTTCCTGCGAATGAAGTGGAAGCCCAAGCCCTTTCCCGTGAATTCAATTCGAAAGTTGAATTCCTGGTGGATGGGAAGCCTTTGAATGGTACGAGCAGCTCGAACTTCGTGATGAGCTGGCGCCCACTTTTCGAATAAAAAAATGCAGCTTTCTTGGGACCTTTCGGTCAGGAAAGCTGCATCTCAAGTTCCATCCTATTCGGATTTCACTATCTTACTGTTGAAAGAGCTTCGCGAAGAGCGGCTTCATCTTTCACTCCGATAAAGACCAATTCTGCTCTACGGTCTGCTGCTCTGCTGCCTAAGGAGTTTTCAGTACCTTTACCGACAGCAGTGATTTTTGAAGAGTCCATACCGTATTTCTCAAGCGCGCTTGCGACGGTATCAGCTCTACGTTGGGAGATTTTGTCGTTGATCTCTGCGGAACCAGTGGAGTCTGCGTAACCGCGGATTTCCACACGTTCGTAAAGATCAGAGTGGTCGTCCAAGGCTTTTGCCAGTCTTTCAACTTTTCTTTGATCTGCATTGGAAAGTGCGACTTGAGAAGAGTTGAATTTGATTGAAGAATTGCCGGCAATCAAACTGCTCATAGCGACTTCGCTCAAGATAGGTTCAGGTTGAGCTGCGGCCACTGGACGAGCTGGTTCAACAGGTTCCTCTGCCACGAATTCTTCATCTTGAACCATGGTTTCTTCAGCTGTTGAGCGTACTGATGTTTTGTATGCATTTGGATTCCAACCGAATTGGAAGTCCACGAGATACATCATAACCAGATTGCCCGTGTTGCTTGTTTCAGCCATGGCGCGAGCACCAAGGCGTGCCAGCCAAGCTTGTGACATATTGAACTCTTTAAGGACTTGAAGGCCCGCAAAGATCGCATCCCCTTGAGAAGAAGCGTAGTTCACACCTTGATTGAAGAATTGATTTCCGACGACCCCCATTTGCCAACGGTTATCCGTGCGGAAACGGGCCGCAAACTCTAGAGCTCCATCCGTACTTGAAGTATCAAGAGCTGTGGAATGCGTAAATTGTTGATTGTTATAGCCGTAACCTAGGTCAAATACCCAAGGGCTCTCTAAATACCAGGATCCTAACAATTTAATCGTTGTTGGCGTTCCTTCGACATCTTGAAGAGCGCTTTGGTCATAACCTGTGTAACCACCACCGAGTCCAATAAATGGTAGTAAACCACGAGGTGCTGCTTCTGTAGCTTCCTTACCAAATTGAAGTGTGCTGGATGTCGCTGATTGGTCTTCGGCGTGTGCCCAGGCTCCTGCGCAGACTAAGGCTGCAATGATCAATTTTTTCATAATGGTAGTCTCCTTTTTTATGGCAGCTTCAGTATGTACCTTCAAAAGAGATCGTCAAATTTTGCATGGCAGAAAATCAGAAATTTGTGATGAATCAGGCTCAGCTTTGCACGAGTACACAGGACCGCTGGACGTCTCATTACCGCTTGTTCAGAGAACTGCACAAAGTACTGTAATAACGGACGAGCGTGGCCTCGATGGGGTCACGTTCATTTTCATCAACCACGTACACTCCCAGAGGATCGTTAAGATCCTTGGCGGGGACAACACCATAGACGATACCTGGCGCATAGAAATTGGAATCAGCCGCCCTATATGTCAGGATGTTGTCTTCAGCGGGATGATTCGAATCATAGACGATAAAATTTATGTCTCCGTTATTAAAGCGTTGGTATCTTTTTGCCAGGACCACGTGCTGAGCCATGCGATTAGGGCGAATAATTAACATCGTGAGTTTATTAATCTGCAAATTTCCAACGAGCTGGTCCCTGGTTTCACGATTGTTCTTTTTGCTGCGGGTTCCGCTGCCAATGAGATACTTGAGGTTTTTACCAAGTTTATGAAAGCGTTCCCATTCGTACTTTTCAATCTCGGATCTAAAGTTACGGTGAATACTTTTTTCGCCACTGCGGGTGTTCACACCATCCATCAGGTTTCCAAGAAGTCCCAAATCTGTTCGCAAGGTGGATTCTTGATTGAGTAACATCGGGTAGGTGGCGTCGCCACGAAGCATATTTAGAACCTGCAAAGTTTGCGGACTTTGAACATAAGAAGGTGCATTCCAACGATTCAGATAAAAGAAAAGTCTTTGGGCGCGGGAAAGGGACCAGCAAACACCCAGTTCATAAAGTCCTCCACGTGCTTCCACGCCCCAGTTGGTGATAGGAATATGAAACTCGCTGGAGAACTGTTGTTGCGACATGCGACGATAGATTTCATTAGCGGTGACTTTGTCGCAGGAAAGATCCTTCACCAAAGAATCGGAAACCGTTTTTGCGGCTAATGACGGCACTTCGATTGTAAGAAGAATCAATGTGATAATGAGGTTGATTTTTTTCATCGCACGAACCTAGCAAAATATTTAGCCGGTTGCGAATGAAGAAGTATTAAGAGTTGGATATAAAAAAAGGCCTGGGGAGCCAGGCCTTTTTGCTTTAACAATTTGTAAGCTACAAATTATTTCTTAGCGACAAGTTTCAAATTCATTTCAAATTCGTCACTGATAATTTTATCAGCAGTCAGTTCTTTGAAGAAGTTGCCTGAGCCATATTTAAGACCCCATTTTGTGCGGTCCACTTTAACAGTGGCTTCACCAGTCATAACACCGTTGTTAACAGTTACTTTTGCAGGGAATTCGATAGGATTTGTTTTACCAATCATTGTCAATTCACCTTTAACAGTCACTTCATCTTTTGCAGCAGGAGTAACACTCAATACTTTGAAAGATGTTACCGGGAATTTAGCGGTATCGAAAAAATCATTGCTAGCCAAGTGACCAACAAGTTTCTTGTTGTACTCTGCATCTTTCAAATCTTCATTCGTGATCGTTGTCATATCAATATTGACTTGACCCGCAGTGATCTGACCTTTGCTATCAACTTGAACTTCACCGTCTTTTACAGAGATATGACCATTGTGAGCAGAACCAGCTTTTTTAGTTCCTTTCCATGCAACAGAGCTCTCTTTAGTATCGATTTTGTAGGATTCTGTTTTTGCCGCTTCAGCTTTTTTTGCATCTTTAGCTTTTGATTTCGCCTGAGCGCCAGATACAGCCATTACCAAAACCATTGCCGTTACGAATGTCTTCATCATTTTCTGATCTCCTTGATGTGATTTTAGACCTTACAAATTTTTTACTAAACTTTGTTGAATCGCAATGAATATTACTAAGCATCATACCTTCATCGACAGACTCGACCTTTCGTTGTATTCCTCGGTCTCCTAATCACAGTTGTGAAGTTCCGTTGTAAACGCACATACAATCCTCCCCAAAATCCCGGCTGTCTTGACTTTAAAGTACGGCAACCAAAGAATTTTTTGTAATTGTAGGAGGATACTTATGAGATTTCCAAAGGTTGTACTGCTGGTTCTGGCGATCGCATTCACAGGTTGTACGAAGAAGGCAGACGACACAATTAAAGTCGGTGTCTATGGTCCTTTTACTGGTGGTAGTGCTCCGATGGGTGTTTCAATGCGCAATGGGGTGCAAGTCGCAATTGATGAAATCAATGCGGCGGGTGGAGTCCTTGGCAAAAAAATCGTCATGATTGATCGTGATGACGAGGCTAAGAACGAACGGGGCGGCCAAATCATGTTGGAATTATTGGATAAGGAAAAAGTGATCGCGGTGCTAGGCCCTATTAATACGGGGGTTGCGGATGCCAGCACACAATATCCAAATGCCAAAAAAATTCCGATGATTATAAATGTTAGTGCCGGTGCGAAGGTGAATGAACTCTTCAAAAGTAATCCCGACAATTTTATTTTTAGAATTGCCGCAAACGACGATATTCAGTCGCGGGTTATCGTGAACGAAGCCCTGAAGCTTGGTTATAAAAGACCTGCACTTCTTTGTGATGACACCAATTATGGTCAAAATGGTCGTGAAAAGATGGAGGCCGTTCTTGCTGAAAAAGGTGTGAAGCCCGTTTATGTCGGTAAATTTAAAATCAAAGATAGTGATATGAGCGCACAGTTGCAGGAGGCACGGGCCGCGAAGGCTGATGTGTTGTTGGTCTATGGTATTGGGCCAGAGTTGGCAGCAGTGTCTAATTCGATGTCTCGCTTGGGTTGGAAAGTGGACATGATTGGTAGTTGGACGCTGTCGATGTCCAATTATATTACCAATGCGGGAAAAAATGGCAATGGCACAAAAATGCCGCAAACTTTCATTGAGGCTTCAGCGAAATCAGATAAACAAAAGAAGTTCATTGCTGACTATAACGCGAAATTCAAAGAGTCTCCGATTGCTTCTGCGGTTTCAGCAGCCCAAGGATATGACTCGATGTATCTGCTGAAGCTGGCGATCGAACAGGCGCAATCAGTTGAGGGACCTAAAATTAAAGCTGCCCTGGAAGAGTTAGCAGTGCCATATGATGGAATTACCGGCTCCTATACAAAACCGTTTTCCAAAACCGATCACGAAGCAGTGAAAGAAGCAAACGTCATGCTGGGAATGGTGAAGGACGGTATTGTCGTGGAATCTGCAGCAGGGAAAAAGTAGGTTCTCGTGTCGGAGATCATGCAGATCTTGATTTCTGGAATTATTCAGGGCGTGATTTATGCCCTGATCGCCTATGGCTATAATCTGACATTTTCAACTTCAAAAACGATCAACTTTTCTTTAGGCAATGTCATAATGCTAGGGGGAGTTGTCGGGTTTTCCCTGTACGTTGATAAAACAACAGGACAGTTGCTGGGATATCCATATTTATTTCCCATCGTTGGAGTATTAGTGACGGGTATCATCGCGGGTTGGATGGTTCATCGTTTCGCCGTGGCTCCAGCTTTAAAAATGAAATCGGAATATACCTGGGTGCTTGCAACCCTGGCCATGGGGATCATCTTTAAAAATGCAGTCGAGCAAATCTGGTCAACGGGGGACTATCGTTTTCCTTCGCCCTTAGGCGACGATCCCCTTCGTATTTTCGGAGCAGGGGTTTATCCGCAAGAGATCATGGCGGTTATCGTCGCAAGTTTGATTGTTTTTTCGATTGAGTTATTTCGTCGAAAAACCATTTATGGAAAAGCAATTCAAGCCGTCAGCGAAGATAAAGATACGGCCAGCTTGATGGGTATTCCTCAGGCACAAGTCGTGAAAGTGTCATTTATGATGAGTGCCTGCATCGCCACAGTCGGAGGATTGATGGTGGCGCCATGGACTTTTGTGTCAGCGACGATGGGGTCTTCATTGGGAACAAAAGCCTATGTTGTCGCGATCATTGCGGGACTGGAATCTGGGTTCGGATTGATTTGGGGCGGATTGATTCTCGGGATTTCCGAGTTTTTTACCGCGCGCTATATCTCTTCCGGATATAAGGAACTGCCGGGATTTATAATTTTAATTTTGGTGATTCTAATTAAGCCCAGCGGTCTATTTGGGAAAAAATCGATCAAGAAAGTTTAGGGTGCCCGGTGAAGAAGAAATCCTGGAAATGGGTCACATACATTTTGTATCTGCTGCCTCTGCTTTTGCCCACTTTGGTCGACAATGAATATTATATTCACGGCATCCTGGGGCGAATAATTGTCTATACGATTCTGGTCGCTTCATTGGATTTAGTGACTGGTTATATCGGCGACATTTCTATTGGCCATGCGGGACTTTTTGCCGTGGGTGCTTATACGATGGCGGTGCTTCATTCCACGGCTGCTGCGAATCATGGGAGTTCGATTCATTTTTTCTATGAATGGCCTTATTGGTTGTCAATGATTGCCGCCATTGTGGTGACCGCGGCCTTTGGTTTTGCTTTGGGATTTCCGTCCTTGAAAGCTTCCGGTCCTTACCTGGCGGTGACGACGATCGCCTATGGCAGCATTATCTATACAATTATCAATGAACAAGAGGCTTTGACCAATGGAACCAAGGGCATCCAGATGGAGCCGTTGAAGCTCGCTGGATTTTCATTGGACGGAAATAATTTTATTTATTTGGTTTATCCCTGTCTGTTGTTGGTTATGTATTTGAAAAGAAATTTGGCTAAAAGTTTTTGGGGCAGGGCTTTTGAAGCCATCAAATATTCCAGCATCGCGGCTGAAAGCTGCGGAATTTCAAGATCCCGCTATAAAATTTCTGCCTTTGTATTATCAGCCGCCATCGCGGGCCTTGCTGGGGCCCTGTTCACACATTTGGATAACTATGTGGCACCTAATACTTTCACATTGGATTTTTCGATTTTGGCACTGATGGCTTTGATTTTTGGTGGTGTAAGATCGGTGTTGGGAAACTTCATCGGGATGGCCTTGGTTGTTATTTTGCCAGATCTTTTCACCTGGTTTAAGGATTGGCGTTTAATGGTGTTCGGCATTTTACTATTGCTGGCGTTGTTCTATCTGCCAAATGGTTTGGCGGGATGGATTCGTGGTTATTTCGAAAAATGGTTTCCCGCTCTTCGCAATGAATATGACCTGGAAAAAATCAAGCAGCAAGCAGCACAGCGAAAGCCTCAATTCAATTACATGACAGGAGCTGGTCCTATTCCCTTGAGGTTAGAGGGGTTGGAGATGCGCTTTGGTGGTTTGATCGCGGTGAACAAGTTGGAGCTAAAGATTACTCCGGGAACCATTCGCGGATTGATGGGGCCGAATGGCTCCGGAAAATCTACGACGGTTAATTTGATAACGGGATTATATCAGCCCACTGCCGGCCAGGTTTTTATTTTTGATAAACCGTCTAACAGTGTGAAGCCGCATCAGCGTGCTTACTTGGGAATTGCGCGAACATTTCAAAACTTGCAGCTCTTTTCAGATTTAACGGTGTTGGAAAATGTTTTGGTGGGTTTGCACAAACATTATCGTTCTTCTTTGTTTGCGGTCATCACTGGGCTGCCGCAAGTTCGAAAAGAAGAGAATGAGTTTGTCGTTGAAGCATACCGGTGGTTGGAGTTTGTGGGGTTGGAACATTTGGCCTTAGAGAAACCTAAAAACCTGGCGTATGGCCAAGCTAGAAGGTTGGAAATTGCCAGGGCCCTGGCGTTGCAACCACGGATTTTGTTGTTGGACGAGCCTGCGGCCGGTTTGACCTCTGGTGAAATTCAGGAATTTAATGCCATCATTCGCAAAGTGAAGGAGGCTGGTCTTGCCGTTTTATTGATTGAGCATCACATGGAGATGATGATGCAAATTTCAGACGAAATCACCGTCTTGGATTTTGGCAAAAAAATTGCGGAAGGTTCACCGAAAGAAGTGCAAAGCAATCCCCAAGTTATTGAAGCCTATTTGGGTGCGGAGGGAACTCAGCATGCTTGAAGTAAAGGATCTGGCAGTTCATTATGGCGGAATTCAGGCGTTAAAAGGTGTCAGCTTGAACGTTCAACCTGGAGAGTTGGTGGCTATGATCGGCGCGAATGGTGCCGGCAAAACATCGCTTTTGCGTACCATTTCGGGATTGGTCAACCCGGCTCGTGGTGAGATTTTTATCGAGGGAAAACTTGCGAATAAAATACCGGCGCATAAAAGAGTCGGTTTTGGGCTGGCCCATTGTCCTGAAGCACGGCGTATTTTTGCTCAGCAAAGCGTGCATGACAATTTGCTTTTGGGCGCCTTTCTGCGAACCAAGAATGAGAAGAAAACCGAAATTGAAAAAACCATCGAGGAGATCTATGGAATTTTTCCTCGATTGAAAGAGCGCAACACGCAATTAGCCGGGACTTTATCGGGGGGAGAGCAGCAGATGCTTGCCATCGGTCGGGCGCTGATGTTGAAGCCAAAAATTCTGATGTTAGATGAGCCCTCCATGGGCTTAGCTCCTGTCATTATTGACGAAATGTTTTCGGTGATCAGTAAGATCAGAGCGACAGGAAAAACCAGTATTCTTTTGGTTGAACAGTTGGCATTCCGTGCACTGCAAGTTGCGGATCGAGGCTATGTGCTTGAACAGGGAGTGATTCGTGTCGAGGGAAATGCGAGCGAATTACTAAAGAATCCTCAGGTTAAAGCCGCCTATCTCGGAGTGACACAGGAGAATAAATAGCCCCGTTTCACGCTGCTACAAGCCTTCAGATTAGAACTTCGTATAACAAAAAAACTAAAACGATAGTCTCGTGAAGTCCCATCAAGGTTTCCCGATAAATTCGCCAGCGGAGAGACAAGACATGGGAATGAGAATTCAAACAAATATTGCGGCGATCAATGCACAACGTAATTTAGTTGGTTCGCAAAGGATCATGAACGACTCGATGGCAAAACTTGCATCGGGCAGTCGCATTAACAAGGCGGCGGATGATGCTGCAGGTTTGGCAATTTCCGAAACCATGAAAGCTCAAATCCGCTCCGCAGCAATGGCGCAAAGAAATGCCAACGATGGTATTTCCATGATTCAAACTGCTGAAGGTGGTTTGAATGAGATCAGCAACATCATCATTCGTCTGCGTGAACTGGGAGTCCAGGCGGGCTCTGACACTATTGGTGAAAAAGAGCGTGGAATGTTGAACAAAGAGGTCGTGCAACTGCGTGAAGAGATTCAACGTATTGCTAAAACGACAACGTGGGGTTCAACAAAGCTCTTAGATGGATCTGCTCCCGCTTTTGATTTTCAAGTCGGTATTAATAATGACCCAAAATCAGATCGCATTACGTTTGAAGCAGGTCGCGGGGTCGCGACACTAGACGCATTAGGATTGGATGGCCTTTCCTATGAGACGAAAGAGGGCGCGCAGACGGCGTTAAGTCGATTGGATGATGCTCAGCTTGCTGTAAATGGCACACGCGCCTATATGGGGGCCTTGCAAAATAGATTAACATCGACATCTGATAATTTAGGTGTGATGCAGGAGAATCTGTCGGCGGCGAACAGTCGTATTCGTGATACAGACGTGGCGGCCGCGTCGAGTGAAATGACTCGAAATAGTATTTTGCTGCAAGCGGGGACTTCGGTTTTGAGCCAAGCCAATCAATCGGCACAATTAGCTTTAAAACTTATTGGTTAAGTCGTGGTGGCGACACTGATCGTCTTAATCAGAATCATAAGCCACATCCCAATAAGGACCAGCCAACCAAAGGCATAGGAACGCATGCGCTTGATGACGTCATTTCCGCCTAAGTGAATCATGGCATGAAGAGCGCGTGCCAACACGTACAACCATGCCAAAATGACGAAGACGAGACTTTGCACGGGTAAGATCAATCCCAAGATACAAGCAACATAAAATAAAACAGGTGCTTCGAACAAATTCGCAAAATGCCGCACGGCCTGAATGGATTGTTCAGGTTCTTGCCCTTGAAGGGTGCGATAAAAACTGAGTTTGATGGAGCCGGAACGGAGAGCAGTCACTCTTCCGATAAACATTTTTGCTAAGACCAAAATGACCAACAGAAACATTGCACACATCGGGAAAACAATTTGTATGTTTGTTGACATGGATTCTTCCTCCGAAATTATGTTGATATAAAAATCTATTCCGCAAAAAGTATGTGTCAAGACAAACTACAGAGTGAGTTCTTTATTTATTACTCTTTCTTAATCTAATATCAGAAGCAGGGGGTAGTGATGATTGATTCAGCAGAACTTCTTAAAAAGAAATCTCGTAATGTGAAAAAGGGACTTTCGGGAACTGAGATTGAAGAATACTTGGCGGCCATGAAAGGTTGGGCTTACGAAGACAATCATATCGTTAAAACGTATTCGTTCAAAAATTATCACGAAACATTGGCATTTGTGAATGCTTTGGCTTTTGTGGTGAATGCTGAGAACCATCATCCCGATCTTTTAGTTTCATTCAATCGCTGTGTTGTCATGTTTAATACTCACTCGGTGGGTGGTGTTTCCGAAAACGATTTTATTTGCGCCGCAAAAATTGACGCAATGGCATCGCACACATTTGTTCCGGTGGCTCATTAAGGCGCCGATGAAAGTATTTTCGTAAGGGTACGCGCGTCCTCGGGGGCTTTAACTTTTAGATCGTTGTCGAAATAGATATAAACCTGTCGTGGAATTATCGGTATCTTGTCCTCGGTGATGGTCAGAGCATCCTGGGGCTCTCGGCCTCTTTGCCAACGCTTGATCCTGTCGCTCCACCAAAGAAGTGATTCAGTGGAGTAGCCGCTGACGTAAAATTCCTCATCGCCATGCAAGCGTAAATAGATAAAGTCGGCGGTCACGTCCTCCATGTACGGCCACTTACCGGCGGTGTCGGCAAAGACCAAAGCGATATTGTATTTTCTGAGGAGCGCAATAAATTCTGGATTTTCAAAGCTGTGATGACGAACTTCCAAGCTGTGTTGCAGGTGTTGTTGGCTTTTGCGGATAGAATCTGCGTAATGGGAGCCATAACGTTCTGAGGAGTCAGCTAGCTTGGCGGCCTCGGCAAATGTTTTTGGTAAGAGTTTGAAAAAGTCCTCAAGCCTTTCGGGATCAAAAACGAAATTAGGTGGAAGTTGCCACAAGAAGGCACCAAGTTTTTCTTTCAAATTAAGAACGCCGGATGCGAAAAAATTTATCAAAGCTCTTTCGCAATTTTTAAGTCGTAGGATGTGGGTGATAAAGCGCGATCCTTTCACTGAAAAACAAAAATCAGATGGTGTCTCATTGTACCAACGGCTGTAGGTTTCAGGTTTTTGATTGGCATAGAACGATCCGTTGATTTCAATGGTTGAGACCTGACGACTCGCATAGTTGAGTTCTTTTTTAATAGGCAGGTCTTGAGGATAAAAGACCCCGCGCCAAGGCGGATAGACCCAGCCAGAGATCCCTATTCGTGTTTTCATACATACTCCTGAGCACTATTTAAGGAGCTATAATGACCTCAACAAGGAGGCAGTTATGGCTTCAAATCAAAACTCTAAAGAAAGCTTCTCACGCAAAGTCGGCGACAAGATTGAAGAAGTCGGATCTAAGGTTTCAGAAAAAGCTCCAAAAACTGGTAAAGCCATTCATGACTTGGGAGACAAAATTGAACACATGAATGACAAAAAAACCAACCGCCGCGTCTAAATTTTAGATTTCGGTTCCCGAAGGTCATTAAGATTTTCGGGAGCTGAATCTGATAGCTCTTCAAGTGGCTTTAAGCCCGTCGTCGCAGGGGAGTGCAGACTGCCTCCATACTTATTAAATCTTGATCCATGACAGGGACAGTCCCAGGTTTTTTCCACCGAATTCCATTTTACTAAGCCACCCATGTGGGGGCAGGTCGCTGACATCTTGAAAAGGCGGCCCTCTTCATTTTTATAGACCGCTACTTTATGAAGACCTCGATTCACCACGCAGCCTTCATCGAACCCCAGAGTTTCAATACTGCCATGGGGAAGCACCCAATCCGCATATTGTTGCAGAGTATTGGTATTTTCTGACAGATAATCTTTCATGGCTTTCAAAGTAAAACGGTTGGGATCATAAATTTTGGCAAGTTCCGGGTGTTCCCCCTGAATCAGGCCGGTGATCAGCTTGGAGGCGATAGCGGAGTGAGTGAACCCATGGCCCGAGTCTCCGGTTATAATATAAGTATTTTTTAAGCCGGGAGATCTGCCGATAAAGGCCATTCCGTCGACGGGCTCTAAAAGCTGCCCGGACCAGGAGGCCAGGATTTCAGAAGACGTAAACTCCAAGCGCTGGTTGATCCAGGCATAGAGTCGTTCAAAGGCCTTTTCAGGATTATTCTCTCCGACGCGGTGATCTTCTCCACCGACAATGAGGACGTCGTAGTCCTTATCAGCCAGACTGACGGTTCTTATATAGTGATAACTCTCCTGAGTATCCCAATAAAGCGCGGGCTTGAGACCACCTTTGCGAATTTTAAGGGCGAGGCAATAGGTACGGTAAGCCGCTTGCTTGAGATATATTTTGTTGGAAGTGGTGGGGCCATTCGTCGCCAGGATAATCGAGTGACAGTCGACACGATGACCTCTTTCTGTGATGACGAAGGTTTCATTTTTTTCGCTAAATTCTTCGACATTGGAGTGTTCGAAAACTTGTCCGCCTTTTTTTTGAATCGCTTCGACCAAACCTTTGATGAATTTCAAGGGATGAATCTGGGCCTGATTTTCAAAACGGAGGGCGGGACCCGTTCTGAAGAAGGTTTCCGGAAATTCGCTGCTAAGCTTTACTCCTTGGGCGCCAGCTAGCACCGCGGCTTCATATTCTTTGCCAAGGAAAGATGGATCCTTATCCGGAGAAAGGAATAAATATCCACTCAACCGCTGAAAATCGCAGTCGATGTTTTCGTCATGAACTATTTTTTCGATCAGATTGATAGCGCTGCGATGGCTTTGATAAAACAGCTTCAACTTTTCAGCTCCGTGCAAGTTTAACATGTGATCAAAGCCATCATCGAGGGCATCACTTAAGTGCGCCGTCGTAAAACCAGTTTCATTTTTTTCCAAGGGACCTCGCTCGAGAACGATGACGCGATATTCATGTTGTAATAGCTCATAGGCACAGAGTAATCCCGCGACTCCCGCGCCAACGATGCACACATCAGTTTCTAAAGAGGAATTGAGCTGAGGCATAGCTGGCAAGGGGCAATCTTTTTGCCATAAAGACTGGGTTTTTTGTTGAATAAATGCCATCGTCACTTCCTTGCTAAGGTCCCATTTATATTTCCATTCTAAAGTGAGGTGGCATAGATGTTCTTTGGCATTTGAAGACTCTGCTCTGAAGAAATCACGCAGGGGTGACAAATATGGCTGCGGCTATTTCACTCTCGGATTGAGCTATTGCTCTGATAAAAATGGCCATGGAAATTTTGACGGGGAGAGATTATTATCTCTGGCGAATTGGAGTCCCGTATGAAGTTCTTGATCTTTTTCGTATCCCTGATTGGAATAGCTTCTGCCGCACTGGCTGTTGATGTTCCTGTGAATCTTAAAAATCTGCTACCTGTTGGCAAAGACGAGGTCAGTTTTCGCGGAAACACTTTCGACAAGAAGGAATGCTCGTTGGATGTCTTTTCCGCTAGAAAGCGCTTTAGCGCAGGCCTGACTGTTTACTATGGATATAGCAATCCGGAGCCAGGCCGTTCCGGTCGCTTTCAGTTAGGTGACGGCTCTGAGTTTGTAGGGGAGAAGATCAGTTCAGGAATCTTTAGTTACGAGACCCTGAATCACGCTCTGGAGTCGGATAAAGATCAACGCTCGACCTTGAAACTGTACCGAGAAAAGGGAAAACTGAAAGCTGTCCAACTTTTAGTCGAAGAGGAAGGGGCCTTTGGCTTTAATACTCTGACAAAAGAGACCTGCTACCTCAGAGATCGCTAGACCTCGACTCTTCAATGGTCGCATTTAGCAATTGCTACTCCCTTTCATATTTTACTTGTGTTGCCTTGCAAACATAGCATTGAGATATGAAAACAAAAATGACTCTTTCTAAAGGTGGATCAGCGTTCCGTAAAATTGCAATGGGCTCGTGGCATAAAGCGGGAGACCCGACTGTATATGGATTGCTGGAAATTGATATGACTCGTGCACTTGAGTATATGAAGGCTCAAGAGGCTGCGACGGGTGTGAAGCTGTCCATTTCTCATTTGGTTGGTAAAGCTGCGGCAACCGCGATGAAGGAACGTCCGGAAATCAACGGGATGATTCGTTTCAACCGCATTTACTTGCGTGACACTGTCGATATTTTCTATCAAGTCAATATTCCCGGCAATCCGGAAGATCCCGTTGGCAAGGCGACGCTGACTGGTGTTGTCGTTCGTGAAGCAGAGAAGTTGTCAGCGACTCAGATTGCTCAAGATCTTTCGAACCGATCGAAAGCTATTAAAGGTGGCCAGCAGAGTGAACTCACCAAATCGTTGGACGCTATGAAGTGGGTGCCATGGAGTTTCATGCGTGCGCTGCTGAATTTGACATCCTTCCTGAATTACGATGTCGGTATGAACTTAACCTGGGCGGGCATGCCTCGTGATGCCTTTGGCTCGATCATGATTACCAATATTGGTGGCATGGGTGCGGATACGGCTTGGGCTCCCTTGGTGGCCTATTCAAAAGTTCCGATCTTGTTAACAGTGGGACAGATTAAACAACGCCCTTGGGTGACAGAGACGGGTGCAGTTGAAGCCCGACCCGTAGCACGTATCGGCGTTACATTCGATCATCGCTTTATGGATGGGACACATGCTGCAGTTCTACAAAAGATCTTTGAAAGATGTTTTGCAGAACCAGAAAAATATTTTGGCGAGGTGACGGCGCTGTCTTATCCAAAACTTTCGTCATTTCCTTTAAGAATGGCCTAGAGTGGTGGTGGGGGATACTGGTTGCGGATATGTTTTCCGAGATATTCCTGAACCAGGGCCAACTCTTTATCCAAAGAATCTACCAACAGAGTCAGTTGTTGCTCGTTGGTAGATTTTAAATCCAAGTGCTCTAATCTTTCCGCAATTTCCTTGAGACGAACAGCTCCCAGGACCGCCGCTGAAGATTTTAAGTTGTGGGCCAGGGGCGGAACTTTTTCAAATTGTTTGTCTTGAATCGCCTGGCGCATTTTTTCCAAAAGCTGAGGACTGTCTTCTTTGAAGATCTCGACGACTTCTTTCAGCAGGGAATTTCCGTCTTTTTTTTCCTCATAATCCAGAGTATCGAGATTGTCCTGGTTGATGATGTGCTGGCCACGTCCAATCCATTTACTGACCTTAAAGGCTAAGTCGTTATAAGAGATGGGCTTGCTGATATAATCGTTCATTCCGGCTTCCAGGCAAAGCTCAATGTCTCCCTTAATAGCATTGGCGGTCGTGGCCAGAATAGGAATGGTTCTGTTGTCGTCACCGGCTTGTCCTTTGCGTATCAGGCGCGTGGCTTCATATCCATCCATCACCGGCATTTGAGCATCCATCAGGACGAGATCGAACTGTTCCGTTAAAAGGGAGGCAATGGCGGCACTTCCATTGTCTACAACTCGGCTGGTGCATCCCATCGTGGAAAGCATTTCTGATACGACTTTTTGGTTCACTAAGTTGTCTTCGGCAATCAGAATATGTCCTTGAAGGGGAGCCGTAGGCTTTAAGTTCGATATTTTTTGGATCTGGGAGTCTATTTGAGGCACTCCTAAATTCACATCGAAATAAAAGCGCGAGCCAATGCCTTTGACACTGTCCACATCGATGGAACCCTTCATCATTTCGACAATTTGTTTGGAGATAGCAAGTCCCAGTCCTGTACCGCCGTATTTGCGGGTCATGGAACTATCGCCTTGAGAGAAATTTTGAAATAGTTTGGTGCGGGTGTCGGCATCAAATCCCACTCCCTGATCGATAATTTCAAACAGCAGGTGAGGACTGCCATGAATATCAGGGCCTTTAGGTGTGACTCGAACCTTGATTAAACCGTGCTCGGAAAACTTGATGGCGTTGTTGATCAAGTTCAAAAGGACCTGACGCAAGCGTAAGGGATCGCCAGTGAGGAACTCTGGAACTTTTGGATCGATTTCAGTTTTGATTTCAAGGTTTTTGAGTTTGGCAGAATAGTCGACAATGGAAATTGCACTTTTAATCAAAGAGGACAGTTCAAAGTTGGTTTCTTCCAGTTGAAATTTGCCGGATTCGATTTTAGATAGATCCAAAATTTCGTTGATCAGAGCCAACAGGGAGGTGGAGGAAACCTTGATTGTTTCCAGATAGTCAACCTGTCGGGCGTTCATCGGTGTTTGTTCCATCAACTTGGTCATGCCAATGATTCCATTCAGCGGTGTGCGAATTTCATGACTCATATTTGCCAGAAAACTTGATTTCAAGTTTGATGCTTCCTGGGCTTTTGCGCGGGCTTCCTCAAGCGCGATTTCCATTTTTCGGCGAAGACGAAGTTGCTTTTGCAAAAGAAGAGTTGAGAAAAAGAAGAGCATAAAGGCCAAAGACAGACCCGTGATAACTATGATACCGATATGTTGAAAGTCGGAATCAACCTGAGCATTTCGGCGCATAAGAAGAGCTTGTTCTTCTGATTCCATCTCGATCAAGGTTCGATTCACTTCGTCGGTATCGGTCGAGGCAAGCATTGACCTGAAATTGTCTATTGTCGCATGCTTTGGGTTGCTACGCAGATCCATGGCGAAGGTCTGCCATGATGCTAATTTTGCGTTTAAAAGATTTGATACTTTTTTAATCCTTCGTGTTTGCGCCTTATTGTCTTCCACGAGTTCTGACACAGTAACAAGATTTCTTTGCAGTTGTTGCTGTGCTTTTGAAAACGTATCAAATGACATGGTCGGATTGATATATATGGCGGAAAGACTTGTTTTGGCTTGCTCGGTGGCGATTTTAAGCCCGCGAATTTCCGTAATAACCACATAGGTGTGTCGACGCCAGGCCGCGGCTTCGAGGAGATTTTTAGTGCGAAGATATATGATGATGGCTAAGACCGCCAGAACACAAAGTCCACACCAGGCAAGAATCTTTGGAAGTTTCGACTGAGTATTGCGCATCAGTGTAGACATGACTTTATTAGACTTTAATTGGTTGATGTAACCAAGGGATGTCCGCAAAGATAAACAAAATACACACTATTTGTGCTGGCTATTGGGATACTGGCTTTGGACAATAAATGTATGGAAACACAAAAAAAGCGCGTCTTATTAATAGAGGATTCTCGAGAAATGCAGGCGATCGTGCGACACGCCATTGGAGACATTTGTAGTCTTCATACTGTAGCTGCGGCGGAGGAAGGACGGCGTGAATTAGATAAAGGAATTTATTCCCTGTTGCTTTTAGATGTCAGTCTGCCGGATGCGAATGGTTTTGAATTTTGTAAAGACATTCGGGCTGAGAAAAAGTTTGCTGATTTGCCAGTCATTTTTCTGACGGGAAGGACAGAGCTGACAAATAAGATTCAAGGTTTCGAAGTGGGTGGCGATGATTATGTGACCAAGCCGTTTGAACCCGAAGAGTTGAAAGCTCGAGTTCAGGGAAAGCTTCGCCGATTGAAAGTCACTGGGACCTCATTTGTCATTGCGGGTTTTCGAGTGGATATGTCATTGCAAAAGATTTTTGTGATGAACAACGATGGGGCAGAGTCGCCTTTGCCATTGACGCCCATTGAATTTAAATTGCTAAGTCATTTTATGAAAAACGAAGGAAAGGTTTTTTCCCGTCAAAAACTTTTAGACTTGTTCTGGAGTGATAGCTTGTATGTCTCTAAGCATACCGTCGACACGCACATATCCTCGTTACGTAAAAAGCTGGGTCCCCCTGGAGTTAATTTAAGATCGATATTTAAACAAGGCTATACCTTTACTGCTCCCGATGAAAAGAAGGATCGCGAGCATGAGACCATGTTTCCTTAATCTCAATTCCCTGCCCTCGAGGGAGCATCCCTCATCTGTGTCTCAAACTTGGAAAGAGCCTGCCCTTAGGAAACTTTCTGGAATGGGAAACGTCTAATAACTTTTGTACAGAGTCAGTTTTCTTAACGGTGACCTCAAATTTAGCCGAGAAGTAATTGGCCCATGTGTTGCTTATTAGTGAGGGGGATGGGGTGAAAATGCCTAAGTATCAATTATTCGGAATTATCGTCGTTTCAGCCTTTTCGGTCGTATCATTTCAGAACTGCTCGCAGGCGAACTTTTCACAAGTTCCGGTCAATGCAGCCTCATCGGCATCAGATGGTTCCAATACTCCTGACAGCGCTACATACGATGGCCTAAAAGCCAATGACATCACACTGGCTACGAACGTCAACGTGACTTTGAATATTTCCAATGCCAGTATTCTGGCGGCAAATTCTGGAAGCTCATTAAAGGTTCAAAGTGTTGGCAATCCTAATTTAGGAACTCTGACACCTAAATCCAACAGCTATGACTTCGTTTCCAGTGTCACTGGAACTGCCACAATGACCTATACAATCGTGGATAGTCAAAACAACGTTGCCAGCGCCAAGATCACAATCAAGGTGGTGGATAGCTCCATTGCGACGGCCCCGTTCTATGGCTGTAATACTGACGGATTCCTTTATAGCTTGGATCCGCAAACGGGTACTGTTTTGAAAACGGTGAATTTGACCTATAATGGAAGCAAGTTACAGTGTACGGACATGGTGATCAGCAACTCAGGTGAGTTGTATCTGAAGGATAACGAAGAGTCCGTTGGCAGTAACGTCTATAAGGTGGATGCCTCCACCGGTGTGGCGACTTTGTACTATCGAAACTTAGTGACTCGTGGAGACCGGGCCGTGGGGTTGACTCTGTTGGCAGATGGTCGCTTGGTGACTTCGGAAGAGCATAATCCTGGTTCTTCGTCACAAACTAACAGCGTTATTGCGATTGCGGCCGACGGTACAAGAACAACTCTGATTGCTCCAAGTGCCGGTTTTACAATGTATGGAGGCGACGTTAAATTGCTTCCGGACGGATACCTGTATTGGACAATCACGAATGCCACGTCGACTTTGTGTAAGAATGCAGGGGCTGGCGGTAATCAGGGGATCCTCAGAATTGATCCTGTCTCCAAAGCCACGAAAGAAGTCGCTTGTATGGACAAGAAAAACATCTTCGGTTTGGGCTTTGCCTCCAAAGCTCTGTATGGATTCAGTGAGCAGGGGAACCTGGTTCGCGTGGATGTGAATACCGGGAAAACGGTCTTGGTCAAAGCAACGGGGCTGGTGTTTATCGGTGCGGCAGCGAATCCAATCCTATGGTAATTTACAAATAAAAAGAGCATAAAAAAGCCCGCTTCCCAGCGGGCTTTTTACTTTTGTGCTGTCGAAAATTCATCCTGTTTCGGTATCTTTTTCATTCGAAAGATTACAAACCTGTTTTATAAAACATTGATTTGTGTAATTCCCTAAACTTGGGCATTTTGGCTCCCATTCAAATTACTTATAAACGGGAGACTTAAATGAAAAAGTTCGTATTGACCATTGTGGCCCTTATTGTTGGCCAAACAGCTTCTGCAGCTATCACTCAAAACTCTTCTTGGGAAGAGATCCTAGCGGCAAAAGGCCCTTACATTGTTCACGCTCCGGCTGTCTATATGGGCCGTGCTATTGATTATACTTTCGTATGCCGTGACGGTGATGTTCTTCGTACCCAAGCGCCAGTAGATATCGTTGTAACTCATATGGACGGTGACCGTCGTGCGACTTTTGAAACAGTTCGCTCGGAAGTTCTCTCCACTCCCATTAACTTTGTTCAACACGAAGACTATTGCGACACGAGTTATACAAGAACTCTTTGCACGCCAGTGACTTACACGGGTTCATATCCAATGACAGTGGAAATCAAAGTTGGTCGTAAAATGAAGCGTGGCCGTGAAGTTTATCTTTTCACTAAATCCTACACAGTTCCAAACTGTGACAACGCCAGCGTTGAATAGTCGGATCTAAATATTAAAAAAAGGGCTCTTTCGGAGCCCTTTTTTTTCTTAATCGATGTAGGAGCTGCCGTATTTTTTAAACAGCTGCTCAAGCTTTCCCGACCTTTTGATTTCGTCAATAGCGTGATCCAGTTCCTTTTTGGTGACATGACCTTTACGGCTGATAGAACAAGAGATCGGATAGTCTTTTAGGAACATTGCTTGGCGATTTTTGACAATGTTGGGATCTTGAAGGCGGAAATAGTCCAAAAATATTTGGTCGGTCACGACATAGCTTATGCGACCATGCAGGAGTTTCTTTAAGTTCGCTTCTTCGCTAAAGTTGTCTTCACGAATGATTTTTTTTGATTCGAAATAAGGATCCAGAGCGGGATAGACATACAAAAGAATCGTCCCCAGTGTTTTGCCTTTGAGTCCCTCGACGGTTTTTGGCATGGGACTGGGGCCAATCACAATCTCGCGCTTAATAAAGAGCACCTTTGAAAAGTCGACGTTCTGTCTGTTGTCATCCCACAGAGTGCTGTTGTAGCAAAGTGCGTCCATTTGTCCTTTTTGTAGATATCCATTCAGTCGATATCGAGTCACGACGCTAAAAGTAGCTTTTCGTCCCATTGCCTCTGCTAAAGCAGTGGCGTAGTCGACAATCAAACCTTCTTTTTTTCCTTTATTCTCAATCAACAGAGGTGGTGCCAAGCCAGCAGGAATAGCAGTCCGAAACTCACCTTTATCTCGGGCAGCTTCGACTGAAGGAGTGGCAAAAAGCAAAAAAGGAAAAAGAATAAACTGTTTCATCTCTGTCTATAAAGTAGTCCGAAATTTCCAGAAGGGCCATGATTTGTGCGAATGCTTTGTGAAATCGCTGGGTCGTGTTGCAAAAGAGGTTTGGTATTTTTAAAATGGAAATCAAACCGAGGTGGTCACATGAAAATGCGTTCATTATTTTGTCTATTGATGTCGTTGTTTATTTTGCAACCGGCATATCCTTGCACACGCTTTCTGTGGGACACGAAACAACAGGACGTCATCGTTGGCAGAAACATGGACTGGGTCGAGGATACGGGTACCAACATGTGGCTCTTGCCTCGAGGCATCGCTCGGGAGGGGGGAGTTGAGAATAATCCCCTGAAGTGGACCGCAAAGTATGGCAGCGTTGTTTTGACGGCTTATGATATCGGGACGACGGATGGAATTAATGAGAAGGGGCTGGTCATAAACATTCTGTATTTAACAGAGAGTAATTTTGGCGCCCGCGACGTTAAGCTTCCGGGGTTGTCAGTTTCCTTGTGGGGACAGTATTTCCTCGACAATTACGAAACAGTGGCTCAGGCCATGGAGGACTTTAAGTCCAATCCTTTTCAAGTTCAGACCACTTCCGTGGAGACCTCAGAAGGCAGAAGAGATGGCACTGTTCATCTTGCGATCTCTGATAAGACCGGAGATTCCGTGGTGATTGAATACATCAATGGCAAACCCAAGATTTATCATGACAAGAGCTTTAAGGTGATGACCAACTCACCTCCTTATGATGAGCAATTGGCGACCTTGAAGCGTTATAAAGGGTTTGGAGGAACCAAGGATTTGCCAGGCACAACGGCCGCCGCCGATCGCTTTGTCAGAGCGGCCTATTATGCGCAACAATTGCCCCAGCCGAAAGAGTATCGTGAATCCATTGCGGGAGTATTGAGCGTGCTTCGTAACGTCTCTCAGCCCTTTGGGGTGCCTGATCCGGCGCGACCTTATATATCCACGACCCGCTGGCGAACGGTGGCCGATATGACCAGGGGAGTGTACTTCTATGAAAATACCCTGAGCCCTAATATTGTGTGGGTGCAGTTGGATCGCTTGGATTTTAAGAAGAGTGCCCCCGTACAAAAGATCACGTTGGTTAAGAGCTATGATCTGGTCGGGGATATTTCCGGATATTTCAAACCTGCCAAGCCTTTTGAATTTCAAAAGGTGACACCGGAAAAACAGGTAGGACGAAATTAGATAAAAAAAAGGGGACTTGGAAGTCCCCTTTTTCGTTTATTACATAAGTTCTTTTGGAATGCCTTTGGGAATCGCACTCAAAAGTTTTTGAGTGTAGGCATGTTGCGGATTTGAATAGATGTTTTCAGCCGTATTCATCTCCACGATTTTACCACCGTACATAACGGCGACGTCGTCAGAGATGAATTTTACCACTGACAAGTCATGGGAAATAAAGATGTACGTCAAATTCATTTCGTCTTGAAGATCCAATAACAAGTTCAAGATTTGCGCTTGGATAGAAACGTCCAAGGCGGAAACGGATTCGTCACACACGATGAATTCGGGTTTAACCATCAACGCACGCGCGATGCTGATACGTTGTCTTTGACCACCAGAGAATTCATGCGGGTAGCGGTTCATCACTCCAGGAGTTAGACCCACTTTTTTCATCATAACCGCAGCCATCTCTTTACGTTGGTTGTCGTTATCACCCAACTGATGGATCTGCATTGGTTCCATCAAGATCGCACCGATCGTCATACGTGGATTCAATGAAGCAAATGGATCTTGGAAAACGATCTGCATTCTTTTGCGGATTGGTAGCATCTGTCTTGCCGTCAATTTTGTGATGTCTTGACCTTCGAACAAGATTTGACCGGCAGTGGAATCCACCAGACGCATCAATGTGCGACCCAATGTTGTTTTACCGCATCCGGATTCGCCCACAAGGCCCAGGGTGCGCCCTTTTTTAACGGAGAAGCTGACGCCATCAACGGCTTTTGTATAGCCTTGCACGCGACCCAACAGGCCACCAGTGTGGGCAAAGTGTGTTTGCAAGTCGTTTACCTGCAGAATGATAGGAGAGTTCGTGTCGTCTTGTGCGACTTTTGCCTGCGGCAGAGTTTCAAGATTTGGTCCTGGCAACTCTTCACCATTTGGTCCCATGAAATCGCTCAGAACTGGTAAACGAGCCAAGTGACTGGACAAGGAAGGACGGCAAGCTAGCAATCCTTTGGTGTAAGGATGTTGTGGATGGGTGAAGATCTTTTTCGCGTTGTTTGTTTCAACAACCTCACCCTTGTTCATAACAATCACTTCATCAGCGATATCAGCAACCACACCCAAATCATGCGTGATGAAAAGCATGCTCATGTGAGTGCGTTTTTGAATGTCCGCCAATAGATCCAAGATTTGTTTTTGAATTGTTACGTCCAAAGCTGTAGTTGGCTCGTCACAAATCAAAACGTCTGGATTACAAGCGATTGCCATCGCGATCATGATACGTTGACGTTGACCACCAGAGAATTTGTGTGGGTAGAAATGCAGGCGCTCTTCAGGAGAAGGGATGCCCACTAGTTTCAACAATTCCAAACCACGCACCAATGCCTGCTCTTTGGTTAAGCCTTGGTGAAGCATCAATGTTTCAGTGATTTGATCGGCAATAGTCAGGACCGGGTTCAGAGACGTCATCGGCTCTTGGAAGATCATGGAGATTTTCGCGCCACGGATCTCGCGCATTTTTTCTTCTGAAAGTTTCAAAAGATCATCGCCGTTATAAAGAATTTCGCCATTAGTGACTTTACCAGGGTTGCCGATCAAACGCATGATCGCCAATGATGTGATACTTTTACCAGAACCAGATTCCCCAACCAGGCCCACAGTTTTGCCTTTTGGAATATTGAAGGAGATGGTTTTTACAGCTTGAACGATGCCGTCATCCGTTTTGAATTCGACAGCAAGGTTTTTAACTTCAATGACATTGTTATTGTTCATTTTTCTTTCTTCCCGGGTACATCAATACGTTATCTGGTAAAGGCTCTGGGGTGCCCCCCTGCGCCGTCGACCAGGTATAACAGATAAGCGGACAATCTGTAAGCAAGATCGTGTGCCGCGTAATTACTTAATGGTATCCGGAGTTTGGCCTTTCAAATGTGAATTGGTTTTCAGCTAGCTTTGGGAGCGGGGATTCCGCATACTAAATTAATGAGACTCAGCCCCATTTTTACATGCTTTGGATCGGTTTTGCTTATAAATGTCGCAGCGCGTGGTGCGTGCCCGGAATGGTTAAAGGATCAGTCCAAAATGCCTTTGTGCCCGGAAACTTCGGTGGTGGCAGAAACCTATCCGGCGGCGGCTTTGGTGGTCTCTGATGGAACCGCCTTGTCTTTTCGGGACGCGCAGTATGCGGCTCAGGTTGTGACGAAATATTTGAAGGCTCAGCCTGAAAAATCTCCATTGTTCGTTCTGCCTGTGGCCGACGAAACCATGAAGACGGTTCTGAATGAGGTCGACAAGTTGGAGGGAACTCCAGAGCAAAAGGCCCGCTGGAAAAGTCAAATCGTTCAGGTCAAAGGAGATAGCTATCCCTGGCAGCAAGATTACTTTGAAGGGTTCGCCAATCCCCAAACGGGAGCTTTGGAGGTTCGCGAGGTTCAAAGATACGGGCAGACCGAAACCTTCAATGCCATCGCCAAAGAGTTGGGAAAATGTGGCATTCAAACAGGTAAAGTTTTGGCCAACCGTGACGGAGTGTCGGGGACTTATGGTGGAAACATCGAAGCCTTGCCCGGTGGTGTCTGTATTGTTGGCAACGATGGCTTCGAGTCGAAACAAGATTGGTCTGATTATGTCAGTCAATTTTGTGGAACGGACGAGTCTTTAAGAATCGAAGTGCCAACTTATTTTATGACCGTGGGACATACGGATGAAATCGTCAAAGTCCTACCCAGTAACAAGGAAACAGCTCCGTGTAATTTTGCAATCAGCATTGCCAGTCCCGCAAAAGCGCTGGAGCTGTTAAAAGCTAAAGGCAAGGATCGTTTTCTCTCTGATCCTGATCAAATTCTGCCAAGCTTTCGCGTGGCTTTGAATCGTGGTGAAGGCAAGGCGATGAAAGTCTTGTGCCGAGCAATTAAAGGGAAGGTCGCGGTGCCGCCAGTTCCTCGTTGGGAAAGAGGCGTCAGTTTTATCGAGTGGCTGACGTTGTCTAAATCTGCGTATGCGGATTATCAAGATGCCTGTGCATCGATTACGAATGCCGAAGTGGTGAATGCCGTGAACAAAGATAAACAGATCAAAGAATTCAATGAAGGCATTCAAAAAGAAATGAATCAGTTGAAGGTAACGATTGCGCAAAAACTGAAACGGAAAATGCCTCAGTGTCATGTCGATTTCATTGATGTGCCAAATTTATTTATCGGCGGAGCGGCCATTAAGGGCGAGGCCCGACCCCTTTCAGCAGGAATGGCGGATTCGATTTTGCCGAATCCGACGAACTCTATGAGTGCCGGCGATACGGTGGTCACACCGGAACCACACAATAAAGCTTTTAAAAATTACATCGCGGCTGAATATGGAAAACGTGGAATTAAGTCGGACTTCATCAATACCTATACTTACGCTCACGTTGGTGGTGGAAATCTTCATTGCACCACTCATACGATTCACGCTTGTCAGGGGCGAGGTGTGAAATGAGATATTTAATTTTACTCGGAATGATTTTTGGTTTTTCGACTTCGTGGGCGGCAGACACGGTATTGCAATGTAAATCAGGTACGGGCAGCAAGCTTGTAGAGCTGACGGTTTTGTCCGATGGATCTGCCGTGCTTAAGCGGGATAAAGACAGTTGCACGTTGAAAGCGGTGGCCGGGCGGCATCTGCCTTTTGGACAAGTTCCACATATCATGATGGATTTTGAAAAGGTGAGCTGTAAAGATCCCGTGATCGAGCATTCTCGCCTGAAGGTTTTGCTTTCAGGACCAAAAAAGAATCAGGGGTTCTATTTGTGGAAGCAAGACGCCGATGCCACCAAGTGCGAAGTCAGTAAGTTGCAGAATGAACTTTTGATCGAGATGTTTAAGAAAAAGAACCTCTGACCTCCTGGTCCAGGCATCACCTTAGTCGTGATTAACATTTGTTAAGTTGGTGGTTCTGTGATTTGCCAGCGGGCGTGCTAAGATCATGGAATGATCAAAACTCCGCAACTCCGTTCACTTCTTGCC
This sequence comes from Bdellovibrio sp., assembly GCA_039594295.1. Classification (GTDB taxonomy): domain Bacteria; phylum Bdellovibrionota; class Bdellovibrionia; order Bdellovibrionales; family Bdellovibrionaceae; genus Bdellovibrio. The sequence goes on from JBCNNR010000040.1 coordinate 27,947, forward strand.
AATTACAAAGACCTCCTCGCTGAAGATGAGTTTTTAAGCTTCGAAAGAGAAGTGGAGCGTCTGCTGGCGTATTATGGTGAAATGTTAGCGCAGCTATCTCCGGGTGAAGAGCGTGGTCGCAAGGTTCATGCTTTGATCAATGAACAGGAGCAACTCAGCTCTCATATCAAAACAACTTGTCAAAAAGGTTGTGGGGCTTGCTGTCACCTGGAAGTGGAAATCACTCGTGATGACGCTGTTATTTTGGCGAACTCTCTGGCTGCGGGATTGGATGTGGATTTCGCTCGTCTGCGTGAGCTTTCTTTGCGCGAGCGCTTGGATTCCGCGTGGGCGCAGGGCTGGGTGGCTGGCAATCGCTGTGTGTTTTTGGGAGCGGACAATGCTTGTCGCAATTATGAAAACCGTCCGTCAGTGTGTCGCAAGCACTCGGTGGTTTCGCCCGCTATCGAATGCCAAAAACTGGGTGGGCAACCCGTTCCGAAAGTGATGCCATTGGCCGAAATCATTATGAGTGCCGCCGCGAACCAAGTTGAAAATGATTTTGCGTCTTTGCCGAAAATGCTTCAGCGCGAATTGGATCGTCGCCAAAATGAAGAGCCGATTTTACCTCTGCCAACACTTGTGCCAGAGGAAATTCTTTAAATATTAAAACTGCCGTGATTCCTGTTGCAGGAACTCGATGATCGCATTCAAGCGATTGTCTTCCTGGCGTTTTGCACCCGATAAGAACACAAAACTTACGGATTTAAATTGAGCCGATGGGAGTAGCTGAATCAGCTCGCCATTCGCAACTTCGTTTTTGACCGCGAAGTGGGGGAGGATCCCAACTCCCACGCCGGAAGTGACCAGGCTTTTCAGTGACAAGACGTCGTGGACCTGAAATTTGTTTTGAACGCGAACTTCATGGGTGTCTTTGTTTAAGTTAAAGGACTTCTCGCGAGAAGGTCTAAAAACATAAACGCCTTCCTCTTGCAGCCAACGCAGAACTTCTTTTTCAGATTTTCGCACCGGTGCTAAAGAGCTTTTGCAATAAAAACCAAACTCGGCACTGAAGAAAGGGCTGCGATACAAGTGGCCTGCGCCATCAGCACCCACCCGGATCGCCAGATTGATGCGTTCCTTTTCCAGATTCATCAATTGGTCCGAAGAAATCAGATTCAATCTTAGTTTGGGATGCAGGGCTTGGAGGCGTTGTAAGGCCGGAATCAGGCAGAGCTGCATAAAATCAGAGGGGGCAGAGATGGTGAAAGAGCCCGAGAGAGTTTCCTTCAGGGATGTTTCCTTAAGCTGCAATTTTTGTGAAGCAGCAAAAAGGTTCTGACAGGATTCAAAATAGATCTCGCCCTCTGGCGTGAGACTCACATCACGAGTGGAGCGGAACAGGAGTTTGCGTCCCACGCGCTTTTCCAGTGAGGACACCTTGCTGCTGACCACGGATTTCGAGAGGCCCAGATGCGTTGCTGCAGCTCTAAAGCCATGTAGGAGCGCTACATGGTAAAAAACAAGCCCTTCATTTGTCAGGTCAATGATATCCTTATTGTCCGCCATACCGGACAGTGTGTACCAATCTTGTGGGATACTCAAACGGAAAATAGCTGGTAGATTCATATTCAACGAAGCAACTTACCTCTGAGGCAAACTAAGGGCCTTAGAGAAACAAAAGGAATCTCAAATGAAAAAATTATTGTTAGCGACTGTTCTTCTTCTTTCTGGTTTGGCTGCTCATGCAATCGATATCCCGAAAGGATTCAAACAGGAAAAAGTCCAAATCAATGGATTTAAAATGAACGTTTATAAAGGTGGCACCGGTTCTCCGGTGGTTTTGCTTCATGGTATGGGTGAATCGGCATTGATGTGGGAACCGGTGATGAGCGCTCTTTCGTCGAAATACACTTTCATTGTTCCAGATCTTCGCGGCGGTGGTTTGAGTGAAGCTCCCGAGACTGGCTACACCAAAGCTGGCATGGCTGACGACGTGAAAGTATTGTTGGATCACTATGGCATTGCTAAAGCGGATATCGTCGGTCACGACATTGGATTGATGGTCGCTTATGCATTTGCTGCGAAATATCCGCAAATGACGACTAAGTTGGTGGTGATGGATGCGTTTTTGCCAGGTGTAGGTCCCGGTGATGATATCTATAACAGCCCAGACATCTGGCATTTCCGTTTCTATGGTAAAGATGCTGAAGCCTTGGTGAAGGGTCGCGAGAAAGCTTACTTGGATCATTTGTGGACGACTTTCTCTGCAGATCCAAAAACTTTCCCAGACGCTAAAAAGAACTATTTCACAAAACAATATGCAGCCCCAGGCCACATGAGAGCCGCGATGGAATGGTTCAAAGCTTTCCCACAAGATGCGAAGGACAATAAAGAGCTTTCTAAAAAACAACTGACAATGCCGGTTCTTTCTATCGGTGGCGAAAAAGCGATGGGTGGTCCTTTGGCTGCGACGATGAAAATTGTTTCTCCCAATGCGCAAACGGTGACTTTGAAAAATGTGGGTCACTGGCTGATGGAAGAAAGCCCAAAAGCAACGATCGAAGCTTTGGACAACTTTCTTAAAGAACCAAGTCGTGTGAGTGCTAACTAGTAACAGAAAGTGGAGTTAGATCTCTAAACTGGAAGTTTACGAATCGCACAAGGACCTCGGGTCCTTGTGCTTTTTCTATTAGTTTGTTAGGTTACCTTCATGGAATTTACTTGGCTGGGAACTGCTGGATTTATCGTGAAAGACAAACAAGGCGAGATCGCCTTTGATCCGTTTCTTTCACGTGGCAAGGCGGGGCCTCCGCCTTTCACAGCATCTCAATCTTTTCAAAATACCCAAGCCATCTTTGTTGGCCACGGGCACTTCGATCACACCTTTGATATTCCAGAAATTGTTAAGAACTCTGATTCAAAGGTATATGCACCCGGATTGACGGGCCAGATTTTGAAATGGCGGGGAGTTCCGGCGAGTCGTCTGTGCGATGCGGGGAATAAGGAAACTCTGTTTAAGCCATTCAACATGAGAGCGTTTAAAAGTGCTCATGTGAAATTCGACTTGCCGCTGGTTTTATCGACGATCAAACAGTGCAGCGTTAAAGATTGTATGCACATTTGTGGTTTAGGCATTGGTTATCCCAAAGGCCTTGTACAAACTTATTACTTTGAAAGTGGTGGTAAGAAGTTCTTGTTCATGAGTTCCGCAGGGGCGGGGCAAAAGGAACTTGAAATGTACCGCGATCTTGAGGTTGATTACCTGCTGGCTCCATTGCAAGGGCATAGTAAAATTCAAGAGATTGCTGCCAAACAGACGGCGATCATTCGCCCGAAAGTGGTCATTCCCCACCATTGGGATGATTTTTATCCACCATTAACTCAAAACGTTTCCGTTGAAATTTTCCGTGATAAGTTGAAGTATGTGGGTTTTAGAGGCGATGTTCTGGAAATGCCACTCTTTAGTAGCGCCCAGCTATAAGTTATCTTAGTGAAAATTTGCATAAAAAAAGGGAGAAGACTGTCATCTTCTCCCTATTAATTTTAAGTATCGAATCCTATTAGTTGTGCCAAGGCTCGAAAGCTGTCGTCAGACCTTTCATTTTGCCTTTTAGCTCTGGCATGTGGCGACCAATTACTTTCGCCAGAGTTCCTTCGTCATCAATCCAGTCAATGCCGGTTTGAGTGTAGTGAGCAGCATTGTAATCATCGGTAAAGAATCTGTCTGCCATCAAACGACGAGACGCCATCAGGATAAAGATTTGGAACATCGTTTCGCCGAAGCCGAATTGTGCGGGGCGTACTTCCTCTGCACAAGTACCAACTAGAAGGTCGATCAACTCGACATTGTCATTCCCATTGGCATCGCGACCGTACACGCTATAGAACTTGTCGCGAATCGCAAGCTGTCTGGCATCGAGTGGTTTACCAGCAGGGAAGAAGTCAGTGTACTTTTTGATAGGTTTTAAGCCAATGCCTCTTCTGAACTGGTTGTAACGAGGAACACCACGTTCGCGGTCACGCATCACATCGACCAGGGCCAAGTCCATTTTTTGGTGGCCTGGAATTTCAAGTTCTTGCATAAATTTCGGGAAGTTGTTCAGAACCAACTGGCCTGGATGTTGGACACCGAAGGAGTAGTACAAGTCTTTCAAGTCATGAGAAGCCATGATGCCATAGCTGTTATGGTTGCGGGAATTCGGGAATGGAACAGCCTCAACTTTGTTCGGTTGCGCAAGAGTTCTGAATTCCAAATTCTCTGGCAACAAAGAGTGAAGACGGTAAACTGACGTGAATTCTTCCGTGATACTGAAAGGAACGCCATAGTTATTTGCTTTGCCGCCTACGATTCCACCGATAACGTAGCTTTCCTTAACACCTTTCAAAATATCTGCTTGGCTCATGCCTGGAAGAAGTTTAACCACGCGAGACCAAGTTTGGGGATTTGCCAGCCCATACCAGTTTGAGTACATAGCTCTGCGCAATACCGGATTTGGGAGAATCGCAGGAGTCCACTCCACTGTATGAATTTTTGCTAGAACTGCGGAATTGATCAAACGCGCCGTTTGGAAAATCTGTTCGTCCACTTGCTGTTGATTCATTTGACGAACATCTGAACCATTTTTCCAAGTGTACATTTTTGTTTTCGCATCATAAGTCACATGCTTTTTCATCAATTGGTCTGCAATGGCATTATGTTCTTTTACGAACAAAGTGTGCAGCATGCTTAAGCCCACCCACCAATTGTCACGGAAGCCAGTTGCTTCATAGCCGTTATTTTGACGATTGTTTGCGGGATTCAACGAATCGTCTTTAGGCAAAAGCTCGCGGCCGTTGACTGTTTCTGTTTTCATTTTACCAAAATAACCTGAGCGCAATTTGAGTTGATCTTCTCTATTGCTGCCGTAAAGTTGCGATGCATCCCACCAGTGAGTCACGTCATTGGCAGAGACTTTATCAAAGCCATCTTTGTATTGGGCGCGGTTGTTAGGGTTGTCTTTAGTTCTGTCGACCACGTGTTCAACGCCATCTGGACCCTTTACGCGATAAGGGTTTTCGACTTTATTCGGACCATGCGTTAGCCAGTCATGATTCATGAACTGGATCCAAACTCCCGCGATCATATTTAGGAATGGAACAGGTTTAAACTCATCACGAGTGAAGAATTCCTTAGAGACCAAGGCTGGATTTGGAACCATGATTTTGTTGGGAGCATCTTTGTCAATGAATGCTGGATCGACGTTACGACCGAAGGCAACGCCAGCAGCTCCGATGTGTCCGTCTTTAAGATCAGTACAAGTGCCATCGGCAGATCTAAAGTTTGTATTCGTTTTAGTGCAATCAACCGGAGCATAACCAAAATAACCCACGTGCGGGTCATGAAGATTGCCAGCCAAGAGGCTATCGCGCACTTTTTTAAGAACAAGCAAACCTGAAAGTTCATTTTTCTCAGACCAAGTTGTCCAAGGAGTATCAGCCAAAGATGAACTTGGGGAGCGACGTTCTTCTTCAGTCAATGCTGGAACAGAAGTGTCGTGAATATATTTTGCACTTGGATCAGCGGCAGGCCCATGTGCGCAAGATGATAACACCATACTGGTACTGATAAGAACGGACACAATACTTTTTTGATTCACGCAGACTCCTTCAAATTTCATATTTCTTTCTGAAAACACACAGGTTTAAGGATAAGCGGAAAAACCAAAACTGCACAAGGTTCTGAAAGGTCCAGACGTCCGATCAGCGGTTACAATTAGTTCTAATAAAAAGGGTCTGTTCAGTTCAGAAACTCTGTGCAAACAGAAAACGAGTTCTGTTAGAGTAGTGTCTGGAGGCGTAATGAAGAAAAAATTTATCTATGGAGCGGTTTGCATTCTTGCCTTTGCCGCTGCCTACGCCTTGATAGATAGTGATTCTGAATCAACGGCCCTTAGACTTCCAGCCTCGACTCCTGAAAACTACCGTTCCCTGAGTGCTTGCGAAAAGCAAAGTGTTCTGTGGAAACATATTCAAGAAAGTGCTTACAAAGAGCTTCCTGATTACAAGGCTTTAGGTCCGAAACAGCTTTACAAAATGGCTCGACAGGAAGTTGCAATTAAAGGATCGCACTTTGAGGATTTTGCTCCCATTGGTTGGCAGAAGTTCTTGCATGCCCGTGCGAGCATCACAAAAGTTAAGATTGTTCCTCATCCCAGCAAGTACTCTGGACTTTTTCAAGGTGCGGAATGTGGGCTCTTAAGACTCTCACTGACTTCGGCGGTGAAATCGGGAAGACCTGTGGCTCCTGGTCTAGCTCTTAAGATCTTGCGTGATAGAACTTATAGTACCAATGTCTCCGCGTTGGTTTCATTAGACGGGCAAGACCAGGACTTTAACTTCTTTAAATACCCCATGTCCAATATTGTACCGGTCGGAACCTCCGTTGGACAGAAGTTGGTCCATAAAATTTTCCTGGAAGCTTCTCCTTATCCGGAAGAGTTGAGCATTCGGGAATTTGCGGAAATGGATCAGTATGGTCGGAAATCTGCGGAAGTGGTTTCGCCTCGTCAGGTGTTCTTTGTGCCATCCAAGCGCTTGATTTTTCCATCAAGCGCCCATGACGTCAGAAAAGATTTTGCGACGATTCCTGCGGGCACCGTGATTTACCAAATTCGCGCGGTGACGGATAAAGATTTTAAGTACGCGGACTATGCGCCAGAAAATGTTCAGGGCCTTTTGCAGAGTTCCGAGTTGGTTGCGGATGTTGTGACGACGTCAGAATTTGTTGCATCTTCTTTTGGAGATGATGGGATCTTTTTTAGACATCAATTAAGACATAAATAGATTTAAAACGTTTTTAGTATTTTCTAAGGATAGGAGTTTCGATTGAAAAGGATTTTACTACTCGCATTGACTGTTGTTCTGGCGTCCTGTGCAAGCACGCCTCGCGAACCTCAGGCAGAACGTGTGCCAGCTGCCGCAGATCTAACTGGAACTTATCTAGGTGAAGGGTTGTTCAGCAAACGCACTAAAGGCATCAGACGTCCAGCGATGCGCCTTTATTTGGATCGTTCGCAAAATGAGGGTGATGTTTATTACGGCGTGTTGGTTGAGTATGATCAATTGCTGAATATGGCAGCTCCTTATCTTGCAAGTCAAAAAGCTCCTGTTCTTAATAAAGTCGTGGGCTATTTGGATAAGATTGCCACCAGAATTTCAGTTTATAAACTTGTTCCGAATGGAAAAGCGGGTGGATATGAAATGCATAATATCGAGGCCCGCAATGGTCAGTTAATTGTCGATTCGGCAGTCTCGATGACTTTGAATTTGAAAAATGGAATCAGCAATCCATTATTGGGAGCAACAATCACTGGCAATGCCGATGGAGAGATCGTTTTTCCTGATGGAAACGACGACAAGGGCGGCTTGTTTTCAAAAATCAGCAACGCTATGAGTTTGACTCAGTATGAGTTGGCAAAAGTTGTTTATAAAAAAGGACATTTGGCTTCCACTTGGCGTGGCAACTGGGAAAATCTTGAGGGTTCGTATCTATCAGAGTATGGCCGCTTTAAAGATGGCGTGTTAGAGCTGTATTCGCAAAATGACCAGAAGAAAATGAAGTTTGTTAAGTCGAATACAACAGAAGCGAAGTATTTCACAAATCCAAAATCTGGAAGCATCCAAGGTGATTACGCTGTGCTTGAACCGATTCCTAAAATGTACATCCTGGTCCCAGCCGATGGCAGAGCACCAACTGCGAGTGATGCAGAGATGACGAATCGTATTGGTTTGTTCCTGGATGTATTTGACGGTTCGGCGCCAGAAGCGGGCAGTCACCTTGTCACGGAGCTGGCATTCACAGCGCCTCGCGATCCGAAAGATTTCATGATGTACTATGAACATCCTGAGCATCTGAAAAATGTTGGTGTGGTGCCGAAGAAGAAATAGTCTTCTACAACAAAAAAAAGGAGTGCAGATGTGATCTGTACCCCAAAAAAGGGACGGATTAAAAAAAGGGAACTTCTAAGGAACCTCGGCATTCTGTCGGGGTTTTTCCTTTTAGGGCCCACTGAGGT
>JBCNNR010000041.1:0-35637 GCA_039594295.1 Bdellovibrio sp.
GCCAGCGTTTGTTCTGAGCCAGAATCAAACTCTCCAGTTTAAATTCTGTTTCTCATCAAACTACTAGCTTACGCTTGTGTTTGTTCGAATATTTTTTTTGAAATTGTGAATAACGATTGCTCGTTATTCGAGAGCCCAAAAATCTATTTCTTCTAGCTATTCAGTTTTCAAAGAGCGAAACATTTCTCATCGTTAATGTTACTTAGCGACGAGGTAGACGGTTGTATCGAAGACCGAAGTCCTTGTCAACACCCGTTCAAACTTTTTTCTCAATTTTTTTTAAAATTAAAAAATTCAGAAAATTGTTCGGGTTCACTGCTGCCAGCGAAAAAGAACATATTGAATACAAATCAATAAGTTAAGTTGGCTGTTTATGCTTGGTTTTTCAAACATCGCGGCGGTGAGGCTGAGTTATAGGCTCAATCCCCAAACCGCGCAAGGGGTTTTTATTTTATTTTTGTTTGCAGCTTAATCGGGCAAAAAAGTGCACTTTATGCTGATTAATTAGGCACAAAACACCTCCGCAGCGCTTCATGCTGAAAAAGAGGGCCCTAATATATAGGCAGAAACTCAATCCGAATTCTGTATTGTTAGCGAAATTCACAAAGAACCATGTCTTACGGCACTTTACATGATTGTAAATTATGAACCGCAAAGGATCCTGACAATATCTGGCCGTGCACAATTTCAATCCACAAGGAGGATCTTATGAAAAAGCACGTTCTATTATTGGCAGCTGCAACGATGTTCACTGGTCACTTGGCAATGGCGCAAGGGGAATCTCAAAGCTCTTCAACTGAAACAAGCAAAAACCCAATGACTGGCACAGAGACAACAACTGAGAAGTCACAAATGAGCGCGAAGAGTGATGGCTCTAAGATGGAAAAGAAGTCCAAAAAGAAAACTAAAAAACATTCTGATGGCTCTACGAAAACAACGACAGAAACAGAGCACTCTGAAAGCCACTAGTTTCAATACCAATCACAAATTTAAAAGAGCAGGCAATGCCTGCTCTTTTTTTTCGTTTAAAGTGCGATATCTAGCTCAGCTATATAATCATTGCGAACTCTTTCATCCAAAAGACAAATAAGACCGTAGAGCGCAACGGGAAATGCAAACGATGCGATCGAGAGTACAAAAACAGTCATACCACCCACCCAGGCCCAGCCTTTGCCCTTTCTTAGATCCTGAATAACGAAATGAACTGCGATAACAATAAACGCCGCAAAGACTGCGGAGACGTCAAAGAGAGATGGCAATGCAACGGTTCCGTATTGTGTCGGATCCTGACTGATCAAACTGGTCATGTGCGCACGCGCCTGCAAATTCATAAATACGTTGTATCCGAGGGTCAGAATTTGAATGCCCGCAGCGGCCAATAGACATTTAATAGCGTGATTTAATTTTTTCTCTTTCATGGTGACTCCTTTAAGTAAAAGAACTGGTGTCGAGACGTTCAGCAAAGATGGGGCTTTAAAATCCCCTCTTTAGAGTTTTCTGCAGGTGCGAAGTGCGGACAGGTGAATTCATTTGCACTTCAAAGTTGTTTTTGTAGAATGACGTTTATAACTGAAAATCCAGGAGAGGTTATTTTGAATAAATCACTTCAATCACTAGGTCTGATCACACTCATCGCCTTATCGCTGATGGCTTGCCAAAGTCAGCCAACCAAGACGGCTCCCCAAGCACCTGCAGGAATCGATATTTCAAAAGCCCCTTCCTCGGAAGTATTTGATTCTCCTGAATCTGTTCATTGGGTTCCTGAAGTTCGCTCCTGGTTCGTAAGTAGCATGGGTGGGCCGGATATTCTGGCCAAGGATAACTATGGGTGGATCACTCGACTGGATGAGCATGGAAAAGTCACTCACCCGCGCTGGGTGCAAGCGGGACTCCATGCGCCAGGTGGGATTTGCCACCTGGGAAAAGACCTTTATGTTGTGGATCGCGATGGGATTGTCGTGGTGAATATCGAAAAGGCTGCAATCACCACAAAAATTGAAATGCCAGGTGTTGTTTTTCCAAATGATTCTGCCTGTGACCCCCGCGATCAATCGGTTTATGTGACCGACATGGCTGCCAATAAAATCTATCGCTGGAAAAAAGGCATGGAGAAAGCGGAAGTGTGGGTTGATTCCCCTGATTTAGATACCCCCAACGGGATTGAAATTGATGGCGACAAGATGTGGGTCATCACTTGGGGGCCGATCATTGATCCTGCAACTTCGAAAACGTCTCGCCCCGGCTATTTGCGATCTATCGATATGAAAACCAAAAAGATTTCCATGGGAACGGGAGATGCGTTGGGCAACATGGATGGCATCACCAAAGCCGGTAAATATATGTTTGCTACAGACTGGATGGGCGGTCGTATATTCCGCTTTGACGAAAAAAAGAAACCCCACGTTTGGGCGCAGGGTTTCTCGCATATTGCAGATGTGGGTTACTCTGCCGAGTTGAAAATGATCGGCATTCCTGAAATGAGCACCAATCGAGTTTACTTCATCGACGTAAAATAACCTATTATTGATCGGCGTCGCGATGGACGATCACTTCGACATCTCCATCAGATTCAGCCAATGGATTGTACGTGACGGGATTATACGCACGGACTCTTTTGGCTGAAATAACGTCAGCTTGAAATTCTTTATTCGAGCTGACAGCACGTTTGATTTTTTGCTGAACTTCTTGCCCTTCTTGATTGGTACTTTCAATCAGAGAGCCAAAGTCGTTACGAGCAAAACTTGAAGACGAAAACAAGATCACTCCTACGACTGCTAATAGTTTGAATGTCATTATTTCCCCCATGATATGTTTCCTTAGAGCAAAGCTTGGACCACTCTTGAAACAGCTATGAGTTCGAATTGAAGTGGTTAAGAACTGATGGACCTTCACCAAACTGCAGGCAAAAGACCTTGATTTCACAGCGTAATTCAAACGTTTTGGCCGGAATCTCGACATGTTCCCATTCTTTACAGATGAAACGTCTCAGTTCGCTACACACGCGTGGCAGAACTCGCCACCTTTTGCTGGCGTTTTATCACCGGTTTTTTAGCTTGATACTTTGCAGGCTTGGCTTTTTTTGCATGAGTTCCACTTGCAAGGACACGCTTTTGTTTCTTCATCTTTTTCTGTTGGGCAATGTATCGTTCAAAAGTTACGAGGGGCTTATTGGTGTGTTTGATATCTGTCCATCTTCGAACGGGAGTTGCAACTGGCTCAGGTGATTTTACGACGACCACCGCGTCGGTTGTTGTTGAAGCGATCCTTCGTGAGTTTTGCTGATGATAAGAAGTTCTGGAAGAAAAATCATCACTCATAGCCGCTTGCATATTGCGCTCTCTGACAGAAATATCGGTATTTAACTTGGTTTGAATTTTTTCAGGCAACGGCCCCATCAATTTGAACGCCTGAAAGACAACCAGCATTCCGACAGCAACAGAGACAAAAAAGTTCATACATCACTCCCCACCTGACGAAACGTAGAATAAACGCATCTTAAACTTTCGTAATGCAGAATAAGAATTCTCGGATTCTATAGTTTCATTGTTAGATGTTGGTGGAATCTCTTGAAAGGAATTGCGAGTGAAATTTTCGAATGGACTGACTCCACCATGCGATTTGTACCTTGGGAGCCTAAGCAGAAATACAAATTCACATGGTGAGCGCGAGAGTCTTTATTTAAAAATAATTTTTGTGGGCGCTTGACCCGTCTGCCGGACGAGATTTGGTTCAGAACTCAATGTTCCATCAAGATTTTTTGCAAAGCGCACGATTTGATTGGAAGAAAAATCTAAAACGTAGACCTCTTGATTCACATCATCCACTTCCACGGCCTCTGGGAGAAAGCCATCAGGCATGGGGTTGGAAGAAACAAGACGAAGATCTCCCGAACTGTCACCAATCGTAAATGTGGAAATAGTGGAATCGCCAATATTTGCTGTGTAAATCGTTGTCTTCGAAACGGCGAAATTAATAGGAAACAAACCCGTCGCGACTGCGCCTTGTAAGCTCAACGTGCCATCTGAACCAATAATATAGTGCTCAATTTGCGAGCCACCGCAACTTAGAACATAGACATAGTCCCGATTTTGAACTGACTTAACCCCCAACGGTCCTGACGGACAAGCCATCGAAGGAACTGTTGCAGGATTCAATCGCGACAAGCTGCCATCTGCTGCGACGGCGTACTGAGTGATATCATCAATAGCCAAACTTGCAACATAGGCATAATGGCCTGACGGCGAAAAGATCAAGTTTAACGGGGCCTCGGGATGCGGAGTTGCTCCAACTAAAGAAAGAGTGCCATCCGTGGCGATTTTAAATTGGGAAATGCTTCCGTCCTGAAAGCTCGTTGTATAAATAAATCGGCCGTCGGGAGCCATCACCATTGCTTCAGCAAGCGATGGGATGGAGACCCGGCTGCCAACCTCAGTCAATTGACCATCTTGGCCCACTTGAAATTGAGAGATTGTGTCATCGCAATAGTTTCCAACGTAGACATACTCCCCTTTTTTATCCATCACCATCTGTCGTGGGCACTGCCCCGTTGCCACGCTTGCGGCCGATAGTGGTATCAACTCCCCGTCCTTATTGATTTGATACTGACTGATGGAATTATCGCCGGAATTTAAAACGTAAACGAATCGACTTGTGTGTCCTGGAGGATTCGTCTTTGAATCTGTATGAGGAGAACAAGCCGATAAAAATAAAACCAACGAAGTGAGAATTCCAAGTGGGTGTTTCATTTGAAGCCTCAATAAAGTGAAAGAACGCTAGCACTGTGAAGTGCTAGCTAAAACCATGCGAAGAGTGCCAGGGTTATTACCTGGATGAACTGTCAATTGCTCTTCCAAAACTTCAAACCCAGCGGCCATCATTTCTGCTCTGATTTGGGCAACCGTTGAGAGACGTTTTTGCGCGACCCAGTGTTTACCACCATGAAGAACAACCCCGGGAACATCGCACTCAGGAGTCTCGCGCCAAATGATGTTTTCCTCATCCAGACGAATCGACTCAAAGCTTTCATTCACGTCGTAGTTTTCAGTCAAAACAGACGTACTGATCACAAATTTCCCTTCCGCGATCAGGGAATTTCTGACTGAAGACAGGAATGCTTTACGATCTGCAGACTGAGGTATATTCACCAAGCAATCAGACTCGTGCACCAGGGCGAATTTTTGCTGCAACTTTTCGATTTGCAAAATCCCACCCATTCCGAAGGAAATATTCAGATCCTGATGCCAAGCGATTTTCTGCAAGATCGAAATAGATTCGCGATTCATGTCGTAAGCTGCGACACTGAAACCGAGCTCGGCCAAAGTCATTGCAGCAACTCCACGTCCCGCTGATAAATCAAGTGCTACACATCCCATCACTTGTGGAAAGTAGTCGTTAATCACAGCTTGCAAGTGACGAACCGTATCGCGTTCGCACAGTCCTTTTAATGCAACCACATTATTGAATGTTGTTGTTTCGCTATTGTTTGAAACGTGGTTACCAGTAAATGTTTGGTATTGTGCTTTCATAAGTCCTCCTTGTTGTTGACTTGATGAACCTCTGTAAAGCACGGCCGATGCCACCAATTCTGGCTCTTAAAATGTGTTTAATTTGACTTGAAGGAGGGACTGCCGGGTTCCCGACAGCGAGTCCTGCCGGGAGATCGGTTGCTGCCGAGATGTCGGCAGCTGGAACTAGCGTTTGGTCACGCTGCAAGAAATGGTTGAATCAGAATTCTTTTTAGGATTGAAAAATGTGAAATCAAATTTCTTATCCTCTCCGGGAATCAAGTTCACAGCAGGAACCAGGATATCAGGATTTATTTTGGTTAAGGTCATACTTTGGAAGTGGTTCACTTTAAATCCTTTATCGACAAAGGACACGGTGACGCCGCGTTGTTTTGCAGCTTTCTCAATTTTAAGAGGGAAATCTTGAATGTTAAAATCAGCTCCATCTAGTTTACAAATCACATCTTCGGGCGAGAGCGTGCCAATTTCTTTTTTCGCTTTAACTAAAGCTACCGCCTCTTGCAGGGTGGCCTTGATTTTGTAATTTTCAAAAAGCTCCCAATTGAACTCATTTGTTGGTGTCAGATACAACTCCAATGAGCCTAAATCGAAAGTGATCATCTCGACAGCGTCCAGGAGTGAGCTATAAGTCAGATTACATCGTTCAGAACCACTTAAAGTAGTTCGCACGTAACTGACCTTATTGCGAATCAACGCTGGCAGTGAATACTGGTCATCTTCATAGAAATTGGTAATGGCCTCTGAAAAAGACTTCATGGCGACACAAGCCTGCGATTTATTTGTCGCAGACGTAAGGATCACCGCATTCATTTTATCCTGCAAAAGCTGGCCATTAACTTGAGCCAAACTCTTTTGTGCGGCTGATGGCGCCAGCATTTGCGAGCGAGACAATATAGCTTTGCCAATAAGAGCTTGAGAAGCGTCATCGAATCCGTAAGCAGCAGCAATTTGTTTGAAGGCTTGGGCTAGAATCGTCATTTCCACTTCAGGAGAGGATTTTTCTGCCTCGCTCAATTTGATATCCAAGGCGATCTTTTTCTCCTTCACAGCTTTGATAACATTCACGCCACCAGCGCCGTTCTTACTCTGCAAAAGTTTTTCAAGAAGATTGATCTCCTCTGATGGATCCTTGGTTCCAGCAATATCCATTCTTAAGCGCACAATGGCATCATATGCGCTGGCAAGGGCCTTTTCGTTGATCGAGGACTCTGCTTCAGCACTGACCTCGGGTGTGTTCTCTGACCCTTCGGAAGATGTCGTGAGGCTGTATCCTGACATGGCTTGGCCATCTATTTTTGTTGCCGTGGTGTCTGGGCGTTCCTTGAAATTCGTTGAAAAAGGGTCTGACTCATAATGAGACAACAAGTTACCGTCTTTGGCTGGTTGGCAGCCAACTGTCAAAACTATGAGTGCGAAAACGAATATATGCATTTTCATGTCTGTTTTCCTATTCACTCAATAGGTAAATCCAAAACTATGCCGCAGGCCACAAAGAGATTTGCATTAATTTCATATCGAACATATGCATGTTTGTTTACGAATTGATCATTCCTAAAAGTACTTCAGGTTTATTACAAATTATTTGTTTAAGTGCCGGTTTATCTAGTAAATAAGCATTATGGAATTGGAACAAGTCACAAATTTTGAAGTCTCTCCGCCAAGCATTACGGAACGGTATGCAGCGGCTCGCCTTCTTTTGAGAGACGCCCTCAAAGCTACGGGCCGGGTGTACCTTTCCTATCGCTTTGACGATCATTTCTTTTCTTTGTCTGAAAACGAAAAGCTGTCCTTACTGGATGGCATTCGTAGATGGTCACAATTGATGTTGGAGTATGTGGCTCACAACGGAAACGCCAAAAACACGAAAAATCTGGTTCGTTATTACCTGTCTCGCTTGAACGTATCCGTGCCATCAGAATTTATTGAGCAAATTCAAGATGGCGATATCGTGGAAATTTATGGCAGCGATTCTAAACGTTTGTTTTTCAATCCAGAACTTTTTGATTATTCTTCTTATGCACCAGATGTGATGTTCTCAAAGCAATGGTGGAATCTTTACGAGAGAGACACTGAAATCTCTGAAAAGATTCAAAAAATGGCTTACATGACTTTCATGGGATTGAACAAGTACCCGTTCCGACCTGATTTGCCGGTTCATACGGTGAAAGAGATTCGCTCGCAAGGTCGCTATGAGTCTGATGTGGAAATCAAAGCCATGTCCCCCGTCAATGCAGGGGACACGATTGTTGGCGTTGCCGCTCTTGAGCGCTTTACGATGCTAACTGCACCGATTCCTTCACGCACTCATTCATAATTCTTAGATACATATCCATGCCTTCGCAAAGGTTTTGATAAATGTGCTCACGCTCTTTATCCGAAACTTTTGCAACGGCTTTCAATGCGTCGTTGAAATGCTCTGTGTCTTCTTCAGCATGAACTTTTAAGAATGTATAACCTTGGATACCCGCAGCCTTGACGCGCTTCAAAATTCGCGGGCCTGATTTTGCGGCAAGACCTTCCAAAAGAAGTGAATAACCCAGGTGAGCCGTAGGACCTACTTCTTTGATCCAATAGTATTGCGTTTTCCAGAATGCTTTTGTCACTTCGAAAACTTTTGTGCCTTCGGCGTGCATGAACTTCAGGTCATTCTCACTCATTTTTTCATGCCCCACTTCTTCTTCGATGTGATGTTCGAATTGGGCTTTAAGAGGATGATCTTTTGGCAGTCTTTCATTGCAAAGATTCAAAAAAATGGAGGTATGACCCACAAAGTTATGTGTTTGGGCGCACCATGAGTTGTAAAAACGGACATTTTCCCACGGAAGAGCTTCGATCATTTTGCACAGCTCATTTACTTTTGAATGGGCTTTTTCATTGAATTCATTCGGCTTCATACGTTCTCCTTTAAGCAGCGATTTTTCTTTGTTGATATTTTTCAGTCCAAAGTGCTTCGACGGTCCTTTTGGTAAACTCATCTGACTCGATCAGCTTATTTTCTCGACCGAAAACCATCACAGCACATTGATTGTTATATTTGGTAATTTGTGCGAACTCGGAGAAACCGATAATCTCCCCCAGGAAGTTCACCTTGCGATCCACGCGAGCTATGCCAACCGCGGCATCGACGCCTAATTCATTCATCACTCTCAACCCCAGGCGGATAATTAGTTCGGCTACTTTGGGTCCCCCGGCGTCACGGGAGCGGAATGCTGGGGCCACGGTTAGATATTCCATGGCCATAAAAGAATTGATTTGATGCTCTCTAAGCTTTACTTTTACTTCATCTGGTATCGCACGAAGGTAAGAGTGTTCCCTGCTGCTGTCTTCACGTAAATCGAAGGAACTGTAGAGGTGAAATCCAGCTACTTCGTCACCCTTACAAATGACTGCGATGACCCGAGCACGCTGAAATTCGTCGTAATTCAGTTTGGCTCCTCGGGAGGCCAAATCTGCGCCGAATTCACTGGCCCAGAGGTTGAAACACTTGTTAACGTATTCAATTTCTTGTTGGGTTTTTGATCCGAGGGTATAAATGAGACGGTACGAAAGGTTCATGTAATTCCTCTAAGTGCGTGTCTCA
The DNA here is from genome assembly GCA_039594295.1 of Bdellovibrio sp. Taxonomy (GTDB): domain Bacteria; phylum Bdellovibrionota; class Bdellovibrionia; order Bdellovibrionales; family Bdellovibrionaceae; genus Bdellovibrio. The sequence goes on from JBCNNR010000041.1 coordinate 9,106, forward strand.
AACATGTTTTAGTTTGTATAAACAGAGACACAGTGATACTTCGGTAAATAAAAGAATAATGTTTAGGGGTTTTTTCATGGTTACTTGCGGCGAGTTCCTTGCACATTGTAGAAAAGTCAGAGGGTTGTCTCAAAAAGACGTTGCGGACTATTTGGGCTATAAAAATGGCCAATTCATCTCGAACTGGGAACGCAATAAATCTCAACCACCGATTCCTGTGTTAAAGGATCTTGCTAAGCTTTTTCAAATCCCTGAAGAAACTATCTTTAACGTTGTTCTGGAAAAACACCTGCATGACATTGCTGCTCAATTGCATAAGCAGCTTCTTGGTGATTCTAAAAAAGAAACAATTCCTGTCGAATCCACAGAAGACACCGTGAACCCTACGGATAACTAGATTTTAAAATTGCTGGTTAACTTAGCTGGACTTCTCGAGGGGATCCTCCCCTCTCTATCCCCCATCTCTTTTATTTAATTCTTCATGGAAGCAAAGATGGGGTGCTATCATTTACTAAACGATAACGACTTTCTAACTAAAGGACGTTTGAATGTTTAGTTCGAAAAATATCAAAGCTGCCGCCGTTATTATTTTACTTGTCGTGGGGATGTCTTTTCTTTGGTGGAAGATTTATGGAACCAAGCTGGCAGACAACGCTCACATGAGCGAAATCAAAACCAACCTTGCAAGTCTTATTACATCCGAAGAAGCGTACTATCAGGAGTATTCCAAATATTCGAGCGATTTTAAGGAGATTGGCTTTTCTCAGGAAGGAAACCTTCGCTCGACTCTTTATCTTGATGCCGGATCCGTACCCCAGGAATATAAGGATCGTATTGCTCCGGAAGATCTTCCCTATGTGGCAAAAGATGATTACCAGGTTCTGATCGCTTATAAACCCGATTCAGGCAAAGCTTCGTTTTATAAGTTTAAATTTGGTGGCACACTTGAGGAAGTGAGAACCAAGGAGTCACCTTAAGGGTAAGACCTAGAGGCTGACTTCTTCGTCTTTGTCTGTCCATTCAAGAAGGGACAACTCAGAGGTTTTCGTAAAATCGACGTTAACTCTGCCAATGATTTTTATCGACACTTCATCGCCATTGATAGTCCAAAGCAGTGTGTCGCCTTTTGCGATTCTTAAGGCTTTGCGGACTCGGGCTGGAATTGTCGTTTGATTTTTTCTTGAGGCTTTTGAAGTGGCAGCTGTCTTACTCATTGTTGCTTGCTCCCCTGTACTGATGACCTATACCTAGAATATAAGCGACAAGAGTCTGTTGTCGAACAGATGCCTTACCGGGGACACACAAACAATCCTTTGTACCAGTTGCTAGCGAATTTTTATGTCGTTGATGATCTTGATGCCTGGACTGGCGTCTTCGGCGATTTTGCCCACTTTGTTTTTCTCGTCCAGGGATTTCACGGATCCGCGCAAGATTATGCAATTGTGCTTTTGGAAAATCCCCACGTTTTGAGCGGCATGAGAGAGAGCGGTATCACTTTTAAGGAGAGAACGAATGGAATCACTAAGATCGAGGGGTTCAACGATAGATTCCTCGTCTTCAGATTCGATCACCGGCGAAGCCTGGCTATGAACGCTAAAGACCAATAACAGAGCTGAAAATATCAAAAATCGTCTCATGATACCTCTGTAGTTTCTTTAATTGTGCGTTCTAATGAAGCTAATGAGAAGAAATTTGGGACCTCTAATCGAAAACCTCGACCAAATAATTAGCAAAAATGCCATTAACGCAATAACTTCTGATTGCTAATCGGGTATCTGAATATGACGATGATGAGCATGACTGCGGATGTCGATTTAAATGAAATACATGTTTTTGTGCGCGTGGTTCAAACTGGAAGTTTTAGTAAGGCCGCCGCTCAGCTTTCCATGCCAAACTCCACTGTCAGCAGTAAAGTTTCGGCTCTTGAAAAACGCCTGGGAACCACGCTGTTACGGCGAACGACAAGAAAACTGAATCTGACCCAAGCCGGTGAGGTTTTCTATCAGAATGCACAAAAGCATATTGAGGGACTGATCTCCGCAGAACACGAAGCAACTTTAAGTCAAAGTGAACCTTCTGGAGTTTTTAGAATTACGGCGCCCTCGATGTTGGCAAGCAGTGTTTTACCTGAAGTCATCGCTGCCTATATCAAGAAGTTTCCTAAAGTCGATGTGGAGTTGATTGCTTCAGACTCGCCCTTGGATCTGATCCAAGAAAATATCGATATCGCCATCAGAGCTGGCAGCTTGAACGACTCATCGTTAAAATCTTTGAAACTGGGCGTGGGCTATTTTGCTCCTTTTGCGAGCCAGAGCTATTTAAAGACGCACGAAAAAATCACTCACCCTAAAGATCTTTTAGATCACAAATGCATTCAGTTTACTCCCCTTGGCAGAAGCAAATGGGAGTTCACAAATCAGAATAAATCACGAGTCAATGTGGCCATGAATCAGAAATTGGTTTTAAACGAACTTTATCTGGTTCGGGAACTTGCGGTGAGTGGCCAGGGAGTTGCTTTATTACCCACTTTTGTTTGCGACAGGGACATCGAGAAAAAATATTTAGTTAGAATTCTGAGAGACTGGCGATCCGAAGCCCGAGAAATTCATTTCGTATATCCGGCGCAAAAATTTGTTTCCCCAAAGCTTAAGGAATTTATCTCCCTTGCTGGTGGCATGATAAAAAAACGACTTGTCTCTTCCGAGTTTTAGAAAGACCGGGAGCCCTGAGCTCCCGGCTTTTTATTAACTTTGTGAACCTTCGATATTTCCAATGGTACCCATTTTACCGCTATTGAAATCAATAAACGCCTGCTGAATCTCATCCATGGAATTCATCACAAAAGGTCCATAGCCAACCACAGGTTCGTTGATGGGCTCACCAGCGAGTATAAGGATCTTTGCCTCTGAATTTGCATGAAGCGAAAAATCCTCTTCGTCTATACTGAGAACTGCGATTTCAGCATCACTAATAACTTCACCCGAGCCAAGACGAACTTCACCGCTTAAGACGAAGACCAGAGTCGTGTGGCCTTTCGGCATTTTAAACTCTGAGGTTGCCCCCGCATTTAAGCGCACATCCCAAAGATTAACTGGTGTAAAAGTTTTCGCTGGACCTTTTTGTCCCGCAAACTCACCCGCAATTATGCGAACTGATCCACCGTCGTCAGCAATGGGAATACTTGGCACATCCGAATTTTTGATACCCTGGTAGCGAGGTTTGACCATTTTATCCTTGGCAGGAAGATTCACCCACAGCTGCACCATCTCGAATTTGCCTCCAGATCGAGAGAACTCTTTGCCGTGTTTTTCCTCGTGGACGAGGCCAGAGGCTGCGGTCATCCATTGCACGTCTCCAGGGCCGATCAGACCTCCGCCACCTGCGGAATCGCGATGTTCCACTTCACCGGAATAAACGATTGTGACCGTTTCAAAACCCCGATGAGGATGCTCGCCCACGCCCCGCCTTTGTGGACTTGCGTTGGGTGGGAAGTTTGCGGGACCAGCATAGTCCATCAACAAAAATGGTGAAACTTCCTTATTCATTCCAGAATAGCTAAAAATAGATCGCACAGGGAATCCATCGCCTACCCAATGGAAGCTGTCACTGCGTTGAGAGAATAATAGTTTTTTCATAAGCTGATTCCTCCTTTATGAAACAACAATACTCTCTTTGCCTGTTCACCACTAGATGGGATAATACGAAATGATTATTCATCCTATTGTATAATAATCAGGCTAAGGCCAACCTATTGATTTTTAACTGTTAACTCAAATAATCCATTACCCCTTCACTGAGGGCTGCGAAAACAATTTTATACCTTGTGGTCGTTTTCAAATTCTCATGCATGGTGATCCATAGACCTAATTTAGGATTGATCTCTTCTCCTAGAATCCGAACCAGATTGGAATCTTTGGCAGCGATTTTAGCCTGACACATGCCGATACCGAAACCATTCCTGATAGAACTTAATTGAACCAGATCGTTGTCTGTTCTTAAAGAGAGATGCTCCCGCTCGATGTGACCGATCTTGTTTTTGAAACTACGAACGAATTCCGTTTCCACGTCAAAGCCAATAAGACAGTGATCCCTGAGTTCAGCTTCATTGCGCGGCGATCCCCGCCGTTTCAGATAAGACTTATGTGCAAACCATCCAAGTTCGGTCTCGCCGACTTTTCTGACGATAAGGGCCTGCTGGGTGGGTTTAAACATCCTAACAGCAATATCAACTTCTCTTTCAAGTAAGTTCTTTGCAGAATTAGATGCGACAAGCTCAACGCTCAACTCGGGATATTTATTTTGAAGATCTGTAAGAATTTTCGGCAAGACTTCAACACTGATCACATCGCTCGCGGTAATCCGAACGGTTCCTTTAACGGCACTGCTATAGTCACTGATTTCCCGAAATAACGCCTGCGCATTAGACGCTATTGATTCAGCATAAGGCAGAAGCTTAAGGCCCGCATCTGTTGGAGTGAACCCACTTTGCGATCTGGTAAAAAGCGAAGTTCCTAAACCTTGTTCAAGTAAATCAACATGTCTTCCCACCGTGGGCTGAGCAATTCCTAGGGATTTGGCGGCCCCCGAAAGAGACTTTTCACGTACCACGGCCAAAAACGACTTATAGAGGTCCCAACTGATATTTTTATCCATATGCATAATTGTATATCATATATGGACTTTTATGCAATTTTCTATATAGGCCTTTTCGGCGATAATCATGGCATGGAGGTATTTATGAAAAATAAAACGGCTTTGATTTTGGGAATTTCAGGTGGTATTGGCGGAGAGATCGCAAAAGCCCTGCTTGCTCAGGGATGGAATGTAAAGGGGCTTGTGAGAAATCAAAATGAGACAAAGCTACCACACATTCAACTCATTCAAGGAGACGCCTTAAATATTGATGATGTCTTAAATGCAGCACAAGGAACGGACGTCATTGTTCATGCGGTCAATCCTCCAGGATACAAAAACTGGAACTTGCTTGTTTTACCAATGATTGAAAATACGATCGCGGCGGCAAAAGCAACAGGAGCAAGAATTCTTTTACCAGGAACTATCTATAACTATGGAGACGGCAGCCCTGCTGTGATCACAGAATCCACTCCCCAGCAACCCAGCACAAGAAAAGGTCTGATTCGCAAGGAGCTTGAATCCAAGCTATTGCAAGCCTCACACAGTGGCGTCCGTGTACTAATCGTACGCTGTGGTGACTTCTATGGACCAAAACCGGGCAACAACTGGTTTTCTCAAGGAATGGTAAAACCTAACAAACCTGTATCAGTCATATCCAATCCTGCAAAAAAGGGAGTCGGCCATTCTTGGGCTTATCTGCCAGATGTGGCAAAAACCATGGTTCAACTTTTACAAGAAGAACATCGACTTCAGCCATTTGACGTTTTCAATTTTGGCGGAAATTGGGATCACGATGGTTTGCAAATGGCACAAGCAATTAATGCCAACTTAAAGGTCGCCGCGCGAGTTGTAAATGCGCCTTGGTTCTTATTCAAACTCCTGTCGCCTTTTGTGGTTGTCTTTCGAGAGCTATTAGAGATGAAGTACCTTTGGATGAAACCTTACAGGCTGGATAATTCTAAACTGATCCGTTTTTTGGGCAAAGAACCCAGCACACCCCTTAAGGAGGCTGTCCGTGAAACACTGATGGGTCTGAATTGCTTGTGAGTATGTTAAGAACCAACCAATAAAGCGATAGAAGAAGGACTTTATTTTGTCGGAAGGTGAACAAGGTTTTACGATGTTTCCTGGTTTGAATATTGATCTTACAACTGTTGATGCGGGGTTGAAGATACTTAGAAGGTGTCTTTGAGATACTACAGGTGGAAAAACTCCCGCCCCTTTTGAGGTCGGGAGTTTTACTCTATTTCTCGGTTACGGCGCACTTGAGTTCTTCAAGGGCATAGCCATACTGACTGCTTTGATACATTTTCCAAGTCGTCTTTTTACCGCTACTATTGAAAACAGGCCCAAAAACGTACTCTTCGTAGTTAATGCTGTAACGATTATTACCGTACGGTTCATATGAGCGAGGAAAACCTTCGATTCGTCGAGTTGGCACCTCTACACCGTTTATATAGCCCCTCGCTAAATGGACACCGTCGTTAATGTAAATCAGCTTCTCACCGGCGAGGTTGGTGCAGTTAAATTCCAAATGATAGGCCATCGCATTTGCAGACATTAACGTAAGACCAAGTAACACTAATAAATTTCTCATTTTCTCTCTCTTTTCTAATTCCACATTGGCATGGATCCCGTTTCATATTGCAAACCCCGGGCCCCCTTGAAACGAAAGATACTTACTTTGACTACACCACTCCTGTTAAATCTTTGGACTCAGCTCCAAATTCGTCATCTTCGTAAACGCCACGGTTTATGCAGGTGTCAAAATATTTTACGCTGAGGGGGTGCCTCAAACCTTATCGACAAATCTATTTTGGACGGTACTGGCATAATCAAACTTATATGAATCAACTGGGATAGGAATGCAATGAAACCACTTGAGCAAAAGGAGTTCAGCATTGGACGACAGACATTTATCAAGACTTTCTATTTCGTCTATATTCAGAAACGAACAACCATAGCCAACACAAAACTGTAGCAAAATAGAAGGCTCGAAGGACAAAGTCCGCAGATTCTCCACAAACTTCCCATGGCCCAAGAAATCGAGCACAACCCCAATATAAATATTGAGATTGTGTTACGATCAATACGAACGTCATCACCAAAGTACCTAATTTAATCATTAATTAATTCCGAAACGAAAGCATTAGTAAACTTATTCATAAAGTAAGAAAAATAGCTCGTCCCTGTATGGGGGGTAGCAATTGGACTAACTGCATTCGCTGTCCCTTCCCCCACTGCTATCGCGAGATCCACACATTCGCCAAACTTTGACAAGCATGTCGCCGCCGCACGGGTCGCGACAAGACACATCATCGGAGCAGCAACGGCAACCGCCGCCACTGAAGTAGTTCCTCCCATTTAGCCGTATATCATCGCTTTAATAGCCAATGCACCTTCTGAATTAATTGTTCCCCACATATCAAAATAGCTAGCAATTTCCCCGTCCCCATCCGTACCGTTAGGATCTAGGAAATTGATTGGGTCATTAAAGAAATATCCATATAAGCTTGCCATTCTTCCTTCAAATCGAATTGGATCTTTTGAAATCGCTTGGCGATAGGCTTCGCCTATGAACGCCGGGGACGCGCAGTTTTACGCGCACACGAGCATTTTTCCGATGAGGGGAACATGTCAGAAGAGTGAAAGAAAGGTTCAGATGCGCGAAGGCTCTACTCCCTCCGAACGAGGCGTACTTGCAAGTACATCGAGGACTGGGAGCTCAGCAACAACACCGCAGATTAGCCCTTATCTACCTCCGCACCTTAGCTACTTTTTGAGGAGCGATAGTTCTAGGTAGCTGCCTGTTGCTCCATATCCAGTAATCTTAATCACCTCATTACCTTTAATCGTCACCGTCGCATAAGTGCTCTTACGAGCAACACAACCCTTATTCTTATCTTCGTTATTATCGCCATCATTTGCCGGTTTATACCCCTTTGGAGCAGGTCCTGAGCACAAATCATTTGGTTTGATAACAATGTTTGATCCAACCTGAACTTGGGCTCTAATAGCTTTTGTCTGATCAACAGATCGGTTTTTTACTTCGAGTATGTAAGTTCCAGCTGGGATACTCAATGTTACTGAATCTAACAGGGGCGTGCTACCCGTTTTTTGATTTAGATAGTACCAAGGATATGCATTCAATAGGTTGATCTTCCCAGATTTTAAAGAGTAAAGTTTTACTTGAGTGTCTGTAGATCCATCCAAGGGATAGTCAACCAACAATAGACTAGATCCGTCTTTAACATCTGAAATCGACAATTCTCTAAAGTTATTAACTTTAAAGGTTTGAACTGTCCTCATAGGTGTTAAATCAACCAGATTTACGCCATTCCACTTAAATACAAAAGGCGCATTTTCTTCGGCCTTCATATTCGTCGTCGTTACTAGTACTTCACCTTTACCATCTCCATCCAAATCTTTCACTGAAACGTCGGTACAGTTCGCTAGTTCTCTTGAATAATTGAGAGTAGTATTTCCTGCAAGACTACCGGAATTACCAACAACTTTAATTACGCTCAACTGACAACGAATGCTTCCGGGCGCATCTCCAACCTGGTATAGAACTACCAAAAATCTACCTTTGCCAACTCCGTTCAATTCTGCAGTCGCAGAAACATAGCCAAGACCATTTTCCCAAACAAAAGTCTCACCAGAGATAGTACTCTTAGTTTGTGAAAATGTTGTCGGAACAAATTTTTTAATTAAAGCTATTTCAGCGGTAGATTGAGCAAACGCGACCTCTGCAAAAATAAAAAAAATAATGGCTAATGTGGTGTTCATTTTTGCCCCAGTAGAAATATTATTGCCCATAAACAGCCCTTTGGGTAATCCAAAACTTAGCGATATGACCGTGTACGCTATCTTTATATGCCTGAGCGCGATCTCCCGAGAATCCCTCTTCGCCTCCGTTATATCCTGAGTAGGCATTTTTGAATGCCTCATAGAAATCATCTACCGTAGTAAAGCTTTTAGTATTATAGTTGACCTTCTCGTTTATGACTTTAAAGCATTCGACCAAATACTCTGCTCCAACAGATACATTCACAAGTGGTCTAAATAGCTCCAATGGATTTCGACCAATAATATAGTTCCCAGAAAACTCAAGAAAAAGACCATGCTTTACTGCGGTAGGATACATGACTTGCATTAGACCGTAGCTCGAAGACACCACAGTCTGAGCGACGTAATCAAATCGATCCTGAGTAATCGGTATGATAAAAGGCTGGATTTTTGCTTTACTTCTGTCGGGATTCTTTCGAACGAAGTGTTGAGAGTTATTGCCGTAATTAATGTCTGCATCAACAATATCCCAAACTTTCAAAGGGCGATAGACACCAGTGAGTTTCTCAAAATTATTCGGAATGAATCCGTACATCCCATTCGGCAATACCACCTTATAAATATTCCTTAAACTCACAGCTGCAGCACTCAATGAGTGCGTCGTCGTAGAAAATGTATATTTTTTATAGAAAATGCTGTTTTTAAAAGGAGACACTTTCTTCGAACCAGCTGCATTATAAAAATAAGCTCTGTCATACATCGGTTCATAGCGATAAGAAGACTTAACAAAAGCATGATCTCGCGATTCCTGATAGATTTCCGCTTTAATAATTTGCGGAGGAATACCGGTTAAATGACTTTTTTCTATAATTAAAGCATTGCAAGACTGATATTCCTTATCATAAACAACTCCATTTTGCACGAAGGTACAATCATAATCTTTAGCTCCGAGTGTAGACGGTTTCACAACTACAAGATTAATTGTAAATGGCCTATATTTACTATCGTATGGAGTAACCAAAAGACTCTGCTGTCCCATGTGAACAGCCATAAAAGATTGGGAGCTTTTTACAACTCCTCCGTTAAATAAAACGGCAACAACATTAGTAAAAAGGCCTTTTCTAATTGCAACATCCGGCAAAGTTGGGTTGAAAGAAGCTGAAGAATTATATGTAAATTTAACTGGAACCACAGCGCCGACATTATCTTTAATTACTAATGAACCGTAGGTTCCTAGCGCAAAACTTACTGATTGATTCGCGACAGTAGAAACTGTTGTGGCATTAAGCACTTTACCATTTTGATCCAAAACATTCGATAATAAAGAAAGACCTAGAGGATTCACCGTCGAAAACTCAATCTGTTGGATTAGCGGTCCTACATTATGAGTATAAAAATAGCCTTTAAAACCGTCTGCTGACAAAGGATGAAAATAATATTGCGCTTCCTGGAAAGAAAAATAAATGACCGGATGGGTACATTGAAACGAGATAGTTTGTTTTGCGGCAGGCAGCGTTTCGACCGTAAAATCCTTATCGCCCAGTTTAATGAGTGTTCCGCCTTTTGCGGTACACTTTGGTCGATCATCTAGACTCCTTTCACCACGGTAGTCATAATCGACATGAAAGGCAAAACCAACTTTATACGGATCTTTCAAATGCGGATTATTGGCAGCCGGCGATACAATTGTCAAGGTCATCCCATAGATATTAGAAGCACTTCCATGAAATTCAAGAGAGCGTGCCCCTTTTTGATATTCAATACCAGAACAGCTACGAAAAGGATCTATTTGCTCCTCTCTAATTATAAATGGCACGCATTCGATAAGGGTCCCCAGACCAAGCAATGGCCCGGGAAATAAATTAACATTGATATAGTTAGCCATTGTTTCTGGGTAACCTGTTGAACGAGTATATCTCTTCCAAACAACCGGATCCGTAAAGTCCACCTTGTAGCCATTTGTTATTGTTTGAACAGCAACAACTTCATCTGCGACCATTGCGGCATTAAATACCCAAGGCACCGCGATCAATAAAACTGCAAGGACGTACTTTTTCATTTCCCCACCAACGTTCAATACCAAGTGACTAGCTTTTCGGGGCGGTTAAACAAAAATTAAAGTAGTAGATGATATTATTTTGTTTATTTGTTCTGTGAAAATATCCGTCTCATTTTACGACGAATTCATATAACAAAAACCAATGAACGCAGCTCAAAGTTAGTTTCAGAATCGCCAACAATAGGTCTGTGCCGCGGGTTTTCATTGCCTTTTTTCGGGGACGTTCAGAGAGCCGAAACTTCAGGTTTCAGTAATAAATTCCAGAAATAAAGACCACTTTTTCGGAAATTCTGGGGCTATCAGGGCTCAAATCAGTTTAGATAAAGATGGAAGACGGCTTAAGAGATGCAATACGCCATAGACGGAAACTTAGAAACTCTTAGCGGGGAAATTTATGAAGACAATTACTTTACTTATTGGAATTTTGATTGGCCTGACCGACTTTGGAGATACGAGCAGAGCCTGCGACAGAATTCTTTCAGCATATGTTCAGTTGTGTGCATAAAGGAGCAAAACCACCATGGAAAATAAAAACTTAAACCCAAAATCACGAAACAAGATTTTTGGAATACCTGTGAATTGGGATTTCAAAAATTGGCACAAGGGAATATGGAACGTCGACGATGACAAAATTATTCAACCAAAACGCGTCGGCATCGGTTGGACTATTAACTTCCACGCTCTTTTGAAAAGGACAAAAATCTTAAAATAGAGATTTAAAATTCCAACCAGAAGGGTTTGTGACAGTAACGATGAAAATCGTCACTGTCACAAGTCCGTTCTCGGACTCCCCTGGCGGTCGCACCCAACAGAGCCTTATTCGGAACAAATGCCAGACTTCAACATCTCTTCAACTGCGGAGATTTGCTGAGAAACTTTCATTCCTTCAGTCAAGGCCTCATCTTCATCATAATCCGCAAGAACACTCGCCGAAATAGGAGTAGCCGCTTCTAACTGCTTTTCGAGGACGGTTTTATTTTTTTTCAAAATCTCAATCTCAGCCGCTGTACACGCATGCGACTGCGCAAAGGCGTGGGATGCCGAAATTGTTGCCATCGCTACTAACATTGCTTTCATAACCATATTTTTCATTTTTTCTCTCTTTTCTGCTTCCACATAAGAGTGGATCCCCCTTCCTATTGCAAACCACCAGCCTCCCCGAAATGAAAGATACTTACTTTGACTACACCACTCCTGTTGAACCTTTGGACACAACTCTAAATTCGTCATCTTCGTAAACGCCACGGTTTATGGAGGTGTCAAAATCAGATACGCTCAGATGGTGCTTCAAGCCTCCCCAATTGTTTCTTCAAAAAAAACCACGGATACTTTTCCAACGAGTGCTAAGCCTGATATTAATAAGTACGTCGAGTATCCCTATGAGGGGCAGCGCCTCCCAACAAAGTCCCGATCTATACTAGACGCAAACTACAGAGCTCTGGCGAAGGCTTCGTTTTGGCGCAATTTGATTACTTGTTCTTTGTTAACCTTTTCATCCGCTCTAGACTGTCTAAGCTCAATCCACTTTTTTGACTCATAGTCTTGAAGTGCACAAGCAAGCTTCTTCAAAGAAACCTTTCCTAAACATTTATCATTCTTCAATTCGGAAATTAAATATTCACTAACTTTCTGCACCGTCTCTTTTTTCGCTAGATCTTCCAAATACACATATCCTGAGAAATTTATCAGATATAAAGAAAATAGATTTGAAGCCTGTGCTCGATCAAAATGTTTCTTTTTAAATGTCATCAAATCACATGTACTATCCGGACAATACGAAATGATATATTGTTTGCCAGCCTCTTTCACAACCGTATTAATCTGAATTACATCCGAAGCTTGCGCAAAAGATGTCACTCCCATTACTGCTAACAACAAAATATATTTCAATAACATCATAATGCGCACATCTTTTCACGTTTGCGTTATTTAAACCAGGATTAAATTCTGCATTGGCCTTCTGAATTAAATATTCGTGTTTTTAGATAATTCTGCTTCATCCTATTTCCAATCACAGCCGTCAGGTCTATTTCTTGGATCTTGTAGCGATTTTTCCAACAAACCATACCACTTTCACGCATGACAAATTTTCTGGAAGGTTGCTGTAATAACTTAACGGAAGGGATTTTTGTGCAGGCCTAAAATTTCGAAAAGAAAACTGTCTCCAAATATTGCACTAGAGGCGTACGATCAGTACATCGATGACTGAGAGCTCAGCGACAACACCGCAGATGAGCCCTTATCTAACTCCACACCTCAGCTACTTTTTGAGGAGCGATACTTCTAGGTAACTGCCCGTTGCTCCATATGCAGTAACCTTAATCACCTCATTGCCCTTAATCGCCACGGTCGCATAAGTGCTCTTACGAGGAATGCAGCCCTTATTCTTATCTTCGTTATTATCGCCATCATTTGGCGGTTTATACCCCTTTGGGGTGGGGCCTGAGCACAAATCAATCGGCTTTATGATTACATTTGCGCCGACTTGTACTTGAGCGCGAACGGCTTTCGATAAGTCAGCTGAACGGTTTTTAATTTCGAGGGTGTAGGTTCCAGCGGGAAGAGACAATGTTTGAGTCAGGACTACGGGGATAGCGGTCGATTTAACAACTAACTCCCACCACGGATAAGTATAGAGCAATGTCACTTTAGAGTTTTTTAAAACATATATTCTTGTGAGCCCGTCTTTATCCAGCGATTCAAATGGCGAATCAATAATCAAGTTGCTTGAACCTTCTTTAACATCGGCAACTGAAGCTTGCCTAAACGCACTTACCTTATGAGTACCTGAGGCTATGATTGGTGTAGCGTCAGCAAAATTCTTTCCGTTCCATTTTAAAATAATTGGAGAACGAACATCTCCCCGCGTATTCGAGGTAAACACCTGCAACTCTGGCTTGGAATCACCGTCGAGGTCTTTAAACACTATATCTGTACAGCCACTCAGTTCGTCGGGATCTGAGACAACAGTTGCACCCATAACTGTTCCAGCTGTTCCTACAACTTTAATAACCTTAAGCTCACATTCAATAGAGTCCGATGCAGTCGCCCCTTGATAAGCAACAACCAAAAATCGACCTTTTCCTTTTCCGTCTAGTTCACTTTCGCGGATCATATATCCGATCCCAGCCCCCAACGACAAGGCCGCGCCCGATACTTCATCTTTCATTTGAAAAAAACGACTTGGAACATATTTCTGGACAATTGCCACATCGGCAGCTGATTGAGCCAATGCCGATACTGAAACAAAACAACTCAAAATAAAAGCTTTGAATTTCATCGCAATCGTCCTCAGCTATTGATAAGTTACTTTTTCTGCGATCCAGTAAACACCAATTCTATCCCAAACGTTAATGGCATAGTTTACTGGATCTGTTTCTGGATATCCTTTTGCCCCACCATTGTATCCTGCAGAAGCAAAATGTAGAGCTCTAACATATTCTCCCATACTTAGTGGACTGGCAATATTGACGTTCTCTTTTCCATTCACGATTTTGTATTTTTTTACCAAGTAACGAGAACCAAATTGAATATTTAGAGTAGGCCTAAACAGCAAAATAGGACCGGGCACATAGATAGTATTGTTGTATTTATCAACAAATCCATACGCTAAGATGGTGATTCAAGCCTCCCCAATTGTTTCATCATAGGAACAGTGAATTCACTTCGTTGCATCTAATCAACAAGACTATTTTGCACTATACTGGCTTCATCAAACTTATATGATTCAACTTGGATAGGAAAATAATGAAACCACTTGAGCAAACCTATGGCAAACTGACAGCAATGACTTTCTCGCCAACAACGAAGCCAACGAAGGCCTTAGTGCTTCTTCATGGCGTCGGCAGTAACGAAAAAGATTTATTCGAGTTAGCTCCACTCTTGACTGGTGATCGTATGATCGTCTCCTTAAGAGCACCGATTGCAATAGCTCCCCGGGCCTTTGCATGGTTTCATGTTCAATTTACGGAGCGGGGTCCTGTTCATAATTGGCCTGAAGCTAAAGAAAGTCTCTCTCTTATTGAGGATGCTTTACGCGAACTCTCTAAACAGAGCGGAATACCACTCGATAAAATTTCGATATTTGGTTTTAGTCAGGGCGCTATTATGACTATAGGTTTGGCACTGACTTCTACACTTCATCTTGAAAATTACATCGCATCCTCTGGCAGAACACTTCCAGAATTCGCGGCTGCCACGAAAGAACATCCATTGGATGATTTAAAACTACGAAAAGTTTATGTGACCCATGGCACGATGGATTCAAAACTGCCTATTCATCTTGGCAAAGACACGGAGAAAATACTTCGCTCAAACAATCTAAATCTTACTTACAAAGAATATAACTCTGAACACGTCATTGCCCCTGATGTCATCACGGACATCAAAAAATGGCTGGGCACAAATTGAAGAAATGAACGAGAGTGCCAAACTTCGACATCACCCTTATTTCAGCTACTTAGCCCTGACTTGACCCTCTAGTTGCACCCAATTATGTTTCAAACATAAACTTGTGTATCGAAAGAGCCGATCCATTAGCTATGAAGATCAAGCAATGGTTTAAAGACACGCTTAATGACTTTATTAGCTTCGGCTCTCGCCAAAAGTTCGTGCTTGGGGCTTTCCTTGCCCTATTCGCTCTTTCATACGTTGCCGGGCACTTCATCATTATGACGACCGATCCTTATGGTATGTCCGTACAATTCTTACGAGACGATAAAGTACTCAGAGAACATGTTGGTAAACTCACCTACCGCTCTTTGAAGCCACTAAGCTCATCGATCAGGGTCAAGCATACACTTGAGGGGTCTCAGGGGGAGGCCCAGATTACACTCGATTATTATGGGGAAAACAAAGGGGGCCAAGCCAACTTCTTTTACTCTATGAAGGATGGCAAGTGGGAGCTGTTAAAAGCCCACGCCCTAACTTCCGATCATGACGTTATTATCCTAAAGCAATAGCTTCGTCAGATTGCCCTGGAAAAGTCTAGAACCGTAGAACCCAATTTGTGTTTTGATTTTTGGGAGACTTTGAGGAAGAAAAATTGGGGTGACTGACGGGGCTTGAACCCGCGACACTCGGAATCACAATCCGATGCTCTACCAACTGAGCTACAGCCACCACAAAGGAAGGTCTTTTATAGAGCTTCCGTGGGTAAAGTGCAAGTTGGAAAAATGCTGATTCTTAAAATTCTTTAAACCTTAATAATCACAAGGGCCTACGACAGGTTGCGCCTTACAGTTATTGCTCGCATTTTGCGCATTCAGGAGGGTTTCTTCGGCCCATTCACCATTGGCATTGCAGCGGCGACGCTGACAGGAAACCCCGGCCTGACCTAGCAAACACTGCTTCTTTTCACCCTTGGGATTACCCACACAAACCCATGAGCACTCGTTAAATAGAGCACTAGGGTTCGCACAGATCGCCCCCGCTCGCTTTGTAGCTTGCGCGGCTTTTTGCTGTTTTTTGGCCAATTGTGCCGCCTGAGCCTGACGCTTTTTCTCTGCCCCATCAAACGAAGCGAGCTCTTTATCTGAAATCTTAGTCACCGGAGTCAGATTCCCACGGGGGATTTTCTTACCCTTTAGCAAAACGTCGTAGGCGATCTCACCACCCTCAACCATTCCCTGAAAACCAACCTGCTCCCCGGCTTTGGCTTGAACAGACGTTTCTCCGTTTAAAGCCGAAAACTCAATACTTCCCTTGAGAGCCTTCACTTCGCCATAGGCTTTGGGAAGATTGATCAGAAATACAAAATCCCCAGCAGGTGGAAGGAACTCATAAAGATCCGTTCTCAAGACTGTGTTATAGCTCGCCTTTTCATTTTCCTTCTGAATCCAACGCAAGCTCCCTGAACGCAAAATCAAGATCGGCGCCTCGCCCCCTTCCCAACTGATCGTTGGCAAAATGACCGTGCTGTTCGGCAAAACCACAAATTGACGAGAACTATCTAAAGCAATGCGCACCGTTGAATCATCCGCGGTTTCAAACTGCGCCTTTTCCTGAAGTGGTGTCTTGGTAGAGAGCTTCACCTTATTGCCGTCTTTGCCGGTCAAAGTGACGTTTCCTTGAACTTCCTCCACTGACGGATATTTGGGAGCAGCCCAGGACACAGAAACAGCTAGAGAAATAAGTGAAAGTATAACTTTAAGTTTAAGGATTTTCTTTAACACGCTCAAGCTCCCAGAGTTTTGCATACTTTAAGAATAGCGAATAAGCGGCGCCAATAGCGATAACAAAACCAGGTAAGCCATCCAAAAATCCTGCTTTTACAAAGTATGTCTCAACAAATTTCCCGAAAGGCTTAAAGATCATCTTTAAGTACGAAAAGCTTTTACCCTTGTTTTGCAACTCGCGAGCTCCCAGGCTGGAATACCTGTCATTGGTAACAACCTGATCACTTAAGTCATCAAACACATAATGAAGCAGAGGCGCTTTCATTTTTAGCACCGTTTTTACTTCGACTTTTTCGTGAACATTCGCGGAATTCCAACGACTTTGGGCTTTGTTAAAGAGGCGAAGTTGATAATCAGGATACCACCCGCCATGCAAAATCCAGCGACCCATATGGAAAGACTTTCGCGGAAACAGATAACCGGCGTCAGGATTTAAACGAGCAAATTGGGAGGCAATTTCACTGGCAAGTTCCGGGCTTAGCGCTTCGTCAGCATCCAAAGAAAGAATCCAAGAGTGCTTTGCTTGCTCGGCCGCAAAGGCCTTCTGAGGACCAAATCCACGCCATTTTTCCTGGAAAACTCTGGCGCCTGCTTTTTCAGCAATTTCCACGGTGCGATCCGTCGAAAAGCTATCGACGACAACAACGTCATCCGCAAAGGGAACAGAACGAATACAGCGTTCAATATGGGCTTCTTCGTTCAACGCAATCACAACAAGGGAAATTGGAAGTTTCGTCACTGATTTAGCTTGGTGTTCGATCAAGGTCTTGTCAAATGATTCGCAACTCGATAACATTTTTTTGAGTGAAAGGTCTTTCTTGATGAAATTTGCTAAATACTTCGTTTTCTGCCTGTTTTTATCTTCCACAGCACATGCCTACTTAAGCATCATTGAATCAGCGGAGGTCCTTCCTTCGAATCTTTTTCAGTTCGGGGTGGAACCACAAATTTTGACAAATCGTGAAAGCGGAGCCAACTTCAACGTCTTTGCTGAAACTGGCTTTAATGACTCCACCAGCGGTCGCCTGACTTTGGGTGGCGGTTCGATTGATTTTAATGCCTTCGCAAGTGTGAAATGGGTTCCTTTCCCTGATGTTGGCAATCAGCCAGCCATGGGTTTCAGATTCGGTGCAGGTATTGCGCGCGAAAAAGATGACAACATCGTACAACTGCAAGTCGCTCCCCTTGTGAGCCGAAAGTTTGATACTGAGTATGGTCTCACTGTTCCATATTTGGCCATCCCGTTCACTTACCTGAACACCAAAGAAGATAATTACATTGCGACAAATCTGGCGGTGGGCACTGAGTGGCATCACCCAGAGTTAAAAGACACAATGACGTTGGGTGGAGAATTGGGTGTAGACTTGAATAAATCTTACACTTACATCAGCATTTTTGCGACATTCCCGTTCGAGACGAGCAAAGGATTCGGTAGATAGTATGTTTTCATGGTTGTTTAAAGACGAAGCCGGTACCGCAGCAGACCTTTACGTTGATTTAGGAACTGCGAATACTTTGATCGCTGCTCGCGGCAAAGGGATCATTTTGAATGAACCTTCATTGATTGCCTATCAACAAACAAGCCCGGGCCGCAAACGCGTGATTGCCGTGGGAACGGATGCAAAAGAAAAACTCAGCAACAATCCTGGAAACATCTTTGCACAAAAACCGATCCGCGATGGCGTGATCGCAGACTTTGAGACAACCGAAGTGATGCTGAAGCATTTCTTGAGTCAACCCGGAGTTAAATCTGCGTTTTCTCGTCCGCGCATTGTTGTCTCTTTGCCTTATGGTGTGACCGAGGTGGAAAAGAAAGCCGTTATTGAATCTTGTAAAGCGGCTGGAGCAAAAGAAGTCTTCCTGATTGACGAGCCCATGGCCGCAGCAATTGGTTCCGGCCTGAACGTGAAGTCCGCTGAGGGCAACATGATCATCGATATGGGTGGTGGCACGACGGAAGTCGCTGTGATTGCCTTGGCTGACATTGTGTATTGTGAAGCAGCTCGTGTGGGTGGTCACAAAATTGATGATGCGATCATCGACTATTTCAAACGTTATAAAAAACTTCACATCAACGATCAAACCGCTGAATACTTGAAAGTTTCAATTGGAACTGCGGTTCCAAAAAAAGACATCAAGATGGCGACGATCACGGGTCGCGATGCCGACACCGGCATGAATAAAACGATTGAAGTGAGCTCGGAAGATGTGGGCCTTGCGATGAATTCTTGTATCCAAGAAGTTATCAATGCGATTCACAAAGCTTTGGAACACACTCCACCGGAATTGGTTTCTGATATCATCGAGCGCGGCGTTGTGCTTGCGGGTGGTGGGGCTTTGATTCGCGATTTTGATTTGCGCATCCAAAACGAAGTGCGTCTGTCGGTTCGCGTGGCAGAAAATCCACTGACGGCGATTGCCATGGGTGGCGAAGCGGTTCTTTCTGACCCTGAGCTTTTGGATAAAATTCAATTGGAAGTTTAGTTTTGTAAATTCCTGATAAATGAAAAGCTCCGGTCTCCCGGAGCTTTTTTTTTATTTCAAATCAAGACGGCCTTTTTCATATCTTCACGAAGCAGTTCGTTTAATTCTTTTGCCACCGGCCCCTGCACTCCTTGACCAATTTTCATCCCCTCGTAACTGGTCACCGGCAAAACATCCAAAGTGGTTCCAATCATCATCACCTCTTTGGCTGATTTGATATCGGCCTCCGAAAAGTTTCTTTCTTGGATTCCGGCGATCTTGCCACTCTTTACCAACGCTTCCGCTAACTCCAAGGTACGAATCATCGTGGTACCCTTTAGGATTTGATGAAGTGGTGGTCTGATCAGGAATCCGTCTTTGTCGAGCATGACGATATTCTCAGTACTGCCCTCCAAGAAATGACCTTGTTCATCCACATTGATCGTGAAATCGATACCGCGATCAACACTTTCTTTTTTCATAAGGACATTGGGCAGATAATTGCAGGTTTTGATTCTTGCAAGCGTCGGATCTTTTGGGGGAACAGCACTTTTTCCGATACTGACACCTTGTTGATATTTTTCCGGTGGCAATAATTTAAGCGTGGTTACGACTAAGTACATTTGAGCACCGACAGAATCATAGGGATTTGTAGTGAAGCCTCCTGGACCGCGAGAAATATATAAACGCAAAAGAGCATCTTTCACTCCTGCCGCAGTCACCGCCTGAGAAATGATGAATTTGATTTTATCCACAGTCATTGGCAGGCTCATTCCAATTTGTTTTGCCGAAGATTCCAGTCTGCGCAAATGCTCGTCGAATAAAAAAGCTCGACCATTGAGAACTTTGATGGCCTCAAAAACGCCGTCCCCCCGATGCACCAAGTGATCATCAATCGGAACAACCATCATGCCGGGCTCCGTGACAATTCCATCCCACCACGTCGAGTACATCGCTAAATATGTCTGTTGAGCTGGATAGTTCTTTTCCGCAAGCTTCGCTTGAACTTGTTCCGCAGTAAGTAAGGCAACTGACATAAATCATGACTCCTTGAGAGGCTTTTAGATATTCTCAGAAGCGCTTCTCGCTCTGGCAAGTTTTTTGTTTTTTAGTTTGACGTTATGAGCATCGGATTCAGACAATAAAAAGACCACTCAGGGAGGATTCAATGTATTTCCGTATGGCTCTTGTACTGACTGCAACGTGTTTGTCCGCGTGTTCTGCATTTCAAGGCAGAAGATCTTTAAACCAAGCGGAAGCCACTCCTCCACCAGCGGCAGAAGCCAAAGCAACAGCAGCCGACCAAGCTCGCGCTCAGGAACTTCGTGATGCCGTTGCTGCGGAAACTGCAAAACAATCTCAGAGAAATCCTCCTTCTGCGGCTGTGGCAGCCAAACCCGTCCCTGATGAACACGATCACTCGGATCACCACCAAGTCCCCGCAGAACACAAACCTCGCGAGGCGGGACCGGTGTCCGCAGAAAAGTCCCTCGGCTGGTTAAAAAATGGCAACACTCGTTTTGTTAAGGGCAGCGTTCGCAAAGATGGTGCATCGGCGAAAGATCGTGCGCGTCTGGTCGCTGGTCAAAAACCCCATGCCGTGATTCTGTCTTGCAGTGATTCTCGCGTTCCACCGGAAGTTCTTTTTGATCAAAAACTGGGCGAAATATTTGTGGTCCGTACCGCTGGCGAAGCTTTGGACGACAATGTCATCGGCAGTATTGAGTACGCAGTGGATCACTTAGGTTCGAATCTGATCGTGGTGATGGGTCATACGTCCTGTGGTGCCGTACGAGCCGCTTTAGCCTCCCTTGACGGTGCAGACCTTGGTAGCCCCGCATTAAACGGCCTGGTCGCAGATTTAAAGCCCCATTTACAGCAATATGCGAGCAAAAAACCATCCGAGGGGCTGGTTGAAGAATCTACGGCGAATGTAACCGGCGTAGCTCACGATCTTTTAGCTCGCTCTCAAATCTTGCGTGACGCTGTAGCCTCTGGTGAGGTAAAAATTGCTAGAGCCCTTTACCATCTCGATACCGGGAAGGTGGAGTGGCAAGAAAAGTAAAATTGGAGTTTGATTGATGAGTTCCCCGCGTAAAATTTTGATGACCTGTGCCCTTCCCTACGCCAACGGCTACATTCATTTAGGCCACTTGGTGGAGTACCTTCAAGCAGACTTCTGGGCACGCTTTCAAAACATGCGCGGCAATGAATGTGTCTTTATTTGCGCAGATGATACACACGGAACTCCGATCATGGTGAAAGCTCGTGAGCTTGGCATCACTCCGGAACAATTGATCGCCAATTCTTTTAAAGAACATACGGCAGACTTTGCTGATTTCCAGATTAAGTTTTCCCACTATGGCTCCACCAACGCTCCTGAAAATAAAGCTTTGATTGAGCAGTTCTATGGAAAATTCGTTGAGGGCGGTCACACCCGCACACAAGCGATTCAACAGCTTTACTGCAACCATGATAAAATGTTTCTGCCAGATCGCTTCGTAAAAGGCACATGTCCTAAGTGTGGCGCGAAAGAGCAATATGGCGATTCTTGTGATGTGTGCGCATCAACGTATTCTCCAAGCGATATGAAGGACGTTCATTGCTCTTTGTGCGGAACAACTCCGGTGTTAAAAGACTCCGAGAGCATTTTCTTTAAATTAAACGACTTTAAACAATACTTGGAAGAGTGGATTCCCAAGCACGCGGCTCCTGACATCGCAAAAAAAATGTTAGAGTGGTTCAACGAAGATCTTCATGATTTGGATATCTCTCGTGATGAACCATATTTTGGCTTTCCGATCCCTGGGACCAATGGCAAAAAGTTTTTCTATGTGTGGGTGGATGCTCCGATGGGCTATATGTCCACGACAGAGATCTGGGCTAAGAACAACGGCAAAACTTTAAAAGATATCTGGCAAGATCCGACGCGTGAAATTTACCACTTTATCGGTAAAGACATCGCACGCTTCCACACGATCTTCTGGCCAGCCTTCTTGAAAGCCGCTGAGTTCCGTTCTCCAAACCAAGTGTTCGTGCATGGTCACTTGATGGTCAATGGCGAAAAAATGTCTAAATCCAAAGGGACATTCATCGCGGCTCGCACTTATTTGAATCATTTGAATCCAGAGTATCTTCGTTTTTACTACTCAACAAAACTAAACAGTTCTGTTGATGATATCGATTTGAATCTGGAAGAGTTCGTCAACCGTGTGAATTCAGAGCTTGTGGGTAAGATCACAAATCTGGGATCCCGTGGTGGCCAGATGTTGAAAAAGAAAATGGATGGCAAGATGAGCACGCCGGATGCTGAAGGGCAAAAGCTGATTGCTCATGCTCAAGCAAAATCGGAAGTGATCGCGGGTCACTATGAGTCGCGCGATTTCGCCAAGGCCCTGTCTGAAATCCGCACGCTTGCGGATGATGCCAACAAGTACTTTGATGAAAAAGCTCCATGGAAAACTTTGGAAGCGGATCCTGTGGGCACAAAACAAGTGATCACAACGACTTTGAACGTTTTCAGAATGCTGGCGATTTATTTAAAACCAGTTCTTCCGTACTACACTGAAAAAGTGGCTAAGCTTTTGGGTGAAAAAGATTACGTTTGGAATGATATCAACACCGTTCTGACGAACAAAGAAATTGGTGATTACGAGCATTTGGCAACTCGCGTGGAAGCTGACAAAGTAAAAGCGATGGTTGAAGAAAGCCGTAAGATCAATGAAGAGATTCAAGCTGCCAAGAAAGCAGCTTCCACGGCACCCCCATCCGTCTCCACTAAACCGGGCGCGCCCGCCGAAGCCTCAGCGAAGGTGGGTGAAATTGAGTTTGCAGACTTTGAAAAAGTGGAGCTTCGTGTAGGTTTGGTGGTTGAAGCTGAAGAAATCAAAGAAGCAGATAAGCTTTTGAAGTTGAAAATTGATATTGGTGGCGGAGAGATTCGTCAGATCATTTCTGGCATTAAAGCCGCTTACAAGGCCGAACAACTGATCGGTCGTAAACTTTTGGTCTGCGTGAACTTGAAACCTAGAAAAATGAAATTCGGCATGTCTGAAGGCATGGTCTTGGCTGCGGGAACTGGGGGAAGTGATCTGTTTATGCTTTCTCCAGATGACGGCGCTCAGGTCGGCCAAAGAGTTAAATAATGAGCCTTTCGGTTCAAGATAAAAAATCCCTCGAAGAAATTCATAAGCTCTTTTTGGAGCTTGAAAAATCCTCGGGGGATTTTTCTTTTAATGCAGGCAAACTTGCTGAATTAAAGAAAAAGATCAAAGCATTAGCGACCAGTGAAAATTCTGACGTGAGCCGCCTGGCTGCCTCGGAAGCGCATCTTCATGACAAAATGACTTTAAAACACTTTGTCGCCTATGGAATTCCGTTCGAGCGTCTGCTTCATAAAAATCTGCAAGATGATGAATTCTTGATCGTTGAAAATGATAAGACCGCGGCTCCCCAAGAATCGCTGCCCTTGGTTTTTGTATTAGATAATATTCGCTCTGCATTTAACGTCGGTTCCATTTTTAGAACGGCGGAGTGCTTGGGAGCGGAACGCGTCCTCTTGTGCGGCTATACGCCAAATCCAACGCAATGGAAGGTCGAAAAAACCGCCATGGGTACCCAAGAATATATGACTTGGGAAGAACATCCTCGTTTGATGGATTGCCTGGAGTCTTTAAAAGAAGATGGCTATCGTTTAGTGGCTTTAGAAACAGCAGCTTCTGCATCTGATTTATATGAACAATTCGATCGGGAGCCCACGGCATTCATTTTAGGGAATGAACGTTTTGGTCTGGATCCTGAGATTTTGAAAGTCATTGATGAAGTGCGCGTGATTCCTTTACGCGGCAGAAAAAATTCCCTTAATGTGGGCGTGACCGCCGCAGTTGCGGGATTTGAATGGATGAGACAATGGCGAATGAAAAAATAGAGTTCACGCCGATTGGTTATTTTAAAAGCTCCCAAGTTCATCCCTATGAAGCTGGCAGACAGCCTGATGCACATCATACCAATGGCTTGATTGAACTTTTAGCGGGTCAGAATTTCGAGCAAGCCTTGGAAGGCCTTGAAGGTTGTAAAAAGATTTGGGTGATCTTTACCTTTCATCGCAATGAACATTGGAATCCCATGGTCTTACCTCCCCGGGGACGCAATACCAAGATTGGCGTTTTCGCCACTCGCTCGCCTTACCGTCCAAATCAAATCGGCATGAGCTGCGTTGATGTTGTTTCGATTGATAAACTCAAAATCGAAGTCGCTGGGGCCGACATCTTGGATGGCTCCCCGATTTTGGACATCAAACCTTATGTTGCATACGCAGATTCTTTTCCCGGAGTTGAACCGCAGTGGTTAAGCGAAGCGGAAAAGCACACCGTTGAATTTTCGGTCAGTGCAGAAAAAGCACTCGCATATCTGGAAGCCAAAGGTGTCGAGAATCTTCGTGGATTTATTCAACATCAATTGGAATTTGAACCCACCAACACCAAGAAAAAGCGCGTGAAAGCCTTGTCTGAGACAGAGTTCATCATTGCTTATCGAACGTGGCGTGCAGTTTTCACTTTGCAGGATTTAAATATCCTGGTGACAAGAATTGAATCCGGCTACAGCGCCGAGGATTTAAAAAAATCCGACGACACCTACCAGGACAAAGAGCTCCATCGCGATTTTTTAAAACAGCTGTTTTAAAAAGAAAGCCGGGTTTCCCCGGCTTTTTATTATTTTTTATGTTTTCCGTGCTTAGCTTTCATGTCTTCAAGTTTATCTTTGCAGGCTTGGGAAAGCTCATCCATGTGATCTTTCATACAAGATTTCATCGCACCTTTCCCTGGCTTCACGTCTCCGCAATATTTTTCAGCGTCTTCGTGGCAGGCTGCATGGATGCCCTTCATGGCTTTTTTCATGTCAGCCATTTTTGATTTACACTCTTTAGAGATCTTCTTACGGTTGTCATGCATACATTTATGCATCTCAGGTCCTGGATTTACACCCGGGCACAAAAGATCCATGTCCTTTGCACAAGGCCCTGTCTTGATCGCACCTGATGCATGTTCTGAATCACTCGTAGGCGCTCCCGGAACCGGTGGTGTCTCTGTTGGTGTTTGAGCTAAAGAGACCGTTGCAAAACTCGTAGCAAAACTGAAAGCACATAGTGCGATCAATGATTTCATTTATTCCTCCTGTTGAATAAGGAATATGATAGCCGTGGATTCCCGCAATGCAAACAATGCTTTCTTGCACTACAACAGATGTTTGGCTCCCAATGCCAACGAAGTGAAAAAAGTCGCCACAACTCCACACCACGCATAGCTAAACAGTGTGAAAAGTCCGTCTTTTTCAAGGTAACCAATTGCACACAGGACGATAGCAATAGCCGGAACTGTATTGGAAAAAGGAATCGGCAACGGCAGAGCCAGAAGAATTGCGTTCACGGCAAGGACCAAAAAATTCAGCAATCGAAAGAAATGCATGTCGTGAAAAAACAGCATGCGCTTTTTTACGATCTTAGCGACATAGGTCCATACTTTTTCAGCGTGGTTACTCAGTTTTAAAATTGTCTGCGCAGATATTTTTACATTCTCCCAACGACGCGGTAACCACGGTGGTCGACGAAGCAAAAGAAAAAAAGAAACCAAAACGATCAAAACACCGGAGATTGTAGACAAGCCAGGAACAGGAATGGGGAAGAGATACGGCAGACACAGCACCAGCAGAATCATTCCGTGGCCCTCTTCTCCCAGAAGGCTGAATACTTTTTTAAGGGAGAGGTCACCGTGACCTGCTTCCTCCTGCAAAAGATCCATGGCGGCAATAAACTCGCTTTTCAATCTTGCCTTCCTTTCAACCTGATTCATAAAATAAGAGCCTACTCCGACTAAGTCAGAGTGTAGATTTATATTCTAAAGGACCTGTTATGGATTGGAAGATTTTTGCGAGCACCTTCATCACTATTTTTCTGGCGGAAATGGGCGACAAAACACAGTTCGCAGCTTTAGCTGCTTCCAGCCAGACCAAGTCCACGATGACAGTCTTGTTAGCTGTGGTGTTGGCTCTGGGCTTAGCTGGCGCATTGGGCGTGATCTTTGGTCGCTATCTTGGACAAATGTTAAATCCACAAATCATGAAATACGTATCGGGAACTTTATTTATTCTGGTGGGAATCTGGGTTTTAACAGCGAAAAGTTAGACACCCCGTCAGACGACAGCAAATATTTTGCTCGGCAACATCTGATAAACGACACTCAAACGTTATGTAACATTAGCAAGTGACATAAAAAAGGAGCCTCCAAGTGATCTGTACCCCAAAAAGTAGACATTTAAATAAAAGGGACTACCCTGAGTTTAAGTCTAAAAAAAGGTGCAGATCATGGCAAAGTTGTCCCCTAAAGATCGGGATTCTCTTCAAAAGAATCCCAA
>JBCNNR010000042.1:0-32404 GCA_039594295.1 Bdellovibrio sp.
AAATCGTGAAAGAAGGCCGCGGGCATGACGATTTCCCATCGGCCGTGTTCAGTTTCACACAGGTTTTTTGCAGTTGAGACCACACGTTGAATATGTAGGAAGTCGTGTGCGGGGTCGGAGTTGGGATAAAGAACCCGGGCCTTGTTCTTAAAGAGATGGAACCATTTTTTTTCGTCAAATTCCGATTGTGGCTGAGTCATGATTTCCATCTCTTTATTTTGAATTAGGGATTCACTCGTTTCACGGAAGGAGATGTAAACCTGTCAAAAAACGCTGTCAATAATTGATCAGAATAGTTATCGACATGGTCAAATGTCACATAACCGTATCCGCGGTCGCCCCAATTCGGTCCCCAAGAGTTTTTAAACATAAAAATACGGCGTTCATCGTCATAGCCCACTAAAAGCACCGCATGACCTCCGCAAACAATAGCGCCGCTGTTGCATTGCTCAGATACTTTCTTATTCATCTTAAAAGTGCCCTTCTTATCGTCGATAAGGGGAATCGCCACATTTAAAGTGACGACCACAGGGCGCTCTTGTTTGATTTCGTTGATGACCAGTTCTGACCAAGGACGTTGCACATGCATTTTTGAAAGCTGTTTGAAGTTCAAACTTCGATAGCTGACATACGGGGTTGTTTTCTTATCCAAATTGTACAGGGCATTTTGTTCGGCCGTAAACGGCTTGGTGAAATCGGGGCTTTTCTCTTGGTAAGGAAGTTGTTCTTCCTCGAACAGATAGTAATCGTTTTTAAAGCTCGCTAAGATGTCATAGGTATTACCAAACTCAACTTCGGGGCGCCAGGAATTGATAATCTTATGGCGGAACTGTTCGTATTCCTCCGAAATATCATAGTCTTCGCCGGTGAGTTTTTTGAAGGCGCTTTCCACCAGAGCAGAGGTCGCAAAGAAGGCGCAGGTATTGCGGCGACCTTGGTCCTTTACCGGTGTTTGCAGATGAGTCAGAAGTTTGACTTCCGCCTTGGCATCTTTCACATAAATTGAGCACAGCAGGACGGCTGTTAAAAAAAGAGTTCGCATCACAAATGTCATTTTCATTCCTTCGCACTAAAAGATCGCGTGGTAGTTTTGCAAACTAGTGGCCAGTTGACGACGAAATGAGGGGGCGCTCACGCATGAAATCACATTTGTGAAGATAATTATTACCCGTGTGTTTAAGGAATTAGCATGACGTTATTTATTCGGGCTCCGGAAGATTGATGATGCTTTGTGAATCATCCCACGGCTGCCACAGAGCGATTTTATGTCCATCAGGATCATAGATCCATGCGAACTTTCCGCGTTCATTCTCATCCACAAAGTCGATGATACGCACTCCCGATTCAGCTAAAGAGCCGACCAGAGTGGCGAGATTTTGAATGCGAAAAATCGTGGTCTCAGGAAGATCCTCATTCACTTGAAAGTGCTCTTCCATAAAGCCACCGTTTTGATCACGGTGCAGATGAAGTTTCTCTTCGTACCAGCGATTGAGGCTTTCGGGTCTTTGAATGAAATTTTCCATAATATGAGTTTCTGCCGATGGTTCAAGACGAACAAGCCCAGTCTTGGTCTGGTGTCGGAACGCAGATTTTAAGACTGAAAGATTGTGAAATGATCAAAGACCTGAGGCTCGTTTATTTCAGAAAGCCAAGGATGGGATTGAAAAATTCGGTGGCGGATGTAACGTCCTCGGGCCACCACTTTGATACTTTGCTTTTTTGCGATCTGTTTTAGATCTTCCAATGTTTTATCGACCGCAGGTGCACTGCCAAAGTCGAAAATAAAATAGTGATCAGCCATCACCGGCACAAACTGGGGATCCGTCAGATCTTGGGTTTTAATAGCCGTCAGAGGATAATCGAATTTTTTAAGGATGCGATTGCCTTCCTGCACACGCTCGGCCACCAGTTCGTACCCGGTGAATTTTACGCCGGGATAATGTTTGCCCACCACAAACGCCATGCGACCATAACCACATCCAAGATCCACAATGTGCTGGCCGTCTTGAGGTTTCAGAAGTTCCAAAATAAATCGTATTTCTGTGTACGGTGTCTGCAACGCCTGAACCGGAAGTCCCCGCCAAAAATTCACCGGAATATTTTCATCTGCCTGAACATTGTAAGCTTGGGATTTCAGCAAGGCTTTTTCAATCTCTGCGGTTTTAAATCCCAACCACTCATCTACCACGACCGAATGCTCTTGAGCTTCTTGGTAAGTGTGCTCGTCTTCGGTGATCAATGGAAAGGGCCCGTCAGGGTTGAAATCAATCTTGCTCAATAACTCCGTTATAGGCTTGAGATGTCATTCTGTAAAGCCGTAATACGCACATTGGATTTCAACTTGCCAGCCAAGGAGCGATCACGAATGCCTTCAGTTTCCAATTTCATTTTAATCAATTCAGGATCGCGCAAGGCCGGGTTCTGAAGCATCAAGGCAGCGGCAAGTCCGGTCACCCACGCCGTCGCCTGCGAGGTCCCCGTCATCAATCCGAATTGGCCACCGGGCAGGGAAGAGTAGACGTTCTTGCCCGGGGCCGCAATATCAACACTTTGTGAACCATAATTACTGCTATCGATCAGATGGCGATCTGAATCCATGGCGGCAACAGAAATAATATTCTTTAGTTTATAGCCGGCAGGGTAGTATCCCATTTTGTCGGTGTTACGACCGTCATTACCGGCGGCAGCGACAAAGAGAATTCCTTTCTCTTGGGCTTCACGGATTGCTTGCTCTTCCAGAGCACTGCGTGTGTCCCCGCCGCCGGAATAGTTGATAATATCGGCCTTCATTTTGATCGCATACCGAATTGCACGAACGGTATTGACCAAATTGGCGCGCCCACTTTGTTCGGGATCGTAATATTTTAAGACCATAAATTTCACTCGCGACGATAGAGTTCTTTGGCGAATGATGCCGGCAATGTGGGTGCCGTGCCCGTGACTGTCACTGACGTCGCTATTTTCGGAAACAAAATTCCATCCATGGAGGTCCCCGGCATATCCGTTGCCATCGTTATCTAAGCCATTGTTTTTTTCATTGGGATTGACCCACAAATTGTCTTTGATGAGGGGGTGATTGACGTCAATACCGGTATCGATGATGGCGATGACAATGTCTTTGTCGCGATCCGTAGTGCGGGGCTGAGCAACGGAAGACCATAAAAATGGTGTTGCTGAGAGAATTCCAAAGAATGATTTCTGTAGTAAGTTAAGTGATCTCATATCTGCCCCCGTTTAAAGGGACATTGCATGAGGTGGGCCAGGGTATAAGCAAATCTAATGCGGTCTCATTCGGAGATTTGTCACTTGTGTTTAAAAATCCTTAAACAGCATTAGTTAGAGATCAGGTGTCTAAAAGGCGACATACATAGACAACTTTTAAACAGGGGTCGATAAGTTCTTCCTTTTCGACCCCTAGAGTTGCTTATGATGGAACAGTGGTTTTAGCGAGGCCCGTAATGCTCGCGAGAGCAAATGTGAGCTGCGCGTTCGTAAGTTTCAATTCCTGATCCTGGCAGTCGGGTGTATTGATTTCTGACGCAGGTTTCGACTGTGGAAGCATCATCGCCTCCGCTACAAGCAATAGCCGCCACGCGGTAGGTTTCCAGTCCACTGCCACTGATGACACTATAAAGACGACTCACACATTCTTTTATCTGCTCCACAGGTGCTGGGCTGGAGCAGGCGATCGTCGCGACGGAACGGGTTTCGGCACCAGAACCTGGTAACATGGCATAGAGACTGTCAGTACAGGTTGATTTTCTGTCAGCATTTTCAGAGCCATTTTTGCAAAGAAAGGCGGCTTGTCGGTAGGTTTCTAAACCGGAGCCAGGAAGGCGGCTGTACTGTTGTCGCACGCATTCAGTAACATCACTGACGGGGGCCCGTCCACTGCAAGCCACGGCCGCCACTTCGTAAGTTGCAAGCCCAGAGCCGGTAATGATCGGGTAGAGAGAAGATAAGCAATTCGTTGCTTCACTGGCATCGCGCCCCCCACGGCAAGCGATCTCTGCGACTCTTTGCGTTTCAGATCCTGATCCCGGTAAAGAATAATAGACCCGGTCTACGCAACTGCGAAAATCCGCGTGGGCTGTAAGTGTTAAAAAAGTTAAGGCCAGAGACAGAATAACGGTTGGTTTCATTTTTTCCTCGGTGTCAGGTTGATAATTCAAAACTCGCGAGAAGGACATTTGCAATGCGTGCGCCAAAGGATTCTGGTGTCGCTATGAAACTGTTTAATTTGGGTCAACGCGTTTTTTTGACGGCGTACTCTCGCTGTGTTAATAACCTATCTATGGAAGCATCTCAGAACAAAATTTCATATAGTGATAAAACCAAATTTTACCGTGAGCTGAATTCGGAAGCCCAAGGCTTGGCTGAGAAAGAATGGTTCGTGAATCTGGCCAATTTTTCGGCTTTGTTAAATCAGCATTTGCCAGAGATTAATTGGGTGGGGTTTTATCTGAATCATAATGGAGAGCTTTTGCTTTCTTCGTTCCAGGGCTTGCCGGCTTGTACTCGTATTAAAATTGGTAAGGGTGTTTGCGGGACGGCGGCACAGTCACTTCAGACTCAGTTGGTTCCTGATGTTGACCTGTTTCCGGGACATATTGCGTGTGATGCGCGATCGCGCAGTGAGGTGGTAATTCCTCTGGTTTTAGGAGATCGCTTGTTGGGCGTGCTGGATATCGACTCGCCTCTATTGAATCGCTTTGACGGGGAGGATGTGAAGGGCTTGCAAGAGTTTGTTCGCATCTTGCTTGAAAAAACGGTTTGGCCGGAATCGTTTGCTTAAGTTGTTCAATTTCCACACCCTCAGCGGGTGCTGAGGGGCCTATTCGCAGTTGGGAACTTTATGCGACTCGTTTGATTCCGGGAGGGTTCGCGACGGTGTATTTGTTGCGACCCGTTTGTTTGGAATTGTAAAGAGCTTCATCGACACGTTTGTACCAGCCGTCGGCCGTTTCGCCGGGCTCCAGTTGGGCGATGCCAAGACTGGTTGTGAAGCGAATTTCCAGGTTGCCGTGAACGAAAACTTCTTTGCGGATTTTTGCCATGCACTCGTCGACCATTTTGATGGCTTGTTGAGTGTTGCAACCAGGCAGAATCACCGCAAACTCTTCACCACCCAGACGGGCCACGAAGTCCTCTTCGCGGGCAAAGCTTTCCTGAAGCAGGCGCACGCACTGTTGCAAAACGAAGTCACCAATATCGTGGCCATAGGCATCGTTGATCTTTTTAAAGAAGTCGATATCAAACAGCAACATTGTCACTGGATCGTGATCCAGTTGATTGATTTGGATATAACGCTTAACTTGCTCATCAAAGCTCTTACGATTGTGCGCACCGGTTAAGTGGTCAGAACGCATGGTCCGATTGGCTTCCATCAATTGCTTTTTCACCGTGGAAAGACTTTTCTTAACCGTTTCCATGCGTTTCGAACGACGTTCATTGGAAGACGTCTGATGTTTCAAATAGAAGTCAATAAACTCACGGGATTTCGCGCGCAGGTCTTCAATGGAGTTTGATTCCACGGCTTCGCGAAGCTGTGCCAGGCTGTTGTTCACTTGGCCTTCTGAGGTTGTTTCCGCTGCGACCTCTTCACCTAAATTGTCGGCGAAGTCCCAGATGATGCGTTTGAAATCATCAAAGGTGTTTTGTACATAGGTCACTTCGTCAATGCGATAGCTGGAAATAAACTGACGGAAGCGGAACAGCGCATTTTCAAGTTCTTCACCTTCCAACGTCATCAGTTCTTTTGCCACCGTGTCTAACTTAGCACGTACTTTGCGCACAGAATGATTCTGCACTTCAAAGAGATTCTTGTTATAGACGTCGAGAATATACAACAACGTCGCGCGGTCTTCTGAAAGTGACGGTTTATGATCACCTTTGGGACCTTTTGCGTGAGCATCAGATCCCCAGTCCATGTCCAACTGATCTACCAGCTTTTTCATCCACTGTTTCAACTTCCGCCTCCACTGACACTCCGGCTCACGTCGGAGTAACAAAAAAAATCACCAATTCTATTTCGGAAAATACGAGCCGAATGTTTATGCTTTCCAGACACTGGTCTGGCGGATTCTCACAATGAGACAGGACAAGATGGTGCTTTTTCGCAACGATGTGAAGCTTTTCTCAAGTCCTTCCAACATCAAGTCTAAAATGTTCTGGAACTGACAAAAAAGGAGTCAATCCATGGGAACAAGTGCCCAGGTTTCCGGCCCAGATTTTACCAAAGGTATTTCCGTTGATGCTCTTCAAGATGGAGAGACGCTCCTGGGGCATGTCGGTGAAAAAGGCGTTCTGCTGGTAAAAGTGGAAGGCGAAATTTACGCCGTGGGTGCCAACTGCACGCACTATGGTGGTCCCTTAAACGAAGGCCTTTTAGTCGGCCATCATATACATTGTCCGTGGCATCACTCGAGCTTCAATGTGAAAACAGGGGAGGCCGAGAAAGCTCCAGCGCTGGTTCCAATTTCTTGCTGGAGCACGGAAATTCGTGACGAAAAAGTATTTGTAACCGGGAAAAAGACCATTCCTCAACCGGTGATTCGCGGAACTGAAAAGCAACATATTGTGATTGTTGGAGCTGGTGCGGCCGGGACTTCTTGTGCGGCGATGTTGCGTCGTCAGGGATTTGCCGGATCTATTCAGATGATCAGTCAGGATGATTCTATTCCCTATGATCGCACCAATTTGTCCAAGGATTATCTTTCTGGAAATGCACCGGAAGAATGGTTGCTGATTTTGAAAAGCACTTACTTTGATAAAAACAAAATCCAATTAAATCTGAATGTCTCTGCTGTCGAGATCGATACGGATCAAAAGATCGTTACTCTTTCAGATGGGCGCACTCTTTATTATGACAAATTGTTGTTAGCGACCGGGGGAGAGCCCATTGCTCCACCGATCACCGGTATTGAGGGAAAAAACGTCTATATGCTGCGTACGTTGAAAGACTGTCGACGCATTATTGACAAGTGTGACGGCTCCAAAGCGGTGGCCATTGTGGGCGCGGGCTTTATCGGCCTGGAGGTCGCTTCGTCTTTAAAACAACGTGGCATTGATGTGCATGTCATTGCTCCCGAAGAAATGCCCTTGATGAAAACTCTTGGAATTCATGTGGGAAGTTATTTGAAGAAAGCCCATGAGTCGCATGGAGTTCACTTTCATTTAGGCCACTCGATCAAAGAAATCAAATCGGACCGGATCGTTTTGGATGATGCGACTGAAATCGAATGTGATTTTGTAGTCGTGGGAGTTGGGATCAAACCGAACTTGGCTTTGGCGCGACAAGCAGGTTGTGAGATTGATCATGGGGTCTTGGTTAATGACTATTTGGAAACCAATGTGCCTGACATTTATGCTGCAGGGGATATTGCGCGGTGGCCTGATCCTCGCAGTCAACGACCTATTCGCGTGGAACACTGGGAGGTGGCGGAACGACATGGTCAGGTCGTTGCTTGTAACATGCTTGGAACACGAACAAAATATCAGGACGTCCCGTTCTTTTGGACTCAGCAATTTGATAAAATCATTTGCTATATTGGTTTTTCAGATCGCTTTGATCGCATGGAGCTTTTCGGAGATCCAGCAAAAGATGATTTTGCCGTGGTTTACTATGAGGACAATCGCATCGCCGCATTTATGACGGTGGGACGCGACATCGAAAATCTGAAAGTCGAGCAGGCCATGCAGCGAATCGATTACCGCAAAGTCGAGGAGATTTTTTCGGAATACGAACAGCACCTGAAGAAACCGGAGCCACCTACGCCAAATTATTTCGAGCCCAGTCCTTAAAGATCTCTAAGCTCTTTCTTTATTTTAGCTAAAGTTTTCTGGTCAAAATCGGGCAGAAGAGGTTTGAGCCGCTCCAGGCGATCAACCAAAATCGACGAAATGATATAGTTTCGTAAGTCTTTGTCATCGCCTGGGACCAGAAACCAGGGGCGATCCGCGTGATGAGTCTGGTGGATGATTTCACCATAGGCTTTTTGATATTCATTCCAGTGACGGCGTTCTGCCAAATCACTGAGTTCGAATTTCCAATGTTTTGCGGGATTGGCGATGCGCTCATGAAGTCGTTTGGCCTGTTCTTTGCGGCTGATATGCAAAAAGAACTTAAGGATGGTTACGCCTTCGTTCACCAACATTTTTTCAAATGAATTGATGTCGGAAATACGCTGTTTAATTTGAACTGCTGGCAAAGTGTCGTGCACCGTGGGAATGATCACATCCTCATAATGACTGCGGTTGAAAATGACCAGTTCACCTTTTTCGGGCGTCTGTTTATGAACGCGCCATAAATAATCATGGCGCTGTTCTATTTCCGTAGGTCTTTTAAAAGAAACCACTCGCAAACCCTGGGGGTTGGTAGCGGCAAAGACATGTTTTACCGTCCCATCTTTACCCGAGGTATCCAATCCTTGAAGGATGATCAACACCTTGTGCTTGGACTCGGCAAATATGAGTTCTTGCAGATGTCCCAGTCTTTCGCTGATCATTTCAAACTCGGATCTCAAGGATTTCTTGGTGAAACCCTTGGAGTCGGCGGTAGAAACTTTGGCAAGGCTTTTTGATTTCGGATAAAAATGTTTTTCTTTAATCATTCACCTAGTGTGTCGCGTGCATTTCACCTTCGTCAAGTGCTGCATCCAACGAAATCTCTGTATCCAAAAGACGAGAGACAGGGCAGTTGTTTTTGGCATCCTCAGCAATGACCTTAAATTGAGCGGAGTCAATACCAGGAATCTTAGCGCGTAAAACCAGATTCGAGTGAGTGATAACCCAGTCACTGCCATTTTTTTCGATACTGACGGCGGCGTTCACATTGATGGTATCTGCGGTAAATCCTTTCAGTGTCAAAGCCGCGGTGAAGGCCATCGCAAAGCAGGAGGAGTGAGCCGCTGCGATAAGTTCCTCGGGATTTGTTCCTTTTTCGGTTCCAAAACGACGGCCAAATGAATAGGGAGTCTTGTTCAAAACACCACTTTCGGTTGAAATTTCGCCCTGACCTTGTTGGATATTGCCCTTCCATTGAACGGATGCTTTTCTTTCCATAACTAAACCTCCCTTTGTGATCTTCAAAGGATAGGAGGGAATCGGGGAGACGTTGACCGCTGCCTGGTTTATTTGTTAAAGATCATTTCATGTCACAAGCTCCACGAAAAATTGCAGTGATTGGAAATGCAGGCGCGGGAAAAACCGTGCTGGCTCGTCAATTGGCAAATCGCTATCAACTTCCGCTCACCCATGTGGATTCAATTCAATTCGTGGCAGGCATGAAGATTCGTCCCCATAAAGAATCCATCGCGCTTTTGACAGAGATTCAAAATCAACAGGCCTGGATTATAGATGGTTATGGTCCTTTGGATATTTTAGAAAAGCGCTTCGCTTTGGCGGATCGAATTGTGATGATTGATTTTCCGCTTTGGCGCCATTATTGGTGGGCGACAAAAAGGCAAATTAAAAACCTGTGGTCGCCTCGTCAGGAATTACCCGAGGGGTGTTCCGAGGTCTCTTGGGAACAAACGCGCAAGCTCTATAAAACCATTGGCACCGTTCATCGTTTAATGCGCCCGGAGCTGTTGCGAATTTTAAATCGCGAGCAGCATAACGGCAAAGTCATTTTGATTCGTAATCTTTCTCAACTAAATCGTATTTCTAAATTCGGTTTTGATGAGGGTGGTCTTTGACAGGGCTAAGTGAAGGAGTTTTGATTTCATTTGGGCGCTGAGTTTCCGGCGCGTACAATCGAGGAATGAGTCCAAACCTATATACAGTCATCCTGGTATTTTCCGGCACGATGCTAGTGAACGTCATTACTTCAGTGGCCCTGTGGTATATTCATCGCAATCGAATTTTTGGGTATATCACCTTGAGCTGGGTTATTACCTCTATCAATTTCTATCTGCAAAGCCAGTTTGTCGGTTATGACTATAAAATGTTGTTGGCCTTTAGCTTCTATGTGTTGGCAAGTTGGGTTTATTATGAAATCACAGCGGCTTTATTGGTTCGGCCTGATCGACGGTCGTGGATTTACACGATTCCGATCACGCTGGTAATTTTGGGGTTGGTGACTTTGCGGCTCACTCATTCTTTTCGGATTGCCTCGATTTTTTGCGCCGTCGCGATTGCCATGCCCTTGGTCTCCGCTGCTGTGAAAGCACGCAGAGCCCGGGAGTCGAAGGGAGATACCAAAGGATTTAGAATTCTATCGATTCTGTTGGTGTTATTGGCCATTCATTATTTGGATTATCCGTTTTTACGACAAAGTGAAACGGGCGCGGTCTTTGGTTTTACCTTTGCGTTTCTTTTAACCTTTGCATTTTCAATCTTTTTTCCCAGCTTTCTGTTATGGCAGTTAGCCGCAGAATACAGCGGACGCTTGCAGGGGGAAGTGACCAAACAAACCAAAGAATTAGTCGATTTAGACAATCGTAATAAGGCCCTGATCTCTATTTTAGTTCATGATCTGGCAACCCCGGTGACCACTGCCATGATGGCGCTGAGTAAAATTAAAGATGGTGACGCCCCGGTTATGCAGCGTTTAAGTAAGTCGCTCCGCTATATCATGACGACAATCGAAAAAGTCCGGGATCTACAGGCAGTGACCGCCGGCAAAAAGAATCTCGATCTTAAGATTGCTGATCCCGCGGATGCCATTCACAATGCAGTTCAGTATTACGCCGAGTCTTTGGCGGCACAAAATCTGACAGTGCGCTTTATTGATGAACGAAAAAATCCGCAATCCTCAGCCATGATCGACCCGCAACTTTTACAGGCGCAGATTATTGGAAACCTTATCAGCAACGCCATCAAGTTTTCTCCTCGAGGTGAGGATATCGTTATCCGACTTAGTGAAGACGCTCGTTGGTTAAATATCGAAGTAATAGATTTTGGTATTGGTATTCCAGCGCATATTGCTCCGAAACTATTTTCTTTTAGTGGGGCGACGACGAGAATGGGGTTGCATAATGAGAAAGGCACGGGCTTTGGCCTTCCGCTGGTGAAGGCCTATGTCGATATGATGCAGGGGCGAATTGATTTCAGAACGAATTACAAGGATCCCGCATTTTCACGCAATGTCGGGGTGAATATGCGTGTCAGATTTCCTTTGGTCGTGCAGCGTCCACTTCTTTCGGAAGCACGGGAGAGGGAGATGTAAAGATCGCACGTTGTTTGTACCAAGAGGTGAACATCAGATGAAACCATTCAAAAACCTCCAGTACAGTCATCGCTGCAACTTTTGATTCTTCGGGTGTCAGTTCTAATTCATTTAAATTCAATTGATGAGATTCATCGATCCAGCTTCCCTGGGCGTGGCTGGCTTCCTCGAAGAAATGGTGATCACCGAAATATTTTAAAGCTTCGGGAGAGTGGGAGTCTGAGGCCCGTACTGCCTCGATAAACACCGCGAACGCCAGCTCCAGACACTCAATCATCAGCAGACGTACGCCGGGGCTGGTTTTTTGAAATGTTAACGACATCAATTTGTAAGTCGCTTGTCGCACTCGCCAGTTTTCATTCGACCAGATTTGGCGCAAAGCAGTTGTGGTTTTTGTTCCCCAGGCGCTTTGGCCGACATTCAGGGTTTCTAAGTCCTCCAAAAAAAGTTGCCAGTGTTCCAAGTCTTCTTTGCAGTGGTGGTTAACAGCTTTTTCTAAGGTGGTGGTGGCTTGGGGATATTCCAAATTCAAAAGCAGATCTTTAAATCCCAGAACAAAAAAGCTCATGGCAGGAGCAAATGAAAGGGGCGTCTGTGAAGAGCGTATCCAATGTATCAAGACATGCTCATTCAACTTACTTTTTTCGGCAAATAACATTTTGTTAAAATCCATTTGTACTCCGGTTGCAAAGTGAAATTGTTCAGATCAATCTAGGAACTATACTCCTAAAAGGATGCTACATATGCCGCAGAAAATGAATCTCCTGGTGGTCGAGGATGATCGCGACCTGGGAGAAATGATCGTCGATTCTTTGAAAGACCTTTTTCAAAGGGTTGAATTTACAACGAACTTTGAACAGGCGCTGGAAATCCTCATGGCCCTTCAGCCGGACGTCATTGTCACAGATCAAAATATCGAAGGCGGCTTTGGTATTGCTTTGATCGCTCATGCTAAAAAGAAAAATGTGAATACAGTTGCTATTATACAAACGGGCAACCCTTCTTTGGAATTGCAATCAGAAGCCGCCCGCTTAGGAAGTGTTGAAATTATTGAAAAGCCCTTCGATGCGCAACTGCTGCATCTTCGCGTTTCTCAACTCATTATGGTGGAAGGAATGCGTCGAGAAATGGACAAGTCGTCCAATAACCTTATGCGTGGATTACAGTAAGCAAGTAGATATTAAATAAGCGTTTGTGTATTTTGTTAGGAACCAGTCCATATCACTGGTGCAGCTCAGTTTCGTCTGTCAACTTAAAGGTGCAGGAGACCGTTCATGGAAATGGATAAAGAGTCAGTAGCCAGTACCGCAAATGCTAAATTTAAGTCAGACAGTACGAAATTTAACATCATTGTGGACTCTGTACCAAATGGACTGATCGTAGTCGACATTCGCGGCGAAATTCTCATGTGCAATTCTGAAATGGAGAAAATGTTTGGCTATGAGAGGGGTGAATTGATTGGGCAGAGCTTGGAGGTTTTGGTCCCAAGGGAGGTGAGAACCAATCACGTCGGCTTGCGTACCGGATTTTTTGCTCATCCTTCCAAACGCCAAATGGGAGCGGGACGGGATCTTCGCGGGGTGCGTAAGGACGGGAGTGAGATCCCCGTGGAAATTGGTCTAAACCCCATGGAGACGGAGCAGGGCAATTTCGTGGTGGCTTCCGTTGTGGATATCACTGAGCGCAAGAAAATGGATTTGATGTTGATCAAGGCCTATGAAGAAGTTCAGCAAAAAAATCTGGAAATGGAACAATTCGTTTACACTGTTTCCCATGATTTGAAAGCACCGCTTGTCACCAGCAGCTCTTATATTTCATTTTTAAGAGAAGATCTTCAGGCCGGACGTTATACCGAGCTTTTGGATTCATTGGAGCGAGTCGAAAAAGCTAATAAAAAAATGCACGAGCTGATTTATGATCTTCTGCAATTATCGCGCACGTCGCGCATGGAGCTGAAGGTTGCGGCCATCAGTCTGACTCATATTCTGGAAGATATTAAAAAGGATCTACGGGATCAATTGAGCGAGCGAAAAACCGAACTGCGGATTCCCGGGAATTTACCTGTTGTCCAAGGAGATGCAAAACGTCTGACCCAGGTATTTGAAAATCTGATTATCAATGCACTTAAGTACGCGGCCTTGGGAGATCACAATATCATCGAAGTTTTGACCAAAGAAACTGAGAATGAATGGGTAGTTGGTGTTCGAGATAATGGCCCCGGAATTCCTGCGCAATATCATAAAAAGATTTTTGCCCTATTCCAGCGTCTGGATAATCAAAAAGAAGGAACAGGCGTCGGGTTGACGATTGTTTCACGTATTATGGGATTGCATGGAGGACATGCATGGGTGGAATCAGAGCCGGCCCAAGGTGCGACATTCTGGGTGAGCTTTCCAAAAAACCCAAACTTCCCTAAGGAGAATCAAAATGGAATCCACTGAGGCGCAGGAACCCAGATCGTTAGCAATTCACCTGATTGAAGATGATGATGATCATGCGGGCATCGTTGTTCGGTTATTGGCACGAGCTGCCTCGACTAGCAAGGTGGAACGGTCCAAAGACGGTGAAGAGGCGATTGAGTACCTGGAGCAGAAAAAAAATGAGGAGAAAAAACGACTGCCGGATTTAATATTGCTGGATCTAAAACTTCCTAAAAAAGATGGTCACGAAGTTTTGCAATTCATAAAGCAGGATCCTGTTTTGCATTCGATTCCGGTCGTGATTCTGTCAACGTCAGATGCAGAGTCAGATAGGACCAAGGCCTATGAACTTTATGCGAACAGCTATTTGGTGAAACCCTTGGAGTTGGGAAGTTTTAAAGATCTCACAGACGAGATAGTCAGGTACTGGGGATTTTGGAACATACCTGCGACAGAAAAGAAAGAAACGCCCAAGCAGACGTTGCCTAATGGCAAGGGAAATCTGAATGAAAGACACCCCTAGAAAATTCAATATTTTGCTGATCGAAGACAATGATGAGCACGCAGAAATTATTGCGCGCCATCTGCGTCGCATCGACTCGATGAGTATTGATCTCTCTCGGGAAACTCATCTGGTCAAAGGATTGCAGCGTTTAACCGAAAGCAAATTTGATGCGGTCCTGTTAGATTTACATCTGCCAGACAGTCCTTTTTTGGAAACGTTGCCAAGGGTCAGTAAGGTTGCCAGCGAAATACCAGTCATTGTGCTTTCGGCGCTGGATGATCGAGACAGCACAATCAAGGCGGCGCAAGAGGGGGCGGCTGACTTTTTAAACAAGGCTCATCTGTCCTCTGAAATTTTGGCAAGAACTATTCTTAGTTCTATTGAGCGAAAAGAATCTGAAATCAAAATTAAACATCAGTTGCATCAAACAGCCTTGCTTTCTGAACTCAGCCAATTTGCTTTAAATGAAGTGAATATCGAGAAAGTAAAACTACGTTGTCGGGAAATCATTATGAACTCCCTCCTGGTCGACTTTGTGCAGTTTGCTGAAACTCCTGAAAGTGTTAAGGTCTCTTTGGCCCAGAGGGCGCGCGACGGAGTTCCTTTTCTGTTTAGCGAGCTCGAATTTCTGGGGATGGAAGCTCAAAAAGTGCAATTATTAAAAATGGGCTTGAAATCAGGCATCAATGTCGTCATTACCACCAAAGACATCGATGTTCAGCCAATCGTCATGATGATCTATGATCACCGCGAACGAAACTTTAAGTATGATGAAATAGAATTTGTGAAGGCGGTGGCAAATATCCTTTCCTCGGTGGCAACGCACGCCTATCTGGAAAAACTCTTGCAGCAAAAAATTGAAAGCTTAAAGCAAGCCCATCAAAAGAAAGACGAGTTTTTGGCGACGCTGTCGCACGAGCTGCGAACGCCGCTGAATATTATCACCGGTTATCTGGAAATTGTGCGGGATTCAGATCCTCACTCAGAGGAATACTCTGGAGCGCTGGAAATTATCGATTCCAATTTGAAAGTGGAAACACGTTTAATTGGTGAAATTCTGGATATGTCGCGAATTATTACAGGCAAAATGAAGTTGGATCTCAGCTTTTATGCTCTGGATGAAATGATTGATTCAAGCATTGAGTCTCTCAGTTTGGCGATGGAGGCTAAGAAAATTCATCTGGAGATGCATATAGCCCCAAATCTGGGACGCATGTGGGGAGATCGGGATCGTATGCGCCAGGTAATTTGGAATCTGGTATCGAATGCAGTGAAATTCACTCCGGTGGATGGAGTCATTAAAATCTTCGCAAATAAAGTAAATGATCTTTTCGAGTTTTCCATTGAAGACAATGGAGTGGGGATCGTCGCAGAAAATCAAGACGACGTTTTCAATCGATTTTGGCAGGAGGATTCCGCAATCACTCGGCAGCATATGGGATTGGGCTTGGGACTGGGGATTGTCAGACATATCGTCGAGCTTCACGGGGGGACGGTTGAGGTTTTTAGTGCCGGTCGTAATAAAGGCGCGCGGTTTACAATTCGAGTGCCTATTCAACAGGTGCGGGCCGTAGATACGTCGCCATCTGAAAAACCAGTGGAGGTTGAAAAGCCTTTAGGCAACATGAATTTGCAGGGGATGCATGTGTTGGCCATTGATGATTCCGAAG
The DNA here is from genome assembly GCA_039594295.1 of Bdellovibrio sp. Classification (GTDB taxonomy): domain Bacteria; phylum Bdellovibrionota; class Bdellovibrionia; order Bdellovibrionales; family Bdellovibrionaceae; genus Bdellovibrio. The sequence continues at coordinate 15,766 of JBCNNR010000042.1, forward strand.
ATTCGCTGAATCTATTGCAACATTTGTTGAAAAAATCTGGCGCCACCGTTGAAGGCACAAGTGATCCGCAAAAGGGATTGGCAATGGCCAAACACGACGGGTACGATGTGATCATTTGTGATATCGGAATGCCGATTTTGGATGGTTACTCCCTCATACGGAAATTAAGGGAATGGGAAGAACAAAAGGGAATGCCTACGACTTCCGCCATTGCCTTAACAGCTTATGTGGGAAAAGAAGACGTTGAAAAAGCTCTTTCCGTCGGGTTTCAGGCACATATGCCAAAACCGTTGAACTTACCTCTGCTTAAGAAGAAAATTCTGGAACTGGCTCCTTCGGGAGAGTCTTCAAGTGCATCCGCGAATTAAATAGAGAATCAGTAGAATAGGTACGGGGATACCAATCAGCCATAATAAGATCCATCCCAGTTTGCCTTTGCTGTCTTTCATTGATGGTTTCATAATTCGTTCCTCCTCTAGTTATAATAGGCCCGTTAAGCATATTGATCCCTAATGTCTTTAGGCGCTGTAGAAAGGTCCTATTTCTCTGTCGCTTGCCGGCGCTTAGGAACTAAGGTACTGTTGATTTTAATGGAATCAATTTCGGTCGCCTCATTCTATCATTATGTTTTCGTGTGTCTGGTGGCTCTGTTTCCTCCGGTCAATCCCATTGGCACAGCCTTTATTGTCGGGCCCTTTTTGAAAGGGTTGAGTTCGAAACGTCGCATCCAGTCTGCCGCTGCTATTGCGATATATTGTTTGGGGATCTGTATCGTTTTTACTCTTTTGGGCGGACTCTTCTTTAAGCTTTTCGGAATTTCAGTTCCGGTCGTACAGATCGCGGGTGGCATGTTGATCGCACGTATGGGGTTTTCAGTCTTGACGGCCACGGACCCCCAAGAGGACCAGGAAAAGGTTGTCGACAGTGAAACTCGTAACAAATCGGTAAAGTCACTTCTTTTTTATCCCTTGGCATTTCCCACGACGACAGGCGGTGGGACCATTTCGGTCCTGCTGGCACTCAGTGCGAATAGTTATCACGAGAATCCAACTATCCACATGTTCAATTTGTTGGCGACTTCGGTCGCGTGCGTGATTCTGGCCCTGATCATTTTTGGCTGCTACTCGCTGACTCCAACGATTCTGGACCGTTTGAATTTGCAAACAGTTCAAGTGGTTAGTAAATTCAGTGGATTTTTGACGTTATGTGTGGGGATCCAAATTATGGTGGATGGCGTCTTGGGAGTCGCAAAAATTCTTATCAAAGTCTGAAAATAGAGCTATCGTTTTTGTTATGAAAAATCAAATGACGACGACAAAGATTCTATTGAGCACGTTAATAACTGGAGCTGTGGTCGGCTGCGCTGGCGGAGGCACAAGTTCCACAGTCGCATCGGCACCCACTAAGAAAATTCATGAAAGCATTGTTATTAAAGGCGTGACCATCGTAAATACTCAAAATGGTCAATTGTTGCCCAATATGGCCGTGATGATTGATGCCGGTAAAATTTCAAAAATTATTTCTGCGGAAGCGGTGGGTGAACAAGGTAGCAAAAGAGTCATTGATGCGACCGGGAAATACATGGTTCCAGGTTTCTTGGATATGCACGCCCATGTCTTGGATGAATCGTCTGCGGCCGAGTATAGCGCGGTGATGTTGGCTCATGGGATTACGGGATATCGTCAAATGTCTGGCACAGATGAAATACTGTTGCAACGTAAAGACAATAAACTGACTTTGCCAGAAGACTCTCCGGAACTTTTGGGGATGCCGGGCCCCGTTTTGTTGCGTTCGAATGCAGGAACTCCGGAAGCTGCCGTTGAGCTGGTGCAAAAGCAACGCACAGAAGGTGCTGATTTTATCAAAGTTGTCGATGTCGCTCCGAATGTTTTCTTTGCAGCGTTGACGGAAGCGAAAAAAGAGGGTGAGTATTTCGCAGGTCACATTCCCGCAGGTGTGGATGCTGTTCAAGCCTCCAAAGAAGGCATGTTGTCGATCGAGCATCTGGGACCGGTTGATTCCGTTTTGATCAGTTGTTCAACCAACGAGGCCAGTGTGCGCAAAGCTGTTGGTGCTGAAGCCACAGTGAACATGTCGGCAGAAATTGGTAAGTTGACGGTGGCAAATCCCTTGTTGGTGCGTTTGATGGCAAATCAAAATGCCTTTTTAAAAACGCGCACAATCATTGATACCTACAGTGATGCCAAATGTAAAAAGATGGCAGAGACGTTCGCGAATTTCAAAACCTGGCATGTGCCGACTTTGATTCGTAACGTGACGATGCAACAGGCTGATAAAGCCGAGTATGCAAACGCTCCGGGTCTGCAATTTGTTTCTAAAGCTACTCGTGAATATTGGGATGGAGTCTCCAAGCAATTTACAAAAACCGTCAAACCCGTGGCGCGCGAAACTCTTCGTCAATTGGGTGCCATGGACATGAAACTGGTAAAATTGTTTGACCAGCAAGGTGTTAAAATGATGACGGGCACCGATGTCGGCGGCATGTGGGTGGTGCCAGGTGTGTCTTTGCATCAAGAATTCGATTTGTTGGCAAAGGCGGGATTGTCTCCTTTAAAAGTTCTGCAAATGACGACGTTGAATGGCGCGGAATTTTTAGGAAAGCGTTCAACGATGGGAACGGTTGAGGTCGGCAAAGATGCAAATCTGGTTTTATTGGATGCAAATCCAGTGGTCAGTGTTGCGAATCTTCATAAAATCAATGGCGTTGTTCGAGACGGCAAGTTTTATTCCGAGGCGATGTTAAAGGCGCTTAAAGATGAAGCCGCGAAAAAAATGAAGTAGGAAGTTGGTTCCTTATTGAGCTGGGCGTTGCTGATGTTGTAAAGCCCAGCGATACAAAGAATCTGGCGACAAGCCCGGTGTCCCATCCAAATGCCAATAGTTTTTTGGCCAAACTTTTTTATTGAAGATCATTGGATGGGTCGGAATATTTAAGATCTTTCCAATCAGCTCAGAGCAATACATAGCTCTGTCATCCCAAGAATACCAAAAATCAAAAGGCAGGCCCAGATAAGGCCTTGCTTGGGAATAGTGAACTTCTTCATCAATCTCAATGATTTCGGTGATGGTGCCGTGCTCATTCAATCGCTCAGCGCTGATAATCGCCACGCCCTCGCCTGGGTAGGCATTGAGCCATTGCTCGCCGATATCATCGAACTGAATGGCGGAGTGAGAAAAACGAGCCCCCGGTTCGTACTCAACGCGTTCACCGCGGGAATTGAAAGTTTCCAGAAAGGCAATGCGTGTCCTAGCCTCAGCGGAAAGCTGAAACAGAGCAGACACAATAATAACTAAGGCCATCCAAGAACGCATGGGGGGGTTGTCCTCTTTTGAGTCAAAGCAGTCAAAATGTTTCTGGTTAAAAATGATCGCGGTCATTGTCTATACGCCATGACCTTGCTATTTTTATTTGAGTATGCTGCGCGGAGGTCATCGTGAATAAAAATCAACCTGTACCCTTGGTTTTTCTGCACGGGTTTTTATGTGATCCCAGGTTGTGGAGCGATGTTCAGCCGCATTTGAATTATCCCGGTCCTATTTATCTAATTGATTTTAAATTCTGTAAAACTTTGCAAGACATGCTGGGGCAAATCGAAAAGATCGCAGAACCACGTTTTCATCTGGTGGGGTTTTCAATGGGTGGCTATATTGCGGAGCTCTTTGCCACCAGGCATCCGGAACGCATAGAAACTTTAACTTTGATTGCTGCCAATGTCGGGGCTTTAAGCGAACGGGACCAATCCACTCGTTTGAAGATGGCCGAGATGCTTTCTCGAGTTCAATACAAAGGCATGTCAGAAAAAGAAGTGGCCAAGTTCATTCATCCTAACTCTGTACAAAATTCTCATGTGGTGCAAACGGTTATTGAAATGAGTCAGGCGTATTCGTCAGAAATGTATGTGAATCAAATGCGGGCGACCCTGCAACGGGAAGATCTCACGAGCGCTTTGGATCTTTTGGATTTTCCCCTCACGATCGTTGCGGGCAGGGAGGACCGAGTGGTGCCCTTACCTTCCCTTGAGGCTTTTCATGCAGGGATCTCGCGATCAAACATGATTGTGATTGATGGCAGCGGTCATTACGTTCCTTTGGAAAAACCCACAGAGGTTGGTCGAGCAGTAATGCGAGCTATTTCGATATAAGGATGGAAGAGGCGCAATAAATCAGACCAAAGCTGCGATGATTTCAAGGAAGTTTGATAATTTGCTAAAGAACACTTAGCATTTCTGTATGAACACAATTAAATCAGCTTTCCTCCTAAGTTTCCTTTTGGTTTCTGCTTCCACATCTTTTGCCGCGAACACAATTCCCGTGAACGGACGACTCTTCATAGGTTCCACAGCGGTCAGTCCGACGGATTTGAATACGTCCCTGCAATCGCAAAGCATGAAGCAAGTCGACAACATCACTCAATACGGTGTTGAGATCGTGTATCCCGCATTTCAATATTTGGATGTAGGCATTCGCTACTCTCACAGAACTTTGAATAATGATGAAAATCCTGCGAACGCTGCCACGGACTATACGGCAAAAATCGATCAAGATACGTACATGTTCCTGGCGAGATTTCCTTTTTATAAAAGCGATATCGTCCGACTGGATGCTTTTGCCGGGGCCGGGGGGAGTAACACCACTTACACTATCAAATCCGCCACAGAAGATGGTTCTTTGACCAAAAAAGCGAGCGGAGGATGGTTTGCAACTCCTTACGCTGCGGCCGGTGCGTCTGTGGCCGTGGGTTACAAGTGGATTTACTTCGTTATGGAAGGCGGATTCGAAAGTAATAAGCCCGATTCCTTCGATAGATCGGGAACTGTCAGCAGCAGCATTAACAATATCGATCTTTCTGGCTCTTATTTGACGATCGGAATTCTGTTCACCGGCGTCCCAGGTACTCTCGGAAAATAATTCTGCTAATTTTGCTCGCAGGTCATGAAAACATTGCCTAAATTTTCATCTTTTTAGGGAGTGATATTGCGAGCTTAGCTATATTCCGCGAGGCTTTGCTGAGATCTTGTGCAAACTCGCGCCGCACCCCAAAAAACTCATAAATATTTTTAAAAAACTGCAAGATTTCGTATTGACTTTAACCCCCGCTTAGAACAAATTAGCACTTCCTCAAACGGACAGTGGTTCGCTAGCTCAGCTGGTAGAGCACTTCACTTTTAATGAAGGGGTCGATGGTTCGAATCCATCGCGAGCCACCATTTAATTCACTCCGGCTTCACCGGAGTAGTTACTGTTTGATTTCTCTACACGTTCCCATCGTCTAGGGGCCTAGGACACCTCCCTTTCACGGAGGATACAGGGGTTCAAATCCCCTTGGGAACGCCAATTTTTCTCACTTATCATGCTTCGCTTTCGCTTCGCCTGATTTCGAAAAATTCCTGATTCACTTCGGCTCCGCCGAAGTAGTTTTTAAAACCGATCTGCGATCGTTTTTTTTATTTTCATGATCTACAGTCGTGCGAGGTTCATCACCTTAGCAGGATGCTAACGTGAGGGTGCCGGAGGCAGGGTAAGGCCCCGAGGAGCTGGATGCGACGAGCCCCAATTCCCTTGGGAACGCCAATTTTTCTCACTCATCATGCTTCGCTTTCGCTTCGCCTGATTTCGAAAAATTCTTGATTCACTTCGGCTCCGCCGAAGTAGTTATTAAAACCGATCTGCGATCGGTTTTTTTGTTTTTAAGCTATTGAACAGTTAAATCAAAATAGTCCTTACGGTAAGGTTCTTCCTTTAGTACGAAGTGCCACCACTCTTTTGGATAATTCCAAAAGCCTTGCTTTTCCATCGCAGATTTTAATATTTCGCGATTCTTGCGATTTTCAACAGAAACAGCGGGATTGTCCGTGTGAGCCAGTTCACTGAAGCAGTCAAAGGTTGTGCCCATATCGACCAATCCAAAATTTTCTACGGACTCCGACTTGCGACAGTCCTTGAGTGTTTTCATATTGGAAATGAGTTCATTTGGATTGAATTTATTCGTGCGCACTAAAACCAAATCCACAGTGCTGGCGCGGCTGTGACCGGACTTGGCATCGATGTAACCTCGCTTGATAAGGTCCTTCTTAGGCTCCGCGGGATAGAAGTAAGCCTGCATGGAATTATCAGAATTGTTTTGTGTCCAGGAAACAAATTGGTCCACAGCTCTTTGCGGGCGATAACAATCCATGACTAACAAGGAATATCCGGCTTTTGAAACTTCCTTTTGTACTTCGCTGAGGGCTTTTGCGGCCTTGCTCGTCAGATAGCATTTGTTGCTGAAATAACCATCGATGGGGCGGCCGATAAAGTTCCAATCCGTATTATAAGCCGCTTCAATGAAGATATTGGGATTCACCGATTTTAAATCAACGATTCCAAAGACATCTCGTGCGACAGCTTGAGGGTTCATTAAACTTTGCAAAGTGCGATTCACCAAAACTTTGATTTTGCCTTTAGGAATGGCAAGCGTTCCGACGGATTCTCCCTTGTTGAAGTCATCGAACGAAGAGTTCTTATACAAGGGACCACTGAGCTCTAAAGACTGCTTTTTTGCCAGGTCACGGATTTCTGACATGCAGAAATATTGTGTTGGCATAAAAAGAAGGGGAGTATTAGATTGCTTGCGAGCTGCACGGAAAGTCTTCATTTGTTCATCTGAAAAATCAAACTTAACTGTCGTTTGGTAGTTCTGTGGTGATTGATCATAATAGTGAGTGGCTAAGACGGTATTGCCCCCATCCTCCGCCAAAAGCAGGAAGGCATGCTTCGTTTTTGGTGGGCGCACATTTTTGAGATAATAGTCACTATTGCAAGTTTCTCCGTTAGTCACAAATCCCTCAGACTGAATATACGAAGAATGAGTCGCTGCGGTCTTGGGATCTTCGTCATGACGAAGCGGCGCATGGGTCAGCAAAGACGTGATTTTTCTGCCCTCTTTCTTGAGCATTTTGCGGAAGCTGGATTGTTCCAGATAAGAGGGAAGGTAGCGATACAAAATGATTTCCACATCTTTGCGTTCGATAACCAAAGGCTCCTCTGGAACAATTGTTTCTTTGATCGGGAAGGCGCCTTCGAAGTCGGCATTTTGTTGCCAGGAGGCGCGAATTGGGAAAAGTTTTGCAAAAGCATCGCCAGGTTTTTGTTCAGAACCAAAGATTTTATTCAAGTCGGAGAGACAAAAGAAAGTTCGATCGACTTGTTTTCCAGTTTTATCAAAATAAATCGTGGTCACCGCAGGTAAGGAGACTTTCGACGTCTGTAAAAGGTTGCGATACGTTGCCATTTCCTTCGCATCGACACGCACACGCAAAATAAATTGGTAAGTATGAGGCGGCGTCCCCGAGCGGTGATCCAGCAATAAATGATCTGGACCGTCTTCTCCCAGAATTAAAAAAGAATGCGACCCCAGTCGAGCAATGTCTCCCGGGAACATATAATTTCCACCGCAATCGCTTTGGCCTTCAACATGCGTTCCGTCATGATTGTGAGCATCATCCAGAGCGTAATCTTGTGCTATGCCGAAGTGACTCAGAGTCAAAAGAAGAAGTGCACTCAGAGAAATCATTTGTATCCTCGAAGGGGTTGGTTGAGATCATACTTGGGCTCGCCCGGTGGTAAACCCGTGACGGGGCTGGGGTGACCATCAAGTCTCATATTAAATAAGAAGTAAGTTGGTACGCAAAATCCAATACCCAGTCGTTGGGCTTCCGCGATTTTACTGGAATTGATTTTTTCGGGACGACTGAGGTTGATAAGTTTATCACCTTTCATACGAACGTAGTCTTTTTTTGAAATTTTGCTGTAATCTGGAAACTTCTGGCAAATATAGTCTTCTCGGCAGGATCGATTTTCGCTGCAAGTGTCGAGCATGGAGCGTGCAACTTTGGTTTCCAGACAAGCACCGGAGTCGCCACTCGCGGCACACATATCAAAACCCGAACCACCTTGATTTGCACAAAGCTCCTCAGGCACTCCCTTCTTGAAATCGACTTCGAAGTTTTCTTCTGAAAGCAGACATTTCCGACTCATTCGTCCCAAGGGGGCACCACTTTGGGGAAGAACGCAGCTATAACCATTTAAATCTTTGATCACGGGGCCAGAGAGTTTCCATTTGTCTTCAAAGGCAAAGAAATTGAATGATGGTGGGTTCTTTTCAAGATGGAGATTTGGATTTTCTGTGATGTCGCCCTTCCAGCAAATACTGCCGGCAGAGCGATTGGCCTCTTTTAAAACGCATTCACCCAACAGAACCTTTTTCTGGGAGGAAGCTACAGTTTTCAGGCATTCAACCCCACGTCCTAAAGTATCAGCACATGTCGGCTGCATCGCAAATGTTCCGTTTTCAGCCACGCACAGCTGGCCCACCTTTAAAGATTCAAACTTAGGGACGTCAGAAGCGGAACTCCAATCTGCCGCTGGAAAAGTCGAATGGGGTCGGAAACGGTTGGGCGCCTCTCCGGCAGAGGCTTTTCGTAACCAAGCCAATCTGCGAGATTTTTCCGCAGCAGCGTGCGGGGAGAGAGCCAGCTCCTGGCGATTAAAAGGGTGAGAGAATGCGGGATCAGAGAGCCCCAACATGTGAAATCCTGCGGTTCCGCCAGATTGATGGCATCCCATGCAAGTCAAATTATCGAGTCTCTCCACCAGCGCATCATGGGATTTGATATACTTCAATTTTGAAATATCAATGGATTCAAGGAGAGGGCGATTGTCTTTGAAAATTTCCGCATAAGGACGATTCGCAATGCGAGCACGACCCAGTGTCGACCACGAAATAGAGAACTTCGTTAAAAATTTTGTATCGAAGTTAATATTTAGAACTCCATCGTCCAAATCTTTCAAATTCTGCGGCTGTTTAAGGTAAGCCACGAATCTTTTTAAAAGCTCAGGATCTTTTAGGACCGCCAGGACATCGGGAGTATTTTCCAGAGGGATGGATTCAAGCTTCGAACCTTTCAAGACAAAGATTCGTTGCATGTACATCGCTTGGCCGCCAAAGTCATGCATATAGCCTGAAGTGAACCGCAGCGATTGAAAGTTAACTTCCAACTGACGGAAAGAAAGATTCTTAAGGGGCCCCTCTTTAAGTGAATTTGCATTCACGGTTTTTAAGTCCCAGGCTTTAGCAAATTGCGTGCAAGAGTTTTGTTGAGGATATTGAAGGACGATATTGATAAAAAATGGAAGGCTTGAAGTGGATTTTTTAGATTTATAGCTAAGACGATAAATAAAGCGAACTTCGCCGCAAGAGTCTCGCGTAATATCCCGTCGATCCATTCGGTTCGCAAGGGCAATCAATTTAAAGTAAGCAAATTCCGAATTCAACCAGCGCGTATCAAAATGTCGAGGTTCATCGCCATCTCTTTCTATTTGATAAGGATACTGAGAGTTATTGGCCACCTGCTGGATGATGAAGCCTTTTTTTAAGTCTTTATCGGAGCGTGCTCCTTTGTCTTCAAAGCCACGCAGAAGACGCACCATTTCTGGTATGTCGCCGGAGTTTGGAGGAATTTCACTTGTCAGTTGGTCCGTCTTTTTATCATGGGGTGGGTTTCGGCCGATTGTTTCAGCGAAGCTGCGGTAGGCCTCATTCGTTTGATAAAGATCAGAGGTGCGACTGAGAGACTTTTTTTGGCCCAGAAGTTCATTGACGCTGAAGCCATTGTCTTCCAGATCCTGAAGAACATCTCTCTGCAAAATAAAAACGCTGGGCACGGCCAGGGCAGGCTTGGATTGAATCAACAAGAGGAAGACAAACGCTAAAAGACAAAACACTTTTGTTCGAGTCATGCGATAGCATTGCATGAGCGAATAGAGTGGGTAAATAAAATTTAGTTCTTTTCGCAGGAAATTCTGGAAGCCTTACAGAAGGAAATCAGCGTTTGGTCCTGGCATCTTGCGATGGCTTCTTCGCGGGCTTCGTTTTCCGATTTACCAGTGGCATAAACGCGTTTGCCGTTAGCACCCACCATCGTGCAAGTATAAGTGCCCACAAGCTTCGGAGAACTTCCAGACCAATCGACAGCCATCGTGCCTTTGGTGTCAGGCTTATTGGGATCGATGACTTTCATGCCCGCGCAACCCATAAGTAAATTCGTCAAAAGAATAACAGCTAGTGATGCTTTCACCATTCGGTGCCCCTTCGTCCATTTTGGTTTGGAGGCTCTAAGTATAGAGCAAGGAGTGACTCTTCTCAATGAGATCTATCCTGGATCCAGGAGGTGATAAGGAATGAGACGGTTATATTAAAAAAGCCCACTTTTTCGAGTGGGCTTTTTAATTCTGAATTATCTCTAGTTATTGAAAAGTGGTTTCACCCAAAGCGTTTGCTCACGACCTGGGCCGACCGAGATCACGTCGATCGGAGTGCCTAATTGCGAGCCCACGAAATCAATGAAGTTCGTAGCTTGTCTTGGCAGGTCCGACAAAGTTTTGACCTTCGTTAAATCTTCTTTCCAGCCCATCATCCACTCAACAACCGGTTCCACTTTTTCCAACTCATAAGGAGAAGTCGGAAGCTCTGTCACGATTTCGCCATTGATTTTATAAGCTGTGCAAACACCGATACGTTCATGACCTGACAAGACGTCGATTTTCATCATCGCAAGGTTGGTGATGCCATTCACGCGGATCGCGTATTTCAACGCCACCAGATCCAACCAGCCACAACGACGCGCGCGTCCTGTGGTTGCACCAAACTCATGACCATCGGCCTGAATTTTTTGGCCGACTTCATCATGAAGTTCCGTCGGGAAAGGACCTGAACCCACACGAGTCGTGTAAGCCTTAAAGACACCAATAACTTTTTGAATGTTCGTTGGACCCACGCCTGCACTGACGCAAGCATTTGCCGACAATGTCGAAGACGAAGTCACGTAAGGATAAGTTCCATGCAAGATATCCAGCATTGTTCCTTGCGCACCTTCGAACATCACACGTTTATTGGCTTTCAAAGCTTTTGAAATAAACAGTGAAGTGTCTTTGGCGCGGTACGGAGCCAGGTCTTCAGCGACTTCTTTCAATTGCGCTAGCAAATCGTCCAATTTGAAGGTTGGGGATTTATAGTAGTTCTCTAGCATGAAGTTCTTTTCACGCAGAGCCAGTTCCAATTTTTCTTTCAAAGATTTTGGATCAAAGATATCACCCAACAAAACCGCTCGGCGAGAAGCGCGGTCTTCGTAGGCAGGACCGATACCTTTACCAGTCGTTCCGATTTTGCCACCTTGAAGGGCGGCCTCACGAGCTGAATCCAAAGCTTTGTGATAAGGAAGAATGATAGTCGCGGTATCAGAGATCAAAAGTTGTTTTGGATTTTGCAGGTATCCGCCAGAAATCAAACGTTTGATTTCGTCACGGATGCTGAACACATCGATAACCACGCCGGAAGTGATCACGCAAGTCGTGTCAGGGCGTAAGATCCCACTTGGAACCAAGTGCAGAACTGTTTTCTGGCCGTTCACAACCAAGGTGTGACCTGCATTGGCGCCGCCTTGATAGCGAACCACCATGTCTGCTTTTTCTGCAAACACGTCGACCAATTTTCCCTTACCCTCGTCGCCCCATTGAGCGCCGACAACCACAATTCCTGACATAGTTCGATCCCTTCAAAAGCGCGATGAGCGCCCGGGACATGACGATAGGAAGTGGGGGTTCAAATGTCAAATTTTCTATTTGTCAAAAGGCGTAGCTCCGTACCAAGGGGCTCTTGGCGGGAGGGTGTCAGAGGTGCTGCCATCGACGAAAAAGGCCATGAGCTTATTTGCTGCAACCTGACTCGCCTTAAAAAAGGCATCTTCCGTATTTGCTCCAATGTGAGGAGTCACCACCACATTCGGATACCCGAGCAGATTGGAGGTCTTAGACAAAGGCTCTTTCTCAAACACATCCAAGCCCACCGCTCGCAACCAGCCGTTTCCTAAAGCCTCACAGAGGTCGTTTTCATTAATGACGGACCCACGCGAGGTGTTTACCAGGACAACACCGCGGTGAATGTATTCAAAATGTGAACGGTCGAGCATGTGCTCTGTTTCCAAAGTTTTTGGAACGTGAAAACTTATGACATCTGCTGACTTCAAAACTTCTTCATAGCTTAAGCGTGGAATATTCAGACGTTCAAAGTTCTCATCCGCGGCATAGGGATCGTAAGCGACAACATTCATGCCGAAAGCTTGAGCAAATTCTGCAACGCGGGAGCCAATTCTTCCCAGGCCTACGATGCCATAGGTGCGACCTGAAAGTTCAATGCCGGTGATAAGATCCCGCTTCCATTCGCCATCTTTGACCATTTTTTGAGCAGGCATCAGGTTGTTCACACATGCCAGCACTAAGCCCCACGTCAGCTGAGCCGCGGATTGCACATTCGCAGTCGGCGTGTGCATCACGGTGATGCCCCATTTTTCAGTGGCTGCCAAATCAATGTGATCAAAGCCACTGGTACAAGTGATGATCAATTGCAACTGCCGAGCTTTTTGCAACAGTTCTTCATTGATCACTGTGCGACTGCGAATGATCAAAGCGTGAGCAGAGACCAGATGCTCCAAAGGCAAGTGAATGTGACTGTCACTGCGAATCACTTCGAAATTTTCATCCTGCTGTAAATACAAAAAACTATCTTGAGCGAAACGATCGGTGATCAGGATTTTTTTCTTCATGGATTTTGCTCCAGCCACTGTTTGCCTTCATCCACAACGACAGAAATTTGCTCCAGGGTTAAAGAGCCTGGATCGAACTTGCGCAAAACTTGTCCCAAATTATCAATCAGTTTTAAAAGTTCCTGATCTTGGATGTATCCCATATGGCCAATGCGAATGATTTTGCCCTTTGCTTGATCTTGTCCACCCATGATGGTGATGTTGTGAGACTGTTCCAGCTCTAAACGAATTTTTTGTCCATCCATCGTTTGCGGAACAACCAAGGCGGTGACGGAGTCACTCGGAGATTTTGCATAAAGGGTGAAGCCCAATTTCTGAGCGAAAATGCGGGTAAATTCAGCTCGACGGTGAATGGTGTGGAACAGGCTGTCCAAGCCCTGTTGCGTGATCAAATTTAAGACCACATCCAAAGCGCGAATGATCGCCACATTCGAGGAAAAGAAAGTTTCGCCAGCGGCATTGGCTTTCTTTTCTTTGCGTACGTCATAGTAGAATCTTGGGCATTTTGCGGAGTCAAAATAGGCCTGTGCTTTCTTAGAAAAAGAAATAAAGGCCATGCCCGTTGGAAGCATAAAAGCTTTTTGAGAACCCGCCACCAAACCGTCAATTTTCCACTCATCCATTGGCAGGGGGTAAGCCCCCAAAGCGGTGATTGCATCGACTAAAAACAAAGTATTTGAATATTTGGAAACGACTTCAGAAATTTCTTTAATCGGGTGAGCGACCGCCGTTGAAGTTTCGCAGGCTTGGCACAAGACTGCTCGAGTTTCCGGGAAGTTTTTTAAGTGAGAGTCAACGGCATCGGGTTTTACAGCTTCACCCCAAGGAACATTGATGATCGAAACTTCAGCACCGAAGGTTTTTGCCATCTCCGCCCAGCGTTCACCAAATTTTCCAGAAACAATCGCCAAAACTTTATCACCGGGAGAGATCACATTGACGAGCAGTGCTTCCATTCCACCGGATCCGGTGCAGCTTAAAAGATAAACATCTTCCTTGGTTTGGAAAACACTGCGAATGCCTTCCAAAACACGCTTCAAGATCACATCAAATTCAGGTGTGCGATGATGAATCATTGGCAATGCCAAGGCTTTACGCACCTCAGGATGAAGGTTTACGGGACCCGGTGCCAACAAGCTGTATTCATCATTGAAAGTAGTCATTTTTCTTCCTTGATCTCTTCCTTAATTTATACTCAACTGGGTCGGTGGACGCAATATTTAAAGGCTCTCGCAGCATTCTGATTCTCGCTCTTCTTTGCCTACAGCTTCTTTCCGGTTGTGCTTATCAATTAGGCGTGGCCAGTCGAACAATTCCAGGCGGGTACAAGCAAATCTCTGTTCCGGTTTTTAAAAATAAAACTCAAGAACCAGGGCTTGAGGTGGCGTTCACGAATGCTTTGATTCACGAATTTCAACGTTCCCGAGTGGCCCGCGTTGTGGACAACTCACTTTCCGAAGTGGCTGTGATGGGAACGATTGATACAGTTAACTATTTGCCGGGCGCAAAGCGAATCGCCGGTGACTCTTCCACTTATTTGCCTAACGGAACAGTTATCGCATCAGAGTATCGTATTCTTCTGACAGTAACTGTCAAAGTCGTCAGACAAGCTGACGGCACGCAATTGTGGGCGGGCAGCTTCACGGGTGAGCGTACTTATGCAGCACCTCAGGTAACGCTGGCTGGCGTAAACTCCGTGGATCCTCTTTACAATCTATCGGCCCGAAGGCAAAACATTGACCTTATGGCGAACGATCTAATGCTGGAAGCTCACGATCGTATTACAGAAAATTTTTAAGAATAAAGCATGGCATTAATCGATTCACAAAAATTCTATAAGGACCTGGAAAAGGGCAACCTTGCGCCAATGTACTTCCTTTTCGGGGAAGAGCCTTATTTGTTGAATCAAAGTGTCGAGCGTTTCAAATATGCTGTTTTGACTGAAGGCGCGATCGATTTTAACTACAGCCTGTTTTACGCAAGTGATGCTGACATCGTGCAAGTTCGTGATGCAGTTGAAACTTTGCCGATGATGGCACCTCGTCGTTTGGTGATTTTGAAAGAAGCCCAAGAACTAACTGATAAAGAATGGGGTCAATTGGAGTCCTTGATCGAGGAACCAGTGGACAGCACCTGCTTTGTGATCTTGGCCTCGCGCGTGGATAAGCGTAAAAAACAAATCCGCCAACTTTTGGACAAAGCCGAATGTGTTGAGTTCAAAAAGCCATATGAAAATCAAGTGCCTTCGTGGATTAACTATATCGCTGAAACATTGGGTTTGAAAATTTCCAACGACGCGATTCATTTGTTGCACAAATTGGTCGGGCACCATCTGACGGAAATCGAAGCCGAGTTGAAAAAGCTGGGGGAGTTCGTCGAAGGCGCTCGTCGTATCGAAGTGCAGGATGTCGCGCAAGTCGTGTCTCGTTCCAAAGAAGAAAGCGTTTTCGATTTCACCAAAGCGGTGGGGTTGAATGACCGTGTGAAAGCTTTGGAGTATCTGGTTCATCTTTTGGATCAGGGACAAAACGAAATCGGTATTATCTCATTGGTAGCGCGGCATATTCGTATTTTGTTGGCAGTAAAAAAAGGGATGGAAGAAGGCCTGCATGGAGCAAAGCTTGCTCATTATGCCCAGGTGCCTCCGTATTTCCTGGAAAACTACAGCGAGCAAGCTCGCCTGTGGACTGCTAAAAAGCTTGAGCAAACTATGGTCGTTTTATCTGAAACTGACAAAGCTCTAAAATCTTCACCACTCTCAAGCCATATCTGGCTTGAGAACATGGTTCTTAAAACCTGCACGGCTTAAGTTAGTCCTTCACGCCCTTTGTAGCACTTGAACTTGAAGTTGCACTAGCGGATGGCGCCGTCATCATATTGATTTTTACCGGGCCCAAATCACAATCTTTGTTGGCAGTTTGTGCCAATGAAATTGAAGCATCAATGGATTTATCCAGACGAAGCAGGGCTTTTTTCATGCGCAGATTCAATTCGTCGCGGGAGTAGATGTTGTATTCCACATAACCCAGGACTTCTTTAGCTTCTCTGAATGAGTCTTTCTTTATTCCCGAGGCATCGGAGAAATAATTTGAAAGTGTCATGAACTTTTTGATCGCTGCTTGGTTCGTGTTGAAGCGATCCTGTTCTGATTTTGAATCATAAGAGTCTATGTATTTTTCAAATGAGTCTCTCCACTTATAGAGATCTTTGGAGGCGGCCTTCATATCCATACAAATATCGTTAGGGGTTACAAAATTCGCGATGTTGTTGTTCAGGGCCATCGAGTGAAGGGGGAATGCCAAAGTGAGGGCTATCGCCGTAATTACCTTTTTCATTAGAACCTCCATTAATATATATGAGGTTATTTCAATAGATGTGCCAGCTAATGAGGCATATGGTGGCTTTCAAGAGAAAACAAACCTCAGTGAGCGAAAGAGGTCACCACATCGATGGACTTTCGACGTCTCAATTTGAGATAGGGTGTTTCCATTTGTAAATGGAGTTTGGTCCAGGGAAAAGGTCTAGCTCGTTCTGTTTATTTCTTATGCAACCCAGTTTTCGCTATCATAGATATATAAGGGGACATGTATGTCTATTTGCGGATCGTTCCGGGTTCTTGGAGCAGCGGCTTGCGTTCTATTTTTTGCAGGCGCGGTGAAGGCGGCGGAGAGTATTCCTGTGGTTGTGACTGAGCAGGTTTTCTTTGCGGCTTATCAAGGTCAGACATTTTCCAATTTTGCGGAAACCTCCCGATTGTCGACTGAGCAAAAGAAATCTTTGATCGCGAATCTTAAAGGTTACTCTTTATTGCAAGAGCGTCTTCCCATGGCAACGTGGACAGACGGAACGAGCATCATCACCGTGGGTAAGGGAGCAGATAGTTTCACTATCGACTTTGCAGAAATCGAAAAAGATAAGATCAAAATTAACAACAAAGTCGTCGCCATTCCTCGTGATGCTTTGATTTCTGAAGTATATAG
>JBCNNR010000043.1:0-32281 GCA_039594295.1 Bdellovibrio sp.
CGGGACAAGCTTTGCGAAAAGTGAGTTCAACCATGCGATACAAGCTCCTCGTCAAACTGGATCTTCATTTAAGTCGATCGTTTATGCTTCGGCTCTTGATAAAGGCTACAACCCAGCAACTCCTATCATGGATGCTCCGCTGGTATTTGAAGGCGCTGCAGGTGATGAAGAAGGTCAAGGTGATGCCAAAGAATCCAAAGCCTGGAAACCTGCGAATCACTCGAAAAGTTTCGGCGGTGATATCATCGTTAGAAATGCCTTGTCTCAATCATTGAATATTCCGGCAGTCAAAGTGATCGAGGATGTGGGCGTTCCTTGGGCAATTGAATACTCTCACCGTTTGGGTCTGTTCAGTCCTCTGAACCCTGACTTTACGTTGGTGTTGGGCTCATCCAGCGTGACATTGTATGAGATGACAAAAGCGTTTTCTGAATTAGGACGCCTGGGCAAGCGCACTCGTCCGATGCTGATTCACAAGGTCACAGATGCAGATGGCAAAACTATTTTGGAAAATGTTTCTTTGGATGCGCGCTTTGAAAAAGAACTAAAGCCGTATGACGATGATTTCGAAAATCGCCGCAAAGAATATCTGCAATTAGCGGCTGATCCAGCGAAATTGGAAGAATTCAAAAAGAAAGATCCTAAGAAAGCGGCTTTGGCCGAAAATCTATTCTTCCAGGATCCTGAACAACTTATTAAACCAACGACAGCCTTCGTGATGACTTCTCTTCTTCGCGGTGTTGTCGAAGATAAAAATGGGACTGGAGCTCGCGCCCGTGCTTTGGGTCGTGAAGTAGCAGGTAAAACAGGTACGACGAACAATTACTATGATGCGTGGTTTATTGGCTACACTCCACAGATTGCCACTGGTGTGTGGGTGGGTTTTGACAAAGAGAAAAGTCTGGGTAAAGGCGAGGTTGGTGGCCGCTCCGCATTGCCAATCTGGGTAGATTACATGAAAGCAGCCCATGAAGGACTTCCTCAAGTGACTTTCCCAGTACCAGATGGTATTGTGTTTGCGAACATTGACAGCGAAACTGGCAAACTTGCAAATGCATCGACTAAGAATATTCTGCGCCAGGCCTTCGTTGAAGGAACTGAACCAACTGCTGCTTCCAGCAAGCAAGAAGAAGCAACAGACTTTTACAAACAGGATTTATCTGAGTGAAGGATATCCACCTCTGGGGTGTGAAACAGAACAATCTTAAGAACATCGAGGTCAAGGTCCCAGTAGGTAAAATGACTGTGATCTGCGGCCCGAGTGGTTCAGGGAAATCCTCTCTGGCATTTGAGACCCTGTTTGCTGAAGGCCAACGGCGATTCATCGAGAGCATGTCAAACTATGCTCGCCAGTTCCTGAACAAAGCACCGAAGCCTGACATTGAAGGCATCAGCAATATTCCTCCGGCAATTTCCATCGAACAGAAAAATACCGTTAAAAGTTCCCGCTCCACGGTGGGAACAACGACCGAGATTATCGATTATCTGCGTTTGCTCTATGAAAAAATCGGTAAGTCTTATTGCCCGACCCATCACTGCCCGACTGAAAAAGAAAGCGTCACCGAAGCCACGTCAAAAGTGATCAAAGAATTCACTGGCAAACGTGGATACATTCTGGTGGAGATTTCTGAAAACGGTCGCGTGGCCCAAGCCAAGAAACTTCACTCCTTGCTTTTGCAGGATGGTTACTTGCGTATTTATATTCCCAAAGTTCAACCTTCGGTGAAACCAGTTGCGATTAAAAAAGCGACAGTTAAAAAGACTAAAACCAAAAGTGCTGTGAAAAAAACCGTCGAAGAAGTTCTCAGCATCCCAGTGAATCCTTCTGGTTTGACTAACGAAGAAATGGGAACCGTGGTCGAGATCGGTGATCCGGCCGCAATCAAGAAAGGTCTACCAAAAGAGACTTTCTATCTAGTGATTGATCGCATGAGCTTCAACGAAGATGAGCGGGGTCGTATCGCCGATTCAATGACTCAAGCTTATGAAGCGAGCATCAAGTACAATTCGAATTTGATTTCTCGGAAAGCGACGATCCTGACAACGGAAGGCCAACGTCTGCAAGTCAGCGAAGAATCTTCTTGTCCTATTTGCGGTTACACGCCCCCGCCATTGACTTCGCGTTTGTTCAGTTTCAATTCACCGATTGGTGCCTGCCCAACTTGTAAAGGTTTTGGAAATATTTTGGACGTCGACGAAGCCAAAGTAGTTCCAAACCCTGCAATGAGTTTAGCACAAGGTGCTTTAAGTCCTTTCTGGATGCCAAGTGCCGCTCATGAGAAAAAGCAGCTTCTGGCTTACTGTAAGAAGGCGAAAATCGACATTCACACTCCGTGGCAGGATCTGCCTAAAGCTCACCGTGATGTGATCTGGAATGGGAATGATGATTTCTTTGGTGTTCGCGGCTTGTTCGAGTACCTGGATCAAATTAAATACAAAATGCATGTTCGCGTGTTTATTGCACGCTTCCGCAGTCCCTTCCTATGCCCTTCTTGTAAAGGGGCTCGTCTGCGCGAAGAAGCAAATCATGTTTTAGTCGGAAGCGCGAACATCAATGAACTTTCTTCGATGATTATCGAAGACTTGAACGCCTTCTTCCAGAAAATTGAACTTTCGCCTCATCAGTTGGATGTGGCTGGCGAAATTTTGAAGCAGATTCGGTCCCGTCTGGAATTCTTAATGCGCGTGGGAGTTCATTACCTATCGCTGAATCGTGAAACCAGAACTTTATCCGGTGGCGAATATCAGCGCTTGATCCTGGCGAACCAATTGGGCATGGGGCTGTCTCAAGCTCTTTATGTATTGGACGAACCAACAGTTGGCTTACATCCACGCGACAATGATCGACTGATTTCGATCCTCAAAGACCTTAAGGATCTCGGCAACACTCTGGTCATCGTAGAACATGATCACGATGTGATTAAGGCCAGCGAAAATATTATCGAAATGGGTCCCGGATCTGGATATCTTGGTGGAGAAGTCGTCTACTCCGGCGCCACGAAAGATTTCTATAATTACGACAAATCCAATACCGTTCCCTATTTGCTCGATAATAAACACTCTGCAAATTTGCGCACTCTTCGTCCTGTGGACATCGACACTTACAAAGTGAAGATCGAACTTAAGGGAGCGAAAGGCCATAACCTGAAAAATCTGGATGTGGTATTCCCGCTCAATCGTCTGGTGACAGTGACAGGTGTCAGTGGTTCTGGAAAGTCGACTTTGATTTCTAAGACACTATACCCGGCTTTGGCGCGGGCATTAGACATCGAGTATCTTCCGGCTCAAGAATACGGCGGAATTGAAGGCGTTGATCATATCAAGAATGTTCTTTTGATCGATCAGTCGCCGATTGGTAAATCGGCGCGCAGCTCGCCGATCACTTATTTGAAAGCATTTGATGCGATTCGCACAATCATGGCAAGCACTCCCGAAGCGCAAGCCCGTGGTTACACTCCAGGCACATTCAGCTTGAATGTGGATGGTGGTCGTTGCCCTGCTTGCAAGGGAACAGGCTTTGAAGAAATCGATATGATGTTTATGGATAACGTCGTTATCCCTTGCGACGTTTGCGACGGTAAAAAGTACCGCGATGAAATTTTGGAAATTCAGTACAAAAATAAAAACGTTTCTGAGATTTTGGGAATGACCGTCTCTGAAGCGATGAACTTTTTTGTGGCTCATCCGAATATCCGTAAGCCACTTTCCGTATTGAAAGAAGTGGGCCTGGATTACCTGCAACTAGGGCAACCGGCAAACTCCCTGAGCGGTGGTGAATCGCAACGTCTTAAGATCGCTAAAGAGCTCTCTCAGGTCCAACAAAAGGCCACCCTGTACATTTTAGATGAACCGACAACAGGTCTCCATTTCCGTGAAGTCGATTTGCTGATGAAAGTCCTCAATAAACTCATTGAAACAGGTGGCAGCGTCGTTGTTGTAGAGCATAATTTGGATGTGATCCGCGGCTCTGATTATGTTATTGACCTCGGCCCTGAAGCGGGTAAAAAAGGCGGTAATATTGTTGCCCAAGGGTCCCCTGATGACATCATGAAGGCCAAAAAGAGTCTGACAGGCCAATATTTAAAACGCTATATCGACGGGAATGCATAATACCCGCGAGACGGAAGTAGAATGCTACCTGAAATTAAAAAGTTACTTGCCGAAATTAAACCTCATAAAAGCCGCATGACTGTGGTTGCCATCACAGGGATTTTGAATGCCTTGGCGACGGCGCGCGTAGCTTTGCTGACTAAAGTTCTTTTCGATGCTCTTTCCGCCAATAATCAACAAGAACTGATGAAACAGGTCCCCATCGTTATTGGCCTGGGTTTGATTCAAGCAGTTTCCCGTTACTATCATATCTACAACATGAATTATATTTCTGAAGCCGTGGTGTCTCGCATCCGCGAAAAGCTGCAGTACAAGTTCATGCGTTTGAATTTGTCATTTCATAATAACTACGCGGCAGGTTCTGGCGGACTGATCAGCCGCATCTTGAATGACATCAAAACTATTCAAGATGGCCTACGAGTTATCGCCGATATTTTCCTTTATCCATTGCTGCTCATCGGTTTGATCATCAATTTGATTATCATCGATTGGAAACTGACTCTAGCCGTTCTGATCATTGCTCCCGTTATTGGTATCATCTTGAAGTCCATCGCCCGCAGTATGCGTAAATATATTCCACGCGAACGCGAAGCGCTGGAGTACATGACTTCCACGATCAAAGAAAGTTTGGACGGCGTTCGCATCATCCAATCCTTCAATCTTGAACAGGATATGGCGAAAAAGCTGGAAGACCAAAGCTCCGTCTACCTTGCCACACGCAAAACAGTCTTCAAACGCCAAGAGGCCTCGGGCCCGGCGACAGAGTTTATTGCGACGGCAATCATTCCATTAATCCTGATCTACAACAGCTATGAAATTGCCGCCGGCCGCGGCACCGCCGGTAATATTATCGGGTTCATCGCTTCATTGTTAATGATCAATGCACCGATCAAGAAAATCCAAGAGGCCTACGTCCGCATCCAGGAAGTTATTATTTCGGTTCGTCGTATTTTCGAAATCATCGACAATCCTTCCGAGGTTCCACAAACTGCCAACCCAATTCCTTTTCCTAAAGACTGGAAAAAGATCGTCTATAAGAACGTTAGCTTCGCTTATGGCAAAGAAATGATTCTTAAAAACGTTAATCTGGAGATCAATCGCGGTGAGGTTGTGGCTTTAGTAGGTGCTAGCGGCAGTGGTAAATCCACCATCGTAAATCTGCTGGAAAGATTCTTTGACGCGACTTCGGGCGAAATTTTAATTGATGGAGTTAACATCAAAGATCTTGGTCTTAAAGATCTTCGTCGCAATGTGGCTCTGGTAACTCAAGATGTATTCCTATTCAGCGATACGATCGAGAAAAACATTTGGGCTGGCGATTATGAACGCAATCGCGAAGACGTTCAGAAAATGGCGAAACTTGCCAATGCTCACGACTTTATCATGAAGATGCCTCAAGGCTATCAAAGCCGCGTCGGCGACCGTGGAAACTTACTGTCCGGGGGCGAAAAACAGCGCGTGAGTATTGCTCGTGCGATGTTCAAGGATGCGCCGGTACTGATTTTGGATGAAGCGACAAGCGCTCTGGATACAGCAAGTGAAATCGAAGTTCAAAAAGGTATTGATCACTTGATGGAAGGCCGCACCGCTCTGGTTATTGCTCATCGTCTTTCAACGATTCAAAAGGCTGACAAGATCGTGGTCATGAAAGCGGGTCAAATCGTTGAAGTTGGCACTCACGCAAGCTTGTTGTCTCTACAAGGCGAGTACCATAACTTTCACAGTTTGCAGCACAACTAAATCGATCTACTTAAATTGTTGCGATAACCATTTCATCACATGCGGCATACGACAAGTCCAATAGGGAGCCGCATGGGAGTTGCAGTCTTTGTTCTTGTCGCAAATTTCTTTTTGATCACAATCTTTAATTCCAATTTCAAACTCGGGATGTGCTTTTTTAAGTTCCTCGATAAATTTCTTTGTATCTGGAGTATCGACTAAGAACGGATCAGACGAACCAATTTCCAAGCGAAAGTGTTTAAATGGTAAACAGCGGTCACTGCCTGGTTTTTTTAACTTCTCGCAAATGTGACGAGCGCTGCGCTTTTCAAAATCCTTCCCAACACCATAGGAATAGTAGTCTTCCTTAGGTTGATTGCTGTTGCTATTTGGCGTCCAGATCTCTGCAGGTGTGCGAAACACCGGGCTCATCGAATAAACGGTGCAGACCAAATCAGGATTACTTAAACCCAACTGCAAAGCTCCATTGCCGCCCATAGAGATTCCAAACAAGGCCCGATCACATGGTTCCTTCTTAATCACCGGATATTTAGATTCAATATGAGTGACTAAATCTTTGGTTACCATATCCGCCATTTTCACTTTGGAAATGGCACCATTCATCCAATAATGGCTTTGCCCATTCGGAGCAAAGATCAAAAAGGCTCTGCCGCCATCACGCACCACTTTGTCGTATGCTTCCAAGCCACCTGAATAGATTAAGGAGTCTCTGTCACCACCTCTTCCGTGTAAGAAAATCGCATAAGGATAAACGGACGAGCCATCTTGGACATAACCAGGGGGAACAATCACATTATAATCGACACTCTTTTTTAAACTTTTCGAATAGAAATTAGTCGCAAAGCAACGAGTCACAAAGCTTCGCTGCTGAAGAACTTTCTCATCAAACGGCTGACATTTATCCGAGTTGGCGAATCCAAAAGACGACGATAAAAAAATTAAAGTAACAAGAATTAGGCATTTCATAATGATTAACGATATCACATCATATTTTCGTTTCAATTTGAGCCAACAATTAAACACTGGAAATCACGAAGATATTCATCTTCCATCTGAAATTGAAACGGTATCTCACCTGGACCAACGACTGGGTTTGCATGATCTTTCGACACAACCCTCAAGTCCGTCTAGTTTCTTGACGATAAAAATATCGACAGTTTGAAAGTTACAGAAAATTGAAAGGGAGTTTGAAATGATTAATTGGGATGAGTTTGAACATATACATGTTATTAAAAAACTCAAACATATCCTTAGCGCTTGGTGGAATATCGATGTTGTATTCACTGATGAACGCGGGACACTGAGAGGCTATGACTCCGGCAAAGCGGGTTTCAACAATCCAGCAATCGCTGCATTGGTTAATAAAGAAGCCGGCCAGGCAAGCATCGCAGAACTTGTAACTAAATCACTTGATGATCTTCGCACTTCTCAAAATCGCTTCTCCCTTCGCAAATGGGACATGGTTGGTTTTGATGTGGGTGTCTTCCCAATCATGATTGAAAATGATTGTGTAGGTACTGTTGTGGCGATGGGCTTCTTCCGCGAAGCAAACTTCTCTTCTCGTATGACGGAAATCCGCGAGCGCTTGGCCGCTTTTGGTATGTCTGGTGAAGTGATTGAAAAATGCCTGGGTAAATTGAAATTCATGGACGACCATGAACGCACTCACTTCACTGAAGTTTGTGAATTGGTTGCTCAGGAGATCGTGACTCTTCACCTTGAAATTTCTTCTCGTGAAGATCGCATCAAAGAGTTGAATAAAGAACTTGGTAACAGATTTAAATACGACAACATGATCGGTAAATCCAAGCCAATGCAATCTTTGTACGCTTTGCTTGATAAAATCAAAGGTGCAGATTCTACAGTTCTGGTTCAAGGTGAGAACGGTACTGGTAAAGAGTTGATCGCTAAATCGATCCACTATAACTCCAACCGTAAAGACAAACCGTTTGTTATCCAAAACTGCTCTGCTTTCAATGACAACTTATTGGAATCAGAATTGTTCGGTCACATCAAAGGTTCATTTACTGGCGCTTTGAAAGACAAAAAAGGTCTTTTCGAAATGGCAGACAAAGGAACATTCTTCCTGGATGAGATCGGTGATACTTCTCCACAAATGCAAGTTAAGCTTCTTCGCGTATTGCAAGAAGGCACTTTCATGCCAGTGGGTGCAACTGAATCCAGAAAAGTTGACGTTCGTATCGTTGCGGCGACGAACAGAAACCTTAAGGAAATGGTTGAGCAAGGTACATTCCGTGAAGACTTGTACTATCGTTTGAATGTTATCAACATCCGCGTTCCGCCTTTGCGTGAGCGTAAAGAAGACATTCCGTTCCTAACGGATTTCTTCTTGAACAAAATCCATGAAGCTCAAGGTGGTGTAAAACACCAATTGACGAAGCGTGCTCTTGAAAAGTTGTACGACTATCCATGGCCAGGTAACGTTCGTGAATTGCAAAATGAAATCGAAAGACTTTGCGTTCTTTCCGGTGAAGAATCCAAATTGATGGGCGAACTTCTTTCTCCAAAAATTTTGGAAGCTGGCGAGAAGAACAAAGTTCAAGGTTCTCGTTTGCAAGGTAAGTTGAAAGATGCTTTGGAAGATCTGGAGCGCGAAATGATCCGCGAGGGTCTTCGCCGCACAGGTTGGAACAAATCGAAACTTGCTAAAGAATTGGGTATCAGCCGTGCGGGTCTTATCATGAAAGTCGAAAAATACGGCTTGGATAAGCGTAAGATCGCTCGCGCCTAATTCGGCAAGCACCCTAAATTATTTACCTGTTTGATCTAAAAATAGAGGGCTCTGAAGGCAACTTCAGGGCCCTTTTTCATTCCCCTACAGTGAGCCTAAATACCCGTTTTCATGGATAATTCAGACCTCCCCGAACACTTGGTATTGTTCTTGTATATTAGGTTTTCTGTTAAGGGGTGTTCGTAATATGCAAAGTACAACTTTGGATTCTTCATTTGTATCTCGTCTTAAGCATCTGGTTGAGACTCGCTATGGTAAAGACCTGCAAATCCGTCAGTTAATGGATTTGTCAGCCGTGCAACCGCACGAAGATACTTATTTACGTGGGGCGGACTTCCATGTGCCGATCAAGGTGAATGGAGCACTGTTGGGAACTGCTATTGTCCCAGGGGCTGATGACTTAAATGCAGAAAAGCGCCAGGGTGTGACGCAACTTATCCGCATGGTTTTAGAGCCGGCTCTTTACAAGTGGTACCTGGAGCAAAAAGAATCCAATTTGGTTGAAATCAGCAAAGCTAATTTCGAAACTGAAAATCTTCATGTCTTTGGCGACGAAAAACTTCCAAGCATTGATGAAATTTTGGAAGACACGTCAGCCGACCTGGCCAAAGGTCTATGCAAGGAGTTGTTGTCTCACCTGATTCATCTGGAAGGCCAAACAGCAACGACAAATAAAAAAGTCGCCTTGCAACTTCACGAGCTCACCGGGCGTTGGGCCTTTGTTCCCTTCAACGATATCAAGGGGCAACTGCACTCAAGCTTCGATATTGCGAAAATGGGTGAAATGACAATTTTCATCGAAAACATCGAAACTCTGAACGCTGCTGAGCAAGAGCTTTTGCTGGAATATCTGGGCGAAGAACATGCATCAGATGAACCACTGATCATCACCAGCTCTTCATTGAATCTTGAAGAACTGGCAAAAACAGAGGGTCTTGCAGCAAATCTCATTGATGAAGCATCGGTGAATTGCTTTGAGGTGGACCGTGCTCCCTTGACAACTCAAGGACTCAAAGAAGTCCTGGAATTGTTCTTTATGAAAGATCCGGCATCGACATAAGTTCTTGAATTTACATGGAGTGTCTGTGAGAATTTTTCTTATGGTCACTCACGATGAATTTCTAAATTCCTTCTTAAGCCGCTCATTATCCACTGACGCGTTCAAAGTGTTTTCCCTGGCTGGAGACGCTTCGAACCGTCGCTACTATCGCGTCGTTCATGACAATCAATCCTGGGTTCTGATGCGCTGGGAACCATTCGATCCGGCTAACTACCCACTGATGAGTGTTCTGAATCATTTTGCTAAAAATGGCATTCACGTTCCCAAAATCGTTGCGATGTCTCCAAGCGAGGGCTTGATCCTTCAGGAAGACCTGGGCGATTTGATGTTGGAAAGAAAATTCTGGGAAAGCCAAAGTCACGAATCGTCGATGGAGTGGTATAAACTGACAATCGATGAGGTCGTGAAGATTCATCACAAAGCGACTTTGGATTACGATCCTAACTGTTCCGCTTTCAAAATGAAATTTGATACCGAAAAGTTTCTTTGGGAAATGAACTATGGCAAAGACAATCTACTTGCCGGCGTTTTGAAATTTCCATTCAACGAAAAATCCAATAAAGAAATTTCTGATATTTTCTTGGATGTCTGCTCAAGACTGGATGCAGAACCAAAACGCATTGCCCACCGCGATTACCATTCCCGCAATGTGATGATCAAGCTCGACAAAGTTCATGTGATTGATTTCCAAGACGCGCGCTTGGGGCCGATTCAGTATGACCTTGTCAGCCTGATGCGCGACTCCTATGTCGATATGAGTGACGAGATGGCGGCAAAACTGATTAATTACTATTTGGAGCAATCCAAACCGTTCCTGCCAAAAGATTTCTCTCGCGAGCACTTCGATCGCATGTATGAGCTTCAGTCCATTCAGCGTTGTTTTAAAGCCTGTGGTAGCTTCGCAAGCTTCTTCCACCAACGCGAAGATCGTCGCTACTTGAAGTATCTTTCCGGAACTTTACGTCGTGTTATGAAAGCGATTAACGAGTTCCCTGAGTACAAAGTGTTTGCGGATATCTTAATTGATTCTGGCGCTCTCGAAAGAAAGTACGAATCTCTATGAATGTGATGGTCCTTGCAGCTGGCGAAGGCACTCGCCTTCGCCCTTATACGACTCAGCTTCCCAAGCCGGCTATACCGTTCTTGACATTGCCTTTGGCAGCGCACGCTTTGGGATTCCTGCAAGGAATACAAATCAACAAACTTGTGGTGAATACCTATCATTTGCCAGAAAAAATCCACGTTCTGTTTAATAAGATAAATCACCAAGCCAAAGAACTTATCTTTTCAGATGAACAAGGAAAAATTCTTGATAGTGGCGGCGGCCTTAACCGAGTTCGCCATCATTTCAAAGACGGCGGTGATTTCATCTTGATGAACGCTGACACGGTTATCCTTCCAAAAGACTCTGAAGTTCTAAAAAAAGCCCTCGCACACCATCGCTCCTCGGGAGCTGTGGCGACAGTCCTGGTGATGTCACATCCCGGCCTGGGCACTCAGTTCGGTGGAGTCTGGGCGGATTCCGCCCATGCCATTAAAGGCTTCGGGAAAACCAAGGTCGAAGGCAGCGAGAAGGCGTGGCACTATATCGGTGTTCAGATTCTATCCGAAAAAATATTCAATTATCTTCCGCAGCAAGAAGTTTCACACATCTTTTATGATGGTGTTATGAACGCGGCAAAAGGTGGAGAGAAAGTGCAAGTCTATCCCATTGAGTGCACTTGGTTTGAAACCGGAAATCCGACGGACCTTCTTGAGGCCTCTCATTACTGTGTAAACGCCCTGTTGGGCGCGGAAGGACACGAAAAGCTGGCGCTGGAAAAAACGTTCTCCCAGTTTTCTTCCTCGAAGGTCATCACTCAAAAATTCAATCAGGCAAACCTACAATTTTCCGCCGAGGCAATCATTAACAACGAATCTAAATTTTCGGGATTTGTCTGTGCAGGCTCGGGGACGGTCATTGGCAGGAATTGTACTTTAGAAAATGTCATCATCGGTGACGGTGTCCATGTTGCTGACGGTACCACCGCCAACAACACGATTTTATTGTGATGTTATTTTTTTAAATCAATGTCGCTTGCGCCAAAGAAAGAGTCCTGGCTTTCTTTCACTTTATAACGACGAGTCATCATCAAAAAAATACTATCGGCGGCAACACCGATGGGTTCGCCGTTATAGTTCTTGCTCATTCCAGCGGCTAATTTAGAAGGATCTTTATCCAACAGGCTTGTCGCGCGTGCGCCAGCGTATCCTGGATATGCACCACTGCCACTATCGTTGCTTGGTGATCGCCCAGAACCACCGCCACC
Source organism: Bdellovibrio sp. (assembly GCA_039594295.1). Lineage (GTDB taxonomy): Bacteria > Bdellovibrionota > Bdellovibrionia > Bdellovibrionales > Bdellovibrionaceae > Bdellovibrio. The sequence continues at coordinate 11,972 of JBCNNR010000043.1, forward strand.
TGAGCTCTCGTCGTAACCTTGAGCTGCCGTCAGAGCACCGATTTTAACTTTCTCCAGAGCTTTCTTTTCAATCTGTTTTGATGTCGCCATAGCGGAATCAATTGCGCCTTGTGGAATACCCGCTGACGCCATGCCTGAGGCTGAACCCAAGTCAGACACATTATATGAAGTACCATTGGGTGTTGTGATTTTCGTGGCAGAACTATTAACAAGACCTTGCGCTTTCAAACTTGCCAAACCGGCTTCAGCTTTTTTCATATAGCTTGAACCAACGGCGGCGTTTGACTGATAATCCGGATCATTGCTGGCACTTCCGGAGTTATAATTTCCAGTTCCATAGGCATCAGTAAGACCGGCCGTATTGTATGATTGCGCTGCTTTATTACCGTTCTCCTTAGCCTGCTTCATGGACATAATTCCCATGGCAGTATATAAAGCTGCAACCGCACAGGCACTGCCATCTTCCGGGCATCGCGACCAGTTTTGTGCTGCCACCGCGAACTCTGTCGCACTAGCTACATAGTTAAATGCTTCAGCCGCTTTATTCTTGCTCGCATTGTCCTTAGCAGAACTGTTCACCGCAGGAACAGCTGTCATCGTTGAGCCATTGCTCTCAACGCCTGACTCTGCCGCATATGAATATGCCGGAGACAACGCGATACTTAGACTGCATACCGATTTAGTAATCGTTTTAAATACTGTCATGGTCGTCTCCTAATTATTGATCAAACTTGATTTGTTGTCTTGATAACGGTCTCGAACTTTCTCCCAGTTCGATTTTCCGCCCTGGCCAGTCACCTCTTTGGTCCAATTTTGTTGCTGACCACTGAGTTTACTTGGATCCTTCGCGCCACCTGGCAAATACCCACGTAGACCTGATCTATCACTGGAGGAATCACCACCACCCCAGCCACCGCCACCTCCGCCGCCACCACCGGAGCCAGCGAAGATATTTGTATCAAGAGCTTTGTGACCAGATTTATCGTCGCCACTAGCACCGGCTCCACTGCCAGCACCACTACCGCCCCCAAGGTTCGCACCGCCACCACCAGTCGGAGCTCCAACCCCGCCTGGGCCTGAGGAGCTGGATGGATCACGAGTTGGCGTTGTCGGAGTTCCACCCACTGCGAGATCCGCAGAAGTCAATCCATCACCACTTGACGAAGCAGGAGTTGCCGACAACGCCGACAAACCACTTCCCGAAGAACTCATCGAAGATTTCGCAGCAATAGATCCACAACCTTCAAGCATTGGATTCTTTAAACAAATACACTCTGGCATATTGGCATTGGCTGCAATTGAGCAGGTTTCTGCCGTCGTCGCAGCGTCGGCAGTCTTACCCGAGTTAGTTGCTTCGTCACAACTTTTACCTTGTTTCAAGGCATTCACGACACCGTAGATTCCTGCCGCAGCAGAAAGACCCAATTGAAGATACTTGCTGGTACATACTTCTGTTTTACCAGCGACAGATTGAATATCTTTAACTTCAAGTTCTTTACCAATCAGATTTAATAGAGTCGCCTGCAAATCACGATAGCGATTTAGCTGTGTTATACAATTGGGATCCTGTTGGTTTCTACACATGGGATTCGACGCGCCGACAGCCTTTTTCATATCCGCGACAGCATTTTTAGTGTTGGAGCAATACCAACCACAATGTCCTTTTGCCGCACCACACGCAGCCGTATAAGCCGTGAGTGCCGCCTGTGCAACGCCCATCGCTTTTCCAAATGTACTACAAGAATCACTTACTGAAGAGGCACCCGCAGCGGCTGCCAAACCATTAATCGCCGCCACGGCGTCTTGAATATTGGGGCTTAGATTTGAGAGACATGCATAAGCAGCTACGGATTGACCCTTTACGCAAGTATCCCAGTTTCCAATATACTCATTATAAGCTTTCTTTTCGTTGGGGAATTGATCGTCCTTAATGAAGGCCCCATTAAGTCCCGTAAGCTCGTTAAAGTTTTTTTCGAATTGCTTTCTGACGGCTTCCAAACCACCTGCCGTGGCTTCATTCATGTCTGCAGCTTTCGTACTATCAGTTGGAAGTGTCGCTGATGTATCGTCAGTACCGGCCGCCTGCTTGGATTTTATAACTTTAGCGTCACTTGAAGGAACAGTGTCCATTGCATAGGTGTTCCCACTTGCAAAAGTAATCGCAAAAAGAATAGTAAACACGCGATTGATCGCATTTCTCATAGATATTCCCCTACCTGTCTCTTTTCGGACAAAAGTCAGAGAATCTTAAGTGTCTCATTTTGAGAATTGACGAATGGAACTAGAAATCAGACGGTGGCAAGTTTTTGATTTTAGCCTTACCGGAGTTATCTCCACCCAATTGCAGCTCAGAGTTCAGATAATCCGAGGAAATCATTTTAACGGAATATCCCGAAGTCCCACCCGCTATACAATTGCCAGAAGTCGGTGGAACAGGAGTTTCACCGTCGTATTTAGGCTCGACTGTGCACTTGCCCAGGCGCTCGGTATTAAGGGAATAATCCGTTAAACCATTATCCGCCCAACCCGTTAAAACATTGCGCCAGTCCTTGGAAATGTAGGTCAGCTTTTGATCAATATTAAAATCCAACGTTTGCATCTCTTTGCTTTGCAAAACTTTGAATTGGTCTTTAACGCTGAACTCTTCAAGGTTCACGTCACCTTGTTTGTAGTCCTTGTGGTAGCCGATATCAGGGCGAATAGCTTTGTCAAAACCAGCGTTTGCCTTCGGCATAAATTTTTCTTTAATGCGTTTATAATAGTTGTGATAAAAATCCGGTTCGATCGAGTAATAAGCCATATCGAACTGATCTGGTAAAATCGCCATCAGCTCCAAAGCACGGAAACGCGAAGGACCTTTGACTTCTTCACTCCACGCCAGCATGTCGCCATTACCGTTGTTTTTCTTTGCAAATTCAAACGGGAGTTGATTCCAGTGACCGAAATTCGGCGCGGTATCTTTAAGGTCAGGATCAGTCGTTGACCTTTGATTCCAGGTTGGATCCAATTTAAAAATAGCTTTACCAAATTGATATAAAAGATTTCTACTTTTCAAACCATACTCATCGCCAACAAAACGACTGTAATTTCCAGCGCGTGTCGGATCTTTGGGTTCACCAATATTGCTGGTATCAAAAATTCTGGGTGGAAGATTTTTATCTATTTTCTCTCCACCAGCAGAACGCTCGGAACCACTTGGCCATTGAGATTCATACCAAGGACCCATTCTGCCACCAAATGGTTTAAAGAAGGCACGGGCCTTCAAGTCCACCGCACCCAATGGTGAAAACGGAATATTCGGGCGAGTCACTGCGGAAACTCCCACATAAGCCATGCACCACGGGTTCTTTTCAACACCCATTGAGTAGTTATAAGGGTCCTCAATATTATTACGAAGACCAACAAACTGTGAAAGCTCGCTGATATCTTTCCATAATGCGTGACCTTGATTCTTTTTAACTTCCTCAGGCCAGTTATTTTGATTTGCCGCAAGCTCCCGAGGAACATTGATGATTTTTCCGCCCTGAGTATCACATACCGTATCGATGTAGTTAAAAGCAGGTGCAATGCGAACCGGAACTAACCATTTAGCTGGCATCTCGTCCTTAGCAGGATTGTTACATCCATCCGCCCCCAGGGAGTTATATACTTTAAAGGATTGAATGCTGTCTTTGTTGGCCGCCGTTAAATTATTTTTCAAGGTCGTTTCGATGCCTTTTTTGACACTCTCGCCATCAAGGTCATAAAAATCAGAGGTTTCATTACTCATGGAACGAGAAAGCGTGGAGATCAGCAACATGCGATCACCCTGGTCAATGTTATATGCAACAACCCATTGAGCCAGCAGACGATAATTGAATGCTCCGAAATAACGACAACGCTCAAAAGCACTGCTGCGATAGACGTCAGAAATATTCGACATGGCCACGTTGATGCTATGGAATCCAGCGATAGGCGGGGTCTTATCGAAGATCTTAACCCCGCTCAAATTTTTTAGATCTTTACAGGTATTTTCGTTCGGCATTGGTTTAAATGGAACGTATGTCGCGCAAAATGAAGGAGCATCGTAAAAGTCTTTCGCCGCAGGATTGATATCATCGGTATCGGCACCACCAGGTCGAATTTGCAAATTATTTGCAGGAGCTTTATCCAGTGGATGTTCTGACCAGTCCCCTGCCGTTCCGACCATGCGATAACGCCATGCTAGTAATTTCCAACTCTGACGAATTTGATAATTGATGTGTGCAATCGCATTCATATTCTCGGCCTGCTTCATTGCGCCGTAATATGCAGCAAGATCCACGGAATTCTGTAAGTTAATTTTGTGGTGGACCAACAAGCCCACGTTGATGACCATGGCAAAGAAGATAAACAGGATTTGGAAAATCAATGCGACGAAAAGCGCGACCTGACCTCGGGGGTTTTTAAGTTTTTGAATAAGGTGGTTTCGCATTTTCATCATGTGGTTAAAAAACATTGTCTCGTATCAGTTGCACAGAGGCAATAACTCGACCTTGAAAACTTTGACTTGTTCTATAGTGAGATGACAGACTTTTAGCCATGATAACTAAGGGGAATCTCGACGATGGTCCGTAACTATATCTCTGCTCTGATCGGCCTCTCTATTTTTACTGCTCCGTTGGTTTCCAACGCCGCGGTTTTGTTTGAGGGATACTCAAAGATCAATGCCAACGACAGCCATATTGGCTACGTGGTCAGCCGCTATGAATTTGATGATAAAAAGAAACAATTCGTCTCCACTTACTTTATCAAAACCGGCAAAGGACCTACTGAAACGACGGAGAGCCTAAAAGCTATTGCGGATGCAGAGCTTGCACCGATTTCCTATGAATACACTTCACTGGCTGGCAAAGACTCGAAAACTGTCGATGCCAAATTCAAAGCTGGCACCATGACCGCGATCGTCAGCACGAATGGAAAAGCCACCAAGATCGAAAAAAAGATTCCCAAAGGAACGTTCCTTTCCACATTTCTGGTTTACTTGATGCTTAAAAGTAAAGACGGTCTACGGTCCGAAACAAAATACGAATACCAAGCCATCGCCGAAGAAGATGCCAGCATCTCCAAAGGTCAGGCCTTGGTTGGTAAAGAACAAACCTACAATGACTTCAAAGTTTTCAAAATCTTAAACACCTTCAAGGACGCCAAATTCTTAAGTTATGTGAATGAGCGTGGCGAAGTTCTTGCGACCAACGCAATGGGTACTGGCATTTCCACTGAGTTGGTGGCCACGGCTGCCGAAGCCACAAATGGACAGTCTTATAGCGCGACTATTTTGAAAACACTCTTTGCTGGTGCGCCAGCAGGAACGCAGAATGTTGTTGCCCAAGGCAAGAAAGCCAAGCCAGCAACTTTACCGACGACAACAATCAATGCTCCCGTTCAAGCTCCAGCGGCAGCAGCTCCGGTCACTCAACCAGAAAACGAATCAGGTCAATAATATGGGAATCAATCAAATCATTGGACAGCACATGTTTATCGGTATTCAAGGTCACTCTTTGACTGCCGACGAAAAGAAATTCATCGTCGAAAACAACATCGGTGGTATCTGCCTTTTTGGTCGCAACGTTGCTGAACCAAAACAAGTTCATGATCTTTGTGCCGAGATTCAATCGCTTCGTCACAAGCAAGCTGACAAGGCTCCCCTATTTATTGGCATTGACATGGAAGGCGGACGTGTTCATCGTTTGAAACCTCCGTTCACTATATGGCCAGCCCTTCGTAAACTGGGCGACCTGGATGCTCCGACAGTTTCGTTCCACTTCGCAAACCGTATGGGACAAGAATTAAAGGCTGTCGGAATCAATTTGGATTTCGCACCTTCAGTGGACGTTTTCACAAACGAAGCCAACAAAGTTATTGGTGATCGTTCCATCAGTTCTGATCCAGAATCCGTTGCGAAACACGCGTCAGCATTGGTACGCGGTTATATCAAAGCGGACGTCATCACTTGCGCAAAACATTTTCCAGGTCATGGAAACACTTTGGTCGACAGTCACGAAGATTTGCCAGTTGAAAATTTGGATAAAGCACGCCTTGAAAGCTGCGAATTAATTCCTTTCAAAAAAGCTTTCAAATCACGCGTCGACATGGTGATGACTTCGCATATTAAATTTCCAAAGATTGATCCGGATTGGCCCGTGACTTTGTCAGAAATTTTCGTCAAGAAAATGATCAAAGAAGAACTTCGCTACCGCGGTTTAGTTATTACCGATGACTTGGGCATGAAGGCGATGTCAGCACACTATGGCGTGGACGAAATTCCTGTCAGAGCTCTACAAGCTGGTTGCGATCTGCTTTTGTATTGCAATGAATTCGACGTACCACCGCAAGCGGTAGAAGCGATTTTGGGTGCTGTCGCTCAGGGAACTTTAGATCAAGCGCAACTCGAGGCTTCATACAAGAGAATCTTGGATCTGAAAAAAGCCAAAATCACCAACCCGGATCCTTTGGATATGAGTGAGGTGGTGAAGATCGTTGGCCATGCTGAGCACTTGAAGATCGCCGCAGCTATCAACAACGGTGTCTCCCCAGACGGGTTACTGCCAGAGTAACAGTCCTGTAAAAATTACCCGGGCCTCGGCCTCCAACTTAAACAGGAGGCCCCACAAGCTGGCCTGGGAATTGATAATGCTCCTCTTATAGTCAGAGGAGTATTTTATGAGTTTCGATAAAGATAACGAACAACTAAGCCCCGAGAATCAGCTCGATTTGTTTTCGTATAACACGTCAAAACTCGATTTTGTTCCCGACTTGAAAATCCCGGCTCCTCGCCCGCCAGAGGCCAACAAATCTCCTCGTTTTATCTCGATGTCAGTGGCAATGCATCTCGCCGCCGCGGTTGCCGTCGCGGTGATCAGCGTGCCTTTGGTCAACGAAGTTAAAACGGAAACAATCACGATCGACTTGGCTGAGCCGGTTGTTCACGATGTCACTAAGGGAGCTCCGGTTGAACCAACTAAAGGTGGCGCGCCACTTCCCGACAAAGAAGTGACGAAAGCTTTGCCAGAAAAACTTCCGGCAAAAGCAGTTGCTGAAGAAGCGGCTGCTCCTATTGAACCCGCTCCGGTGGCAGCGGAAGCTGCCGTAGTTGCCGCACCCGAAGCTGCACCACCAGCTGTTGAGAAGCCCGCTCCAAAAAAAGCGGCTGCAAAAGTCGCTGCCGCGGCGAAACCCTCGGCACATAAAGCTGCAAAAGCCTCCCCGGCAAAAACAAACTTTGCCGCCGTTCCGATGTCAATTGATGACATCAACTCGCCAGAGTTGGATGAAGGCGAAATTGCTAATCACAAATCAGAAGCAAAACTGGGTGATGACTTCAATCAGGATTTCGACGAAATCGATAACAAGCACGCCAACAAACTTGCCGCTGAAGAGTCACAGCTAAACGCGATGGCAGATGCCCTGTCTGCGGATCAAGAAAGCTCATTGAAATCGGTTGAAGATCAAAACCAACAGGAAGCAGCCGCATTGGCGGAATCGCAAAAAGATCTTCGTCACAAAAATGCCAAAGCAATTGCCTCGGCATTGGCTTCTGAAAAAGCTGCGGCAGAAGCTGCCGCTCGCGAGAAAGCTGAAAAACGTGCTGCTGCGATCGCCGCAGCCAACGCCGCCAAAGAGGCCGAGGGCTCTGGCGGTCAAGGCACGGGCAAAGGTGAACGACAAGGAGCCGGTGCTGGAAATAATGGTCTTGAAAAATCTGGCGAAGAAGTTGCGGGTGCCGCTGCGGGAGTCAGAAGCTTAGATCAATTGCGACAAATGCCTGGTAATCCACGCCCGCAATACAGTGAAGATGAACGCCTTAAAGGCAATCAAGGTCGTGTGAGTTTCGAAGCTTACATCACCAAAGATGGATTCCCTGTGAATTTCCGAATGAAGCAATCCACGGGGTTCAGAAGTTTGGATGCGAAAACGCTGTCCGCTTTGAAAAAATGGAGATTCTATCCAGGCCAAGAAGGCTGGGTGGAAATGCCGTTTAGCTGGGACTTGAAAGGTGGCGTGCAAGAAGTGAAAGGCCGCCTAAGAACTTCGGTAGGACAACTCTAGTCCATACTCAAACAGTACAAACGCAAAAAGCCTTTGGTGAACCCAAAGGCTTTTTTACTTTTTAAGACTGAGGCTAATTAGTCTTTGAAAAGAACTTTTGCAGATTTAGTAGTACCGTTAGTACGTACTGCTGCTTTACGTTTTTTACCGCTAGTAGTTTTTTTCTTTTCGCGAATGTATTCAGTTTTTTTAGTTTTAGAAGCCACGGTTTACCCCCGGAATATTTATTAAAACTCCGGCCGTGCCGAAGTGCGCCATTATCCCATCAAAGCCGGGATAGGCTAGACGGAACGAGTTAACTATCAAAACGGAATAATCAAGTCAATCGAATGCCTATAATCTGACGATTTTTGTGTATTTCCGAAATAGGCATAGTTCAAACGGAAGCGAGGACCACTAAATCCGGCTCCTGCGGAAACCAAGGGTCTTGGGTCGTCAAAATCGTCAGAATAGCCGAATCGGAAGACTATAAAGCGATTTATGAAGGTTTCAAGGCCCAAACCCGCGTATCCCTCGGAATCCCCATCCACCCGGAAGCGGGCCATTCCCTTATAAACATAGTTAAATCCTCCGCCCACCTTGGTTTTGTGGCGAAGCTCCTCGGGGGCATTTTGGTTTTCCCCAAATACATTATAGACGATTAAGCCCAGGCCCATATCTGGCATTGGCGTGTAGAGGACGCCCAAATCCCCGCTGACGGTGTTATAGCTGGATTTATCCAACGACTGCTCCAGATAGTGTCCTGTCAGACCGACAGCCCATTTATCCAAAAAGCGTTCACCGAATGAGAGACCAATATCGTGTTCATTGAGCTCTCCCAGAGTTTTTGTCATTGACGTCTTTTGCACATAAGCAGCGGCAGCCGGCACCGTGCTGTCTTTTGTGTTATCACTCAAAAAAGCTGCGAACTCTTTATCCGCAAACGATGTAAAAAGAAAACGTCCCCCTAGATGGGCCATGGTTGCAGGATTCAGGAAACTAGCGTCGCCTGGCTCTACAGCCGCACGTCCAGTTCCTCCTGCCGCTACTGACGCCGAAGAATTATAAACTTGGGCCACTGCTTGGTTCGAGCTAACATAAAGCAGAAGAAAAACAGAAAGTTTTTTTACAAAGCTCAAAGGATGGAGCATGAATCAATACCTCGCACGCATCGTGTGCACGTTCATTTTAGTGCTCACATACTATCAATCAGTTCATGCTGGCGCCAACAACTTTACTGCCAAACAAATTCGTTCCGGAGACAACCTTCTTAGCATTTTGCGCCAACAGGGCTTTTCGACTCGCGAGCGCGAAAAAGTTTTGGCTTCTGATCTTGGGCTGCGTCGTCTGTTTTTGACTTTGGATACTCGGTATTTGCTTCGTCGGGACAGAAATGAAGTTGAGTTGCGAGTTTTTGACTCTCAAACCTCTGATGCCTTTCGCATCCTGAAAAAAAATGGCGTGGTTCAAGCAGCCCCCTATAAACCGCAATTCAAAACCACCGTGCTTAGAGTAGACGGAAAAGTTCACGGTTCAATCCTGGGCTCCATTCTGCCAAAAGTTAATAGCAACTGGGTCGCAACACGCTTTACGGACGCTTATGTATTCGATATCAAATCCGCCAAAGAATTGCGCCGTGGAGCTCCTTTCTGGTTCACCGTTGAAAAGAAGTACGAGAACGGTTTGTTCGTAAAATATGGAGAAATTCTGCAAACTTCGCTGGAGATTGATGGCGATGTAGTTCGTAAAAAATTCGTTCGCTCCAAAAATGGCGGCGTGTTCTTTAACGATCAGGATTTACAGGAAAAGCGCGCCTTTTACTCCCCCGTCAACTATATCAAAATCGCCAGTACCTTTCAGCCCAATCGACTGCATCCGATCACCCGTAAAAGAGTTCCCCATTTGGGTGTCGACTTTGAACTTCCGATCGGCGATCCCGTCCTGGCGGCTCGCAAAGGTGTTGTAGTTCGCTATGGGAACAATCACGCCGCTGGTAATTTCATTGTGCTTCGTCACGCCAATGGAATTGAATCCTCTTATAATCATCTTTACAAAATCGATCGCAGAATTCGCGAAGGCTTGATGGTAAACGCTGGTGATAAAATTGCTGAGGTGGGTTGCACAGGCTATTGCACGCGAGCGCACTTGCACTTTGCTCTAAAAATAAAGGGCCGAATGGTCGACCCTTTGAAATATATTAAACCGTATCCGCAAAACATGCATCAGATGCTCGCCTCGCAGGTGGCTTCAAATTAAAACTTAGTACAGATCGTTGCGTAGTTCGCGCAACGTTTTGTCGGGATGTAACTGTTCGGATACGATGCTGGCGAAGATCCAATCAACGGATTATAACAAGCGGCGCCCGCGCTGTATTCCACACCTTGAGCCACACCATTCACCAAATTTTCTGTATAGCATGATGGTACTGTTGCCTTAGGCACCAAGCAGCCTTGAGTCACATTTACATCCCATTGATCCGCACGGAATTGGCGGCGAACAATGTCGATCTCCGCACGCAAAGCCGGACTTGCGGTGATTTGCGCTTCTGTATGAGGTGCGCAGGAAGCAATATCACGATTCAAATAAACTTTGTAAACGCGGTTGCAGTTCCAGTTAGCAATCACATTGCCGGTGCTCAAATCAACCTCTTGCAACACCTGCAAAACATTTAACGGAGCAAACCCGTTGGAAACTCCGGCCGGTTGACCAAAAGAGAAACGATAACCACGACCATAAGCCAAAGCTTTATTGGAGGTGCTGGCCGAAACAACTGTTCCAATATTTGTTGAATCGTTCAGATAGGTCATTGTCATTTGACCCTGCACTTGCAAAATATCACGCAAACTTTGCGAGATACTTTGGTCAGAATTGAATTTCAAATTTGCTTCAACAGTACGTGTATTCGTTGAAAACGGAAAATAGCGAACTGAAGAACCACGGTTGTTTAAGAGAGTATCCATAATGTAAGTCGACGACAAAACGTCGGCCATCGGAATCACATCCGTATTCAAAGTCAAAGTTCCAGTCGCCGAATAGACACTCGTTAAATTCGAACGATCACGGATCGCCATTGTCGGCATTACATTCATATTTGTCGGAGAATCTCCCAAATACTCGGCGTACTGCGCTTTAGAAACGGTGTTTGCGGGATAAATCGGAGTAAAGTTTGCGTCAATGTACGAATAGAAGCTCGCAGGGATTGTAATTCCCGCTGTTTGATACGCACCAGCGCGAATCGAATAATACGCGGAACTGCTCGTCAGAGTTCCCGACTCTGCGCAAGAGTTATAGGCAATTTGATCGAATCCACCATCGAAGGCAAAAGGGATTGCGGAAATTTTTCCTGCCATTTGTGAGCCGTATTTTGAGACGAGCGCCGCGTCCAAGCTGGAGTAATCAGCTACGTCGTCAAGGGATGAGTCAAAGCCCGCTTTTCCGCAGTTCTGAAAAGAAACAACAAGAGCCAATGAGGCAGCAATAACCCCAGCAGCCTTCAGCATTGTTGGCTTGTTTGGCATTTTCATGGAAATTCCCCCGTTCTTAAACGATACCACGACCTAGGGAACTTCTCTGGTAAAAAACAGATTTGGGCCCCATTTTCAGCACGCTTCATTATAGCTTGTCTTAGAATGAAACGTTTGCGATTTTAAGAGGATGTCTAAAGTAAAAAAAGCCATAATTCCAGCCGCAGGTCTAGGTACCCGATTTCTTCCCGCAACGAAGACCGTTCCGAAAGAAATGCTCACTATCGTAGATGCTCCAATTATTCTTTATGTGGTTGAAGAGGCCATTAAAGCAGGCATCGAAGATATCGTCCTGATCGCCGGCCGTGGAAAGCATGCCATCGAAGACTTTTTTGATATGTCCTATGAGCTTGAAGACAAGCTTCATAAAGACGGCAAAGAAAAACTTCTGGAAAGAGTCACCAAAGTTCGTAACTCGGCAAACATCATCAGTATCCGTCAAAAACAAGCATTGGGTTTGGGCCATGCTGTTCTTTGCGGTCTTCCGATCGTAGGCAAGGATCCATTCGCCGTTTTATTGGGTGATGAAATTACAATGGAAGCCAATGGTCAGGAAAACGTGACGTCACAATTGGTGAAGTCTTTTGAGGAAACTCAAACTTCCACGATCTCGATCATGAAAGTATCTGAAAAAGATGTTTCCAAATACGGCATCGCGGAAGTTGAAGAAAAAGCTCCGGGCTTTTTCAAAGTCACATCCTTGGTGGAAAAACCAAAACCAACTGAAACGAAAAGTCGCTGGGCTTTGCCGGGTCGCTATGTTTTCGACAACACGATCATGGACCTTTTGTCGAATGCGAAACCTTCTTTGAATGGCGAAATTCAATTAACGGACAGCATGAAGATCCTTTGCGAACAAAAAGGTCTTAATGCGATGACTTTTACTGCCGATCGCTACGATGCTGGTGATAAGCTTGGTTATCTGCAAGCGAACATCGAGCTGGCGCTGAAAAATCCAGAGCTGAGCGCGGACTTAAAAGCGTACATCATTGAGTTGGCAAAGAACCTAAAGTAGAGGCGATATGAGAAAATTATTGATCGCGAGTTTTGTTGGAATGTTAAGCCCCGTTTTGGCTTCAGCTTTTATCATGCCAACCAGAACGATCCTGCAAAAAACTTCGGACAACGCGGGCAGCGGAATTTACGCTATCGAACAAGAAGTTCAATTTGCCAATGGCGATGATACTATTCATGTGCGCGAAACCTGGTTGATCGATAATGATCGCACGATGCGCCTGACGGTGACTGGAACCAAAGAACTTCAAGGAAATTTTCGCATGCAATTCCTGTATGCCGGCGGCCAGCGCTATACGGTGGTTAACGGCAGCAGAAAAAGCGAAAAAACTCCTGAAGACTTCCTGGAAAAATATTTGAACTTCCGCAGTCCCGAAATTTTTGCCAACAGCCTGGCTCAACTTAAAATTATTCCTCATGGCGCCTATTCAAAACGTATAACTGCTAAGAAAGGCGAGGACGTAAAGTACGAACCAGAATCTTGGGTTCGTTATTCTCGCTCTGGTGGCGTCGTTAATTATGCTTTCGGCACGCCAACACCTGAGGACGACAAAAATAACAATCCAGGTTTGTGGATTGAACAAGATCAATTCGTTATTCGTAAGATCCGCCTGCCAAGCCAGGTGGAGATGACGGCCGATAACTATAACCAGTTCGCCAAAGGTTTGTACTACCCGCGCACTCGCACCGTTCGCTGGGGCAACAACACAGCCACAATTCGTTTGATCAGCGCTTCAGCCCGTCCTGCAACAGCGGTATCGCAATTCCAGCCAACTTCTTTGGATATCAATACCAAGCTTGATGGCTTGGAAAAATTGTCCGCTAAAGAAGCGATCATTGAGTTCTATTCGAGGTTTAGATGAGTGATGCTCCTCTTTGGAAGGTTGCAGTTGATGCTCCCCTTCCAGAGGCTTTGACATACAGCTATGCTGAGCCCCTCACTCGCGGCCAACTGGTCAACGTTCCCCTTGGAAAAAGAAAAACCAAAGGCCTTGTCCTGGGGCCTGCGACTGAAACTCCCGAATTTAAAGTTAAAGCTATTGATTCAATCGACGAGGAGTATGCTCCCCTTCCAGACGCTTTCGTAAAGTGGTTGGAGTGGCTGGGTAATTACTATCTGCATCCTGTGGGGCAGGTGGTGCAAGCTGCTTTTCCTCCTCTGAAGAAAACGGAAAAGCAACGGGCAAGCAAACGAGCACCGGTGATTCCGCAACTTGAAAGCGACAAGCTTCCCGAATTAACGCCGGAACAAAAAACCAGTATTGATGGCATCGCCTCTCACCAGGGGTTTTCTACGCATCTGCTTTTTGGTGTGACCGGTTCAGGTAAAACTGAGGTTTACCTGCGCCTTTTGGATAAAGCTTTAAAAGAGGGAAAACGCGGCCTGGTGCTGGTTCCCGAGATTTCTCTGACGCCGCAGCTTATTCAGCGTTTTGCTCGTCGCTTCGGCGATAAAATCGCAGCACTGCACTCGCAGCTGACAGATCGAGAACGCACGAATCAATGGTGGGATATTGTCGAGGGTCGCAAATCTATTTTGATTGGCGCTCGCTCTGCCTTGTTTTGCCCCGTTCCTGATTTGGGGCTTATCATCGTCGACGAAGAGCACGAGCCGTCATACAAGCAAGATGAAAAGCTAAAATACAACGGCCGCGACGCCGCAGTGATGATGGGAAAAATCATGAACTGCCCTGTTGTGCTTGGTTCAGCTACTCCAAGTTTGGAGACCTGGAAAAACGCACAAGAAGGCAGATACTTCCTGCATCCTTTGAAAAATCGTGTGGCGGGTCGCGCCTTGCCTGAAGTTGAAGTGATCGATCTTAGAAAGCTCAAAGCCGACGATGATCATCAAAAACTTTTGGTCGAAAAATATTCGCACCTGCCTTATTGGATGAGTCCACAACTTTTTGAAAGAATGCGCGAGACTTTAGATCGCGGCGATCAAAGTGCGTTGTTCTTAAATCGTCGTGGTATTGCGCAAATGGTGGTCTGCCCTGCCTGTGGCCACACTCGCGAATGTCCAAATTGCGATATCTCTTTAACTCTGCATGCGGGCTCGCATCTGGTGTGTCACTACTGTGATTATCACGAGCAAATGAAGAAAAAATGCCCCGACTGCAAAGAGGGCGAACTTGAAGCCATCGGCCTGGGCACAGAACTTTTAGAAACCGATTTAGCCCGCCTATTCCCGGGCAAAGTCATTGCCCGCGCGGATCGCGATGAAATTCAAAGTCGTGCTGACCTGGAAGATTTGATCGCGCGCATGGAAAGTGGCGAAATCGATATTCTGGTCGGCACTCAAATGATTGCCAAAGGATTGGATTTTCCGAAATTGAAACTTGTCGGATTAGTCCTGGCTGATGTGGGTTTTAATCTTCCCGATTTCCGTGCGACGGAACGAAGTTTTCAATTGATCACTCAGATGAGTGGTCGCAGTGGTCGCCATGTCAAAGAGGGAGAAAGTCCCGGCTTGGTTATCATTCAAACATTCAACACCGAGCATGACAGTTTAACTTTCGCTCAACATCATGACTTCGAAGGATTCGCTGCGAACGAGCTCAATGTGCGTTCGGCTTTGAATTATCCTCCAGTAGGTCGCCTGGTCAGTTTCCGCATTCAAGGAACTCATTTAGGCAAAGTTGAAGAGACAGCACGACTTTTAGCCAGACGAGCACACAGCCTTAAGGCTCAGATTGAGAAATATAAATCGATTGAAATTCTTGGTCCAGCTGAGGCCGCACTTGCGAAGTTACGAGGACAATTCCGATATCATCTCCTCATAAAATCGTCACAAGGCTCCATTACGAATCCTTTCTCTCGCCAGCTCCTTGGGGACCAGGAATGGGTTCCTTCGGGAGTAAAAATTGTCGTCGACATCGATCCAATGAATTTGCTTTAAGGCACATCTGAGTTCTAAAATAGTCATATGATTCAATGCCCGCGCTGCGGAATTCAAGTAACAGAACTACACCCGATAGAAGCAGATCTATCGGCGAAGCTTGCTCAAGCTGGCGAAGCCAATTTGCCATCTGAAGTTTGCGCGGGTTGTATTTCTGATTTACGCAGAACTGCGGCGACAAGCAGTGGTGGTGTATTGATGGCGCAGGAACGCGCCCGGGAACAACATCGCCTGGCACTGTGGAAAAGTCGCGTGCAATTGATTAAGCAAGCGCGCAATTCCATGGGCCAAAAAATGTATGCGGAAGCTGCCATTGCCTATGAAAAGTATCTAAAAATTTTAGATATCGTTTTTGAGGTTAAAAAAGGTGAAAAGCTTCGCCCTGAGGCCTTTAAGGAAAGTGCGCGCCATACAGAGCTGACCGTGGTGGCGTCAGTCTATTGGGATTTAATGCGCATCTATGACACTCACGACAAGTATCATGAGCGCATGCAAAACTCGGCCAAGCAATTGGCGATGTTCATTCAGTTCACACCGATTTATCCTGACATTATAAAAAAAGCGGAAACTTTTGTTCGCTCCGCCAAGAATCCTGGCATTGTTAAAAACTTTTTGAAGTTAGCTGACAAAGAAAGACCCCGCTGTTTTATTGCAACTTCGGCGTTCGGCCCCATGGCCCTCGAGGTTCAGACGTTACGCATGTTCCGCGACGATGTTCTCAAAGAATCCTTCGTGGGCAGAAAATTCGTTTACTTCTATTACAAAACGTCCCCTTCAATTGCATGCTTACTCGATAAGCACTCCTGGCTCAAACCCGCTGTGAGAGCCGTCCTGCGCACATTGATTAAATGCGTTAGCTAAAAATTCATGGCCTTCCTTCTTGCAAAGTCCCGGTCTTGTAGGGGATTGTATTTGCATGGCTCATATTTATGATTACGCAATTATCGGTAGTGGTTTAACAGGTCTTAGCATCGCCGCAGCTCTTAGCCGCGAAACTAAGAATGTCGTTTTATTGGAAGGCCTGGAAGTTTCCGCTGGCGCCAACAAACAAATCAATTTCCCCACTGGCCCGATCAATAACGGTATCCGTTTTGTTCCTGATTCAGTTTTGTCTGAAAAAGCTTTGGGTTTCCTGGAAAATATCCTGGGTCAAAAAGTGATCGCAGATGTTTCTGACGAGGCACCGGTCACTTACGATTCCGGGACATTTAAGACTTTCTTGGGCTTCGGTGAAAATCCACCGGAATTCTGGGAAGAGTTGGCATACTTCACTTCCAGCAAACGCATTGATTTGCAGTTGCAGCCTTACCAATGGGCGCAACTGTTGATGGAAAAATTCTCCGGCGATTTCATGCCTCGCTCTTATGTGACCAAGTTTCATCAAGAGGGCGAGCGTGTCACTTCCGTGACTGTGAACGGTTCTAAAACCATCCATGCGCAAAACTTTATTTTTGCTGGCACAGTTCGCGACCTGGCGCTTTTGTTGCCAGAAGACGCCATCTCCGCTCGCGCTCGTGCAAAGCTCAGCAAAAATGCGTATTGGACAGCGTTGTGCATCGACATTTGCCACGGGAAAGCGGTGACAGACTCCACAGCTATGCACATCCTGAACGGCACAACTCAAGACGAAATTGGTCCTTGTGCAGGTCGCTTCCTTCCAGCAGTGGAAGTGGATGGCAACATGATCCAAGCGTCCCAATGGATCACTTTCATTGAGTCGGAAGCAACCGATGACAGCGAAGTCGTGGGTATGGCTTTGAAAAAGATCAAACGCCAAGTGAAGCGCGCCTACCCTGAAGCTATGGATAACCTGAAAAGCGAAAGAATCTTTGTCTCCCCTTACATCTCTGGCAACGGTGATTTGAAGTTGAGCGCGAACCAAACGATTCCAAGCTTGGAAAATCTGTGGGTTGCCTCTGCCACATTGAGTGAGCAAAAGAACCTCGTGGGCGCTCTTTTACAGGCAGAAATGATCGTCGCCTCCTTGGGCTTTAAAGTTGAAGAAACTTCCACTCCGGAAGTGGCGACTGAAGAGTTCTCCGAAGCAACAATGTAAGTTATTGATATGATTTGAATTTCATTAACGCCGCCGCATAAATGCCGCGGCGTTTCTTTTTAGCGATTTTCATTCTGAAAAACATGCTACCAGACTGAGCAAAAGATCCTTGCTCTTCTGTGCCACGCTATGATATCCCGTGAGTCCAACAATAACACACTCTAGAGCACTAACTGGTCCCCGAGTACTGAAAAAGGGGTCTTCCGGCGAATCAAAAAAAGCTGGCTCTGCACTAGAGGAGGATTAACCAGAAAGGACGTACTACCATGGCACAAGTTACCATGAAAGAAATGCTAGACGCTGGAGTTCACTTCGGACACCAAACACAGCGTTGGAACCCAAAAATGAAACCTTACGTATACACAGCTAGAGGCGGTATTCACATTATCGACCTTCAAAAGACTGTTGTTCGCGCTAACAAAGCTGCTGAATACGTAAAAGAAATCGCTGCTAACGGTGGTCGTATGATCTTCGTTGGTACTAAAAAACAAGCTATCGAGCCTGTTCAAGAAGCAGCAGCAAAATGCGGTCAATACTACGTTACTAAACGTTGGTTGGGCGGCATGATGACTAACTTCGAAACGATCAAATCTTCTATCGATCGTCTTCGCAAAGTTGATGCTATGAAAGAAAAAGGCGAATTCAACTACCTTACTAAAAAAGAACGCGCAAAAATCGAAAAAGAATACCTTCGTTTGTCTGAGTTCTTGAACGGTATCCGCGACATGAAAGAAATGCCTTCTGTAATGTTCGTAGTAGACCTTCCTAAAGAACACATCGCAGTTGCTGAAGCTAAACGCTTGGGTATGACTGTTGTTGGTATCGCTGATACAAACTCTGATCCAGAGTCTATCGATTTCCCAATTCCAGGGAACGACGATGCGATCCGTTCTATCAAATTGTTCGCTAACCTAGTTGCAGATGCTTACCTTGAAGGTTCTAAAACTTGGGAACAAAAACTTCGCACAATGACAGACAAACAATCTGACGTTGCTAAAGAAGCTAAAGGCGAAGAAGCAGCTCCTAAACGTCGCGCTCCTGCAAAAGCTGGTGCTAAAGAAGCTCCTAAAAAAGCTGCTGGTCCAGCGGTTGTTAAAGCCAACAAAGGTCGTAAACTTGTTGCTGCTGGTACAGCAGAAGAAGTTGAGATCCAAGCTGAGCTTGAAAACAAAGACGAATCTGCTGAATAATTTGAGCAAGGGGTGGCAAGTCCACCCTTTTCTTCGACAAATTATTCATCACGCCGAAGCTTTAGCGAAGGCGGAATCTCCTTCGCTACAAATAGCCGGCTAAATACCTCCCCGGTCTCACCGGGGAATTTTTTGATAAAGATCTTTATTACTGTTCTTATTATAAGGAGTCTTCCTAATGTCTATTTCCGCTACTCTTGTTAAAGAGCTAAGAGAAAAAACTAACGCAGGTATGATGGATTGCAAAAAGGCGCTTGAAGCGACTTCTGGCGATTTCGACGCTGCTGTTGAATGGTTGCGCGTTAAAGGTCTTGGCGCTGCAGCTAAAAAAGCTGACCGTATCGCTGCTGAAGGTGCTGTATTCGCACAAATCAACGGCAACACAGGTCTTGTTATGGAAATCAACTCTGAAACTGACTTCGTTGCTCGTAACGACGGTTTCAAAGCTTTGGCAGCTGACGTTGCTGAGCACATGTTCAAAACTGAGCTAGCTGGCGATGTTTTGTCTCAACCATTCTCTAAAGACACTTCTAAAAAATTGGGCGACCTTTTCACAGAAGCAACTGCTACTATCGGTGAAAAAATCGTTCTTCGTCGTCAAGAGAAGTACACTTCTACTGCAAACACATTGGTTCACACTTATGTGCACGGTGAAGGCAAAATCGGTGTGATGATTGAAGTTGCAGTTTCTAAACCAGAAGCGGCTTCAAACCCAGCACTTAAAACTTTCGCTCAAGACGTTGCATTGCACATCGCTGCGATGAACCCAATGGCGATCTCTTCTGAACAAATCCCTGCGGATGTTGTTTCTAAAGAGAAAGAAATCCTAACTGCTAAAAACCTTGAATCAGGCAAAAAACCAGAAATGATCGAAAAAATCGTTGAAGGTCAAATCCGTAAATTCTTGGCTGAAAACTGCTTGATGGACCAAGCTTTCGTTAAAAATCCGGACTTGAAAGTTTCTGATTTGGCGAAAAATGTTGGTAAAGAAATCGGCGCAGACGTAACTATCAAACGTTTCGTTCGCTTCGAATTGGGCGCTGGTATCGAAAAGAAATCCAACGACTTCGCAGCTGAAGTTGCAGCTCAAATGAAAGGACACTAATTTGAAAGCGCCTGTTTATAAGCGTATTTTGCTTAAACTAAGTGGTGAAGCTCTTGCTGGAAAGCAAGGGACTGGTATCAACACTGCGACGATCACACAGATCGCGCAAGACGTAGCAGAAGCTTACAAAGCAGGCGTTCAAATTGGTCTCGTCATCGGCGGCGGTAACATCTATCGTGGTGTTGCCGCATCTGCTGAAGGCATGGATCGCGCAAGTGCTGACTATATGGGTATGCTTGCGACTTGTATCAATGCCCTGGCTCTTCAAGACGCACTTGAAAAAGCTGGTGTTCCTACACGTGTTCAAACGGCCATTGAAATGGCTGAAATCGCAGAGCCTTATATCCGCCGCAGAGCTATTCGCCATTTGGAGAAAAACCGCCTGGTGATCTTCGGTGCTGGTACCGGTAACCCTTACTTCACAACAGATACAGCCGCTTCTCTTCGCGCGATGGAAATCGATGCTGAAGTGATCA
>JBCNNR010000044.1:0-31664 GCA_039594295.1 Bdellovibrio sp.
AGCAATTTCCAAAAGAATCTCATTTCCAAAAACAGTCCTTGCTGTTTCCAGTGGGGCTTTTGTTTTTCCCACCCTCGAACAAAAAAAATCAAATCTGATTTGACAAAAACTCAAAATCTGCCAAAAATGCGAGCATGTTCATTTTTGATATCTAAGATCCAACCGGATCCCCTACATGATGCTCTCTGATCCTCCCACGAGGATCCTTATTTAATATACCCAAAATTTAAAATAACTCTTACAGGAGATTCCTATGAAAATTTTCATTCAGGCCCTTTCACATTCCTATTCATCTCATCGACTTCATCTCATCAAAAGGAAACTGAATGACGCCTTTAGCGCATGCCCTCGACCTCAACTTTTCATACGAAAATACTCAACATAACTTATTTGAATCCCTACAATTCTCGATTCACTCCCAAAGTCGAATCGGACTTATTGGAGATAATGGCTGTGGGAAATCCACGTTGTTTCACCTTCTGCTTGGCGCAGCCAGCGGAGCTTGCAACGGGATCACTTGCCGTCCGGATCTTCATATCATCTTGCATGAACAAAACCCCTTAGACACTAGTGATGCCAGAACCATCGAAGAATATCTTTGGATGGACAAAGAACTGTGGCTAGCCAAACTGCGAATTGAAAACCCAGAAGAAAACACATGGTCCCGTCAAGACGACGACCGGCTCTCATATTTTCTCGAAAAGAATGGCTATGAATACGCCGCACTCATTGAAAAACATCTCGAGGAGTTTCACTTAGCTGAGATCGCACTGGATCGCCCCCTGACCTCATTGAGTGGCGGTGAATTACAGAAGTTCAGCCTCTTGCGACTGCTTTTACAAAAGCCCGAGCTGATTTTGCTGGATGAACCCACCAACCATTTAGACCAAGAAGGACAAGAATGGCTTGGGCGCTTTTTAAATTCGATTGATGTACCGTTCATTATTATCAGCCACGAACGAAAAATACTGGATGAAGTCATCAACGAAACCTGGAATCTCAAAGATCGCAAATTATTTTGTTATCCTGGTTGTTTTTCCGACTGCAAGAATTTCTTGGAGCAAGAGCTTGAAAAAAAGCTTCATGCCTACGAGGTTCAAAAAGAGAAAATCGAGAAACTGGAAAAAGCCCTCGAAGCAAAACAGAACCGGGCGATAGAATTGAACAAGTTCCGCCCAGAAAGGAAGCGCGCTAAGAATGGTCGCATACTAAGTCGTGACACCTACAAGGTGAAGACTTGCGAGATTGACTCAAACCTGATGCGAAAGGCCAAGGCGATTGAAACCAGAATTTCGCAGACCCTGGAAAGAGAAAAAGCAAATAAGCCGGCAACGCCTGGTAAAAAAAGAATAACCCTCCCCACGTCAGACATTCGTTCGCGCTATTTAATTCAAGTAGCGGACCTCTGTTTTTCTTGGGGAGACAACACAGTGATCGACAATATTACTTTCGCCGTACGCCCCGGTGAACAGCTTGTTTTATCGGGCCCGAACGGCTGTGGAAAGACGACATTGTTGGATCTTCTGTGTGGAAACTTGCAGGCTCATTCCGGAAAAATTTCTCTTTCCCCCCAATTAAAACTTGGATACTTGCGACAGTCATCGTCTTTAGTTGAAGGTGGAAAACCAATTCGGCAGATCCTGGAAGATTTCTCGAAAAATCGGCAACAGCGCATTTTCAATTTGCTGGGTGCCTTTGTCTTTCCTCGAGAAGCCTTGCAACGAACCACGGAGCAACTGAGTCCCGGAGAAAGACAGAAACTAAATTTAGCCTTACTGCTGACATCCGAGTGCAATTTGTTGGTACTGGATGAACCGACAAATTATCTTGAGATCTCAAGCCGCGAGGCTTTACAAACAGCCCTGCTCGATTTTCAAGGAAGTCTCATTCTAACCAGTCACGACGCCTATTTACGGGAAGCCATTTTATCCAAAGACTCAGCACTCGAAATAGTCTTGGGTAAATAGGAGCAAGGCAGGACACCTTTAAGTCGTAAACTAAAGGTGTCCTGGTCCCAAAGTTGATCTTATAAAAGACAGCTCCGGAGGGATGCTATGAGATCCAATATATCAATGGCCCTCTATAGACCATTGAAGAACATTTTGACAGTCCTTGCCCTAATAGCGCCAGCAATGACCTTTGGACAGGCATTGACGTGTTCAGCGATCTTTGCCGAGTCCTCTCCCCTGAACCTGGATGGCAAGATCGACGGCAGTTGGAGAAAGTATCCTAACGATCAGTTCATGGCTTTCCGGGCAAACGCTCCGCACTTATGGAATTGGCTCAGTGTAAATAGAACTTCCTTGATGCGACCAACCGGGATTGTCGCCGGCGATATGAGTATCGTGAACTTTGGCGATATTCCCATGAAAGATGGCAGCGGCAAATTCGCAGTGATCGACGTTGATGATTCCGGCGTCAATGCTCCCCTGGCCGGAGATTTCTTTCGCTATACTGTTGGCAATCAACTTTCTCCATACAAAGTTTCAATGAAGGATTTGTACAAGGCCTATGTTGATGGCGTGGCTGGTAAAAAAATGGATAAGCCAGACTGCATTGCCGCCATCAAAGAAGCATCCGATCGTCGCGATTTTAAAAAGCGCCAAGCAAAGCTTATTGCATCACTAACTGATGGAAATACTTTTTCTGCAAAAGCCGGGGTCACGCCTCTTGCGGAAACCTCTGCTGAAGTTCAGCGTTTTTATGAAAAAGTTCGCCCCGGTCTGGAGGCAGAGATTCAAGATTTCAAAATTCTTGATATCGCTTTCCGCACAAAAGACACCGGTGGCAGTCAAAAAATTCCACGTTTTTGGTATTTGCTGGAAAAAGACGGAGAAAAACATATCTGGGAATTCAAAATGGAAGCAGAGCCAGCAACCTCCCTTTATGTTCGCCAACCTGATCCATTAGCCAGATTCCAATATGTCGCTGATACTTATCGTCCCAGAGATCCCCTCGAAGGTCCTTTTCGTTTCATCCAAGCTGATGAACATGTTTTCTTACTGCGTGAGCGACTTTACTTTTATTTTGATTTAGACCCCATGAAAGCCACGACCGGAAAAGACATCAAGAACGGCAAAGAGGTCTCTTTGTACTTAGCTAATAAGGCGGGCCAAGCTCACGGAGCCCAAGCTAACGGTGACTACTTGCTGCGAGAACTCAAAGAACCCGGCGCATACGACAGCTTTGTCGCCCTGGTGAATCGCTATATTTCGGAAACTGCTATTCTAAATGAAGGGCAAGGTCAGCCATGAGAGCAAAAAGAATCTTTATAGCCACTATAGTCGGTACATTAATGATCCATTCAATCGCCAGAGCCGATCAAAGCTTCGGCCTTAAAGAATTAACTCAAACTATCGATACGAATGGAATCACTTCTATTGAAGGTCTTTTGCCTTTGTTACCCAAGGCTCTCATCTCCAGTTTTACAATGGTAAATAAAAGTAAGAGTATTCAAGAGGCTAGCATCGTCAACCCAAGGGTGATTCTTTTTGGCCAAACTGGAAAGCTGATATTGACATTCAATGGTGATCCTTCGCAACGTAACTACAACGCCCTTGAAATTATGTCTTTCGATGAAATCAGTAAGAAATATGAATTGCGTGAAATGATATTTAATGGCTCAACTCGTCCAATCTTAAGCGAAGCGAATCCCAAAAAATGCACTCTTTGCCATAATTCAAATCCTCGCCCGATTTGGGATGAATACAGAACCTGGAATGGTGTGTTTGGAAGTAACGACGATGACCTTGGTTATTCATCTAAATTCTATAAGGGACAATCCCCAGACTATCCAGATATTGCAGAATACCGACAATTTCTAAACAATCGTTTGAAAAACCCCCGTTACAAATTACTTCCCTGGCAAAAAGACAATCTTTGCTATCCCTACCACTGCGATAACCAAATTAAAACATTCAAAAACAGCCCAAATACTCGGTTGATTTTACTCAGTTCATTGAATAATGGCATGGCAATCGCTCAAAGAGTTTCGCAATCCCCAAACTTCAACTCATTTAAATACTCTCTGGCCAGAGGCCTCATGTGTGAAGTTGACGATTTGAAAATGAATAAAATGATCTCACATATCTTACCTACAGCCCGAATTCCTCGAGATGAAAGATGGGTTGGCACATTTAATGAGTGGGCAAAAGACGTACAATCTCATCAAGCTATTTTAAACCTCTTCGGCATTCCTTATGGCGCGACTGCGGTAGGCTTCCGACTAGATTCAGCTGGACTCATTGATCGTGTTGATTTACCCGAAGACAAAGAAGTGGGTCCCCGCCCTGTCCGCAATGCAATTTCCAATAACGGATTGGGTAATACTACAAGGAGTGTGGGGATTCAGCTTCTCAGAATCATTTCTCAGAAAGATGAATTCATTGCCAAAATTTTACGCGATTCAGGAGACTGGGACAGCATCGTATCTAGAGCTTACAACTCCACATCAGACAATGTTACCTACGACGCTGATGAACAATTTAAAAAGTATTTCTCTATTCACAATGGTCTTTTCAAATCGAATGAAATATGTGACGACTTGGAAAAAAAGTCCGATTTAGAACTCAATAAACCGGTCGCGACTTCTGGAGGACACCTCACTCCTGAAGACAGGCCTAAAAACTGGACGCCAGGTTGGGAGATCCTATCAAAAAGCAAATGTATCGCTTGCCATGACACCGAGCAAATGGCCAATGCTCCTAAGATTCCATTTGGCAATCCATATGAGTTAGCGAAGTATCTCCACGAACAAAAAAAATCAGGCGATCCTTTTAAGTTGATCGACGATTATTTGCGTAAAAAAGACGATGATGATCAAAACGCTATGGCTCGAATGCCTCTCAACGGAGCGGTTCTCAGCAAAAAAGAGCGAATGATTCTAATCGATTATTTGAAATGGGTCAGTGAAGCCTATAATAAATAAAAAAAGGGAGCTGAGGCTCCCCTTTCTTCGCTATTTCAAGCGGCAGTGATGTAAGAACTCTTCGCGAGTTTCAGGCAATGTCTTAAAGTGCCCCCGCACATCAGACGTCGCCGTCGTGCTGTGAGTGTCTTCGATACCTCTCATCATCACACAGTAGTGTTTGGCGTTGATGTGAACGGCCACGTGGTCCGTATCCAAAACATATTGCAAACAATCCGCGATCTGCTTGGTCAGGCGTTCTTGAACCTGAGGACGGCGGGCAAAGTATTGAACGATGCGATTGATTTTAGAAAGGCCGATCACTTTTTTGTAAGGGATGTAGGCTACCGTGGCGAAGCCATCGATTGGCAACAAATGATGCTCACAGAAAGACAGGCATTCGATGTTTTGCACCACGATCATTTGATCGTAGTTCATCTTGTTGTCGATCACTGTCATCTTTGGGAATTTATGCGGATCAAGCCCACCGAAGACTTCATTCACATACATCTTGGCAACACGTTTAGGAGTGTCAGCCAAGCTGTCATCATTTAAATCCAAGCCCAGAACTTCCAGAATCTCGGTGAATTTTTCCGTGATCTTTTCGATTTTTTCTTCGTTGCTGAGGCCATTATCGATCATCGGCGTCGGACGAACATTGTCCAAAATATCACGGGTGCTCAATACGTGTTCAACTTCAGAATCCACGACTTTTTGAAGATTTTTTTTAGGAGCCTTTTTGGAGGCCTTTTTTTCGGCAACCATTTTAGTGATTTTCTTAGCTTTAGCTTTGCTCACGGTGTTTCCTATCTTGATGAATTTCTTATGCCCTAAAAGGAGCCCTCAAGGAAGTGAAAGCTTAGACACTTTGCAAATTTTGACTGTTTAACCACTGACGAATCAGCTCTTGCTCCCGGTCCGAGGTATCAACGAAATGGACCCGAATTTCACTGTGGGAAACCGCAATAATCTTGGCCTGGCAGAGGATCGCATCAATATCAGGAACCTCAATAGAAACCCTTTGGCCGACTTTAAACTTATCTCGGGCTTGGGACACCGCTATACGAGCCCCTGTATAGGACAAATCCAAGGTTTTGCATTGATCCTTGCCCCCCAAAACAACCGGAATCCCGACATAAAAACGATGAGCTGTTTGTCCCAACCAGTGCTGGCGGCGGTCCAAGTCCGGTGATCTGGCAAAATACAACCACGCGATCCCCGCTACAACGACGGTGCTAACGATCTTAAAGGCCAGAGCTTCGTTGGCCAAGGGAGGCTCTTGAAAAAAGATCAGATGCGACAGATTGATGGCGATAAATAAGGCACACAATACCAGGCCCACCAACCACAGAAATTTGTGACGAATCAAAAAACTGATACCGGCGGCAAAGACCACCAACCAACCGATAATTTCTAGGGGCACGGTAGAGCCTGTGTGCATCGTGGTAAAATCCATCACTGGAATCACCATCAATGTAAATGCCGCTGGCACAATCACCCAAGGACCGTGTGTAATTCCCACTATTCTTCTCATACCTAACTTATCGGCGCGGTGAATGTGAGAATACAGTTTTTTTGTTGCTTCCCCGCTTGTTCCCAATAGACTGTTTAACTGTGAGACATCTATTAAAAATACCATTTCTTATTGGCGCATTCCTAGTTTCAAAACAAGCCGTGGCATATCCTGATTTTATCGGATACGGATATTCCTCCTGCATCACTTGCCACTATAGCGGACTGGGTGGTGGAGCTCTGAACGATTATGGTCGTGCTCTGTTTGCGACCGAAATCACCTCTCGCAGTGTTTATCCCGCAAGCATGGATGAGGAGGCAATCGGTAATGCCTCTGGATTTTTGATCACTCAGCAAATGCCGTGGTTTTTCCGTCCCGGCATCAAATATCGCGGTCTTTACTTTCAACAAAATCCCAATGGTTCAAACGAAGTGGACAAATGGGTGAACATGCAACGCGATTTTAATTTGAATTTCTTCTTTGATAAAAAACAGAATTTCGCATTGATCACCACGGCCAGTTATGCGGATTTTGATATCCCGGAAACGACCATCGATAAATGGACCATGTACGCCAAAGAATTCTACCTACGCATCAAGCAAAGCAATAACTTATGGTGGTATGCGGGACAAATGGACAAAGCCTATGGCATCCGCAACGTCGACCACACCGCCGTCAACCGTTTCCCCGCAACAGATGTTGGACTGAATCAATACGGGCAATCCTTGGGTCTGATGGCGCACTTCACATATCCAACTTGGGATATCGCCGTGAATCCATTTTTTGGAAACGTTTATACTGTTCCCGAAAAACGCCAACAAGGTGTCTCGGTCACAGGTGAGTATCAAGTTTACGAGAAATTTAAAGTCGGCGGCTCCGTTCTGGCTTCTGAATCTGATGAGACACGCTGGCGCCTGGCCGCCTTCACCGCTCGCATGGGACTTTCCAAAGGTTCTTCAGTGCTGGCAGAGGCCGGTCTGAAACAACAAACTCGCAAGGGGTCCAATTCAGATCCTGTCTTGGGTTCTTATACCTGGGTTCAATCCATGGTGGCGATCGCGCGTGGTTATAATATTTTAACGACGATCGAACAATCACGAGACGATATTGAACATGCTTCGGCTGAAAATTTGAAATACAGTTTTGGTCTTTTAGCATTCCCCCTGCCCCGCACCGAATTCCGTCTGGGACTTTCCAATGGAAAAACCAATCTCGATGGTACAGGTGTTGATGATTCGTGGGCACTGCAAACGCAAGTGCATTTATCTTATTAGGAGCGCACATGGATAAAATGAAAATTTCACTACTGCTGTGCCTTTTACTGACAAGTCCTTGGGCGCATGCCCAACAGAAACCATCAACGGCGAGGGCTCGTGTTCCTGCGCAAACGGCTCCGGGGGAAACGGCGGCAGAGCCCGAAGTGAATACTCCTGCCGAGGAAAATACAGAGACTCCGCAAGCACCAGAATCAGAAGCAGCGGCAACTCCGGAGGCCCCTGCAACTCCCCAGGCGCCGCCAGCGACGGATTCGACTCAAGTCAACGCAACGACTGCAGCTCGTCCGCGTCCCATGCGTTTACCAGTCCAATCCCTTTCGTCCTGGGCAGTGGGACTCACGACACTTCAGTGGAATGAAAAATTGACGGTGTCTCAATTAGGTACCACTACAAATTCCAATTTAAACTTTAATGGTGCAGGCCTCGTCTTGCAGAAGGAAACCATTTATCGCCAATGGGGCTGGAATTTTGGGGGCATGATTGCCGGAGGGCGAGCTAACGGGGGCCCCTTTAACAATGACGTTAAAATCGAACGTCAAAGCTTTTCAATGATCGCTCTGACTCCACGTATTTTCTGGCGCCTGACTAACAGTGTGAACGTTGGTGGGACCGCAATGATTTACATGCGCAACATTGACCTGCCCACAGGTAATGGTGTGGAGATGACGGCGGGACGAAAAAACAATGCCGGCTTTTTAGCTGATATGAACTTACGAATTTTTAAAACTTGGGATTTTTATCAAGCAATAGGCCCCATCAACGACGGAGCCTATCTTTGGAAAGTCGGAGTGAATTACCGCTTTTAAAACTATTTGCCTTTAGCGGGTGCTGCAGCTGCAGCGCCTACTGGAACTTCAACGTGAACTTTGACATCGTCTTCAGTTCCTACGCCCATGTAGTTCACATCTTTGATACCAATTTCAGAGGCCTTCACAACGAACTCAGCTTTCAACAAGCCGCCTTCAACTTTGTAAGTTCCTTCAACATTCACTGGTTTATCTTTGATTTTGATTGTGGCTTTACCTTTGCCACCTTTTCCAGATGCGGTCACTAGAGTCGCTGTTGGATATTTATCCGTCTCAAGATATTTTTGAGTGTGCTTATCACGAAGCTCAACGCCTGTTTTCAAAGTTTTCATGTTAACCACGATGTTTTGTGCTGACACTTCATCGCCTTTAACTTGCGCGCTTCCTTTAATCTGATTTGTTTTTGCTTTGAAATCCCCCATTGGATTCAACGTCACGTCGAACACAACTGATTGTGCGAATGCACTCGATACACCCAAAGTCACCATTGCTGCTGCAAGAATCAATTTCATTCATTTCCCCTATGGTTTTATTTACTGAATACCAGAAATCCAATCATACACAGCTTGCAACTGAGATGCACTCAATGTTGTACCATTGTCTGGCATATTTTTCGTACCAGCCCCTTGGGACCCTTTCATTCTAAAATAAAGGGAAGAGTTTAATGGTTGGCCTGCCTTAACAAAACCCCGCGTAATCATACTGGCCGCGGTCATATTTGAGAAATCTCCCCGAGTGGACCCTGCCCCGTGGCAGCTTAAGCAAGAAGAATCAATAACGGCTTTTGCAGCTGCCAATTTTGTATCCACAGTTGTACCTGTCGAGCCACTGGAGTCGGCAAAAATAGCCAGGTCAAAAATAACCTGATCCACGGAATTTGCCGTACCAATAAAACGAGACAGCGAATTCAGCTGGGCATTATTGAGACGATCATTAAAAAACATGTACTCATAAATCATCCCACCAGTGGAGCCTGCCAACAAAGTCTTGGTCACAAACGAAAACTCCTGAGGACTTCCCGTCTTGGTGATTGTCAAAGTTTGCACCACCCCATTGACCAACAAGGAAAAGTCATCGGGTTGAGCGCCGGTCCGCAAAGCAATGACCATGCGCGATCCCATAGACGGCAAATTGACTGTGGCCTGGGCACTATTTCCTGAAGAGAAAATACGACTCACGGTGATTTTGCCGCTGGCCACAGAGACCGCTGTCTCTTCGGAGTTCGCGGTTCCTGAATAGGCTGAAAAAATCTTACCGGTCATCGCCCGATCAGCGACAAAGACATAGCTGAGCTTGTCAGCACCGGTATAGGTTTTATCGACTTTGCTGGGTTGCCCTTGTTGATACCAACGAACCAAAGAACCACGAGATGGATCCGTTAAAACCGGAAGCTCTTGTGAATCCAAATAATTCTGTCCACTAGCTAACGAAGCCTGCTCCAAAATGGCCTGCTGAACTGTAAAGTCACTGCAATTTTGAAAGGACAGCACAACTAATGGCAGCCCAAGGATCGACAACCATTTTACCTTACCCGCCGTCATAACTGCTCCCATCCACTTGATTCACAAATCGCGAGAATCAAATACCTCCAGCGATCTTTGCCGCTGATTTGAGGATTTTTTTCGTACATCATACGATCTGAAGCAACGAGTCCCTGAACCAAACCAGGGTCCGCATCGTCTCCTCGATAAAACATACCAAACGCAAGTTCAATTGAAGTCGCCGTCGGTGCAGATCCCACCACGCTGACTTTGCTGGTGAAGTTATTCACGAAAACATCTTGGGACAGAACACTTTGACAGGCTTGAGATTTAAAAGCGGCTCGCAAAGTATTTGTGCCGGTGTTCATGGGCGCCAAAATAGTTCCATTGCAATCATTCACTCCTGTTTTTATATCACAGGGATAACCGAAGGCTGAAGTCTTGTTGGTAAACCATTGATTGGTGATGTTCTGCAAAGCCGTTTTTTCCGCTGCGGTGGAGGCTGACGTCAAAAAAATGTCGTTAAAAAGACCGGTCATATACACACGATTCACCAACAAAGGCGATTGGGTCGAGGCCGCGGCCACCGCGTTACCGGGATGTTCAGAGCCCATACTAAATTCTGAATCACCTGACATCGAAGCCAATTCAAAAGGCTTCGCACAGTTTTGAAATGCCTGAGTCAGCACCAAACCGATTGTTAATCCTGCAACTGTCAGAGTCAGACGCTTATTCATCATACACCTACACGACCTTCGGCATTCCCACCAAAGATGTGATCACACCTGTGGATTCATTAAAAGAAATCATCGCGGGGGCCGTGTTTTCCCAAGGGTTGGAGTTAACCCGCATCAAACGCGATAAAGTCGAAGTTGCAGAAGCCGTGGACGGAATACCACTGAGGTAACCGCTGATCGCAGCTCCGTAACCATTCGTTCCATTGCCAGCATTTTGACGTAAATTACCAATAACATAAGGACCATTTTTAATGGCACCGGAAAAGGCACTGGTCACCATACATGGATAACCATGTCCCGATGACTGACCACTGATCGCCGCGTTTCGGGCAAACTCAGCAGAAACCTGGATCACTGATTCAGACCACATATCGGCCCCCGTGGAGGCTCTGCGAACTGTTTGCAAACGATCACGCATTTCCAGAATTCCCGCCAAAATTCCTGAATAGAAATTATGAGTCAATAGCAACGCGGTATAGGCACCCGTATTGCCATCCATATCCGTGTGCGAGAACGCCAGGTTCCCGCCGTTGACGAAAAGATTGTTCACATCATCACCTGCGATATAGCTTGTGCGAATGCGAACGTTATTGAAATTGCTTGTTCCAACAGACACGGAAGCGGTCAGCTCCTTCGTCAAACAGTATTCGGCCAAAGCCAACTGTTGATAAAAGTCATTATACGTAAGAGCCGAAGTCATTTCACGCATGTCAAAATCTGGAGCCAGGGTGAAATTTCTTTGCAAATTAAAACCGTCACTTTTCACAAAACCAAAAATTCCAAATTGCCCTTGGGGTCCTGCCAAAGAGGCCGGAGTCACTGGAGCCTCCGAGATCCCTTGAATCCCCGACATGCGAGCCGTGCCTTCCACCGCATTTTTATAACGGTTCACGGCTGCATCCCAGAAGCCATCGATATCACTGATACCTTGTTTCATTTTCGCAGAGGCATTTTCCAAATTTTTATTTAAAGTCTCGGCACCCAAACGGTTCGAGCGTGCATAAGCTTTCAAATATGACATCGCATTGTCATAGGCATTCTTATAGGCTTCTTTACCTGCAGTCGTATTCGCAATGGCTGTGGATTTCGCAAATCCCGCCATCAATTCTCGAACATAACCGGAACCCACTTGCGTTCCTGCTTTATTGTGCGAGGAAGTAAAACCAACATTATTATTTCCCGTCATAACTCCGGCAAACAATCTTTCAGAAGAATCCGCCAGCAAACCATTTAAACTTGGCAAACCTGAAACCGGAACCTGCACTAGCAAGGCATTGGTATCATGCCCGTCAAAAGCCGAACCAAAGCCACGAATCACCATCATATTATTCAAGGCATCCGAAGCATTGCGACTGCCACCTTGACCATTTTTGAGGGGCAAAGAAAAAATATGGGGAACATTCAGACCGTTGTATTTAAACGTTTTATAAGCAAGTCCTGCGACTTTACCACCGCTAAAATTAAACGCCGTCGAAACATAGGGATTCGTCACGATGTTATCACCATCATAAATCTTTACCCACTGGTCAAAGGAGTACCGCATCGGTCCCCCATTGATCCAAATATTCAACAAAAAGCGTGGATCAGCTTCACCCGTCAACGCTTCCGCGCGAGCTTGCTGAATGAAACCGGCACCAATCTTCATCGCCAACGACTCCAGGATGGAAGCTGACAAAACAGTTCCTCCCAAGATCATCCCCTGCTTTAAGAAATCACGACGATTAGAACTCATTCGCTCCCCCGAGGATCAAAGGTGGCTTTATTATAATAGCTCGAACGCAAAATCGACTCGACAAGTTTAGACAGCGATTGAGTCTGGGCCAGTTCTTTACCCAATGTCTCAACAAACTTACGATCTTCCACATCACGCTCGGTCAGAGCTTTGTTCAGTGGCGCATTCGCCGGATCCGTGCGGTCATACAACGACACGTCGATCCCCGTAAAATAACGGAAATATTTTTTAGCTGCGCATTGATAGTACTCTGGAAGCTCGGTCAGTCTTGCCCCCATTTCCTCGATATTTGCAACATCACGATTGATCAAAGCCCCATTGGAATAAGAGCGAATCATGAGCTTGCCCGTTGGATTTTGACGATGATAACCGGCAACAGAACTAGACGACCACGAATTTGCAACTGTCGCACCCACGGTGAAATTTCCCACCATAATGGATTTTTGCACATTGCCTTTGGCCGTTTCCGCCACAACCCAATTGCGCGCTGTGGATGCGAACTGATCCATCGTTGCGTGGCAGGTGATGCAACTTCCCGCTCGACGGAAAGTCACCTGGGCACCGCTATTAATGTAACCTTGAATATCGCTCTCACGTAAAGCCGGCAAAGAAAAGCACAGCAGATTTTCCAGAGTTGTTTTTGCCCACTTGCGAGGCATTTTCAAAGCGCCATCAAACACTTGCCCTTTGCTGTGCCCGACATTCAAAAGAAAGTAAGACTGCTGTCCTAAAATACCACCGCCCAAAGCTCGGTGAAGATCAATGCCCGTCTGGCCATCAACTTGTGTTGCCAGGCCCAAGTTAGGTACGGAGTAATTTGCAAGACTCAAAGTCTCCGAACCCGCGACAACTCCAGAGATAAGTCCAGTTCCGGAATAAGGAGCCGGAACGACCGAGGTCGAAAAAACATTTCCTGCGGAATCAGTTTGAGCTAAAGCGAATGTTCCCGGAGTGCCACGCATCGGTGAATATTTCGTCGTGCCGCGCAGGACATTGGAATAGGCCATGTTCGTAAAAAGCGCACGAGTCAGAGTCAAAGCCGGGGTTGTCATTTCAATAAAGTCATTGGTGTTGCTGTCGAATTCGTTTTGATAACCTGAGATCTGATCCTGATTGGCCGTGGGGAACCAAGTGCGATGAAACTGATAGAAATTATTCAGGACTCTGACACTTTCCGTGTCATTCACAGCCAAAGCTCCAGTACTCGCCAGATTTCCTTTACGCAAAAGCGCCACGCAGGCATCGATTGCCTTTGTCTGCCCGGCCTTAATACTTGCCATCACTGTGCTATTGGTAGGAACAGGCAATCCCGTGAGCTGAGTGTAGCAACGGGCATAGATCGCCTTTTCAGAAAGCGCTTGTGCTGAATGAGAATAGACACTGCACGCTATCAGCGCCAATGACCCCAAAATAGACTTCATTATTCCCCCACTTTCAGTTTCGGTCACTTTAAGATTTTTTGTATATAAATTTGCGAGATTCTCAAACTGAGACACACAAATGAAATTAGGTCCGCTGATTAAGATTTTCCCATATTGTGTCGATAGGTTGCGTATGAAAACACTGATTGCAACTTTGATATTACTAAGCCTGTCTATCACCGCGAACGCAGCCAAGATTACTAAAGTCTCCGGCGGCAA
This sequence comes from Bdellovibrio sp., assembly GCA_039594295.1. GTDB lineage: Bacteria > Bdellovibrionota > Bdellovibrionia > Bdellovibrionales > Bdellovibrionaceae > Bdellovibrio. Next base: position 14,093 of record JBCNNR010000044.1, read on the forward strand.
AGCGCTTATCGACCTTGAGGGCGATACAGCCTTGGTAGGCGATCAATTTTTCGTCATCGACAGCAGCGGAAAAAAACGCGGCCTGATTCAAGTTTCCAAAGTCCAAGGTGGACGTGCTATCGCCACGGTTTCCAAGGGCAGCGCCTCTCCTGGCAGCTCCTTACAACGCTATCAAGGTCGCATGAGTGCGGCACCAAGTGAAGTGAACAACTCCCGCAGCAGCGCCAGCGGTGGCAAAAGATCCTGGGGTGTCATGGGCGGTATGGTGAACAGCTCGATGAATGTCAAATCATCGACGTCTTCTATGACGATGAGTGGTTCCAGTTTCGACGTTGTTGGTTACTATCAAACTTATCTCGACAAGAATATCAGCGTAAAAGCCTTAGCTGGTTATGAAACTCTGAATGTCACTGGGACAGCACCGTCAGGTTGGTCCGGTGGTTCTTGCGTTGCGGGCTCTAATTGTACTGCGGATATTGGCTATCTTGGAATGAACGTCCTGATCCGCTACTCTTTCGCCAGAACAAAATCATTGGAATTCACTGCCGGTGGCGGTTTGGGTTTCTTGTTCGCGATGCAAAAATCTTCCAACGTCCTCGACACGGCCAAAATCTCGACGAACCAAACTATCGTAGGAACTTTGGGCATCGACTGGCATTTGGATAAACGCACTTACGTTCCTATCCAATTCGACTATGCTATGTTCCCGGATAACAATACATCCAGTGCAACGCAAATGATCTTAAGAGCTGGTTACGGTTGGAACTTCTAATCTCAGCTTTTTAAAATGACTTTATCGAAAAGCCTCGCTGGTGCGAGGCTTTTTTTATTACTTTAAGCCACTGCGATAGTCACTTGGCAGGCATCCCACATGCTTTTTAAATGTCTCGATAAATTTGGAGAGCGATCCATATCCCACCTCCAAAGCGACGTCGGTCACCGTCATCTTAGTTTCCTTAAGAAGCTCTTTGGCTTTTTCGATTTTTCGCAGAATCAAATACTCCTTGGGCTGCAATCCACAATGCAGCAGGAAGAGGCGATTTAGATTTCTCAAACTCAAACCGCTTCTCTCCGCAAGGTCTGACAAGGAAATAGAGTTGATCTCCTCTTCCAGAATTTCCAAAGCTCTCTGAATGCGGGGTTCACTCACCCGCCCTGAAATGTGGCTAGAAGAAATTTTGACCTTTTGCTGCACTCCCTGAATTGATTCACCAAGTGCCGCAATCAATGCCGACAGAAAGTACTGACTGCCTTTGGCCTGTTGATGGATAAGCAAATAAAAAACCAACTCCTTTGCCAGGGAGTTTATTGGCATTGTGCAAGGCTGCCGTTCCGTAGCAGAATGTTTTTTCCAGAGCTTCTCCTGTATCAACAAAATGATTCGCTCCCCCGACCCTTGTGCTGACGAGGTAAAACTGTGCTCAATTTCAGGTGGCACATAAAGCATGCGCCCAGGGCCAGCCTTAAATGTTTCTTCGCGGTATGTGATGGCAATCTCGCCTTGCAGTGGAATAAAAATCTCGTGCTCATCATGCTGATGATGCCCCACCACCCGTGATGGTACTTTTTGATGAATGATCAAGACGCCGGGAAACTCCGCAACTATTTCATCTTTTTTCGCCATATGTTCGTCCTTTCAGAAATTTGCATAAAAGGGAAGCCACTTTGGCCAATAAGGGTTAGCGACAATCCTTTTAAAACGATAGAAGTGGTTCAACAAAAACAACCCTCTACGTTCACTTAAAAAAAAGGACCCGGACATGAAAACAATCTTACAGATTTTGATTTTAGCTACAACTCTTTTCATTTCAACACGGGCACACGCAGAATCAGTTAGCAATCTGTCAATGGGAGTTTGTTCTCCCATGCAGATTCAGTCTCAAAACTCCGATGGCGTCGTTGCTGTAACTGCGGCGGTGATCTGCAACAACATGTACAGCGTTGCGGTTCATGCCGAGGTGACGATCCAAGACTTGGCCTACGATAAAGCTCTTTACATCTATGATCGCACGCGAACCTACCAATATGAACGTGCCATCGTAGGTAAAATGGTGAATTCATCAGAAATCCATTATACTAACGGCGGAGTTTACTACCTGGGAAAAACATCAGATGGAAAAGATCGCTTCGCAGTGACCCTCCTTGGACAAGGCAATCACGGATCCCATTTTGATATCTATGTTAAAATGAACGGCAACCAATACCAAACGACATCTGTGATCCTCCAATAGTTCTGTGGAGAAAAAAGGCCTCGCCCACGGGGCTTTTTTTTTCGAATTCATCTACCACACCGATTGATTGCATTTCGCGGACATAGAGACTGATTATACCCACAATTCCTGCAGCTGTTCTAAACTAAGTCCTCGCAAACGAGTTTTAGAATAAGGTCGCCCCAATGCCTCACGCTCATTCAGCTGAATATAGTCCCTGACAACCCGATATGACTTGTAACCCTTCACGACTCGCGAAAACGGCCGATACTTCCAAACCTTCACTCCCTCATGCTTCCGGGTGAAGGTATCGGTCAACACCTGCGCAAACTGCCCCGCCAGCACTCTGAAAAAGCTTTGCAATTGTGCCCGCTTGCCTCGAACCAATAAATGGACATGATCTGCCTGAATCGAAAACTGCTCAATTCTGACGGCGAACTTACGAGAATATTTTTTTAATAAGATGTTCAAAAGTGAAAAGTTTCGCGGCTGCCGAAGACCGGTTTTAACTGCGATCTTGTTCACTTTAAAAACGATGTGCATTGGATCGCTACTCGAAAGAGGCCTTGCGCCACGACCTTTCGACGAATTTCGCAAAACACCCCCATGACAATGACGATGTTTCCAGTGAACTTTTAAAGCAGGAAATGTTTGTTGCTTTGTTTGTTTCATCAGCTCTCCACTCGGCGAAGGCAATCTGACCGATACCTCAGACCATAAAATGTGAGTGCAAAATAAGAGCTTGGCTGATCTGAATTGTAACCGAATGCCAATAAATTTAGGCACGGATCTCGGATACTATTTTAACTGATCGACCAACCTCACCTCGACGACTCGGGGACGGGGGTATCGGCGCCTGACAGGAATGCGAACAAGTCAGGGAAAAACTGTCGTTTGAACCGATTACCAACCCGTCGAAGAATTAGACAAAGCCGGGCGAAAAAAACAGTTCGAAGCCCAATCTATTGGATTTCAGTTGGACCTCGTATTGCAATGGCAGAGGGATCTCTTTAGCAATGAGGTTTCCCGTGCTTCGACCGACGACCAAATTACTTCTGCCCCTAGTACTAGGGCTCACCAGCTTCCAGGCACACGCCATGGATGCGGATCCTTACATGACCCAAGAGCACCTGCTGAATAAAGCCGTGCAAGTTCATGTCACCAACCGTGGGATGAAATACTTCGATACAGAATTGGGTAAAATCCTGGGCAATTTGGGAGTGAATCTGGATGAGGGGTACTTCCCTGCCTTGTCGTACACTTTCGAAAAACCGATCAATCCGGATGACTTTGCTAAAGAAAATCCTGAAGAAGTGAAAATGTATAAACAGGTTCGCGAGCTTTTGACCAAATGGCTGGTGGGCTTTTCTTTGAATGAACATCGTCCAACAATTGAGATCGGTGAATCAGGATACATTGCTAAATTCTCGCGCTTCTCTTTGGTCACGGATCAAAAATTAATGGAAAAACTGGGTAAGCGCGAAGGTGCGATCCTGGCGATTGAACTTGAAATCAAACATCTGACCTTGGGAACAAATTCCGTCAAAGTTTGGGATGTGAACAACGAATTCCTGGGGAAAGTGGGCGCCGAAGATGTGAGCCTTTCCGCGGGTGATGCTAAAAACCCACTCAAAGTTCGCCTGCCCTTTTACCTGCGCATGAATGCATACGGCGCGTTGGAGTTTGAAGCTCTGGAAGTTGAAAACAACTTGGACTCCATTCCAGTCAGCCTGCAATACAAAAAGCTTTTGATCCCGCAGTTTGCAATTGAGATCAATGGCAAAAAGTTTTTGCTGAACAATAAAGAGATCGACAAACTTTTCACCGAACAAGCGCCGGCGATCTTAACATCTGTTCGTAAAAATCTGGGTGATTTTGCACGCAATCAGTTGCCAGCAATGCTTAATGAAAAAGCCAAGGAATTCCTTAAAGGCAATTTGGACCAAGTCCAAAACATGGTGCCTCCTGGCAAAGAACCCAATGACAACCGTCCTGATTTCAAATGGGGTCTGCGTTTGCAAAATATTGGGTTGAAAGACTCTTTAAATATTGAGCTGGGCGCGTACGCGGAAGACCCGGTGAATCCACGCAGCTTGCCACGAGATCAAGACAAATCCCGTGGAGCTGTGACATGGGGCCTTATTCCTCAGACAAAGTATGACATTGGTTTAAGTTTGGATCGTGGTTTGATCAACCGCATTCTGCAATTGTCCTTTGAACGCCGTAATTTCGAAAAGATCGCCATGTCAGATGGTTCCACTTTGAGAATGATGGCCCCTCCTTTGATTGACTATGTAAAAGCGCCAGTTGCGATGCCAATTAAGGACAGTGAAACCTGGGTTAAATTGCGTGTCGCGGTGGAAAACAAGCCAGACTCCATTTTCCTTAAAGAGAAAATCGTTGTCGAATTCGATATCATTGCAAAATTGCGCCAAATGGCGGATAAGAGCGGCATGCAGCTGGTGCTGTATTCCATCGATGCCGACAGCATGGCGATGGATGATAAATACCTTTCACTTGCAGGTAAGTTAGTGAAAGGCAAAGTTCGCGATGGCATCAAAGATAAACTTCGCGAACAGTGTGCAGGTTGGAAATCCAAAGAGGAAGCCATCCCGGGAGCATTCCCACTGCCACCAGAAATTTTGGGTATTAAATTGGAAATCAATCGCGTACTCATGGATCCTAAGGGTCATCTTGTCATGTACCTGGATTACGCGAAAGCAGGAGCGAAGTAATATGAAATCATTTAAACTTATCGTCATCAATGCTCTGACTTTGATCGTTGGCTTGGGAATTATGAGCGGTTCGTTTTCAACCAAGTCAGCGAAAGCTGCAAAGTTGGAATCTGTTCCTTCAATCCAAGTTAACAAGCTTGGAAACTATAAGGGCCAATACCTGACAGTCCTTTACGCTGTGGGTTCTCGTCCCTTCATTTCCACAGACCCGAAACAGCTGAACATCTCTCAGGTGAAAGAATCCCGCACGGTTTATATCACAGGCGATTCTGTGACTTTGCCACAGGTGCAAGTTGAAAAAGAAGGTTTCCGTCCTTCTTACAACATCGTGGTGTTCGTGGTTTCTCCTCAGCAAAATTATTCCTGGGTGAATGCGGATGGTTCATCGCCACAAGGTATGCCAGCAACAGGCAATCGTCTGTCGAATAAGTTCAATGCGGTGAACAAGTCCGACGTTGATAGCTTTATCGCTTCTAAAGGCGAACAAGCTGTAATGCCCGTGGATCTTTAAATTGTGATCGAGTTGGCCGCTTGAATTCCACTCTCAAGGGCACCGTTTAAGGTGCCCGGGAATTTCACGCTGGTATGTTCCCCTGCGAATTGAAAATGCCCGCCATATTCGGGCTCTCCTGCGGCTCCCCGGAATTTCATGTACTGACCCTTTTTATAAACGGCCATAGAACCACCCGCCCACAGACGCTGTTTCCAGTTCACCACTTGATGTGCTGTTGGTGATTGCGGTAATTCTTTATAAAACAATTCCAAATCAAAAATAGCTTCCTGTTCACTCGCAGCGCCTACACTCTCGCCGGATTTACCTGCGCGGGAATATGTCATCAAAGCTTTCGAGCCTTTTTGCTCGCGACCACTATCCCAGAACTTTTGCGACAAAAAGTCGCCCGTAAAATTCCCCAGGTTCCCTGGTAAATTATTTTTCTTGTTCCAAAAAGCAGAATTAAATCCCAAGACCCCTTTACTGTGAGTGGCGTAGCCTAAATTCGTCAGGGCTTGTTTCTTGGCGTCTGAGAAAAACAAGGAATCAATATTGTGCACTTCGCGCAACTTAGTGAATGGCAATGTGCAGATGATATTGCGTGTTTGATATTTCTCACGACCTTTGGGAGTTTGGAAAATCAGAGTGAACACTCCCTCTTTTTCAGAAATCTCCACCAGTGCATAATTCATTTTCAAACTGTAGTCAGGAATCACACCCGCCACCCGGGAGGCCATCATTTGCATCAGATTTGTCAGGCCCCCCTCGAGACGATAGGAATTACGCCCGGAAAGCAGGCTGCTGCCTTCGGAATCCAAAGTGCTTAAAAAGTGCAACGACGATTGCTCGGAAGCATCCACACCAAAGCGGGCCACCGCCTGGCTTTCAATCAATTTCAAAACAACCGGATCGACTTCGCCTTTCCAGGAGTCCAATAAATCCTGCAAAGACAAGGTGTCGTAATAAGTGGAGCGATCATAAACCGATGAATTGCGATATGTCAGCGTTGCCTCTTGATCTCTGAAAAGATCCGAGCGCACTCGGCGCAGTGGTGTCGTCAGGGATTTCATGCGCGGCAGGATATCCTGCACGCGATAGTTTTGCCCATCGAATCGGAAATAATGGGACTCAAGACCTTTGCGAGTTTTTAGCTCCAGCACATTCAGACTGAATTCTTTGGCTAAGGAGAAAACGGCGCGATGAGATTCTTCGAAAAACTCGGCCCCCAGCTCTGCCACGGGTTCTTCCCCTGCAAACATGGAAACCGTTTGCACACGGCCCCCAATACGCGAGGACGCTTCGAATAAGCGGAAGGGAACCTTGTTCTTTTTCAGAGTGTGAGCCGCCGCCAAACCCGCAGCCCCTGCTCCCAGAATGACGACTTCACCGTCAAGATTTCGTTTGTCACCGGTAAAAAGTCGATCGAGTCCTGCGCAGCCCCCCAAAGCAAGAGAGGTTGAACTCAGTGCAGAAATTTTTAAAAACTCGCGACGACTTAAAGAACTTTTTGCCATCAATCCCTCACCTGCATAGAATGGCAACACTTTGGAACAGAAGCAAATCAATCTCTCAGCATTAAGACAATCCTTCGAGAAATTGGCGGAAAATAACTGGGCTCTCTCAGCGGAGGTCTTTGCATCTGATTTCTGCGTCAAACTCGCCCAAGAGTGTCAAAAACTTTACTCAGAGGGTGAGCTCAAAAAAGCCTCCATTGGTCCCAGTGGGAACAAACTCACTGCTGCTGAAATTCGCGGCGATTTCACTCTGTGGCTCGACGAGGGGAACTCCCCCTTGCAACAGGAATTTCTGCAATGTCTGAATGTCATTCGTGAGGAATTAAATCAGTTTTTTTATTTGGGTTTAAAACGTGTGGAAAGTCATTTTGCTTGTTACCCCCCGCAGGCCGGATACGATAAACACATCGACAATCCCCGTGGTGCGAGTCATCGCAAAATCACTTTCGTGCTGTATCTCAATGAGTCCTGGCAAAAAGAACACGGCGGCGAATTGAGCCTGTATAATCCCCAGAGTCCCGACGACTTGCTGGCTCGCGTGGAGCCTCGCTTGGGACAGTTGATATTTTTTCGAAGCGATCTTTTTCCCCACCAGGTGGAAAAGAGCTTCACTCCCCGCCTGAGTTTGACAGGGTGGTTTAGGGACGACGCATTATGAGATCTTTGTTTTCGGAAGTAGTCTTCACACGTCTTCACGCCCGCTTTGTTATTCTGGGTTGTTCATTGATGGCAGCTCTGTTTGGGATCCTGGGACCTTTTTTTCAAAAAGAGTTCATTGATCAACTGACCGGTGTGCAGTCAAAGCTTCACTTGTTTCAAGTCAGCTCTCCTTTGTGGTTTATCTTGGGAGCTTTTCTGTGCGTGCTTTCTTCCCAGGCCTTCAGCCAATTGACCAACTATCTAAGTGCGAAGGAAGCCTTGTTCATGCAAAGAGTCTTTGCGGAGCGCCTGTATTCCAAAACTCTGAATCTTCGAGTCGACACCATGAGCCACCGCCCCGTGGGGGAAATCGTTTCCTTGTATGCGACGGATGTCCAAGGAGCCACGGTGTTCCTGGATCAAACCCTCCCAGCGGGCGCCTCCACTTTATTCCCCTTGATTCTGTCACCTTTTGCAATTTCCGTTTTATTTGATATTCCTCTTTGGCCGACGATCTGGGTGATGATTGGCATCACTTGTTTAAATTCCTTTCTGGCTTTCCGCCAATCGCGATTTTTTTTCCGCTTCAAACAATTGGCGGCAGAACGTATTGGTTTGGTGAACGAGTGGATTCAAAACATTCGCACCATCCGTATCCTGGGATGGATTCGTCATTTCGAAGACGGAATTTTTGCGAAACGCGAAGTTGAAACACGCAACCGGGTTTTGATGGTGACGAATGGTCAGATCATGAATGCCATCTCCTCGTCAGTGACGTTCGTTCTGAACGTCATCACTCTCGGCTCCTTGGTGCTTTACTCCAAACAAACTTTGACGAGCGGTGAACTTTTGGCGCTGTTGTGGATTGTGGCGATCTTTTTGACTCGTCCCTTCCGCCAAATGCCATGGTTTTTTACTTTTGCTTTCGACTCCTGGACTTCACTAAAACGCCTGGAAGAATTCTTTTCCACCAAAAACAATCAGACTGATGGGACGGATCTTGAAACGGCCGAGCAAGCGGCTTTGGATGAAAAATATGCTTTGCAAGTGCGCGGCCTCAATCTTCGTATCGGCAGCCGCCATATTCTTAAGAACATGAACTTTGACATCAAAGAGGGCGAATTTGTCGCGGTGGTTGGCGAAGTGGGCTCTGGAAAATCCATGCTGCTGTTGTCTTTGCTGCGTGAAACGGGAGCGCGCTTTGAAAGCTATCGTATTGGCACCATCGATGCCTTGAAAGAGAAAAACAATTCGGTGCGCAGCAACTTTGCCTATGTCCCGCAAGAAGGCTTCATCATGAGCGCCACTTTGCGCGAAAATGTGGCCTTTCTTTATGACATCGATCCGGAACGGGATTCCTTAGTCGAAGAATCTTTGAAGCTGGCCCAGTTTGAATTGAATACCGAGCGCGTTGAAAAAGGTCTCAGCACAGAAATTGGCGAACGCGGTGTGAATTTGTCAGGTGGACAACGTCAACGTGTCAGCCTTGCGCGGGTTCATTATCATGATGCTCCGATCTTGTTACTGGATGACTGCTTAAGTGCAGTGGATGTCGATACCGAACAAAAACTCTTCGACACACTTTTGATGGGAGCCTGGGAAAACCGCACCCGCATCCTGGTCACTCACCGTCTGTCTGCTTTAAATCGTGTGGATCGCATCTTGTTCCTGGAAGAAGGCCGCATTATAGACCAGGGAACTTTCGAAGAACTTCTGGCTCATAACGAAAAGTTCCGCGAGTACACAACGTCGGTCGCCAAAGAGGCCACCGCGCAAAAAGAGGGCGAGGTGACTCGTGGCTAATCGCAATCCGCGCAATCCTGTCATAAAACCCAAATATCTTTCTGACGGAGAAGTTCGTAAAGAGGGTGGTTACAACAAAACCATTTATGAAACTTTGCTTTTTGCCTATAAGCCCTTCATGGCGCGCATCACCGCCTGTATCGCTTTGGGTATCGTAGGCCGTGGCTTATTGCTCGCCAATACCAATGTGATCGGTTATTGGGTCGATAGCCTGGTCGGCAAACCCTCGCCCCTGGATGGCCACTCGCCGGCACAGATCATTGGCTTGCTGTTCGCCATGGCCGCTTGCGGGTTCGTGATGACTTTGATTTTCCGGGTGGGCTTTTCCCGCCTGTCCGCTCAGGCCATTTCCAGTTTTTACGACGAAGTGACTTTGCGTACGTCGCGCCTGCCGATGAGTTTTTTCGACAACACTCCTGCGGGAAGAATCATCACGCGTTTTTCCAGCGACTACGGCAACGTCTTCCGTCTGTTCGGAGGCCCGCTGGCCGAGTTCTTAAGCATCATTTTCGATTTAATCATGATGACAATCCTGATCACCTTGGCGAATCCGATCTTTTTGATTCTGGTGGCCTTCATCGGTGTTTTGAATTTCTTTGTTTATAAATTGAATCAGGACAAATTGCGTAAGGCCCGCCGTGAACTGTCGGCCAGTCGCTCGCCAAGTATCGCGCATTTTGCGGAAACAACCCAAGGAGCCAGCACGATTCGCTCCTTCCGCCGCCAAGAATCCTTCACCGAGCGTTTTGAAAGCCTGGATCGCTATTTCTTAAGCCAGAAGCTCTTCACAACCAAACAACTGATCAGCTTTTCGTTCCAAATGAACAGCTTGACGGCGGTGCTGCTTTTAATCACAGGTGTCTCGTCCTATTTCATGATTGAAAAAGGTTGGGCCAGTGTCGGGTCCGTCGGCGTGGCCTTCACGTTTATTTCTTTATCCGGCAACACCGTGCAAATGTTCTTTGAGTGGTTGACGCAATTCGAAGAGGCGATGATTGGGGTTGAGCGCCTGGATCAATACATGCGCATGGAGATCGAAAAAGGCAATCACCTGCCCTCCACCGCAAAGTTCGCCACCGGTCACCCCGTCTATGCACCTGAAACAGAAAAATACCTGGCGCACCGTCGCTTAACCGATGATCGCAGTGCTTCTGTGGAAGTCAAAAACCTGTCCTTCCGTTACCGTGAGGACCTGCCGTGGGTGCTTAAAAATTTAAGCTTTGAAGTCAAAGCGGGAGAACGCCTAGGGATCGTCGGCCGCACCGGCTCAGGAAAATCCAGTTTGATCCAAGCCCTTTTTCATTTGTATCCGATCGATCAAGGTCAAATCACGATCAATCACCACGCCCCAAAAATCAAAGACACCGATCAGGGAATGGATTTGAATTTGTATCGTCAGTCCATGGCCTTTATCTCCCAGGAACCGATTTTATTTCAAGGATCCCTCCGATTTAATTTGGACATTGAAGGCCATCACCAGGACGAAGCCCTGTATGAGGTCCTGCAAAAAGTCGGTCTGTTGGAATGGGTCCAAGGCCAGGTCCAGGGCCTTGAAATGAGAATCGAAGAGCGCGGCAAAAATTTGTCCTTAGGTGAACGCCAGCTTTTATGTATGGCCCGCTGCCTTTTGCAGCAATCCCCGATCGTGATCATGGATGAAGCCACCAGCTCTGTGGATCCGCAGTCCGAAGAGATCCTGGTCCGTGCCACTGAGGAGTTTTTTGCTGATCGTACACAGATCATCATCGCCCACCGTTTATCGACCCTGGCCAAGTGTGATAGGATTTTATGGTTACAGAATGGGGAGATTGTCGAGATGGGGCCGACCGAGGAAATCCTGCCTCGATTTAAAAAAACGGAACTCGTTTAAATAAATCTTCTGACCCCTCAATTTAAAGTTTGCCGCGTCCGATGAAGTGGAGTACTCCTCTGGGACGCGACAATAACTGACTTCAGCAGCAGCAGTGAGGTGGGCATGGATAACAACCAAACCCTCGACGAAACACTAGACGAAAACTCCGTGATCAGTCTGACGGATCAGTGGTCTTCTTTGACCCCTGATGAGCGTCGTGAAAAGTTCAAGGAACTGCCCCGTACCGATGCTGAAGAGCTCTTCCTCAATCTACCGACCCATGACCAGGCCGAACTTATTTCCGAAGCGTCTCACCTTGAGAAGCGTTCTTGGGTGCGTTTGCTTGCGCCCGATGACGTGGCCGACTTAATTCAGGAAATGGGTGCCGATCACAAGGAAGACCTGCTGTCTTTATTAGATCCACAAACGAAACGTGAAGTGATTGCCCTTTTGGCTTATGCAGAAGACGCCGCCGGGGGTTTGATGAGCACCCGTTTCGTGCGCCTGCGTGCGGAAATGACCGTTGATGAAGCAATCAGCTATTTGCGAATTCAAGCGAAAACCCACGTGGAATCGATCTATTACGCTTACGTTTTGGATTCTGAACAGCACTTGCAAGGCGTGATCTCCTTCCGTGAGATCTTCTCTGCCGCTGCTGGGACTAAGATTTCTGAAATCATGCAAACCGAAGTCCTTAAGGTTCCACCAGACATGGACCAAGAGGAAATCGGTCGTATTTTCTCGCAACATGATTTGATGGCCCTCCCGGTTGTTGATGAACACAACGTGATGAAGGGTATCGTAACATTCGACGACGTGGCGACAGCAGTCCAAGAAGAAACCACCGAAGACATCCACAAACTGGGTGGTGTGGAATCTCTGGATGCTCCGTACATGAAAATCTCCATGTTCGACATGATTAAAAAACGTGCGGGCTGGTTGTTGGTTCTTTTCCTGGGCGAGATGTTCACCGCAACCGCGATGGGTTACTTCCAAACAGAAATTGAACGCGCGGTGGTTTTGGCTTTGTTCATTCCCTTGATTATTAGCTCCGGTGGTAACTCCGGCTCTCAGGCTTCAACTTTGATTATTCGTGCAATGGCCCTGGGCGAGGTTCGTATCCGTGACTGGTGGCGCGTTCTGGGCCGCGAGTTGATGGCGGGCTTGGCACTGGGTGTGACGCTCGGTTTGGTCGGCCTTTGCCGTATCCTGATCTGGCCCACCCGTGAAGCTTTGTACGGTCCTCACTATGTTCTAGTCGCAGTGACCGTGATGCTGAGTTTGATTGGTATCGTACTGTGGGGAACGATTTCAGGTTCGATGCTTCCGTTCTTACTTAAAAAGATCGGCTTTGACCCGGCTTCGGCTTCCGCTCCGGCCGTTGCCACACTGGTGGACGTCACGGGTTTGATTATTTATTTCTCCGTGGCTTCGGTGGTTTTGCATGGAGTCCTGCTCTAGATATTTCGCCAAAAAGCTGAAATAAAAAAAGGCGCCTTGGAAACAAGACGCCTTTTTTATTTTAAGTTTAAAAACTAGATTTATCTGTTAGCCGGTTGAGATTTTGCTTTCAACTCTGCTTCTTCACGTTGATCGTGGATCGTTTGCAATTTCTCTTGAGAAGTCGATTTCGTTGGAGAAATCACGTTACCACCGCGGCTCGTGATCGCCAAAGAACCATCACCCGTGATTTCTTTTGTCACATTGAACTCGATACCTGCAGCTTGAACAACTGTGCCAGTGTTATCCATACCGATTGTTTCGATTCTATTTTGACCTGTCAAAACCAGATTATTAGCACCGATATCCATCATACCCGCTTCAACCACATTCACCAGGCTTGCACCATTCAACACCAATGTGTCCGCTTTAACTGAAGCTGCCATTGTCGATAGATCCACGTTACCGCACACGAATACTACTTTTGCTTTCAAAGAAACCGCTTCTTTTGCATTCGTGACCACGTCTTTTTTCGTCAAACCATTTGTACGAGTTGAATCCACTTGGTCATCTTGGCAACCTACAACCGCATAAGAAGTGTCTTTATCAATTGAAGCCAAATCAGAATCAGATTTCGTAAGGTTTAGCATGGGTTGGTTTTCATCAGTGACTTCAGCAACTGTCCCTTGCAGGGATTTACCACCTTGAGCAACCATGCTGATTCCAGATTTCAAAGTTGATGTTTGTTTGACCTGATCAAACTCCACCGCCACACCCGTGACCATGATTTGTCCTGGTTGACCACCTGGCAAAACGCTATCTGATACAGGGCCTGTTGGCGCGCCATCAGTTTTATCCGTATGAAGAGCAACTTTGCTCGCTTTGTCGTCTTTCACTGCGCAAGCAGCAAGGCTCATCAAAACAGCAATTGCCAATAATTTAGAAAACTTCATAAGTGGCCTCCTTAAAAAGGCGAAAATCTATCTCACCCACTACTAAGCAAGGATCAATCCAAGCCACTGACCGACTCAGATGGAACTGTTTTGAGTTGAGAAATAAATCGGCCCGGGGAACGTCACCCAGTGACATTTATGGGCCTACACCCTGCAAGGACTACAAAGAAGGAGTTCGGCCCCCGTCGATCGGCAGATTTATACCATTAATATAAGAGGCCGCGGGGCTGACCAAAAAAGCAATGCCTTCAGCCGCCTCTGTGGGGTCACCGATACGCCCGGCTGGAATGGTCTTAATCCACTGCTCTTCAACTTCATCCACGGAGCTTCCTGATTTCTCAGCGGCGGCTCCCATCAAAGACTCAATACGTCCCGTGCGAATATATCCCGGCAACATGTTATTCACTGTGATGCCGTAAGGCCCCAACTCCCCCGCCAGAGTTTTTGACCAATTCGCCATAGCCCCGCGAATGGTGTTGGAAACTCCCAAGCCCGGAATCGGATTTTTGACAGAGGTGGAAATGATATTCACGATTCTGCCATATTTGGCAGAACGCATGGCTGGTACCACAGTTTGCACCAACAAGTGCGCGGCCTTCAGGTGCGCCTTAAAAGGAGCTTCAAATTCTTCAATCGAAGCCTCTAATAAAGGACCTCCCTTAGGACCACCGGAATTGTTAATCAGGATCTGCACATTTTCTTTGGCCAGGTCCGGAAGAATCTTTTTAAGGGCCTCGGTGTCTGCAAGATCCAGCACGTAGTATTTATGGGAAGCTCCGGCCTTCAAGGCCTTCATAAGATCTTTCAATTTGTCTTCGTTCCGTGCCAAAGCGATGACGCGAGCCCCACGCTCTGCCAGAAGTTTGGCAGTGGCTTCGCCAATACCTTGAGAAGCTCCACACACCACGGCTGTTTTACCCTGAAGATCCCATGAACTCATAATCGCCTCCACATCGAAGATATTTCAGCAAGGAATGAAGGCAGGAGCAAAATAAAAAAAGGACTCTTTTGGAAAGAGTCCTTTTTAGTGGTTTCTATTTTATTTAGCAGACCTATGATTTCACAAGATTCGCAGTCCATTGTTGGATCATAGCCAAAGTTCCCTGTTTCGCGTTGGCGAATTGGACACCGTACGCTTGGTTCGCTTCGCTCCACACGACTTGACCTTGTACTTCGATGACCTCGTGGCCATCTGGGCTTTGGATGCGCATCGTGATGATGCCGCCTTTTTCCAGAGCCTGATCGGTGTTGAATGACAGACCACCTTGAGAGATGGAGTTCATAGAACCGATCAACTCGCGATCGCCGACCATCACTTTGATCGATGATTGCATTTTGAAGCGCTCGTGACGGCGTTTGTTTCGTGGGTCGTTAGCCATCGCACGTTGACGAAGGACGAACCACACCGCCATTGGGATCATCATCAAACCAAGAACCACACCCGCCGTTGGATTGTCTCCACCGGAACCCGGGCCATCACTCATCGCAGATTTAACCAGACCACAACCTGCCGCCGCGCCCGCAGAATCAGATGCTGGGTAACGACTTGCGGAGTAAACGTAGTTTGGCTGAGAAGCCGACTCACCATGGCTAGCTTGTACAGCTTGAATCAATTTCGCAGAGTCAATGCGACCACTTGTTGATACGTAACTAGAAAGTCCCGCTACGACGTCAACATTGGCGAAAATTTTTTGTTTAATTTGATAACCCGTTAATTGCGGTTCTTCACGCAGGGCCAACGCCGCCACACCGGCCACAAATGGCGAAGCCATTGAAGTTCCCGACATATAGTTATAACCACCACCAGGAACTGTACTTAAAATACTTTCCCCAGGGCTGGCCACGTGAACTGTGTTTTTACCATAGTTAGAGAAAGAAGAGCGTGTATCAGCGGAGCTGACAGAGGCCACCGAGATCACACTCGGAAGGTCATAGTTCGCAGGATACATTGGCAGTTGGTCATTGTTACTATTATAGTTACCAGCTGCATTGACGATCAAAATTCCATTGTTATAAGCCGCCGTCAAAGAATCCAACAAAGCTTTAGAAAAGTTCGAGCCCCCCCAAGAGTTGTTGATCACTTGAGCGCCATTATTAACAGCATAATCAATTGCTTTAATTGCTGTTGCCGTCGTCCCTGTCCCGTCTGCGCCCAGTGATTTCACCGGCATGATCAAGATTTTGGATTCAGGCAAAGGACGTTGGAAAATATTAAGTCCCGCACCAACAACAATACCTGACACGTGAGTACCATGGTTGTTGTCGTCATTAACATTCGGAGAATTGGAAACGAAGTTCCAACCATTCACGTCGTCGACAAAACCATTGCCGTCGTCGTCATAACCAGGGGTCCCGTTCGCTTCAGCAGTATTCACCCACAAAGCACCTGAACCACCCGAACCATCTGATTTATAAGCTTTAAATACAGGATGCGTGCGATCCAAGCCCGAGTCGACCACGGCGACAACGACTTTGCCCGTTTTGGTCGTCAACGAAGATGAATAACTCCAAGCATTGGTGACCCCTGTGGAACTCACCACAGAGTTTGAAAACTGAGAATACGAAGTTGCACTTGTGGAAACCCAATTGTTCGTCACCAAAGTTTGCAAAGCATAACCCTGGGACGCATATTCAGAATAAGAAGTCTGGCCGGCAGACCATATATAGTTAGGTTCAACATATTCAATATCTGGATCCTGCTTAAGATCTTCAACTTCTTGAGCAGCTGTAGATAAGGAGCGCACGGAAACGTGATACATGCCCAAACGGCTATAGGCACCTCGCATAGTGACTCTTTGCGCAAGTCTGGAGCGAACGCCTTGTTGGTTTACACCCGTTGAACTGTTACGCACTTTCACGATGTATTCACCGGGAACGACAGTCGACATCTGTGCGAATGCTGCTCCACTGAAAGCCACGATCGAGGCAATGAAACCTAATATAATGAGTTTCACGGTTTCTCCTTAAGAAATAGACCCTTAACTCTTCGGTAAATGGTCTAGGAAAGATGAGCAGAAATGCGCATTATTTAGAGCCCCATTTTGAGACAAGCGTAAGACCTTGAAGCGACTGGCCTTACCTGATATTAGTTTTTTACCGATACAAAGAGAGACAAAAGGACCATCCAGCTATGAAACAGCTTCAGAAAATTTTCTTGCAAGGGCTTGTAACTTTCCTGCCCATCGCACTCACGATTTACATCATCTATGCTGGTGTCTCTATTGTTGATAGCATCCTGGGAGATGCCCTTCGCCAAGTCATGCCCGTATACATCCCGGGCTTGGGTTTCTTACTGACCATCGTTTTGATTTTCTTCCTGGGCTTCTTGCTGAACAACCTTTTGGCTGCTGGTATCTTTCACAAACTTGAACAGAAGATGACTCAGGTACCTTTGTTCAAAGCCGTTTACAGTCCCCTGCGCGATTTGATGAATATGTTCTCAAAAAGCGGTGGTCCCGGTGGCGCTATGCAAACCGTGGTTTTGGTTGATATCGCGGAGTCAGGAATTCGCGCTATGGGCTTAGTGACTCGCGAGCACTTCACAGATATTCCTGCCATTCAGGCTCAAGCCAACGACCATGTGTCGGTTTATATTCCAATGAGTTATGGTCTTGGAGGATTTACTTTGTTGGTGCCTCGCAATCGCATCACTCCGATTGACATCCCGATTGAAAAAGCAATGAGCCTGGCCATCACGGGCTGGGTTAAAGCCGACAAGCATGAGGGAGAAAAATAATGACTGATTCCTCTTGCGCCACGACCGTCAGCAAAGCTCTTAAAATTAACAACGACCTGACTCGCTATGGAGCTTTCGCCGAAATTGGCGCCGGTCAAGAAGTGGCCCGTCACTTTTTCCAGGCTGGAATGGCTTCACAAACAATTGCGAAAACAATTTCTGCTTATGACATGATCGTCAGCGATGAAATCTATGGC
>JBCNNR010000045.1:0-30905 GCA_039594295.1 Bdellovibrio sp.
CGAATACATCAATTACTATAACAACGACCGACCTCAGTGGGCCCTAAAAGGAAAAACCCCGACAGAATGCCGAGGTTCCTTAGAAGTTCCCTTTTTTTAATCCGTCCCTTTTTTGGGGTACAGATCATCATCACGGGACCTTTTTTTTTATTTATCCAAACCGACAACCAAGGTTGGTCAAAACGGTTCGATTGCTAGGCGGAGTGACTTGCTCGCAGCGCAGGCGTGCCCCAGGCACGTCGGAGCGAGAACAAGTCGCTCCAACAACGCAAGCGGGCCGTTTTCACCAACCGACTAAGCTTTTTTATTCCAAGAAGCACACCACCCATTCGCCTTCACCATTTTTCCAGCGAAGATCGTGCAAGTGCCTTTGTCTGCATCTTTCTTAGTGTAGAAACCACAAGTCGCACAGTGGTTGCCCTTGGATTCAGGCGATTTGTTGTGGTCTTCAACGTATTTCACTGCTTTTGCGACAGAGTCATTGGGATCAACCATTGGCAATGCACCAGCGGCTGCACCACCAGCAGGAGCTGCGCCTCTTCTTTTTTCTTGTGCTTGCGCTTCAGAGGTAAAAACAGTGCGCAAAACAGTGGGTGCAATAACTGCTGCACCTACGACAGATGCGAAAGTTTTAAAAAATCCACGACGGTTCATATTATTGTTGATCATTGATGCCTCCTAAAATTCATGGCTGATTCTCAAATAGTATTCATTTTCACTATGTTTTCAATTACAAACAGAAAATAACCAGAGATGACATAGGCTGACAAGGCCACAAATAGTTGCAGGAAACTAAAAAGCCGCATGACCTGCGGCTTTAATTTTATATTTCAATGGGATTCGTTAGCGACTCAAAACTTGATGACCTAATGAGTGTGCACTTCACACTGACAGGCTTTGCGATTGAGCCAATGCGCCGTCACCAAAAGCAGACTGCCCAGAATCGTGACGACATCGTGTTCGAAGACTTCAACCATTTCATGAGGCAAGGTGGAGCCCGCACAAACAAGCAACAAACCTGTCACACCCATCGCCAAAACTTTGCGCTGACGGTGATGTTTAAAGCCAGACCAAAATGCAAACAGACCGATGGGTAAAATCACCGCGGCCATGGACAAGTGAACCCAGTGCGATTCAAAAGCCTCTCCCATCACCGGCAAAGCCAAAATCAAAAGCGGCGTCACCAAACAATGAATCGCGCACAACGTAGAAAGAAACATTCCCAGTTTATCCCAGATGTCTGTTTCTTCAGCGAATTGTTCATGTTGAGAGTGATCGACATCGCAGCACGCCGCTGCTTTGGGATTTAAGGCAAAAGAGGATTTCAAGTCGGTGCCGGAAACAGTTTCCACTGCTTTAAAAACTGGTTTTCCGTTTAAAATTTGCTCGTCCACATGCACCGCCTAAACTGTAGTTATCGCCTAAATGCAAATTACTGTCAACTAGGCCCAAAGCCCCTCGTAAACTCTACAGCTTGCCTTTCCCCTGCTGAAAGCTCATACATGAGATATGAGCACCCACCAGCCACCTCCCATTTATGAATTGGGCCCCGAATTTTACGACGAGGTCCAGGCCGCAAGCTTTCCCCAGGCAAAACTTCGCTATCGCAATCAAGCCGCCGCAGAATCTATTGGCCTGGGACATCTGAGCGAAGCGGAGTGGAAATCTTATTTCGCGGACTTTAAACCGATGCCTGGAAATCTGGTGACCTCGCTGGCGCTCCGCTATCACGGCCATCAATTTCGCTCTTACAATCCGCAGATTGGCGATGGCCGCGGCTTTTTGTATGCGCAGTTTTTAGTTAAAGAAAAACTTTATGATCTTGGCACAAAAGGAAGTGGTCGCACGCCTTACTCTCGCACCGGTGATGGTCGCCTGACTTTGAAAGGAGCCTTCCG
The DNA here is from genome assembly GCA_039594295.1 of Bdellovibrio sp. Taxonomy (GTDB): domain Bacteria; phylum Bdellovibrionota; class Bdellovibrionia; order Bdellovibrionales; family Bdellovibrionaceae; genus Bdellovibrio. The sequence goes on from JBCNNR010000045.1 coordinate 1,899, forward strand.
CGAAATTCTGGCGACGGAACTTTTGGAAGCTTACGGCGTCAACACCAGTAAAACATTTTCAGTTTTTGAAACCGGCGAGGAGCTGGAACGTCACGACGAACCATCCCCCACTCGCGCCGGAGTTTTAGTGCGTTTGAATCACAGCCACATCCGTTACGGAACTTTCCAACGCCTGGCCTTTTTAAAAGAATCTGAAAATATCATCAAACTTGTAGATTACTGCGTTCGCCATTACTACCCGGAACTTTCCATTTATACAGGTGAAGAACGAGCGGCGGCATTTCTGCAGGCTGTTTCCCGAAACGCGGCTCGCACCGCTGCGGAATGGATGATGGCGGGCTTTGTTCATGGAGTTTTAAATACTGACAACATGAACATCACCGGCGAGAGCTTTGACTATGGTCCGTATCGCTTCTTACCCAAATACGATCCGGCCTTCACCGCGGCGTACTTCGATCAAAGTGGATTGTATGCCTATGGCCGCCAACCGACGTCAGTCCTATGGAATTTGCATCAATTGGGATTTGCCTTAAAGTTCGCGTATCCCCATCTTCCCTATGAAGATTTACTTGAAGAGTTTGCCGACACCTTTAACTTTGAAAGCCGCCGACTCTTCATGCATCGCTTGAACATCAAAAACCCACTCGAAGACGAAAGAGCTTCTTTGGAGATGGATCAAGAGATGATGATGAATTACTTTAAGTTCTTAAGCGAAGCCCAGCCGTGGTTTGAACAAACATTCTTTGATCTGCATTCTGGAATCAACGAAGAGCGCTTAAACAGATCCATGCAAAGCGAGGTTTACAAGCACCCCAGCTTTGCCGACTTAAAAAAGAATCTGGAATTCTATGAAGTTCTGAATGAAGACAAAGCCGCTCATCCGTATTTCAAAAACACCAAGTGCTGCTCTTTAATTATTGAAGAATTAGAATCAATCTGGGCCCCCATCGCAGACCGCGACGACTGGACCCTTTTTGATAGCAAACTCCAAGAAATCCGCGCCCTCAAAGGCCTTTATTAACACATCGCACACCCAAAAACTGGCAGGCACCTTTTCGAAAAGGTGCCTGCCAGTTTTTGGGTGTGCAGTGTGTCTTTTGGTTAGCCGCCTTCGTAACCGGAGATTTTTGCGAGCCACATGCGGACCCAGGTTCGGAAGTCGTCAATGAATCCGAAGGCCGCTGGTACCACCACCAAGGTTAACAATGTCGAACTGACCAGTCCGCCGATGATGGCAATCCCCATAGAAGTTCTCATCGCGGAGGCTTCATTCAAACCGATGGCGATTGGAATCATCCCGGCGATCAACGCCAAAGAAGTCATCAAGATCGGACGAAGACGTGTGCGACAGGCTTTAAGCAAAGCATCCTTGCGTTCCATTCCCTCCAGCAAAAGGTGGTTGGTATAATCCACCAATAAGATCGAGTTCTTGGCGACGACCCCAAGCAAAAGGACAATCCCGATCAACGAAAAGATGTCGATCGTTTTACCAGTGATCAAGAGCGCAATAAAGGCTCCGGTCATGGCCAATGGCAAGGCCAATAAAATCGTAAACGGTGTGATGAAGCTTTCATACAAACTTGCTAAAACCAGATAAATAAAGGTCACGCCCAGGAAAATCGCGATCAACATGTTGTTGATCAAATCCTTAAAGTCGTCGGCTTGCCCCTGGAAGCGATACTCAATTCCCGGTGGTGGCTGAAGTTCAGTTTTAAAGATTTTTTCGATCTCTTGAGAAACAGTTCCCAAAGCGCCGCCTTTGGCCAAGTTCGCAGACACTTGAATGAAACGGCTCTTATTCTGACGATTGATTTGAGAATAACCTTTGGACTCTTCACCGCGGGCCACCCGAGCCAGGGGAATCATGTTGAAGTTTGCATTCGGCACCAATGTCGTTGCAAAGTTACTGCGCAGGTCGCGATCTTTCTCATCGAAACGCACCCGGACTTTATAATCGATTCCGTTTTCACGATAAATCGTATCTTCATTCCCCTCTGTCCGATTGCGCAGTTCCGCCCCGGCCTTCACGGTCGACACCCCCAAGGACTCTGAGCGATTGCGATCAAAGAGCACATGGAACTCTGGTTTGCCGGCACGGAAGTTCGTGTCCACATCGACCAGACCTTTGATATTGCGAATACGCTCCACCACTTTTTGCGCGTAGATATTGAGCTCTTCCAGGTCTTGCCCGGTCAAATTGATGTTGAGCGGTTTTTGCCCCGAGTTCACCGGGTCAAATTCCCCGATACTGACAATGGCACGTTCTTTAAATGGAGCCAGACGCTTACGCAATTCTTCGGTGTAATCCGTGGTTTTCATCGAACGATGCTTTGGATCCACCAGGCGCACGTAAAGACTCGCCTTATTCGATTCATTGTTAACAGATCCCACCGTCGCAACGACGATATCGACCGCCTTATCCCCGTCAAAAACTTTCTCAATCTCCGAGACAAAGTTTCCTGTCGCCTCCAGCGAAGAACCCACGGGCAATTCAATGGTCACGGAGAACTCACCCGCATCGGCTGCCGGTAAGAAAGTTTTAGGAATAAATGCCACAGTCACCATCGACGCCATGAAAACTAACACGCCCCCCGCCAAAATAGTTTTGGGATGGTTGATGGTAAATTTCAACAGACGTTCATAGATATCTTCCAGGCGAGTTTGAAATCTATCAAAAGCTGCCAGCATTTTTCCAATGATGTTATTGCCTTTATTGTGTTCATCCGGATGGGCCAAGTACGCTGACATCATCGGCGCGACCGTGAAAGCATCAAACAACGAGATCAACATCGTGAAGACAACGGTCAATCCAAATTGCTTAAAGAACTGCCCCACAATCCCTTGTAAGAACGAGATCGGACCAAAAACCGCAATCACCACCAAAGTGGTCGCGACAACGGCCATCGCCACTTCTTTGGTACCATCAAGAGCCGCATCCTTAGGACGCTTCCCCATCTCCAAGTGACGGAAAATATTTTCCCGCACCACGATGGCATCATCGATCAAAAGCCCCACTGCCAACGACAAAGCCAGCAATGTCATCAAGTTGATGGTGAAGCCCATCGCAAACATGATCACGAAACCACCCAGCAACGAGTTCGGAAGCGCCATCCCCGTAATCAAAGTCGAACGTGCAGATCCTAAGAAAAAGAACACAACCAAAACGCAAAGTCCGATACCGATCATGATCGACTCATTCACGTCAGCCACATTCAGACGAATCGGACGAGACGTATCCCGCACGAGTTTTACTTCCGCTTGAATATTTTTTGATTTTAACAGGTCATTGGCCTTCGCTATGTTCTTTTTAATATTGTCGGCCACGGCCACAGTGTTTGAACCACGCTGTTTGAAGACTTGCATAAGCAGAGCCTTCTTACCCTGAATGCGACCCATGGTTTTTTGATCTTCCAGACTTTTCACCACCCGTCCGATGTCTTTGATCATCACCGGGCGATCAGAACCGATAAAGTTCACATTCACTTCTTCGATTTGCTTTAATGACTCAAACTCCCCACTGGTTCGCAGAGTGGTTTCTTGTAGCGGATTTTCGATCTTACCAATCGGCGTATCTTTCGAAGTTTCTAAAACACGTTGTGAGACCTGTAACATCGAGATCTTGCGATCCTGAAGCTTATTTTTATCGATAATGACATGGATTTCTTGCTTACGACCCCCATAGATCTCAACTTGCCCCACGTCTTTCAAACGTTCAAAGATCGGTTTAATCACTTCATTCGCCAGGTCATAGGCTTCACCGTCTTTCAGGTCTGTGACCATGGCCAAGGTCACGATCGGCTGATCGGCGGGGTCAAAACGACGAATCACCGGCTCATACATATCCTGTGGCAAATCACGGCGGATATTGCCAATACGATTGCGAACGTCTTGCTCCATTTCTTTGATGTCAGTGCCCAGATTAAATTCCAAAATGATAATGGTCACACCATCTAAATTATTAGAGGTGAGCGTTTTTAATCCCGGCAAACCACCCAGTTCATCTTCAATCGGTTTGGAAACTTGTTTCTCCAAATCCAGCGGCGAAGCCCCGGGATAGGTGATCTGCACCGACAAGATCGGAAAGGTGACGTCGGGAAAAAGATCCACGGGCATTTTAAAAAGCGAAAACACTCCCAGAATCAAAGTCAGCAAAACCACGCAAAGAATCGTGATGGGCCTACGAATCGAAAGACTTGGTAAATTCATAGACTACTCCTCCACCGTCATAAACAGACGGCCCTGGGCTTCCATTTTTCTTTGTTCAGCTTTTAAGCGATTCAAATTCAATTCCGAAGTTGCTGCATCGTTTTCTGCATCCACAACATTCATGGTGATCGTACGACCTTTATTAAATAGATCATTGGTTGCGCGCGACCGGTCGTTTTGCAGTTTATTGAATTGCTCTGCACTTTGCACTCTACGGGTCATCTCAGCATAACGACGATTGAGCTCACTCCACGCACTGTCACTCTCTAACAGTTGACGTTCAGCAATTAAACGTGACGACAGGGCGTTTTTGCGGGAAGCTTCCTTCGCCGCCCGTTTGACTGACGTATCAAACATGTATCTTAATGTTAAAGCAACCTTGGCTGTGGGTTTATCGTTATCGGCAAGATTTTGAGTCGCATCCGGCATGTCTTTCGAGAAGGTGTTGGTATTATAAGAACCACTCAGTACCAAGTCCGGACGGAAACTGTCTTCCACTTCCTCGGCCTGAACTGCTGCCGCCTTGGCCTCCAACGATTTTAAATAAGCTTGAATCTGTACCACGCGACCTTTGCCACCGGAGACAAACGAATTCAAAGGACGAGCCTCGCCCAGGTTTCCTTCCAGATTCGGGAACGAGGACATGTCTTTAAGTTCCATCGAATCCAGAACAGCCTTCTTCGCTGTTTCCAAATCATCTTCCGCCGTGATTAACAAAAGCTGACGACCTGCCACCAAGGCTTGCCCTTGCAAAAGATCGGCACGGTCACTGATACCATCACTGACACGACGACGTGTCCAAGCTTCAATTTTCTTCGCGCGCTCCAAAGAGCCTTTGGCTGTTTTCACATTTTCTACGGCGTAAAGGTATTCCCAATAATTCGCTTCGGCCTGAACCAGCAAGCCACGGATGTTGTAATCGTAATCGCCTTTTTGCGCCGCCGTCGCAGCGTCTTGACGTTCCCAACGCAAACGAGTCGCGTGACCAAAAGCATCTTTCCACAAGGATTGAGACAAAGTGATTCCCAACTGACCGTAGCCAAATTTGCTATAAGCCGCAAATTGAGGATTCACGATTCCTGGATTATCAAACTGAGTGACGGCACCCCAAACCGACGCCTGAGTGCCCGAAGAAAACTTTTTCGAAAATCCTAAATTATAAGCCAGCTGTTTGCTTTCAGGAACACCGAACATCGCAAACTGACTCAGAGGATTTTTATCGCTTAAGTAGCTGACCTCCGCAGACATCGCAGGCACCAACTCCAGATCTCCGGCGATATTGCGATCATCAGCCGCTTCTTTGGCAACGTCTAAGGCTTTGATCGATTTATGATTGGATGCAACAGCTTTCAGATACTCCTGAAGGTTCATGGCAAAGGATGGCGATGAAACGAACAGGAAAAGGCCCACTAACAGTTTACTCGTCATAGAGATAAGTCCTTCCGCGACTCATTCTTGTTTACCCTAAAAAGCGTAGAGTAATTAGGGCCAGTAAACAACTCTTTCGAACAACACTTTTAACATTCCAACTGCGAAATAAACCAACACGATTAGAGTGATGGCTTTAGAAAAAACAAAACCCACGACCGGCGTGGGTTTCAGAACATTTTAAAGCAAATGTTAACAAATCAGTGACGACTTACTTCCCCGTTTTTTCTTCCGCAGCGTGGCAGTCAGCGCAACCTGAAGACGAAGATTTTTTATCCATAGCACACTCGCCGCCATGACATGCAGATTTGGATTTCTCCATGCCACAAGCACAAGTCTCTTTTTTTGCAGTCGATGCGCAAGCACCCAGGAACAACGCCACAACTGACGCGAACAAGATTTTTTTCATCGGAACACTCCTATGTTGTTTATCAAAGTATTTGAATTTTGTGATTATTTCTCGGGCATATCAAGGGAAGTCTTCGAGACGCACCATGATACTGGCCCTCTGCACAAATGAGCAATTTCAGAGCAGAACCATCGTCCTCTCTACACTTAACGCAAGGTGATAAGGTCGCAACCAAAAACTGACAGAATCACTTGTTGAAACTCGCGCAAGTCTCAAGGTAAAAATTTATCCATTCGCGGGGGGAATAATGGATTTCGTGAGGGGCATGAAATTCGCTACGATGGGAGTCTTTGCAACAGCTTTGCTGCAGGCAAATTCGGCTCTGGCACAGGAGGGGCAGCAAGCTCCACCAGTCAACGCATCTCAAAGTAGTGATTCACAGCAGGTTCCAGCGCCATATACAGATAAACCACAATGGCATCAGTTCTATATGATCGATGATGCTAACTTGGATCAGGTCAGCGTTCGCAGTGCAAACAGCGAACCCTCCGAATTCATGGCACCGACTGAATTCATCCAAACATTCGTAAAAAAAGCCAAAGTCGCCGTTGTAAACTTGCTTCGTTGGAATCAATACAATTACGACATGCCGGTTCCAGCCGAAAAATACATGCGTAAGCTTCATTTCGGTCGCTGGATCAACGATCCAACCGACGAAACTTGCATGAATACACGCGCCAAGGTTTTGGTTCGTGATTCCAAGGGTGAGATCACCTACCGCAATGGCAAAACTTGCGTGGTCGAAGACGGCAAATGGGATGATCCGTACACGAACACCGAGCTGACTTCTTCTCGTCAGATCCAGATTGACCACATGGTTCCTCTTAAAAATGCCTATATGTCGGGTGCTTTCAACTGGGACTATAAATTGCGCTGCTTGTACGCCAACTATATGGGTATGAGAGAGCACTTGGTTTCTGCTGAAGCTCATCAAAACATGTCCAAAGGTGATAACGGTCCGGAAGGATATCTTCCACCATTTGAACCGGGTCGTTGCCAATACATCCGTAATTGGGTGGCGATCAAAATGATTTGGCGTTTAACGGTAAATCCTGAGGAAGCGAAAGCGATCAGCGACAATATCGTTAAGTACAACTGCAAACTTTCTGATTTCGTATTCACGAAAGAAGAGTTGGACAATCAACGCAACTTTATCGTGCAGAATTTGAATTTCTGCATGATCAATAAAAGATAATGTTTAAGATTCTGTTCGAGGATGACTGGTTTTTAGCGGCGGAAAAGCCCGCCGGTCTTCCCTCGCAAGCGACGGTGGATAAAAGCCGTCCTGACTTCTTCACTCAATTAAAAAAACAGCTGCAAGCCGAACGCGGAGCCGACTTCTATCTGGCGCTGCACCACCGTTTAGACCGCGATACTTCCGGCGTGATGATCTTTGCTAAAAACAAAGAGGCCAATGATCCTTTGGCCAATATGTTTAAAAAGCATTTGATCCAAAAAACCTATCGCTGCCTGACTCGCAATCGCAAAATGCCGGAAACTTGGGAAATCAAAAACCACTTAACCGAGGTTAAGGACCACAAACTTAAAAAAACCAAGATGAAATCCACCACTTCCGGGGGTGACAAGGCCCACACCAAATTTCGTCTGATTGAAAAATTCAAATTGGGAATGTTGGTCGAGGCTCAGCCCTTAACCGGGCGGATGCACCAAATTCGTGTGCACCTGGCAGAAGAACACATGGGTATCTTTGGTGACGATATTTACCCTGGCAACAAAACACCGGTTGCTCCGCGCTTAATGCTGCATGCTTTAAGCCTGGAATTCATCCACCCTTTTACTCAGGCTCCAACAAAAATAGAATCTCCTTTACCCGAGGACCTGAAAGAATTTATCCTTCTTCTGCAATCCACTTAAGGAGTTTCAGAATGTTGCGATCTTTACTTTTGGTGATTCCACTGGCACTGGCAGCTTGTGCTGGCAAACCTGTTCCAAAAACAGAAGCGGCGAACTATGACCAGTTCCTGCAAAACTTTATTCAAAAGTACAATTTCCCGGGGGCTTCCTTAGCGGTCGCTAAAAATGGTCAGATTATTCACACCAGCACGGCGGGATACGCCGATGTCGAAAAGAAAATCGCTCCCACACCTGAGACGGTCTTTCGCATTGCGAGCTCGAGCAAACCCATCACTGTGATCGCGGTTTTCCAACTGTTGGAAAAATCAGATACAGGTATCGACGCCGCACTCAATCGCCCTGCATTTGGAGTGAAAGGCTATTTACCGGAATACAAAAAGATCAAAGACAAACGCATTTTGAAAATCACATTGCGCGATCTTTTGCAGCACACGGGCGGCTGGGATTCCTCCAAAGACAACTACGATCCTCAATACGATCTTTATAAAATCGCAAAAAAAATGAAGGTGAAAGCCCCTGCCGATGCGAAGACCGTGATTCGCTATATGCTTCAGTATCAAAGTTTAGATGTGGATCCGGGTAAAGAATATCACTACTCTAATTTGGGCTTTAATATCCTGGCGCGGATTATTGAAAAATTAAGCGGCGAAACTTACGAACAATATGTAGTAAATCATATTATGAGCCCGCTCGGCATCACCGATATGAAAATCGCTGGCAGTCGTCAGCAAGATCTTTTACCCAACGAAGCTCGCTATTATGACGATCCTCGCTCTCCCCTGGCGACGTCCCAATGGGATGGCAAAACCCAAGGGCCTTTGGCTTATAACGAATTTTATTTTCCCACGATGGATGGTCATGGTGGCTGGTTAGGAACGCCAAGTGATCTGGTTAAAATTCTTCATGGCGTGACACCCGCGTTAGGTGGCGTGCAGTTATTAAAACCGGAGACCGTAAAAATCATGACGGCGCCCGTTGCAAACATCAGCAATCCCACGGCGGGACTGGGTTGGGTTATTCGCGAGGATGGCAAAGAAATTTCCCATGCGGGAGCGCTGGAAAACGGGACTCTTGCTTACTTTGTCCGACGTCCTAACAATTCAGCATGGGCCATCACCTTCAATCGCCTGCCTGTGAAAGATATTTCTGAACTGGGTCCCATCGCTCAGGATATGATCGAACAAATGAATGCAGAAATGAACAAACGCTTACGCTGATTCAATAATCACTGCGACCTACAACCCAATTTATTACAAAATTCTCCCCGGACATGGTGGACAGAGGCTAGTGATCCTCACGTCCCTCTATTTTTCGATGGAACCTTTCCGACATGTAATCAAACAATAGCTCATAACGGAGAGAGGACACATGCACGCTATGGAGAAGAAAGTACCGACGATCATCATTCGCAAAATTCAAAGTGAGAGTGGATTAAAGTCTGGAGGTGAGGACACTGCGATGATGGAATTCATCCCCAACAAAAATGAGATTATAGAAAACACTCGTATCAAATTAGAGGAAATCCTCAAATTAATCGTTGATCATCCGGATGAAATCAATGTGACAGTTTCCCAAGGTGAACGCACCACTATATTCAAAGTCGATTGCTCAAAAAGAAATTTCGGAAGAATGTTGGGTTCACGCGGAAAAATGATCTGCAGCCTTCGCAATGTCACGCTCGCTATGACCGCGCGACATGGAATTCGCTCCATCATAGAAGTTCCTTACTTTGCCCAAGATATGAAACCATTAAAAGAAACCGCATAATTACAATTCAAGATTCATTGAATCTAGACTGTTAGAGTATTTGGCCAATTAGTATGCTTAAATAATATGAGCAATGAACTAATTGAAATTGATGCGAACGCCTTACGCAATTTATTAAAACATCATCAGATGTCTCAGTACGATCTCGCGGCAAGGCTCGACATTTCAACAAAAACCATCCAACGCTGGATGAATCAAAGCATTCGCCGAGTTAAACCAGAAACTATTGAAAAACTTTTCGAAGTACTCGGCCCCACTGCAGATAAAATCAAAAGAGACTCCCCTGTTTTAAGTCTGCGCCCGACAGATAAAGCGGTGGCCGAGATCTGCTCCGAACGCTCGTTCCAATCAATTCGCTTAACTGACGATTGGAAGCGTTACTTGGAAATTCTAAAATCCATTCACACCGACACCTTGTCGACCGAACAGTGCTTTGTGATTTCCAGAAACATTGGTATTTCTTCGTTCTATCTTGGGAAATTTCAAGCCGCTAAAATTCACCTCAGCAAAGCCTTCAAGTACGCCGAGATTTTACAGAACGAAGATCATTTGGGCGATGTGCGCAATTGGTTTGCCCGCTTGGAAGAAGCAGTCGGCGATCTCGTCAAAGCCGATGACTATTTAAATCAGAATCAACAGAACTTAGCTAAAATCACTCGCCCCAGTGTCCTGGCCGAATATTCCTATGTTCGCGGCAGAGTCCATTTGCATCGTTGGCAAAATGCCGAAGCCGAGGGGCAATTGCGCCAAGGTCTGTTAACGACATTAAAAGCTCGCTCCAAACCTTATCCGCTGCTGATCGCCTGGATGTATATGCATCTGGCACATCTCTACCTGCGCACCAAAAATTATCCCAAGGCACAATCCTGCGCCCGCAGATTTTTAAATACCGCAGAACGCTGTGGCTGGGGTCGCGGAATTTTGTTGGCGAACTATTATCTGGGTATCGTGGAAGAGTTTAAAAACGGACCCTCGCCACTGTCGTCACAATATTTTGGCAAAGCCCGCCTGATGCATCGATGCACTTTGGAAAGCCGCTATTGCCCGTTGTTATCCCAAGCTGAATTTATTTATTTTATTTTAAAGGGTCGATACAACGAAGCCCGAACCGTTCTAGCCCATCGCCTGTTTAAGAATCGCAATGCGGAATTCTATTTGGCCTCCACGACAATCGACGGCTTGCTGCTGGCGAAATTAAATCCAAGTGGTCATGGCATTCGCCAAAGCATCGTCAACAAGGCCAAAGAATATTACCGAACTCAAAACATGGCCTATCCGCAATCACTTATTCAGAAGTTAGAAGAGCGGGCCCAAGTCACTCCACAAGAAATCGCCGCGTTTTACTACTACTAGTTACAGAAACTAAAAACCCCACCGAAAAGTGGGGTTTTTAGTTTCTTTGCTCCGTTTGAAAAGGGAGTGCAGACTTACTATTTTCTCGCAAATGTACAAGAGTCTGACGTTGAACCGCTGCCGTAATATTCGCTGTATGTGTATTCAGCTTTCACCGTCAACGCAGCAGCCGTGCGACTCAAAACGAAATTTGTCTCTTCGCCTTCCCAACCGTAATCGCCCAATTTGATTTCAGAACCAGAGACGCTATCAACTTTAGAAACTGAGGAAGCATAGATCGCAAGATCTTTAAAAGCTTTTTCATCGCCAGCAGCCAAACGCACATTTACGCGGCCTTCTTGGTTAACCACATCATAGCTGATTTGCAAAGTGCAAGGACGACCATTCGGAGCCTTACCTGCAGTCAAATCATAACCATTTGTATAAGAACGAAGAAGTTGGAAGGTATTCAATGCTTCATCTGGAAGTTGAGAGGCATGGGCAAATCCAGAGAACATAAGACCAGTCAAAAGAACCACAGACGAAAGCGCTTTCATAAAAAACTCCCTATAAGGTTTTGGCTGGAACCTCTTTTACTCCGGAATGGGAATTTAGGAAATAGTATTCTCCAGGACCATAAAAGGATTACACCTCCAACCAATCCTGACAAACCTAGCGCGATTCTCCACAGCGGAAGGACTTTTGGAAATAGGAGCTTCCCTTCTTTAAAAAGACTCCCTGGCACTCACTTTGGATCACGGAGGCGCAATAATTCACTTCCTGAGTGATCAGGGCCAATACAGTGACTTCCTGGGCAGTTTCAGACAGGATTTGATAGCTTAAAAGGTCGCCGCCACAAATGACGCTTTCATCGCCATAAGCTCCATACATCAGGGCGCTGTCTTTCAGAGATTTTTCTAATGCGGCATTGGCAGCGCCTCGCGCGCTAAAAGAGCCTAAAAATAGACCGGAAATCAAAATATATCGAAGCATCCCTGCCTCCCTGTTCAGACTCAATTGCATTCTGAAGGGGCCAGGTTGTCAAGGGACGCTAGGGTTCATCTGGGGTTTCGCCAACACTTTCGCAGACCAACCCGGATTGTTTTAAAGAGCAGGAATAGAGTTCGCTATTTTGGGAAGTCAGATTGGAGATACGCCCATAAACCGCCGCCCCCAACTGCCAGAACTTCATCTGGTCAACACTCCACTCGCGGGGATTTTGCGCTTGCAAGAACGCCACATCGTAAATGGCCATGGCCGAATAATTGCCACCCGGCGTGTAATAAAAGCAGCGCGGATCCCGAGCGACCTGATCACAGCCCTTCGAGGAGCACACATAGTCGTTTAAGATCACATCAACCGGTGAATCCGCGTGATAAACGGTCACTTGGTTCTGCTCTCCATCCGCGGTAATAGAAAAGCCCATAAAGTTGTTTGAAGGCTTATTTAAGCCCAGATTGTTCTGCTTGCTATAGATCTGCAAGGTCTCCAGCAAATCGCCCTTAAACGAGCTTTCTGCCGCCATCGCAGGTATCGAAAGAAAAAGACCACATAAAAACAGTCTGAACGTGTTTCCCATGTAAGGTAGATCGGAACCCACCCCTATTACTTAACCAAACGTCGTAACGACTAGACTTGGTTAGTGAAAACGCGACAAGCGTACTGTAGCACAATGATTCAATGTCTAAATTATGATCGCACGGGTCGAGAAACTGGTACGAAACAATGCCTCGTCTGCCTGAGTATCCGGATCAAAACAACAAGCGCGTGCCAGATATATTCGATAATCAGCATCGCTTGCCCACGCCACTGAAGAAAATAAAACACCGCTGCTCGCAATCCCCGCCATTACTAAAGTGTCGATGCCTTGAGCTCGCAAATCTTGATCTAAACTATTTCCAAAAAAGACACTGCCACGCGCCGAAGTATAAACTCGATCTTGGGGAGCCACATCAAGACCGTGAACGAACTTGGATTCTTTAAATAAACCAGCGTTCTTAACCGCCGTGATCAATTTATTATTTTCGCTCACCGCGACCTGGGGGCTGACCAGAAAATTCCCAAATATCACCGGTCGTCCCGTCTCCCGCCAGGCTCCGATCAAACCGTTCGCGCGATCAAGCATATCCTTAGGAAGACTGTCTGCGAGCACAGTAAATACGTCCTCTTGAAAATGCATCATCAACAGGGCTGCTTTGCGAGTATCCACACTGTCTAAATCGACCATAACTTTTCGCTCCGTTAAGACGGGAATGTTTCAAACTTCATAACTTGATCTAAAGTCTCTTCCCAAGTCGCTTTGCTTCTACAGAAAATATGCGCGTTCGGTGTGATAGTGACGGCAGTATTTAAACTTCCAGCGGGAACGACTAATAACTTTCCGTTCATTTGCAAATTGGGCAAAGCAGAACTGCACTCTTGGCAAAAGCTTTTGGAATGTCTGGTTCCCGGCAGAGTGAAATTTTTTACGAACTCTTCGCCCGCCGTCCATTTCAAGCGCGCGCGGGAAGAAAAAAGATTTGCCGCAAACGCCGACCCTGTATCTTTTTGGCAGTGCTTACAGTGACACAGAAAGAAGCTTTCGAAACTTCCATCGACTTCGAACTTCACTCGTTCACAAAGACAAGAGCCCACAAATTGATTATTCATAGCTATATGGTGCCATACTTGCCTGATATTGTGGCAAGTATTAGGTTTTTAGAGTTTAACGCCGCGCCCAAAGTTGACCTTTAAGCAAAGACAGGTATCATCTGATCTTTCACGATTGCCTCGGTGGCGAAATTGGTAGACGCACAGGACTTAAAATCCTGGGATTCCTTTACCGGGTCGTGCCGGTTCGATTCCGGCCCGAGGCACCACTTCCTCTTCTTTTGCTTCGGACAGTCCTCGCTCTTTTTTTCTTTTTGCCAGTTAAGTTTATTTTTTGGTTCGATGTCGTTCTTTGCCTTCGTGTGAACTACAGAGGACTGCGGAACTCGCAAAAGAAGAGGAAGTGGTGCTCAGTGATTTTTCTGGCTGGCCCCTTCGGGGCTCGCTTTTGGCGCAAAAAAACCGCTGGTTTTTATTTCAGCGGGTTTTGATAGTTGGTTTGGCAAATTAACAAGAGTATGTGGGACGTGCCTTCCGCGCATGCAATCCATAAAGCTCAAGCCCACCGATTTTAACATCAAGGTCGGAAGTTCCAGTGCCAGGTTCTAACTCAAAAAAAGCCCAGCTTAGCTAAATAGTGCCTCCAAAATTCAACCGGAGGCATTTTTCTGAGCTAACTCATAGCGACAGTCGCAGAAGAAGGTGCCTTAAGTCTACGTAACTTCGTTGGAACTCCCTATAGTTTCTGCCTGTGGCTTAATAATGCCACACTTTGTGGCTTTTCGACTGGCATTTCTCAATTTAAAAACATATAGATGCGTTCATGGAAACAAATGCAATCACAAACAGGCAAACGATCACTGAAGACGACAAAGTTCGATTTCGTTTATGGTTGCAACGTCAATTCACTGAGAGATGTAAAAAGAATCCAAAATACTCTCTTCGTGCCTTTGCTAAATTTGTAAAAATGGATGCTTCATCTCTTTCCCAAATTCTTTCTGGAAAAAGAGATCTTTCAAAGAAAATGATCGAACGTCTTTCTTCTATTTTGACTGCGACTCCGAAAGATTTGAAATCGTTCGGTATGCTTCCGCGTGGAACGGATGTCGATGGTGATTTCTATCAAGTGGGTGTTGATAGCTTTGCGGTGATTTCAGACTGGTATCACTATGCTATCATGGAGCTCACTTTCGTGGATGGTTTCCAGGCTGATGCCAAGTGGATTTCTCGTAAACTTAATATCACTGTTGAAGAAACCAAAGCAGCAATTGAACGCCTCAAGCGCTTAGGTCTTTTGGTCGACGAAAATAAGTCTTTTTTAAAAACAAATAGGCTTATCACGAACCATGCACAAGTGAACACCAGTGGTGCCCATAAAGAATTACAACGTCAGTTATTATTGAAAGCACTAAACGCGATTGAAGAGTGTCCTCAAGAGGACAAAGATATTACATCAATGACCATGGCTATAGATGTTGCGAAATTGGATGAGGCAAGAAGCTTGATCCGTAGATTTCGCAGAGATCTTTGCGCCCTGTTAGAGGACGGAGAGCAAAGTCAGGTCTACAACCTCGGAGTCCAACTCTTTCCTCTAACGGATAAAAGCAAATAAATTTATTAAGTATTTACATAGGAGATTTTGTGAAAAACATACTTTTAGGAATGACTATAGCATTGAGTCTATCGCTTACGGAAAATTCCGCATTAGCCCGAGTCGATTTCGGCAGTGAGGGTGTAGGTGGCGGAAATATTTACGCCGCTGAGTTTTCAGAGGTTGCTAGAGAATCCATCGTGAAAATATTCACGTTTAAGCCGGTCTTTATTGAAGGTTTTGAAATTGATGCTGAACGGATGCGAGACACTTTTTCAAAAGTAAAGATTTTTGCGGTAGACCAAAATCTCACAATTGATGGTAAACCAGTCTATGCTATTAATGATCCTCAAAAACTTCATATCTATTTTAATCAAGTAGCATGGGCGCAGCTACGTCAGGATCAAAAGAAGCAGCTTGTTTTACATGAGCTTATTGGACTGACGTTCCCGGAAATTTCGGATTTGAACTACTTTTATTCAAGTTCTTTGCTTTATATGCTGAGTTTGAACAACAAAGATAGTTTCAAAGTACATTGCGGACTTAATGCTCGCAATCAAACTGGTTATATAGTTCTTGATCGCTCACTGACTTGGATTCACAACGAAGTGTCAGTATCAGCGAATCTCGCGGATTTTAACTTGAACTTTTTCATGAAGGATTCATACGTGCAAATTTCTTTGATAGATAAATCGGGAAAAACCTTGTTTGATGGACGTCAGTATGCGGGCCACGGTCTTAATTTTGAAACCCGTATTAATTATCAGACAAATATTTCCGGACAAGCTTACGATACTCTAGAGCTTTTTTGTGAACAACCACTAAGTCCTGCAATTTAACTTTAATGAGGAATAAGAGAATGAAAAAAATCGTATTATTTCTAGGTATGTTAGTCTTTTCAAAATCGGCGATAGCAATTTCAAACCAAGAGCTTGCTACAAATTGCTTCGAGGTCGGCAAAGCAAAAATTAACACTCAAGCGCAAGTTTTGGGTTGTGATGCGAACCTCGAACAAATTGAAGTTCAAGGTATCGACAACCGTTTTTTTAATCCCTCAAAATACGTGTGGTATCAAGTTGTCGCCCAATGCAATGGCTATGACCACGTGATTGTCGCAATGGTTCAATACCACAGAGAACAGTGTTTCTAATTTTAACAATCTTAAGGAGAATAATTTATGAAAGCTTTTATTTTTGCTTCCTTAATCCTAATGGCTTCCACGAGTTTCGCTGTAACTTCGATTGATAGATGCGTCGAGGATGCTCTGGAGGGCGCAAGAGCCTCGCTTGCGGCCAATGAAAATCTTGATCCTCGTATGCTTTTTATTGAAGAGAAGGGTATGCTAATCAATAAAGATGCTCAGTATCTCAAGACTCGAAAAGAATTGGAGACGGTCTGTCGTCGTCTTTACATTTCAACAGTTGATCTCGCTGAATAGTACGATTCCAATCTTCTTGCAAAGAACCTCTGCATTCTGCTGGGTTCTTCCTTTTAGTCCCTAGAATTTGATTCATGAGTAAGACACCAAACTTCAATACTCATCTTCCGGCCAGTGCCTCTCCTCGAAAACTAATGATTCTTAGCCTTAAAACCTATTGATTTGCACTGACTTCCGGATCGGTTCTAGTTGGCTGCTTCCATTACCGCAGTTCGATATTCTTCTAATAGCGGGCACCACTTCCTCTCCTTTTGCTTCAGACAGTCCTCGCTCGGGCTTTTCTCTTTTCATTAAGTTTTAATTATGGCGCGATGTTTTTTCTGTGGTTTCTAGTTAACTACAGAGGACTGCGGAACTCGCAAAAGAAGAGGAAGTGGTGCTCCGTATTTTTTTCCTAGCTGGCCCCTTGCGGGGCCCGCTTGGCTAGCTGTTCTGAGATTTTTTTCTAAAGCCCAACTGTAAAATTCCAAAAGTGATTTCGAATATTGCGAACACTCCTACGATCCATGGCGCTTGAAATCCTATAAAGTAATACATTTGCCAAGTGAAAAATAAGAGGCGGGCTATGCCATCATATAATCCGAAAATTTCGTTATACTGCCGCAGACGTAAAGTCGACCACACCACAACGATGCTCCCCATTAAGTTAGCAAACAGCATGTGCATAGGTTGATATTCTGGAAGCGTGACCAAATATCCTAATCCGTGATGCAGCCATTTGAAAGTCCATGGTGTTGCAAAAGGGGCTGACACAATAAGGTCATAGATCGCGCTGGCTTGTACTATTTTTTTATATCTTTGTGATTCCATACTCAAAATATAAACCTTCATGTATACTTTAGACTCAAGGGGAGATTATGAAAATTGGAGATTTAGCGAAAAAAGTAGGATTGTCGGTCTCAAGAGTGCGTTATTATGAGACATTGGGGATCATTCGCGCCAAAAGAGGAGAATCTAATTACCGTGATTTCCCTCCTGAATCCGAAAGACTTCTTCTGTTGGTGTTGCAGGCAAAAGATTTGGGCTTCACTCTAAAGGAAATTCAGTCCCTGGCAAGTGCCCTTCAGCATGGAGCTTTAACCAAGGACAAGGTCCGCTCCGAGCTGACCAAAAAAATGGAAGCGTTAGACGAACGAATTGCCATCATTAAAAAGTTTCAAAAAAATGTTCGCCAAATTCTTCAGTCGACGTGTCCGTTTGATGACCGGTAAGATATTTTTACGACGGGTGCGCGACCTTATTTTACCGCACCCAAAAGCTCCAAGCGAAGCAGATCCCCAGAACTTAACTTATGCGACGGCTGAATGGATTTACCCTCGATTCGGGACTTGAGAGTTTCAGAGCTGCCATCCTTTGAAAACATCGTCGACGGATAAAGCATGATGGATTCAAAATCAAAAGGACCCAAACCACTGACCTTCATGGACTCGTGGGGAAACAGTTCAAAATTGACCCTGGCGTGATCTGAAATATTCTGCCACTGAACTGACACAAAGGAATCTCGGTCTGAACGATTTTGCTCATGAATAAAACCTAAGGCATGCATAATCTCGTGGGCTATTTCTTTGGGACCACAACCGGGACCTAACCACACGGGTTGCTTTCCACCGACCCGGCCGACATAGGACTTGCAATTTCCTGTACCCGCCTGAAACACTAAAACATCGGCCTGTCCGTCATAAGGCTGAAAGGACACACCTTGTGTGAAATAACTCATGGCCTTGATCACCCGTTCTGGATTCGGCAAATCACCTTGAATAAAAAAGGGAACCACGCCACCAGGCCAAACTTGAATACGCTGGGAAGGACTTGGACCTGTATAACGCTTCCCAGGATCAGCTTCCCCTAAAACAATATCACCTTCAATCACCGCGACGTCGTCTTCGATCTCATAACCTAATGAGGCTGTGTCGTTTTCTTGATTATGACCCTGCACCAGCTCCAAATTTCCATTTTGTTGCTGCGCAAATTCCTTGGTGGGTTTCATTTCTTGAACGCCCAAGGCTTCATATTGACTTTCAAGTTTAACGACCTGTTCCTTATGCGCGATCGCTTTATGGGCCCCCTGGGGAGTCTGTAAAATAAAATCAGCCCCAGGTTTTTCACGCAGAAAAAACCATCCAATAGTTCCCAAAATTACGAGGACCGCTAAGACCCTTAACGTTTTTTTCATCATAAACCCTCGTTAAGTTAGCGCGATTCCGAAATGAAAATGGGACGCAACCACAGAGACTTGCCAGCATAATCAAAAATCACATCAAAGTTTTTGAGCACCTCTGGCCCTATGCCCCCGGCAATATCCGTTTTAGAATAAATTCCAGCTGCAGTATGCAAAAACGCAGTCGGCATTGTCCCAATTTCCAGGCTCCCGATGGCAACTGAATCAACGCTGCCTTTCTGGTACTGGAGCCTTCCACCCACAGCTGAAATATTTTGGAGGGGAGAACTCTTCAAACTTTCAAACACCGCTGGGTTGTTCTTATGAAATAGCGCTGAAATAACCAAACCTGACAAAAATTGTCCCGTATCAACAATGAAACGTCCATTAATAGATTTTCCACTTCTGTTTTTAATATTTACGGAAATAACAGGTACGTCGCCTTCAAATTCTAACGGAACCTGTAGGTAGCCTTTATCCACAGTAAATTCAGAAGGATTAAAGAACTCCACAGCCCCCGCCTGATAGTTCATTTTTACGATATATTTTTTAAATAAGCTGGCGCCAACTGTTCCATCCGTTGGCACGCCAACACGGGCAGAGACATAATTGAATGGCAACGAAATGACTGCTTGATCCGCCAGCAGGATCTTCCCTATTCGCAGACTGACCTTATTGTACAAAGTGTACTTGCCACTGCTGGTGGAACCTGGTCCCGCGGCGAAGCCTTCAGAAACTTTATAAAGATTTAAATCCTGCGACGTCTCGGCGTTCACAACTGTGAAACTGGAACCCGAATCCAAAATCAACTGCAAGGGCCGAGAACCATTTAAGCTTGCATCTAAATAACAAAGACCCGAATGCATTTTACAAGACAGGTTTTCGACGCTTTCGACTTTGTGCGCACACCCTGACAAAAAAAGACCTAACACTGCAACGGAGATGATTTTCATGTAAAAAAGCCTACCATAGGGATGCCGATTCCGAATCGTATTTTTTACCTGTTCGGGGAGAAAAAAATCCCTCGCAGAAACAGTCAACACCCTCGCCAAGACACAAGAATCCTCTGTAATCGTCTATAATCACCATAGTGCCCCCTTCACACCCTCCCTCTTTGGCACGCATCCCGCAGGAAGCCCCGGTGCAAACTCACAATTTCAGTAAGGTTCCAAATGAAACTTAAAGTTTATTCTTTTCTCATTATCTTCAGTTTTCTTCCATCTCTTCACGCGCAAACGCTCAAAAAAGCTGACGTGACGGCCACACAGGAGATTCAATTTAAACTCTCTAATTTGGAAACAATAGCGCCGGGAATTCAGTACAAAGTTTATCAAGACTCTTTGGAACTGAAAGCGTACGAAGAAAAATACCGACCTCTGGCCGCAGATGATTTACTCAGTCACCGCGTGGTATTGCAAAATGTGAACAGCATACGCTGCCAGCAACTCAAAGATGCTTTCGCGCGCGAAAACTCACTGGTCGATTGCGCCTCTCTTAAAAACACCTCCACAAAAATGGATTTGCGATACTTCCTGGAGCCCGTCATCCAGGCAACAGCTGGCAATGTGTTTTTAAATCAAGACATCATTTTATCCGCTGGTTACAAAGTTAAAGATGGCGAAATCATTTACCCCGCAAACTCTGAAGAAACAGACTCTTCCGGCGGATATTTGACTCGCAAATATGTCGAGCTGACAAACTGCTGGGGAACTGCTTGGGAAGTCGCAAGACGCTCAAAGGACAATTACTCAGTAGAGGTAGGATCTGATCTTCTCGCCTTTATGACGAATAAGAAAAACGTCAAGGAAGTCATTGCGAAAACAAAAGACCTGACTCAACTGAAACAAAAACTGAATCAGATTAAGTATGGCGATATCCTGTTGGTTCTTGACAACACAGGCTACATCATGCACGCGGCCACTTTTATCGATCAACAACTGGTCTTTGAGAAAAAAGGAAATGAAACAAAATACGCTTTCCGCATGAGCAAACTGGAACAAATCACGAAGGAATATAAGCGCTTCAAGCCACAGTACCACGTGATTCGTCCTAAAGCGAAATTTCCAACGGCGGAATCCATCGAAAAAAAATGGACATATTCCTCTGGACCTCAGGATGAAGACTATGAAGGCTTGTCGGGAGTTACCTATCAACAGGTCGTCACATTTAAGTTGATTCCCCAAGGATCCACTTATGTACTTTCAGATCGTATCAATGCCTATTCAGAAAACACCATTGCAAAACTTGAGGCCGCCCAAAGTGAGAGTGAAATTGTGGACGCTCTTGCAGCTGATGAATTCGTAAAGGCTCGCTTATCTGAAAGTGACGTCAAAACATTAGCACAAGAAATTTTAAATCCAACGCTGCCTGATCTTTCCCGAAAGGCTTTATTGCTGCGCTGGTTGTATTTCCGCAAGTAAAAATCCTATTCTCCTGATTCGGCGAAGCCGACTTCGGGATTTAGGCATTTTCCGTTTTGTACAGTAAAGAACACATCGAATTGTACTAACTGGCGATCTTGACGACGAATGCCAACACCAAAGCCTTTAGTTGGCGGAGGGTTGCTGTCTTGATCTTCAACAAACAGGACTTTTTGTTTTTCCTTGGGAAGGTTCCATCCCTTAGCCGCCCATTCAAGTGCCACTTGCGCTGCAAGTGGTGCACAGGGATGAGTGCTTTGAGTCTCCGCAGCAGCGGGCGTGCGCTCGTGTAAATCTTCTTGTGATTTAGGCATGGACGAACAAGCAACCATACCTGCTAGCGAAAGAAATAAAATTGTCCAATATGCGTTTTTCAAATTTTACCACCTTTTAAAAAAACCTCTTTACTAATCATGTTATTATCAAAGGTTTTTTGTCACTAGATGGGTCTGAGATTGTGTAAGGTAGTGTAAGGTTGCTCTCGCCTACTTTCCACTTCTTTGAAGTAAATCAAAGAACTGCAAACTTAAACAATAGAGCGCATCTTTTTTTCGTGTCGGCGTAGGTGACAGATAAGGATCTAAAAACTGAATGGCCAGAGATTTAAGGCCCACCATGACCTTTTGAACGTCATCTTTTGGTAAAGCAATCACCGTCGAGGAGTTATACCGACGAGACATATCTTGGGTCTCCAAGGCGGAGCTGGCTTTCTTTAGTATTTCCCCATGGAACTGACGAATGGCCTCGGATGGCATCTCGTCGCCAATTCGGGTCGACGAATCCACAACATAATGTCCCGCTTTGTCTTTCTTGAGAAACCCTACGTGCTCGAGACGTTTTATCGCAATACGAAGTGTTTTCACTGGCAGACCCAACGCCGTCGCAGCCACGCTTAAGTTTGAGTATTTGGCAGGATTCATATCCACCAACTCCAAATAGGCCATGTGGAACCATTCGGAAATGACTTTAAACTGATCCACACTGAGCGAATGGCTCTGCGCCTGCAAACGGGATTTCACACGCAACTGGGCCATTTTCCTGGATTCATCATTTTTTGCGAATTTTTCGTCCAATAGGTCTAACCAATGCTGTCGTTGTTCCAAAGTCAGGCCTAATATTTTTGAGATTTGAACCACACGTCCTGGCGATAACCGCATGCGGTCTTTGAAATAGTCCCCCAAAGAAGAAGCACTCAGCCCCAAATCCCGGGCAAAGGCTCTCTGAGAATAAAGAGGACGGCGATCCGCACGACGACGGAATTCTTTTCTTAGATAGTCTCTATGGTCGGTTTCAAATTGAAAGGACATGCCGGACTTCTCGCATGTTTGAGTCGCCCGGGCACGAAAAAACGACCGCCGCTCTGTGTTCGGTGAATTATTTTCTTTACCTTACACTACCGAACAGCTGCTCGGCTTCTGCTTAGGGGTTGTCGAGACGGATTTCCTCTGATTTTTTTAAATCGAAATAAGCCAGCTGCTGGTATCGTCGCGCCAGGTCCTCGGTGATTCGCTGGGCATTGGGCAGACGCGCATCAACTAGCTTCACAACATCTAAGAACACTGACTGACTTTTTTGATCATACCAGGTACCCACCGCCAGACTCTTATCAGAATCCAAAAGGGCCTTATTGTCTTTCAAATAACGGGCGATCGTCAGCAGACTCAATTGTCGCGTTTGAACTTCCAACTCGGGAAAAATGCTGACCACATAGTAGTCCTCTTTCCCCAACAGGCGACCTTGATTGAAGGTCGACCCCTGATAAGCCTTGGTGGCTTCCAAAATACT
Organism: Bdellovibrio sp.; assembly: GCA_039594295.1. Lineage (GTDB taxonomy): Bacteria > Bdellovibrionota > Bdellovibrionia > Bdellovibrionales > Bdellovibrionaceae > Bdellovibrio. Next base: position 24,897 of record JBCNNR010000045.1, read on the forward strand.
TTGTGCCGCTTGTTCAAGGCTAATACTTACAGGAGCTCCCGCGAAGACATGAGCACACATTACTTGCGAGTAAGCTACAAATGGACTGAACGTCCAAAACAACAGAATAAATAAAATTGAAATCCGCTTGGTATAGGTCATACAGAAATCACGAGCAATTGTCGTGCTTGTCGAAAGCGCATTAACTTGATGATGCGTATTTCAACCAAGTAATGTGACAACATTTGCTGACGTTTTGATTATTTCGGCATCAGCGATTTTGGGATTTTCAGTGAGCCCTTGATAACAGAAGGCAGATGCAAACCTTGCGAGGTTTTAAGATTGGAAAGATCCAAGTTCCCACCGATTTCCTCTGGCAGTCTCACACCATTCGCCGTTGTGATGCGGTTCAAAACAACATCCCCGCTCACCTTACGAGGGAATTTAAGACCTGTTGCCGAATCGATGAATTCACCATTGAGATTCCCCAGCAACAGCTCAGGAAGTCTTTGCCCCTCCTCGGTGACTGTGATGTCGCCTTTTAAAACCTTAAATGTTTTGCCGGCATTCAAAAACTCCGCGGCTGACAAAGCAATCTCGTCTTTGCTGTAAACGTGATCCAGATAAAGTGCCACATCTTCCTTCAGGTCCCGATGGGCCAGAATTTCTTCAATACGTGGGTCTTTATTCCAACCAAAGCCCTCAATGGGACGCTCAAACTCTCGAACAAAAACAACTTCGCCCTTGCTCAGGGGTTGACCCAACAGAACTTTCTTATCAATCATGGTAAGCATTTTCATATCGGCGTCTTTACGCGTGAATTTTTCGCCACGAACACCAAAAGTTTTAATTTTATCAGAGACAATACTGCCAGATTGAATCTGCGCATCCAGATTCTGCTCTTTTGCCACACCACGAACTTCCGCGATCTGATCACCCTGCATACGAATCGCCACACGGGGCACCTGGTTCTGACCTTTCTTATCACGACTATAGTAAATATAGAAATCTCCATCACGAATATAGGTGCGCGCCGTCGACTCTCCAGCAATACACCAGCCCGTATTGCGACCTTCCAAAGATTTCACCATCGGCATCGGATCGGAATCACGGGGATACAAAACCCAACGGCCTTCGTTCGTCTCGAAATAACCATCACGCCCGACACCCAACTTATATAAAGCTTGCCCATAAAGCTTACCAAAATTCATTCCGTCAAGGGCCTTCACGAAAACAGGATCTGAAATATCCGTTAGTGATTTTTTATTTATTTTTCTAACCACGGCGTCTGCCACATAGGCCAGCGCCTCATAATTGACTTCTACAAAAGGCGCCACGGTTTCCTTACTGCGATTTCCGAAACTCCCCGTCTCGGCATCGAATTTCGAAAGCTTAGTCATGCCCGTAAACATCCAATACTTCAGCCACATGGGATAAACCTGCGTCTCGTTAGAAACCAGATAATCAACCCACAAATTCAAAGACTGCTGCTGATCCATAACTACGGTTTGCGCCAGGACGGACTTTTGTGTCTCGTTCAATACGGTATTGCCATGTCCTCGGTCGCGAGCGATTTGGGTTTGTTGTGTATAATAACTTTCAGGCACTTCCGCTACCGTCATTGCATACTGCTGATGGATGAGGGCCTTTACTTGTTCACGAGCATACGTCGATGTCCCCGCTTTATCAGCAACACGTCCCAACTGCTCGAGCCACACATTCAACTTATCCGCGGGTTTTGAAACCTTGGTTCCAGTGACTCGTTGATTCTGTTGCACCGTCTTTTCGACAAAGGCAGAGATATGCAGTTGCGAGTCTCTGCCATGCAGAAACAACGCTCCGGCTTTATCCTGAACCTTCACAGCGCTCGCAAAGATACTTGCACAGGACTCAGCAGCCACTGCCTCATTCTGAGACAACGCCTGGGAGGCAAACGCAACTAGGCACACAGCTGTCCACAGCCTGCACAGCGCGAGCGCCATGAGTCGCATATCTTTGAATTGAATACGCATAGGTTTCACTCCCAATATGCTGTCTTATCAATTCAATTTACGGACCTAAAAATCAGAGGGAAACTAGAAGATGAAACCACCCATGGTGATATAGATCGTATAAAGCTGCGAGCGCCCATCCAGGGCAGAACGGGAGACCACCACCGGGACATCCTTCTCCATTTGAATACCACTTTCACGCGTCAGCCACTCGCCGGTCGCGGCAACTTCCCAGAACCAGACGTTCTTTTTCTCGGTTAAGCGCATGCCGCCAAAGGCGATACCAACCATCGGGCCCTCGAACTGAATGCGACTATAAGCCTCCTCAAATTCAGGAAGTTTTTTGCCGTCGGTATAAACGACATTCACATTGGTGCCGGTGAAAAAACGGAAATACGGTACCTGTTCATCATACCACCCAGGTGGCAGACGGTAACGAAATCCCAAACCAAATTCGCTTCCCCAAATTCGCAATTCATTCACTCTTGCAAATTTAATCAAAGATCCCGCTTCCAGAGCCCAACGGTCATTCAGGTAGTATCCAACGTCTGTTTTAATCGCAAGCCCGGTCGCATACTCACGCGTAGAGCCCTCAACCAGATAAACTCCACCATGAATTCCCAGGCCCGCATCAATGTGCAAACCTTCGCGCCAAATCAAATCGACAACATCACTCTGCGCATAAGCTGCCAAAGAAAACAACCAAGCGCAAATCGCTGCGACAACTCTTGAAGTTCTCATTGAAAACTCCAGGACAGATTGACGCCGTTATAATTTTGCGAAACCACCGGAATCGCCACATAGCCATACTGTGAACTCGCCAACAAACTGAAAGGATTAAATACATAACCCAACAAACGATTCGGCCAGGTCTTTTTGGAATGGAAATAAAGGCTGAGTTTTTCAAAACCCACACCGACCACCGTTCCTAACACCGGCGTCTGATACAGATCTTGATAACTCGGAGGTTCGGTGATGGTTTCAATGGTAAATTCAAAGGCCGTTGACGAGGCCACCGCCCACAGGAAGGACTCCCCTTCGGAATATCCGCGCGAGCGATAGAATTGATAATACAGCTCGCCCGACAAGGAATGTTTAAAGATATTATAATCGTAAGTGTCTTTATCGTATTCTGCGTGGGAAGGGTTGGTTATCCAATTCTGGAAAGAACCATGTTCTTCGATGGTCTCGCGCTGAGTAATAATATAAACCACCCACTGCAAGCCGTACATGATTCCAAAATTTTTTAGCTTTTCATACTTTTCAAAATCGGTTTTTTCAAAATGCCTGTATTCTTCATACAGACCCGATGGATTCTTCTCCAGAGTCGTCGGCACTTCCTGAGCAGAAACAGGAAGTGACAACAAAACTGTCACACTCAAAATGAGTGAACTAAAAATCTTTGGAGAAATTAACAAGCAGGCCTCCCTCAATAGGGACTGGGTAAATCATGGTCGTATTCGCTTTTTTACTGTCAGTCACGAGCGCACTGGCGCGCCCCCAATAAATTCCGAGTGCCGCTGCAGCAACCACATCACTGAGCCAATGCACTTGCGCAGAAATTCTGGAGGCCGCAATAAAAGTGGCGACACCATAGGAGGCCGTACCAACCCAAGGACCATAGGAATATGCCATCGACGTGGCAATTGCGAAGGCATTGGAAGTATGCCCCGATGGCCACGACCATCCTCTGTTCCCCGTCGGACGCTGACGATTCACACTCGCTGCAATGGTCACATGAGTGACTGTCGTTAAAAACATCGCACGAAAAGACTGCAAGCCGCCGGGCTGATCCCACCAAAGTTGAGTGAGGGCTAATGCCACTCCTGGCCCACCACTTCCCAAAAATCCGCCGAGTTGCTCCCAGGAGTTCGACATGATGTCATGATGCTGAGTATATTCGAATAATTTATCATCCTGAGTACTTGCCGCTGCGGAAGCCATTAAGCCCCCAACAATAATTCTCGCCCCGGTCTCATCAAAACCTTTGACGATGGTTGGTTTCAATTGATCATCCCAAACCCACGGAAAAAATGCTTTGCCTTCCGTTGGATCATTCCAATGCCAGTCCTCAGAAGCAAAACTCTTAGCGGAAAATGAAAATGTAAGAAATGTGATTGCGGCCATTAAACGCAGAGCTGTCATTTTTTTAGTCTAACTGCATTTCAACATTTACGTCAAAAGCGATCTCGATTTGCTAGTCTTTCAAAAGAGGAGTACAACAGAAGATGAGGTTCATCTATGTCTCCAAGTCCTACCTCCACCCATTCTGCATCCCCTGCCTCCAATCGTCTCCTGTGGCTCGTAGCCATTGGATTTTTCATGGAGACTCTGGACTCAACGATAGTTAACACCGCCTTACCCAGCATGGCGAAAAGTCTAAATGCCAGTCCATTTCTTATGCAGTCGGTGGTGATTGCCTACGCTCTGACAATTGCCGTTTTGATTCCTGCCTCGGGTTGGATCGCGGATCGCTTTGGCACTCGCCGCGTATTTTTCTCGGCAATTTTTTTATTCACTCTGGGATCTCTGTGTTGTGCACTCTCACAATCTCTTCCCCAGCTCGTGCTTTCGCGCGTCCTACAGGGAGTCGGCGGCGCCATGATGATGCCGGTGGGACGACTGGCAGTCCTTCGCGCTTTTCCGGCGAATCAGTTTTTACGGGCGATTAGTTTTGTCACTATTCCTGCTTTGATCGGCCCCCTCATCGGCCCCACACTGGGCGGCTATTTAGTTGAATACACCTCCTGGCATTGGATTTTTCTGATCAATATACCGGTCGGCATCTTAGGTTGCATTGCCACCTACATCGACATGCCCGACATCCGGGGCGTTGAGGTCCCAAAATTCGATTTCGCGGGCTTCGTCATGCTCTCAACTTGCATGGTGATGATCTCTTTTGCTTTGGATGGAATGTCGGATCTGGGTTTTCAACACGCCACAGTTTTGCTTCTGGTGGTTTTTGGTATGGCCGCTCTGACGGCTTATTGGCTTCATGCCCGTCGCCATCCAAAACCGTTATTCTCTTTAAAACTATTTGGCTCACAAACTTACACCATCGGACTTTTAGGAAATCTGTTCGCGCGCATTGGCAGCAGCAGTATGCCTTTTCTGATTCCTCTCTTTTTGCAAATCAGTTTGCACTACTCGCCTTTTGAGGCCGGACTGACGATGATCCCGGTGGCACTTGCGGGAATTTATGCGAAAAAATTGGCGACACCTTTAATTATGCGCCTGGGCTATCGCAAGACGCTGGTTTACAACACTCTTTGCGTGGGCGTGATGATGGCAAGCTTTGCTTTGATCACAGTCGAGCAACCCAAATGGATTCGTGTCCTGCAGCTTTTGATTTTTGGGACAGTCAATTCATTGCAATTCACCGCCATGAACACTTTAACTTTAAAAGACCTCAATGCAAAATTAGCCTCCAGCGGGAACAGCTTATTTTCCATGGTGCAAATGCTCGCGATGAGTTTTGGTGTCGCGGCGGCAGGCGCGCTGCTTAGCACCTTTGCCTCTCATTATCCTGCAATGGAAGGTGGCGGCATGGCGCTGCAAGCATTCCGTGCCACATTCCTTTGCATGGGACTTATCACTTGCAGTTCTGCCTGGATTTTCTGGCAGCTCCCGGCCGAGATGATGGCGCGCGCCGAAGATCCTAAAAAAGTTGCCGTGGACTAGCGGATCTACAATAATCCCCTGAGCAATCCGCAGGAGTTTAACATGGCATTTCGTTGGATCGGAAAATCAAATGATGGAAACACAGTCACTCTGAATAAACTGGTCGACTGCCCCGTTAAATTTCCAGACTATGCCACGGACTCCTGGTTGACAGCCAATCAAGACATTGTTCGCAAAGGAATGGTTTTAGACGTTGAGACAACAGGTCTGAACCAATCGGAAGATCTGGTGATTGAAATTGGCTTGCGCCAATTTGATTTCAATAAAAACACCGGCGAAATTTTACGCCTGGGTAAATCTTATTCCGCATTCCAGGATCCCGGCCGCCCCCTTTCAGTCCGCGCGTGGGTCGGCAGCC
>JBCNNR010000046.1:0-24985 GCA_039594295.1 Bdellovibrio sp.
GGCAAGTTGTCCGAGTACTTCAAAACAACTGCGATATGCGTCGGATTCGTGATCACCACGTCGGCCTTGGGGATTTCTGCCATCATTCGTTTTGAGGCCATTTCCCTTTGGATACGACGAATGCGCGATTTGATCATAGGATCACCCTCGCGCTGCTTGTGTTCTTCTTTCACTTCCTGTTTGGTCATCATCATTTTCTTTTCAAGATCCCAACGCTGATAGAAGTAGTCGGCTCCAGCCAGAACCAACATCACTCCACCCACGCCGCCCAAAAGTTTTGCAACAATGCCACCAATGTAAGTGCAGATTTGTTCAATCGAGAAGCTCATCAAATACGGAATTTGATGAACTTCGCCACGTAACAAGAAATATAAAACCATTCCGATCGCGCCCATTTTCAAAAGACCTTTTACGGCCTCCATCACAGCGCGAAGACTCATCACACGTTTCATGCCCTCGACGGGATTCAATTTGTTCGGATCCGGAGTCAATGCATCTTCAACCTGCAAGAAACCGATTTGGGCCACAGTCGCAGCCACACCCAACAAACCCGCAATACCCATCACAGGCGCAATAAGAATCAAAGCTTTCTCTCCGTTGATACGAAGAGCTTCAGTGAAGTTCCCGGAACGAATGGTTGAAACCATGTCGGGACCGAAGGAATAATGGAAAAGGTCATAGAAGTTTTTGAAAAAGAATCGACCCAAGGCATAGACGCCACCCGAAGCTGCCAACAACAACACTGCTGTCGCCAACTCCTTGGACTGCGCAACATTTCCTTGCTTGCGAAACTCTTCCCGTCTGGCATCCGTTGCCGATTCGGTTTTTTCGCTGTCGTTTTCCCCTGACACTTAGTTCCTTCCTAGAACTTCATCTCTCTTTAAAATTCTACAATGCTTTCATCACTTTGAACAGTTGACTGGCCGTGATTTCGACCAATCCGTTCATCTCCGAAACCATCAATGGCAAACAGATAAAAACAACTGTCATACCGATCATAATCGACACCGGCATACTCGTAACCAGGACGTTAATCTGGGGAACCGCTCGACCAAGAATACCCATCGATAAATTCACCAGCAAAATCGTCACCAACACAGGGGCACACATTTTAATTGTCAGAATAAAAGTCATTTGACCAAACATCGCCATTTCTGCGAAAGGCCCAACATTCAAGCTCATGGAGCTGACCGGAACCAATGTATAACTCTCGACAATGGCACGAATCAGAATATGGTGACCGTTAATCGCGAGAAAAACCAACGTCCCCAGAGTGGAGTAAAAAGATTCCATCGCATTACCCGAAGTTCCCAGCAATGGATTGTACATCTGACCCGCAGACAAACCCACGCTCATCGCGATAAGATCCCCCACCATAGAGACAACGAAAAAGAAGATGCGGGTTAAAAAACCCAGGACCAATCCGACCAGCAATTCGCGCACCGCTAACGATATGATTTCATTGGAGATCGTCAGGTAGTCGACGTTGCCGATTTTGACAATCGGAAACAAAAGCACGCTCAAGATGAGCGACAATAAAATCTTTACTGGCGCCGGGATGTTACCAGCTCCAAAGAAAGCAGAGGCAATCACAAAAGCCACCATACGCAGGAAGACCAGCGCGAAAAGTAGGATTTGTGCTTCTGTGAGTGCCGTCCAATTTAACATTCAGCTATTCCCTGACCATCGCCGGAATATTTTCAATCAAAGTTGAAGTGTAAGTCGTTAAAACGTCCATCATCCATGGACCGGCTAAAACCACAACCACGGCCACCACGATCATTTTCGGAATGAACGTCAAAGTCGCCTCATTGATCTGAGTCAGGGCTTGAAAAATGGAAACGGCCAAACCCACAACCAGAGTGCTGATCAAAAGAGGAGCTGACAACATTGCTGTCGTTCTTAAAGCATCCTGACCAAGTTTAATCACTAATTCTTCAGTCATTTATTACCTCAACCGAAACTTTTTACCATCGAACCGATCAGCAAACCCCAACCGTCGACAAGTACGAAAAGCATAATTTTAAATGGAAGTGAGATCACAATCGGCGGAAGCATCATCATACCCATCGCCATCAATACGCTGGATGCAACGATATCGATCACCAGGAATGGCAGGAAGATGATGAAACCGATTTGGAAAGCCGTTTTAAGTTCAGATACCACGAATGCAGGAACCAAAACCATCGTTGGAACTTCTGCGCGTGTCTTAGGTTTTTCAACTTTGGAAAGTTTCACAAACAAAGCCAGATCCGCATCACGTGTCTGGTTGAACATGAATTTACGAAGAGGAGCCAGGGAGTTCTCGATCGCCTGCTCCTGAGAAATCGTGCCCTTCAAATAAGGCTGGACACCTTTCGTATTGATTTCATTGAATGCCGGTTGCATCACAAAGAAAGTCAGGAACAAAGACAAACCCACCAATAGTTGATTCGGTGGCATTTGTTGAACACCCATCGCCTGTCTTAAGAAAGACAACACGATGATGATACGAGTAAAACCCGTCATCATAATCAAAATGCCCGGTGCTAAAGTCAGCACGGTCATGATCAAAACTAATTTAATTGCATTTACAACTTCATTTGGGTTGTCAGAAGTTTTGAAACCCAAGTTCATTGTAGGCAAAGTCACCTGCGCAAAGGCATGTGAGCTTGTCAGCAAGATAAGTGGCAGCAGAATCAAACTCCAAAGAGTCAGTTTCTTAAAATTCACTGAAAATTCCTCATGCCTTTCAAACGTTTAGAAACGATGTCTTTAATTCCGCTGATGGCAAATTCGTCGTCCGCGTCAGTGCTCGCAGTTTCTTTCGCGCGACTTTTGAAAGTCACACGTTCCTTAGGCTCTGGACTGAACTGTTGTTCTTCCTCGTCTTCCTCAAAAGTAGCCATTGTTTTACCGAAGCTTTTTGGTGCTTCTTCCGGCACTTCATCATCCAACAAAGACAGGGATTTAATCATGGAGATATTGTGATCCGTCACACCGATCAGGATGGACTCACCCGCAACACGGATGATCGCCAAACTTTTCTTAGGACCCAGATAGTGCTGTTGCAAAACTTTGATCTGAGTTTGATGTTTTCTTTCTTTCGGGATCGAGTATTTGCGCAAAAAGATAAATGCGCCACAACCCACAGCTCCCAAAATAGAAAGCGTCATCAAAATGCGGAACCAGCTTGAGCCCTCTGTTCCGGCATTTTTTTGTTTTTCCAAATTCAGTGGAATTTCTGATTCTTTGCGATTATCGATTTTTGGCAAATCTTTTGTCGCAACGGCATCCGCCGTCGCCGCAGTTGCTGCCGCGTCGTTAGTTGCTTCTGCCGTTACAGCTGCTGGAGCTGCCTCAGAGGTAGGGGCCTCTTTGTCTGCTGCATGAGCAGATACGGAAATCACAAAAAGAAGAGAAAGGATCCACTTCATTTAAAACCTCTTACTTCAACTGCTCAACACGTTCAGCTGGAGAAATGATATCAGTCAAACGTACACCGAACTTCTCATTCACCACCACGGCCTCACCGCGGGCGATCAATTTGTCGTTCACGTAAACTTCCATTGGCTCACCGGCCAATTTATTCAATTCAATAACGCTACCTTGAGTCAGATTCAAAAGCTCACTCACTGGCATTTTTGTGCGACCCAATTCCACTGTTACTTTCAATGGAATATCCAGGATCAAATTCAAATTTCTGTCTTTAACTGGTGAACCACCGTTCGATTCTTTCTTCGCAGCAGCACCACCTTCAGCGGCCATGCCGGAAGCTTCTGCCATTAACTGATCTGCCAAGTCGTCCAATTTATCGTCTGTCATTTATCCCCCTACTTGATTACCGGACGAGTCACTTGGACAGCCACGGTTCCATGATGTATTCCGTAATAACCTAAAAACTTTTTGATACCTTCAATTTCCACTTCAAACTCGCCCGTGGCATCTTGATCCAAAGGAATAACATCCCCGACTTTCAAGCCCATCATGTCGCGAAGTTTGATCTCGGTTTCACCCAAGTTCACTTTGATTTCCAAATCTGTTTCCAAAAGCTGCTCTTGGATTGTGGAAGTCCATAGTTTTTTATCTGTTTGGTCAGACTCAACCTGGAAACCAGTGGAAAGTTTTTGCTTGATCGGTTCGATGGTTGCGTAAGGAATCACGATTGAAACCGTGCCCGATGCATTCTCCAACTCCACGTCGAAAGTGGAAGCGATCACGACGTCAGTTGGAGGTACGATACCTACGAACTGAGGATTAACTTCCGTACGAACGAAAGAACAACCGATTTTTTCAACAGAAGCCCAAGCCGTTTCCAGATCGTTGATTGCCAGACCTACGACTTTTTGCACGATCTGAAGTTCAATCGGAGTAAAGTCCTTACCATCAATTTTCGTATAAGGACGGTCAGCACCGCCAAAGAAACTGTCCACCAACGCGTAAGCCAGTTTACTTTCAATTACGAAAAGAGCCGAACCGCGCAGGTTACCAAAACGCAGAACGCACATGCAAGTTGGCATCGGCAAGGTATTGATAAACTCACCGAATTTCAAAAATTCTGTCCCAGTCAAAGTGATTGAAGCGATCTTACGAAGAGCCGAAGACAAAGAGACACGGAAGGCTCTCATGAACTTCTCGTAAATAACTTCCAACTGCGGCAAACGACCACGGATGATACGGTCCTGGCTGGTTAAGTCGTAAGAAATAATCTTACGTTCTTCAACCTTTCCATTTCCGCCGCCGCCACCACCGCCACCGGATTGGCCATCATCTGATTTAGGTGAATCCGAAGAAGCAACATCCCCGTCGGAAACCGCGGCGAGTAGCGCATCAACTTCACTTTGCGAAAGCACTTGATTCATAACCCTGCCCTAGTTGTATAAGAACTCAGTAAAGAGCACGTTTGAAATCTTCCCTTGAACCAGGAAGGAGTTAATCGTGTCCTTAATTTCATTTTTCAAGCTGTCGCGACCTTCACGGGTCGAAACTTCTTCGTAAGTTTTGGATGAAAGAATAATGATAATGATGTCGCGGATTTGCGCTTTACGCTTATCGATCTCTTCAGCGGCTTTTTCGCCCTTAAGTTCAAGCTCGATATTTACTTTGGCAACACGACGACCTTTGGAACCTGCAAGATTCACGATGAAGGTTTCAAGTGGGACCACTTTACCGACCAACTCTTTTTCTTCAGCTTCTTCTTTATGTTGAGCTTCCGCTTCACCTTTAATTACGTGTTCGATTTTAGGCTCGGCAGCTTCTTTCTGCTTATTTTTATAAAGCATAAAGCCAACGCCTGCGACGATGAGCATATTGAGCACTGCAAGTGCAATGAGAAGTATAGGCTTTTGTCCTGAACCGCCAGACGGAGCTGCTTCAGCTGCCGCCGCTTTTTCTTCTGCCATTCATCCTCCATGATGAACGACCACAGATGGGAGTGGTCTCATGGAAATTGTAAGCAACTGGAATGCCAACACGTCGTTGGTCCAGGCACCTCTCGTGCGGTCTAACATATTTGATTACAGGCAATTTTTGCCCCAGGGGAAAATGTTTCCCTACAAAATTTTTATGACGGTAGTCAAAAGTTTGGCGAGGTAAAGTTGACTGTGTCTCTTGTCACACCCTGACCTAGGTCTGTGGTGGGACGCTTTGGACAGGTTCATAATAAGAGTGGGTTCACACATAAGGAAGGAGATATCTTATGGACAATTCAAACCAAACCGTGGGAGGCCTTCAAAGTAAATTTGGGGAAATTTCCTCCGCACTGAAATCACAATTCGCCAATTTGAACCTTTCCGATGCCCAGATCAAGGATGCTTTAAAAAGTCCTGACGATCTTGTCAGTTTGATCTGTGAAAAAACCGGTATGTCTAAAGAAGCTGCCACGCAAAAAGTGCATGAAATGATGGCTCAGTACAATATCACCGATGAACAAGCAAAAAGCTTTATGGCTCGTTGGGGCGAAAAAGTTGAGCACGGTATCGATACCATCAAATCAAAATTCACCCACTAATTGTTCAAACAATTGATAGATGAGTTTTAGAAAGTCTCCCTCTGATGCAAGGAGGCTTTCTTATTGGATTTATCCCCCTCCTCTGGTTAGGATGAATCCATGACGACTTTGAAACAGCGCCTTCTGGATTACTACGAAAAAAACGAAATCAAAGTGGATATCGCCTTTTTCTTAGGCGGTTTTATTTTCGACGTTCTGACTTTATCAGACATTGATGATCCATTAAGTATTGCTCAACAAGTGGTTTATCTCGGTGTGATCGGACTGATTCTGTTTTATGACTTCTTAAACACTCACAATCTGGTGACGATCTCTCCGCGAGTGTCTAAATACTGGGAGTATCGTAACCTGGCAGTGCACTTCCTATTAGGAAGCTTACTCAGTGTTTATTCTTTGTTCTTCCTAAAAAGCGCTTCGATCTTTTCATCCATCGTCTTTGTCGTCCTGATGATGGGAATCATGGTGGCGAACGAACTTAAAAGTGTTCAGAAAGCCGCTGTCGACCTCAAGGTCGCGTTGTATGTGATCTGTCTGTTTGCTTTCTTTTCAATGACGGTGCCGGTTGTGTTAGGCTTTGTAGGCATCACCACGTTCCTATTGTCCATTGCTTTGACGGCCACCGTGATTTATGGTGCTTTCCACTTACTGACAAAAAAAGTCGAAAACAAAAAGCTGCTTTTAAGAACTTTGGCTGTTCCTGGGTTTGGTGTTTTAGGTCTTTTCCTCATTCTCTACTTCGTCGGCTGGATTCCACCTGTACCACTTTCGGTGCAGAACATGGGAATCTATCACAACATTGAAAAAATCGACGGCAACTATTTGCTCTCTCACGAGAATCCTTCGTGGAGATTTTGGAAAACGGGCGATCAGGAATTCTTGGCAGAGCCTGGTGATAAAATCTATTTCTTTGCCCAGATTTACTCACCCGCGCGCTTTAGTGATCAGGTGATTGTTCACTGGTACTACAAAGATCCGCGCCAAGGCTGGATCAGCACCGACAAAGTCCCAATGAAAATTTCCGGCGGACGAAAAAATGGCTTCCGTGGATTTGCGGTTAAACAGAACTATGCTGCAGGAGAAGGAAGAATCAGTGTTGAAACTACCGACGGTCGCGAGATTGGTCGAATTTATTTCAACGTCATGAAGAATGAAATGACCTCGGAAAATCGTATCTTCTTTACCGAGGTCCTTTAGGCTCGAATACTATTGCTTGCGAGCCGCACACTGAATCGAACCGATATCGGAATACACCGCAACGTTTAGATCAGTAGTGGCAACAACTTGCTTGCTCGCATAAAGATGGCCTAGCTCAAAATTTCCCAAATCAGTCACGTTCGGCGCGAAGCCTAACTGCAGCAGAATTTGCGCCGGGCCATCAGATTCGATAACTCGGACCAAGGCAAACGTTCCAACACCATTAGGATTTAAAGAAGTTTCCAATCTAACGACAGATTCTCTGGAATAAACCCAACCAGTGCCTTTTTCGTCATATACTTTTCCTAAAGTGACATGGCGAATATTTGCGCCTGGTGCAGCCGGGCCCAAATAAGTAACTACGCAATCAACCGGGAAATCAAGACTGGCTTGCTCGGCATAACCGATACTTCCAACAGACAAAATTAAGGACAACAATGCGAAAAACAACTTCATAATTCCCTCATTAGATTTGAAGGAATCAGTTATCCCAGTATGAATTTAAAATACATCAGTAATTCGGTAATACTCTAAATTACCGTTAACATCATGAACCAATCGCGAACTCAATTTGTTTCTTTACTGATATGTGGCGCTAATGCGCTCTGTAGCTGCTTCACGATCGCAGGATGGCCCGCGATGATTGAGTTCTTATACGGATCATATTTATCACCGCGATAAGTAGTGACAATGCCACCCGCTTCTTCAACCAACAAAATACCTGCGGCGGCATCCCAAGGTTGAATATTGCGCTCCCAGTATCCATCAAACACGCCGCGAGCCACTTGCGCTAAGTCGTAAGCCGCAGCTCCAGGGCGACGAACCCCGCGCGCTTTACGAACAACGTCAGTAAAGATTTTAAGTTGTTCGGAAATCACATGCTCGTGCTCGGCCACGAAACCCGTTGCCAACAAAGCATCCTCAAGTTTGTCATTTTTTGTGATGGAAAGTTTACGACCATTGACGAAAGCGCCTTCGCCACGAATCGCTGTATAAGTTTCGTTAAGCATCGGCACATCAATGACAGCGAGTTGAATTTGCCCGTTAATCTCCAAGCCCAAGCTGATGCAAAAAATTGGAAAGCGATGAATATAATTTGTTGTTCCATCCAAAGGATCTAAGATCCAACGGCCGCGCGCGCCTGCTGTTTCCCACTGGACTTTCGCCCCAGCGGCATAAGATTCCTCCCCAAGAAACTCTATGTCAGGAAAATTTTTCTTAAGGTAATCAGAAATGACTCGTTCTGATTCTTTGTCGGCCTCAGACACAAGTCCAGCCTGGAATTTGTGTTCGATGTGCTCTAAGTTACCGAAATAATTGAGAAGGACTTCTCTGCCAAGACTCACAGCCTTGATGGCCGTACCTAAGACCTGCTTCCAATCCATTGATTTTACGCTGCTTTCCACGATGTACCTCTAAGTCAGGACCGTCAGGTTATTGACCGGTTCCAGGACTTAAAGCTACCATGGATGTAAGGCCAAAGGAAGGGCCCTAAACTTAAGCATTTACGCGGGTTTTAACATTATGAGGATTCAAAAAATGGCAGCGAAATCAGATACGGTTGTAAAACTAGTGATAGTTTTGTTCATCTCTCTTCTTTCTTTCTCGGTGGGTTTGTTCGCCGGTAAGAACTTTAGTGACAACCAACACACGATTTCACAACTTGAGCCCACTAAAACTGCAACTCGCGAAGTGGCTTCTGAGCACGGCGCAACAGCAACTGAATCTAAATCTGGCGCGATGACTGATGAAGAGATCGCGAAACTTGCTGAAGAGTTCGTAGCTGACGAAAAACCAGTGGCTGCGGGTCACGGTGAAGCAGCTGCCGGTCATGGCGAAGCAGCTCCAGCGGCAGGTCACGGCGAAACAGCTAAAAACACAGAAGCTCCCGCACACGGTGCTCCTGCTAAAACTGAGACTGCAAAACACGGTGAAGCTCCAGCAGCAGCTGCCGGCCACGGGGAAAAAGCAGAACCTTCAAATGTTGCAAAAGAGTTGGCAGCTGGTAAAGCTCCACAAACTCGCACAGCTCCTGCTGCAAAACCAGCGACTGCTGAATCCCGCATCCCTTCTTCATTGCCACAAAACGTAGCGCAATACACTGTGGGTAAATTCACAGTGCAAGTGGCTTCATACGCTGACGAAGCAGAAGCACAAAAATTCGCATCGGACTTGAAAACAAAAGGTTACAGCGCATTCTACGTTCCAGCGAACATCAAAGGTAAAACTTGGTACCGTGTGAGCGTTGGTCAATTCGCAACTTCTAAAGAAGCTGCTTCCTACAGAACTGAACTGATCAGTAAAGCAAAAGTTTCCTCTGCCATCGTTCAAAAAATCACTGAGTAATCTTCCTTACTCTTTAAGACTTAAATCCGCAAAAGCCTGCGCCACAAACGCAGGCTTTTTTTATTTGCAATAGTCTCACTGGGCACTGTGTTAGCGTGGCGCCTTATTTGGCCATTGCAGCTGCTGATGGAAGTACTATAATGGCTTCATAAGAGAGGGAGTTTCCCTCATCAAGAGGTTACCGTGCTATCTTTAAATATCGGCCCCTTCGAAGCCGTGTTTCTTATTCATGCAATTCTATTTGTTATCGCTCTAATTCCCATCGTGAGCAGTCGTATTTATTCACGTGGGCAAAAATGGGCGCAAGTAACGTTTGCTTTGTTGATCCCGATCGTAGGGCCAGGAGTTGTTATTGCCGTCGCGATTTCGGACCGCTTGAAAACAGATAAAATTTCAGATCGCATGATGGGCCAAAGTATTAACGAACACATTTCAAAATATCGTGGTCACAGGTAGTTATGATTTACGATCCAGAACGCCATCTACAAATCACCGATGAGAAATGGGACAACCAAAAAGCTCTGAGTACCATTCAACAAATTTTTGACTTCCTTTGCGTTGGCAGAGATGCCAACGGTTTGTGGCCCGCGCATCCTGACGAAGAAAGCGATATTCCGTTTAACAAGGGACTGTATAACGGGGCCACAGGAACTGTGTGGGGACTTATTCAGATCAGTGAATTTCTGAAAAAAGATCTGCCGTTTGATCCCCAGCAAGCCGCAAAACATATTTATGACAGTTACCTTGCAGAGCCAGATACGGGCTCTGTGGTGCCTTCGCTTCTTTTAGGTGAAACTGGAATTCTTTTACTACTGGATAAGCTATCACCGTCACCGGAGGTCAAAAACAAACTTCGCAAATGCATTGCTGATAACATCAGAAATCCTGCGAATGAAGCGCTATGGGGATGCCCCGGAACGATGATCGCTGCATTGAAAATCGACGCCCAAGATCTTTTTACCGCCAGCGCCGACTATCTTTTCGAGCGATGGACCAATCCCCAAGGTGACATGTGGATCTGGCATCAGGATCTTTACAGTAAGAATTTTAAATTTATCGGGGCCGGTCATGGATTTTTTGGCAATGTTCATGCTTTATTGGCGGGTTATAAATTTCTCAGCCAAAAACAACAAGCTCAACTACTCGAGCGCACCGTTGAAACAGCTTTGACTTCCGCGCGACGCCAAGATGGTAAAGCCAATTGGATGCCTGGATTTTACATGACCGACCCACGCCCACCGCTCACGCAGTGGTGTCATGGAGCTCCCGGAATTATTACGTCACTTCGTTCTTTTCCAAAAAACTATTCCCCAGAACTCGAAACACTTTTACTGGAAGCTGGAGAAACAGTTTGGGCAAGTGGTCCCATGAGAAAAGGCATCGGAATTTGTCACGGTACCGATGGCAATGGCTTCGCATTTTTGCAATTGTTCGAAAGAACAGGTGATGAAATGTGGCTTAACCGCGCTCGCCAATTTGCCATGCACGCCATTTCCCAACGCAACGGACGCTACACACTTTGGACCGGTGAAGTTGGTTTAGCTTTATTCTTAATCGCCTGCAAAAATAAATCTGCAGGCTTCCCAAGCTTGGATTATTTTTAAAGAGAAATTATCTCAGGAAGCTTTTAATCCTTTAGAAACGCTGACAGTAAAATTCAATTTTTCGCGGCGCACGTGATCTTGGAGAATGAGTTGCACCACAAGTTCTTCCATCACGCGAATTTTACGTGCAATTTCCATCGCACGACGAATAGACGGAATTTTTCTTCCATGCTCCAAATCATTCAGACTTTGCTTCGACATTTTAAGTAACTTTGACATTTCAACCTGAGTTAATTCCTCACCCATGCGATGGGATTTTAACAACCGCCCAAACGTCAACGGCCCGTATTGCTTTTCAATCTCCCCGAGGCTTATTTTTCTATTTTTAGTAGTCATGTTTATGGACCTCCAAGCTAATAATTTGTCTACGACATAGTTAGGAACGCTTCTTAATTGCTTTTGAACTTCATTAAAGATCACTCGATCCATCTCAATAGTACTCCAAAAAGGCATACTCTTCAATTGATTTGTAAAAAGCGAATCATCAAATGAATTAAAGAGATTAAAAGCGAACTTGCAAAGCACAACCACACACAAATCGAATACACTGACGCCAAGGGCCCTCAAAGATCCGAAGACCAACTACCTTGCCCTCTAAGACTCACGTCCAACTTCTCAAATCGAAAGTCCAACCCACATTCTGTCGCTCATCAAAGAAATCACATCCCTCTTTGTAATTCCCAACAGCAGGTTCAAGCTAAAGACAACCCAACGGCTCGCCAGCCGAAGCCCGAAGGGCGAAGGATGGAGGTTTTCCATGAGAAACAAATCCAGTCGATTGATTTTGATCGGTGCTATTTATTCGGTCCTAGGATTGATTGCTCTGGCATTCACTGGCGCAACAACTCTCGCAGCGGTTCTGACATTATCAGCAGTCCTTGCTGCCGCAGGTGTTGCGCAAATCATTTACGGAATTCAAGGGCGCAAGACCGGACAAATGTGGCCTCATGTGGGACTGGGCTGTTTGGCACTGGTCTGTGCCGTGCTGATCGCTCGCGATCCTTTTGTGAATACGATGTTCTTTACTTTGATGATTGGTTTTTTCTTGCTGGCAAGCGGTCTCGCAAAGGTTATTGGTGCCACCATCGAACGAACCACAGGCTGGGGTTATTACCTGATGAATGGTTTAATCTCTATGGTGTTGGCAGCAATTATTTTGTACAGCTATCCCTATTCTTCGTTCTGGGCCATCGGCACTTTCGTGGGAGTCGACTTGCTGTTTGGGGGATTTAGCTTAATCGGACTGGGCTATGCAATTCGCAAAGCCCGCCAGGAAGTCGTGCAACAAATGAATTCACTACTTCCTGAAACATATGACGAGATTGAATACGAATACTTCCACAAGCAAAGCGCTGAACTTGAAGAAGATCACAGTGGAAGTGGCAAGAAAGAAAAATCAGACCGGGATGAATCACCAACGATTCATTAATTACCACGCGTAGTAAAGTCCGGTGCGAATCACTCCGCCAAAGGTGGGATTAGGATCCAATTCCTGTCCCATCAAACCGCGACCTTCACCAGCGGCAATCACGCCAAAATTTCTGGTAAAATCATAGGAAATATCTGCACCTGCCGCCAAGCCCCCCAGAAACTTTGCGCCCGTGGTGTCTTTCTGACTATTGCCTGATAAAGTCGTCGTCACGTCTTCTTTGTACGTCCCAAGACTTCCACCGCCATAAACGGAAACGCGCATAGATTTTTTTTGCAAACGCCACAAATGCCAGCGCCCCCACAACAACATTTCTTCGTGATCACGTTTGACATTCAATGTAGGATTGCCGCTGTCTTGAGTGAATTTGGAGTATTCAAATAAAACAGACCACGCGTTGGTGCGATAAGCAAAACTTAAGTTCTGCGGCTTTTGTTCTTCATAATTTTCAGCAGCGTCTTTTTCATAACGAATGTCCAAAGCCAAAGGGTAAATCTGCAATTGATTCAACACGGGAACCAACACAGGACGCTTCATTCGCGTTTCTTGTTTCGCAGGCGCCACTGGTGTAGCGGCAGAATCCGCCGGCGGCACTGGAGGAGTCGAAGGTGCCGCGGAAGCGGAGACCGCAACTAACATAGACAAAACAGCAAAAACTATTTTCATTTTTTTGCCGCCATATCTGTCAGTTCATAACGTTTCGTATTAGCGACACAGACTTGATTCGTATTTCCTTCTGTCGAGTTGATAACATCAGCCAAGAATTCACATTCTTTTTGGCTCAAATCAGGAATCACACTGGCAAACACAGATAGGAAACGTGTTGGCGGATAGTAGCCTTTCACATCCGTATCAATGAAATCCTGACGATACACAGGCAAAGTCGAAACGATCCACGTCGCAACAGTTTTACGCATCACTGCGGAATCCACTCCACGCACTTGGGCTGCGGTATCCGTGAAAAGTTTTAACAGGCGAGAGTATTGCGTCCCCAAAGCATAAGCTCTGTCACGCATATCGTCTTCATAATCACTGCGATTTCTATAATTCACATAAGTTGCCGAGAGATCACGGAATCTTTCAGCTTTCTCCAGAGTCACCACTTCATATTCTTGCACATTCAAAGTGCGCTGACTTTTAAATGCGGGCAAAGACGAGGCGATAAAATCAGGGTCACCGGAATAAATCCAACCCCACACATCCGCCAATCCTTCATTCAATCCACGGTGGAAATAACGGTTGTAGTAACGCTTCACCAATTTCTCAGAAATGGCAGCGATACGACCGTGACCTTTCTTAAGTCCCTCATCCGTCACGCGCGGATTCGGAGTTGCCTTAGAGGATGTCGGTGTATCTTCAACGATTCCAGCCTTTTCCAAGAAAGCATGACGATCATGAATAGATCCCGTATCTGGTTGATTGGTATCACTTGGATCATCAAAGTCCTTCATCACAAGCTTATAGAAGAGCGAGTGAAAGTGTTCATGAGCTAAAATACCACCATTTACCGCAATCGGCAGATCCCCTTTGGTGTAAGGAACGATCAAGATGGAATCCGTCGTTCCATCGTAAAGTGCATTATTCACTAGACCGCTGGATTCACGAACCGCCACACCGATATCGCGCGGCCAGTGGTTCACTCCGCCAGCCCCGACTTCCTGATCCAATTTTGCCAGGTTTTGCATATGCGCATAGATCGCCACCAATTGCTGACTTTGATCATTGGCCGGGATGTATTTGCCATCGGTATTTTTAATGAAACGGCCTTGTGGAGAGGGACCATTCAAACGGTTGTCCAGAATGCGCGGACTGATAAAAAAGCGTACGAAACGTCCGGAAACCTCACGCAAATTATCCAGGCCTGAAAGCTCGATGAATTTCAGCGTGTACCCGCTTTTGCTATCGTTCACTGGCGAAAGAACTTCGACCGAGCCAGAAACTTGTGACGTGTTGTCCTGTCCGGAGCAGGCCGTAACGGCCATAGCCAACAAAACAACAGCGGTGATTTTAGGAAGAACGCGCTTCACAAAGTCCTCTCCAGGCACTATAAAAAAGGTGCCCCGGCTGGTCTTCGACCAAATGCGTTATAGTTTTAGCGGAAGTTCACAAAAAACTCAATGATAACTTAGGGATAGACAAACTTTGTCAGTCCCACTAAAACTTCGACACCCACCTTCGCTAAAGCTACGGCGGGCATGGCCCCAGGAGTGTTCATGGATGTATTGGAATTTGTTACGAAAAATTTGAATCCAGCGCAGAAGGAAGCGGTTGAAACCCTGGAAGGGCCGATTCTGATTCTGGCGGGAGCAGGTTCAGGTAAAACCCGGGTACTTACTCATCGCATGGCCAATATGATCGGCAATGGAGCTGCCAGCCCTGATGAAATTCTGATGGTGACCTTCACCAATAAGGCCGCCAAAGAGATGGAACATCGTATTTACAAGCTTTTGACCGACCTTCAGGTACCGGTTCATAGCCAGCTTTGGATCTCCACTTTCCATAGTTTCTGTGTGCGCGTGCTTCGTCAGCATGTCACGTTGTTGGATTATAAACCGTTTTTTGGAATCTATGACTCTTCTGATTCGCTCGCGCAGATCAAAAAAGTTATGACGGCACTAAACATCAACGACAAAATCTATCCTGCCAAAAACTTCCAAGGCCGTATCAGCAGCGCCAAGATGATGGGATTGACTCCCGATCAATTTGAAAAAGGCAACAAACGCCTGATGGATCAAAAAACGGTCGAGGTCTACAAAGCCTACGAAACCGAGATGAAAAAAGCCAACAGCATGGATTTCGACGATCTTCTGATGAAGACCTACGAACTCTTCCGCATGTACCCGGATGTTCTGGCACAGTATCAACAAAAATTCCGCTTCATCATGGTGGATGAGTATCAAGATACAAATCACATCCAATATCTTTTGGTGCAAATGCTGGCGAAAGCCCACCGCAACCTCTGTGTCGTCGGTGACGAAGATCAGTCGATCTATTCGTGGCGTGGAGCCGATATCAAAAATATCCTGGATTTCGAAAAAGACTTCCCAGAAGCCAAAGTCGTCAAGCTCGAGGAGAACTATCGTTCTTCCGCAAACATCGTGAATGCAGCGACAGCGGTGATCAAAAACAACT
This sequence comes from Bdellovibrio sp., assembly GCA_039594295.1. Taxonomy (GTDB): domain Bacteria; phylum Bdellovibrionota; class Bdellovibrionia; order Bdellovibrionales; family Bdellovibrionaceae; genus Bdellovibrio. The sequence goes on from JBCNNR010000046.1 coordinate 15,695, forward strand.
CGCAAAGAAAAGATAAAACACTTTTCACCTCCAATACCGAAGGCGACTTGATCAATGTCCGTGAAGAGCGCAATGAATATGACGAAGCCAAATTCGTCGCAAAAACTATTCAGACAATGATCAACGAGGGCGAAGGCTCTTACAATGATTATGCGATCTTTTACCGCACCAATGCGCAGTCTCGCGTTCTTGAGGAACAACTTCGTACCATTGGTATTCCTTATCGCCTGATCGGCGGCGTGCGCTTCTATGAGCGCATGGAGATCAAAGACATCATTTGCTATCTTAAACTTTCGATCAATCCTGCGGATGATATTGCCTTGAAACGCGTGATCAATGTTCCGGCTCGCGGTATTGGTAAAACCACGATTGAAAAGATCGAAGAACTGGCTCATCAAAAAAATTTAACATTGATGGAAGCGGCAGAAAAAGCCGTGAACGAGCGCCTGTTCAATGCCGGGACCTCTGGCAAAATTCGCAGATTCCTGGATTTGATGACGGAGCTGCAAAGCAACGCGAACTCTTTCAAACTGACAGACTTCTATCATATCGTTTTGGATCGCACCGAATATCTGATGGCGCTGAAAAAAGATGAGTCTCCAGAAGCTCAAGCCCGTATTGAAAACTTAGAGGAACTCGACAATGCCATCGCTCAATTCGCCAAAGAACGTGGTGAAGAGTCCACTTTAACCAGCTTCCTGGAAGAAATGGCCTTGGTGAATGACGTTGATTCCCTGGATCAAGATCAAAACTCTGTGACGATGATGACCTTGCATATCTCCAAAGGTTTGGAATTTCCGTATGTGTTCCTGGTGGGCTTGGAGGAAAATCTTTTCCCAAGTGCGCGCAGTGCTGATTCCGAATCCGATGATGGCATCGAAGAGGAACGTCGCCTGGCTTACGTGGGAATGACCCGCGCGCGCCAAAAATTGTGGATGACCTATGCAAAAATGCGCCGCGTATGGGGGCAAGAGCAATTCAATCCGCCTTCACGTTTCATCAAAGAAATCCCAACGCAGTTCGTGAATTTTAAATCAGCTGCCGCAGATGCTCCGCGTTTTGTATCCAGATATGGAACAAGTGGTGGCAATTCAGATGAGTATTTCCCAAGTGCGTGGTCTTCGTCAGGGTCCAGTGATCGCAACAAACCACGCACCGGCGGTGGAGATGACTTCGATACACAAGATTTCCCAGATTATGACGACATGGACTCATCCAGCAAGAGCTCTTACTCTAAAGGCATGCGCGTTCGCCATCCTACCTTTGGAGTCGGTACGGTTTACTCCACCGAGGGTTCTGGAGATAATTTGAAGGTCAGCGTCATGTTCACGGACAATACTGTTAAAAAGTTTGTCGTAAAGTACGCCCGCCTTGAAAGAGTTTAATACAAATACGGTTGACTCCTTTTTGATAAACAACAATCATTTTTGTTGAACAACTAAAGGAGTCTCTTCATGAAAAAACTTTTTGTAGCAGCAGCGTTGATCGCTTCCGCAGTTTGCTCCGTAGCATCTGCAAAAGATTACTCATCTTCTTCATTTACTTCTTACAGCTCTCAACCGTTGAACGAAGTGACGACAAACCTTACTCAAGGTTATTTCTTCTCTGGCAACAAATGTAAAGATTGCGACAGTGGCACAAACATCACTGCAAACGTTTCTTACCTTCGGTATTTGACTGACGGATGGCAAGTGGGCGGCGAAGGCGGTCTACAAATCCTTTCCAAACAATGGTCAGGAACTGGCAGCAGCGAAACTTTGCTAACTCTTGTGGCTTTGGGTGCTTACAACTTCCAATCTGATATCAAATCTTCTTTCTATGCTAAAGCAGGTGTGGGTTTGTATCCGGTTCTTGATGGCACAAGCTACAAATCACAGTTCGGCTTCTTCGTGGGCGGCGGTAAACGCTTCCAAATCTTCAACGGCATCACGTACACTCCAGAACTTCGCCTTGAAAAACACGGCGATTTGGATATGGGATTCAGCATCGCATTCCTAAACTTCTCTCTTTTCTGGAACTAATTGTTTCTTAAAGTTTGAAGACGAAAGGCTCTGGGCAACCAGGGCCTTTTTTGTTTTCTGGGTCTGGTTTTTTAAGGAGTCCAGACCTGGAGTCAGTTTGCTTTTGATTTTACCTTTCAAGTTGCTACGCTTTAAGTATGACCACACTTAAGTACTTCATCGCAGCTCTTGGCATCCTGGTTTCTTCTCTTTCTTTTGCAGCTCCCCGCCCGGGCTTTAAACTGATCGGCGCCAAGGCCGTTACCGAAGACAACGTCAAGTTTCGCTGGATGAGCAATGACGGTGAAATTATTTTGAATTGCTCCCATGTCTATGACCGTCCCGACGCTTGGGACTGGGATGTTTGGTGTGGTAAAGGCACAAAGATGTTGCGCGAATTCCGCGTGCACTTCCTGGTTCAGGAATACAATCATCCCAAACTCGAGAAAAAAGCATTTCAGGTTTTATACTGGGTCACAGATCGCAACTCTGAACCACGCAAGTTCGATTCGATGTCACAGTGGCTGCAATTCAATGGCAAACCTGAAGTTGAATTCTTTAATTTCTCTGTCGGCGTAGAAAACGACTATGGAATTTTGGAACTCGAGTATCGTCCGTAAAGCAGTACCACGGTCACCGACCTAAGATAAAAATTTACTTTTCATAATTACAAAATCAACCGTGCGAAGATTGCGCGATGCGGAACCGCCAGCGGTTCCGCATGATGTTAGTCGGTACAAACATCCGGACACCTGCGCGTGCCTTATGTCTTCGCCGACTTTAACCGATTCCACTCTTGTTCATAGTGATGCAGTTCGGGCTTTTTTATTTTCTCTGGAGCCGGGCTGACATATTGGGCCTGCACTCCATCCCAACCTGTATAGTTGCGGGTATTGCCCTCGCGAGAAGTCTCGAAATTTGGAACGAGGTAAGTTTTTCCACCACCATCTGGAATATCCACGGATAGATTCGGCATCGCCAATCCCGACAAATGCCCCCACAGTTCTTTCTGAATTTCCAACGAATCTTCAATCGAAGTGCGCAAGTGGTCGGTTCCTTGCGAAGGATCACATTGGAACATGTAGTATGGTTTTACTCGCAAGAACAACAAGCGACGATTCAAAGCTTGCACTAAAGCCGGATGATTGTTCACCCCGTTCAGCAACACCATCTGATTCATCACCGGTACGCCGTTATCCACCAGCTTTTCCAGACCAGCAGCGGCTTCCGCAGTCAGCTCATTGGGATGATTAAAGTGCGACATCAAAAACACGGGCTTGTGCTTTTTCAAAATCTTCACCAAATCATCGGTGATACGCATCGGGCACACAACTGGCATGCGCGAACCAATACGGATGATTTCGACGTGTTCGATCGCACGCAAATCACCCAACACTCGATCCAGCTGTCCATCACTCACCGTCAATGGATCGCCACCCGATAAGATCACTTCACGAATACCGGGATGAGATTTGATATAGCCAATCGCTTTTTCGTATTCTTCGTTACGAATAAAGGCTTGCTCCTGGCCCGTGAAATGCTTGCGCGTGCAGAAGCGGCAATAAACACTGCAGATGTCTGTGATCAAAAATAACACGCGATCAGAATAACGATGAATCACGCGAGGAGCAGGATTATTTTTACGCTCACCCAAAGGATCCAGCATTTGCTGCAAACCTTCTTCTATTTCAAATTTTTGCGGCATCAAAATCTGACGAATGGATTCACCTTCTCCACCGGCCAGGCTCGCATAATAAGGCGTTGTGCGAATATTAAAGAGCTCACTGCCCTCGCTAAAAGCCGCACGTTCGTTTTCACTGAGCTCAAAAACCTTTTCAAAGTCCGCCTTGGTCTTAAGCGAATGACGTAGCTGCCACGTCCAATTGTTCCAATCGGAGTCAGTGATATGCGCAGGTTTAGAAGAAGGGGGAAAATGCAGCTTCATTCGAGAGGCTGTTATCGATGAAATTACGTCTATGCGCAAGCGGAAGCGCCACAAAGTGGCATTTTCGATGGGTTTTGCAGCAGAGGCCCTGTAGCGCCATAACCTATCGATTTTATGGAGTTATTTTTAAATCTCATAGTGAAACTCCAGAAGTTCGACATGTGAGTTTTTATAGGACAGCGATCTCAAGGTGAGAATAACTAAGACATTCGCGGGCTTAGGCATGCCAGCGAAGGCCCCCTAAGTTGGCGCGTCCTTAGCTTTACCTTCTAGTAGGAAAAAGGGTCTGGAAGACCCATTAACTAGGAGGATTTTATGAAATTTAGCGATACACAAAAGAAATGGGCCATGACCGGTGTCTTACTCGCCGTACTTGGATTCAATATCTCACCTTATAAATCTGTAAAAGGTTTTAACGTAACAGATTTAGCAGCAACCGCAACAGATGAAGATATGAAAACCGACGAGATCACGCGCGCCGATGGCGTCTATGAGGTTAGCTACTCACAATCAAAAGATAATGAGAAAAAAACCCTGGCTAAATATCGTAAAATCCTTACTGAAAGTGGCGCGAAAGTAGACTGCGCAACTTGTATGGACTCAGTGGTTCTTGATCAACCATTCACAACCCGACTTGATGTCCTTAACGTAAATCTAATGAAAATGTTGGAACCCGTTGAACCAAAAGTAAAAGACGTGGCTGAAGTTCGCGGTGCAAAACGCGTGAAAGCCACTAAAGTCGCGAAAGAAGACGCTGATGAAGCTTTGGCAAAACTAAAAAAATCAGATAGCGAAGAAGACGATTCTGTTGAAGAAGATTCGGCTTTTGAAAAAGGTCTTGCGGCGATCGATAGCAAATGTAAAACAGATAAAGTTAAAAAGAAAAAAGCCTCTGCAAAACGCAAAGAGCAACTAGAGTGTCTGTCTGATGAATTGTCAGATCTTTTGACTAGCATCGATGACGAAGAAATCGACGATAAAGTATTGAAAGCATTCATTCAAAAGAAAGTTCTTCCACTTCAAGTAGACTTGATTTTGGAAAACAGAAAAGCAATGTCTGAATACTATCTTCAAGGTGGCGACGCTCCAGACGAAACAACATTGTCTTTGCTTGAGCCATTGGAAAAAATTATCGGCAGCATCCCAGAAGGACATGATGGTCTTCAAACAGACCTGGTTAAAGCAGCAACAGCAGTTAAAACTGCGGATTTGAAATACATCGCAAATCTGAATGACCGTGCAAGAAATGCTACTGGTCAGGATAAAACAGACTTGCTAAATGAATCCAGCTGGAGAACAAGCACATCAACTTCCATCGATCGTGATTTGCAAAAAATGGCTGACAATGCGGCATATGTTTCTGGCGGCATGAACCAAGCAAGCAAATTCTCGGCAGGCCTGCAAGCAGCATTGAACCAAGCATGGATTAACTATAATAACGGTGGATCTTCATCACCAGATGTTATCCAAGTAGGTAACGACGCTTACCAACGTATTAGCTCGGTTAATAGAGGTGGCGCTGCGGGTGTAACTCAAATGAACACACAAGGTGTCGTAGTACCAACAAATGTTCAATTCGCTCAGTCTTCCGCACCAATGTCGATCATCACTCCGAACGGAACATTCCAAGTACAAGCGCAACAACCGCAAATGTACTCGCAACAACAAGGCCAACAGGTTCAATATGTGCCACAACAACAACAGTTTGTTCAGCAACAGTTTAACCAACAGCCACAATGGGTGGCTCAACAAACACAACAACAGTACATGCAGCAACCGCCAATGTACTCTGTACCACAAAATCAGTACTCAGTTCCTCAGAACCAATACGTAGGCCAAAATCAAGGCAACGTTGTGAACATGGGAACTTTCAGAACTGGTGGCACAACAACGACACTAAGCAACGGTCTACAAGTAGTTCCTCGTCAATAATCAAAAAACGAAAACTACAATAGAACAATCCTCCAACGGGTCCACGACGGGCCCGTTTCCTGTTTTTAGAGGGCAAAAAATTTAACGAAGGTAAATTTGAATTTGCGCGGGAACGTTGCGATCAAGATTGATGACATTCATACGAATATCACGAACTTCATCTTTTAAAAAATTTGTGCCGGCATCACGTGGACTGCGGTAGTCACCTTGCACTGGCCAAACAGCCATTTGACCTTTGGTTTTCAACCAGATCATGGGATTTTGAATACGCACAGTTCCGCGATTCACACGTACCAAAACTTCTGAATACTGTTCTTTAGAATTCACCGGATAGATTTTCATCTGTGGCGAATTTGGAAAAACCGTATCGTTTGCCACCATTTTCCAATTACCGGCAAAGACAGGCGCTGAAATCATCACAGTCACAAACATCGCGAAGAACTTTTTCATACAAACTCCCTACAATACTTGAAAAGAAAACGAATGAACTCGAACTTCGGCGTCTTCTGAATAAAGCCCGAAAGCCCCTGCCTGATCATACAAAGCCTCAGGCATCTTGGTACCTTGGTAGTCCATAATCTGAACTCCGTCACGAAAAACACGAAAGCGTTGGCCCTGTTTGGCAAAGTAATAAGTGATTCGGGAACCCACATCCTGAGGGGATTGCCCGGATGTCATTAAAAACTTCTGCCCTTTGTCTTCAAAAAATCTCCCCAACTCAACGCCTGAGTTCGGTTTCTGAATAAAATAATTCGCCGTTTTTATTAACTTCGGATCTTGGCGGAAGTTGCTTACAAACCAAAAGACTTCCCAGTCATTGGGCGTCGAGGAGCGCAATTGACGAGTGGTCGTGACTTCGATCTTAACCACAAAGTTGTTCACTGGAGCATTTACCGTGTTTTTCAACAACAACAAACTTGAAAATGTCTGCAACGAGGTCTTGGCCGTTTGCGGATGAAAAACCAGATCTCCACTGCCGTCGACGTTAAACTTGACCTCTCCTCCCCCATCAAACGCAACGGTCCAATACTTGGCAGTCAGCGGAACATTGATCAGACGATTGTATTTGGGAAGATCCATCGGCGCGGGAGCTTTGTGTGCACACGCACTTAAGAAAAGTAATACGGACAGAGCAAGGGCTGCTTTCATCGCCCCATCATAACGTTCCCTTATGAATTTTAAACAAAAAAAATCCCCGGGGGTTTCCCCCCGGGGCCTGCTCACCACCAAACAAGATGTAAAATTATGTCATCAAGCTGTCGTACAAGTTGCAATCAAGTTGTTATCAAAAGCTGATGGCGGCTTTAGAAACGAATCCAAATGTAAAGTCATTACCCAAATTTCCACCAGTGCCTGTACCGTTCTTCCAAGCTTCCCCAGGGAAAAGTAGACCAAGCTGATTCACCCATTGAACACGTTCAATTGGTTTGTAAACTAGCTCGATATCCCATTCTAGGCCCAAATCTTTTTTAGCATCAACAGAATTTTGCAACGTGTTCATCAATTGTGCATAAACCACGGTGTTGCGAAGTTCGAAACGCTCGTTGATAGAGTAGTTCACTGACGGCGCCAAGTAGAAAGCATTTCCAACACTTTCGTCGTCCGCTGAGTTACCAACACTCAACGCATCAGTTGTCGAACCTGATGGAATATAAGTTGGCTTAACCGCGTTCGTATTGAACAAATCAGCACCACCCAAACGGTGATTGAACATCAACAAACCAACATTATAGTTTTTGTTGAAGGCAAAACCGCTGAAATTAGTTGCGCCCGTATCCCCCGTCGCCATACCTGTTTTCAAAGACCATTCCCATTTAGATTCTTTTGCCGGGAAATAGAATTCGGCAGCGATGCCGTATCCGTCCATTGCGACGTTCTCGCCACCTTTTCTGATACCAGTTTCACCAGATTGGAAAGCACCTTCGATTTTATATCCGAAAGAATCCCATGCGCGACCCAAGATGAAGCTTGTTGTGTTGATGCTCATATCGCCACCAATTGAGCCAAGACCCGCACCACCTGCGTATGAATCCAATTGAGATTGCGTATACTTCAAAGTCGATTGAGCACCTTTTTTCTGCTCAACGTAAACGCCGATGATAGATTTCGCCTCAACATTTTCGTATTGAAGTTGTGCACCCCAGAAAGTTTGATTGTTCCCTTGGCCATAGTCATTCGCCACGATACGACCCAACATTGGCATCAAGAACCAGTCGCCCACGATAATTTTGTAAGCGGCCATATCACGAGTGTTGTACCAGTGGTCAAACATTCCTTTGCCACCGGAGTACAACATGCCCATACCGAAATCGAACGGCACACGACCTACCAACAAAGAACCGAACTCTTGGTTCACATTCAAGTACAACTGACTTGCCGAAACAGTTGCAGGACCTTGATTACCAGAAGTCGTTGCATTGTCAGAAGTGTTCATGCCCCAGATAGTTCCCACTTGAGAACCTGGATAGATGTCACTGTTAAAGATATCCACGCGAGTGATGACGTTAATGCCATCCGCTGCGATGATTTTCGGAGTCAGATACAAATAGTTCAAACCATAAGCTTTGCGTTCAGTCGGATTCGTCAAAGACGGTTTATCAACCTCTGTCCATTCAGCGCGGTAACCACCCGACCAGTCCAAAGACATCGCGTGAGCCGCTGTTGACGACAAAGCAATGGAAAGACCCAATACTTTTAGAAAATGTGTTTTCAACATTTGCATTCCTTTACTTTTCTACCACGCCCATCACTTCAGTTTCGCGAAGGATGACAAGGTCTTCATTTTGAATTTTGATTTTTGAACCTGAGTATTGCGAGAACACAACTTTGTCCCCGACTTTTAATTCCATCGGTGTCAGGTGACCTTTTTTATTCACATGACCACGACCGACAGACACCACTGTTCCATGCAAATTACCGGACGTATCAGCCACCGTGTCTGGAATATAGAGCAAACCACTTGGTGACATACGATCTGAACCCGAAGTTTGAACAATCAAACGATCATCCAATGGAGTTACAAAATCACTTAGATCCACGACCTTTTTTGCAGGTGCTTTCAGCAAGTGGGCCGGTGCCTTGGTTGCTGGCGACTTATTTGCTGATACTTTCGCTGCTTTCTTAGGCGCGGTTTTCTTAGCAACTGTCTTTTTGGCAGCTTTTGGCGCTGCTTTGGCTGCTTTTTTAGTCGGCGCTTTTTTTACGGTTTTTGCAGCAGACTTTTTTGCTGGTGCTTTTTTGGATACTGCTTTTGCGACTTTTTTAACGACCTTTTTTGCGGTCTTTTTTACGGCTTTCTTAGCAGAAGATTTCTTCTTAGCCACAACTTATCCCTTTCACGAAAAAACACTTCAACAGTGTCTACATTTCGTACTACTCTTATGTGCATGTTGCGACCAAGATTAAAGACCATTT
>JBCNNR010000047.1:0-24453 GCA_039594295.1 Bdellovibrio sp.
CTGGCAATGCCGTCACGAAAACTGCCGCAATAATAGAACCTGTCATAGATCCCATGCCACCCAGGACGACCATGATCACCGCATTCACACTTTGCAAGAACGTGAAGGAGGATGGATTGATGAAGTTCGTAAAGTGAGCAAACAAAGCACCCGCCACGCCCGCAAAAAAGCTGGAAAGAACAAATGCACGAACTTTCATTCCGGTCGTGTTGATACCATTTGATTCCGCTGCGATTTCATCTTCACGAACACTTAAGAACCCGCGACCCCAGGAAGATCTCATCACACGCCAGATCGTAAAGAAGCAGATCAAGATCCACAAAACCGCAAATGCATAGGACATATAGAAACTGGAGAATCCCGGAATGTTTGCGAAACCCCGAGGTCCACCTAAAACGTCCATATTCAATAGAGACACACGAATGATTTCACCGAAACCCAAAGTGACGATCGCCAGATAGTCGCCTTTCAAGCGCAACGAAGGCAATCCCACCAGGAAGCCGGCCAGGGCGGCCACCAAGCCGCTGCCGATCGCAAAAACAAAGAACGTAATTCCCTGCAAGTTTTCAGGAAGAAAATTCCAGTGAGTGGAAGCGTACGCCGTAAAGTAAGCTCCGAGTGCCATGAAGCCTGCGTGACCCAAAGAAAACTGACCTGTATAGCCATTCACCAGATTCAAGCTCATCGCCATCAGGCAGTTCACAGTGATGAACAGGACCATCAATTGGATGTACTCATCAAATGCGAATTGAAAGATCAAACCAACAGCCAGAACGCCAAGGAGGGATAAAAGAGGATTCTTTAATGCGCGAATCATTAGACTTTCTCCACTGAGTATTTACCCAGCAAGCCTGCCGGTTTAAAGATCAAAATCGCAATCAAAATACCGAAAGCCAAAGCATCGCGGTAAGTGGAAGACATATAAGCCACGACCATTTCCTCCGAAAGACCCATGATCAAGGCACCTAAAACGGCGCCGCGAACATTCCCGATACCACCCAAAACGGCAGCAACGAAGGCTTTCATACCAATCATCATCCCCATCAGAGGATCGATTTTTGGATACTTCATGCCGACCAGGACACTGCCGACGCCGGCAAGAGCCGAACCCACGATAAATGTGAAGGCGATGATTTTATCTGGGTTGACACCCAGGAGGCTGGCAACCGATGCATTGGCGCTGACCGCGCGCATCGCTTTGCCCAATTTTGTTTTATAAATCAGATACTGTAGGCCCAACATTGCCAGGACGCTGACACCCAGTACGGTCACGTCAAAAGATTTCAACTCGACTGAGCCGAAGGAGAAGATCACAAAATCTTTCATGACTTCAGGAAAAACTTTAGGATCAGCTCCAAAAACTGCCTGACCACCATATTCCAATAACAAACTCACACCGATCGCGGTGATAAGGATATTTAGTTTTGGTGCAGAACGAAGAGGACGGTAAGCAAATCTTTCGATCAATAAACCTAAGATACTGCAAACGATCATTGAAGAGATAAGAAGAACGGCAAGTGAACCGACGCCAGGATTTGCTTCGATTCCAAATGCACGAGCGATATAGAAGGCTCCAAAGGCGCCCACCATGTAAACGTCAGAGTGGGCGAAGTTGATCATTTTCAGGATTCCGTAAACCATGGTGTAACCGAGGGCAATCAATGCGTAGATGGATCCAAGGCTGATACCATTAATCAAATGTTGTACGAAATCCTGCATGTCTTTCCTTTGTTTGGGTCCTTATGGCGTGACCGTCGTAATGTACTTACGATTTGGTCCATCGACTTGAATCACCACAGCGCTTTTAATAGCGTCGCGATTTTCATTCAAAGAGATCTTACCAGTTACGCCGGGGAAATCCTTCGTTTTAGCAATTTCATCACGAATCGATTTGCCTGACAAGTCTACAGAACGTTCAATCGCCGCCGCCAAAATTTTGGCAGCATCGTAGCCCAAAGCTGCCAACGCATCAGGAGTTTCGTTGTACTTCGCTTTGAATTTTTTGATGAATTCGGTAACAGCAGGATCTGTGGACTCAACAGTGTAGTGATTAGAATAGTAATTGCCGTTGATAGCTTCTTTTCCGATTTCGTGAAGCTTATCAGAATCCCAGCCGTCGCCACCCATCAATGGAGCTTTGATTCCCAATTGACGAGCTTGTTGGGCGATCAAACCAACTTCTGTGTAGTAGCCGGGAACATAAAGTGCCTCTGGATTTTTCGAACGGATTTGAGTCAACTGCGCTTTGAAGTCAATGTCGCCAGCCTGGTAAGAAACGTCTGCAACGATTTCGCCACCACGTTTTTTGAAGTCATTTAGGAAGGCATCAGCTAGACCAACAGAGTAATCATTTTTAACGTCACGAAGGATCGCAACTTTTTTGATTTTAAGGTTTTCAGCCGCAAACTTTGCCATCACAGAACCTTGGAATGGATCGATGAAGCAAATACGGAAAACATAATCGCCAATTTTCGTAACATCTGGATTCGTGGACGCTGGCGAAACAAAAGGAACACCTTTTGCTTGTGCAATCGGAGCTGCGGCTTTAGAGCGACCGCTGGCAACGCCACCAATAATGGCGACAACTTTATTTTGAGTGATTAAACGAGTTGTCGCAGCAGCGGCTTCTTCGTTCTTACCTTGATCGTCCATCGTTTTTAATTCGATTTTTTTGCCTTTGATGCCGCCCGCAGCGTTGATTTCATCAAATGCCAAACGAACACCTTTGCTGGAGCTCAAGCCAAAAGTGGCATCGCTTCCAGACAGTGAGTCGTATTCACCGATCACGATTACGTTATCTTTTTTTGTACAGCTCGCTAGTAAAGGAAGTACTAGCAACAGGGAAAGTACCAGACGTTTCATGTTGACCTCTTTGTGTAGTGCTAAAACGCGAATAGCGTTTAGAATTCAAGCATCTACAAAAGAGGTCAAGGTTTTTTAAGTGGCCAAAACGCTTGCAAGACTGATTAAGTCTAAATGGGCTTTTCTTTCGTTTTTCGTTACAATATCGAGAGGAACTTCAATCAATTTTTCGCCTTCAGTTCCAATCATGATATCGCAATGACCTTTTAGCAACGAGTCGACGGCCGCGGCTCCCATGCGACTTGCAAGAATGCGGTCCGCTGCAGTCGGTGAGCCACCACGTTGTTGGTGACCCAAGATACAAACTTTTGCATCCCAGCCCGTTTTCTTACGAATAGCATCCGCTAAATCATAAGCGCGTCCTGGTTTTTGGCCTTCTGCCGTTACAAGAATCGAACTTGTTTTGCCGCGAGCAATGCCGTCTTTGATGCGGTCCACAGCTTTATCAACAGTCGTCGAAGATTCTGGCGCAAAGATTTCTTCCGCACCACCTGCAAGACCCACAGCAGAAGCGATAAAGCCAGAGTTGCGACCCATGACTTCAACGATAAACAGACGATCATGTGAAGCGGCTGTATCGCGAATTCTATCGATCGCTTCCAGGGCTGTGTTAACGGCGGTGTCGAAGCCAATCGTTTTATCAGAACCAAAGACGTCATTATCAATAGTACCTGGAACACCGACGATAGGAATTTGATGTTCTTCCCAAAGAGCATGAGCTCCGCGGAAAGAACCGTCACCACCGATACAAACCAAAGCATCAATGCCATGAGCTTTCAAATTTGCCACAGCTTTCGCGCGGCCTTCAGGCTTTGTAAACTCAGTGGAGCGACCCGTTTTAATAACGGTTCCACCACGCTGAATGATATTGGCAACATAACGTTGATCGATGGACTCAATATGATTTTCGAGCATGCCGACATAACCTTGCATGACTGCGAAAACTTCTAGTTTGTTTGCAATACCAGCACGAACTACCGCTCGCAGAGCCGCATTCATCCCCGGCGCATCGCCACCACTTGTATACACACCTAATCTTTGGATCTTTTTATTGAAAGTTGCCATTGCAGAAGATTAGCTCTGTGCGCCGGAAATTTCAAAGGGAATCCCCTGTGGAGCGTGTGTTCCGCGACACGCCATCGTGGCTCAACCGGTGCTCGCCTTCGGCGAGTGCGCGCCATCCGGGCGCCACCGGAGGTCGCTGCACTCACGCTCCACAGGGGATTCCCTTTGAAATTTCCTCTTCAGTGTTAATCATCTATGACAAATTCATAAGAGATATGGAGCGGGGTGTTGTTTCCTGCGTTGGTGGTAGATCCTGTGGTGTGTACGGTGTGAGTACGTTTTTTGGAGTCTTTGGGGAACAAGAAGATTTTGTGGGGGAGAAGTGAAAGGCGAAGAGATGGGGAGATTGATTTTACGAATAAAAAAAGGCGTTCCGAAGAACGCCTTTTTAAATCAGTGATTAGTTGTAAAACTAATTACTTAACCATTGATTTGAATTCAGCGCCAGCGCGGAATTTTGGAGCCCATGCAGCTGGGATTTTGATCGCTTTACCAGTTTGTGGGTTGCGGCCAGTGCGAGCTTTACGTTTAGCTTTAGTGAAAGTACCGAAGCCAACAAGTTTAACGTCGTCGCCTTTTTTAACTGCTTTTTTGATGTTTTCTACTGCGCAGTCAAGGATTGCTTCAGCTTGAGCTTTAGAAACTTTAGTTTCGCCAGCGATTTTTTCGATCAATTGAGCCTTGTTCATTTGAACTCCTCTTTAGTGACACATGTGTGTGTCTCAGTTGTTTAAAATCCTGATGATAAATTCTCGTCTTCCGATGACTTTCAAATAACAAATTAAAAACTTCGCTTCGTCAATGGCTATTTACGAAAAAGGCTCGCACAGCCAATTTCGCGGAACACCTTTTGTGAGGCGCGCATCAGTGGCGTGGATCGTTGCTACCATCTTCATCATCGTACGCATCGTCGATGGAAGTTAAAGAATCACTTGAAGATTGATTGTTCACGGGGATGCGATATCCCTCTGAAGCCCACTCACCAAGGTCAATCAGACGGCAGCGTTCCGAGCAAAACGGGCGCGCAGGATTTTCGGGTGAGTACAAAGCAGGTTTGCCACACTGTGGACACTTGACCATTTTACCTTGGGGTTTTTCAGATTCACTCATGAAGAGGATATTTGCGCAGAGTTGAAACGAGATCAACCGATTGTGCAGCTTCGCCATGCACTGCGAAGTTACCCAATCGGTTGCTTCATATTTCCTTTAGTTTTCTGACTAGTACTTAATCATTGTTCCTGTTGCGAACACAGTTCCTTTGCCGTTGCTGTCTGGGTAAGCAAGTTGGTAAGCAACTTGGGCATCAGACGTTTTTCCGTTTGGAACTTGGATCTGGATCAAGTGCAAGCCACCAGCGTTGTTGTTTGCGCCGTTGGAGCGGATTTCGAAACCTTTGCTTTGGTTGATCAAGTTGTAGGTCGTATTTTGAATCAAAGCTAGCGGGTTGTAAGCCATGCCTGCTCCGTCGATACCAAAGCTGAAGTTAAAGAATTGAGGTGCTGGAATCGCTGTGAAATATACAGAGGGCTTCAAGTTGTTGTTCAAGTCGATCTGTACGATCAGTGAACCATTTGCCCAAGAATCACAACTTGAATAACCATTGTTCCAACCCCAGATATTGCGATCACACACAGCCATCGCTTCTTTTAAGAACTTCTTATAGACACCAGAGTTTGTGATTTGCATGTTGCCGCGGGATTGCGTTTCAACTCTGAGTGGCATTTTTGTGTAGTAGTCAATTTGGAACCAATAGACATAGTCAGCGAAGCGCATAGTTGTGACACCAGGGCTTACGATGCCGCCATTTGAAGTGACACAATATTGTCCATTCCATGTTGAACCGTAGTTACATTGGACTGGAATGGTGCCGCCACCACCGCCACTGTCGTTGTTGCTGCAACCAACAAACGCCGACAAAGACGCCGCCGTTACTAATAGTAGGATGAGCTTTTTCATAAATACCTCTCTCATTAAATAAGCTTCTTCACTACAGATGCAATACACGGGACGTGCCACATCCAACTATGCGTAGAGATTTGTTATTTGCGATTTGAGAGGGGGAGAGGTGTTGAACTCTTTAGACACTTCGCCAATTTGTGTCACTGTTTGTCTAAAGTCTCAACATGAGACACTTTAACCCTTGGAATCTAGGGGCTTTTTCCAAAGCAATGTGAGGCCTAAAATAATGATTCCCCAGCTAATCCAGCTGGAGATGGAGAAGCCCACGGTAGGCCCGCGGAAGTCATCCCGGAAGGACTCCATGATCAAGCGACCAAATCCATGCAGAACCATCCAAACATAGAAGACTCTGCCGGGAACCTTAAAATAATCATATTGCGCTCGCGATTTTTCCAAGCCGATCAGAATCATCACCACGCCTAATTCCCAAAATACCGCGTAAAGCTGAGAGGGGTGTTTGCCGGCAATCGCCCAAGGTAATTCACAGGAGCGACCATAGCAACAACCAGCCAGGAAGCAGCCGATACGGCCCAAGCCATAACCTAACGCCACAACGGGGGCGAGCAGATCCAGATACATTTCCATTTGATCGTGAACTTTGAAATACAGATAAGCCATTCCAGCAAATGCCGCCAGCAGCGCGCCACCATAGAAAACAAATCCACCATCCCAGAAATAAATGATGCGCATAAAGTTGTCTTGATAATAACTGAAGCTTTCATAGAAGACGTGAAACAGGCGGCCTCCGATGAATCCGAAGACCATGATCAAAAGACTAAGGTCGAGTGTGTGCTGTGCCGAAAGCTTCTGCTGCTGACTCCTTCTGGTGACCCACAACAGGCAAATTGCGACCACCAGACATATTACAAGGTAATATGTGGGTACGTGAATTTCAGATGAGATTTGAATCGTTGGAAGCACACTACTCCTGACACCGACGATAGACTTAATTTTTAAAAAATTCCGAAGAATTTTCAAGCGAAACTACCCATATACAGATGTCTGACTACATAATTGTAGCATATGAAAATGCACCCAGCAGATATAGTTCAGGAAATCAAGGCCTACTCCTTTTTTAAATCATTCAGTGCAGACTTGCTCCTGCAAATAGCAGCTATGATGCACAATGAAGTGTTTCCTGCTGGGACAGTGGTGCTAAAAGAGGGGCAAACCAACCGCAATCTTTATTTCTTAAGATCAGGTAAATTGGAAATATCTTTGGCAGGTGAGGTTCTTGCATCGTTTGATACACCCGGTGAAGTTTGGGGCGAGATGAGTGTTATCACTTCGAATCCCGCATCCACCTCCGTCAGAGCGGTCAGTGAAGTTTCATGTTATGTCATTAAAGACGAAGACTTTGCTCATGTTCATCCTAAAGACAAAGATCGTTTTCAGGCTTTATTGTATCAAATCTATTGCATGATTTTGACCGAGCGTTTGATCAAAACAAACGAAAAGGCCCGTCTCTTTGAAATCTTGAATCGTGAGCTGCACGAAGCCCAAAATGCTTTGCAACGTGGTGCCGGCGGTCGTGTCCTGTTGATTGAGCCAGATAAAAAGCAACAAATGCCTTTGCGCATGGCTTTGGGAAGTACCGGCGTCCATTTGGATATCGCCAGTGATGCCGCCCAGGCAGAAGATCTTCTGAAAGATAATAAGTATGACGTGGTCATCGGCGAAGAAAGCTGCGTGGATGTGCTTCGTAAAGTCGAGGAACAAAAACTAAGCCCGAATGTGATCTTGCTGACCAGTCACGATGTTCAGGGAAATCTCGGTATCCTGGTCCCGAATCGTTTTGTTAAAAACATCATCTCCCGCGATGCCGAAGATAAGAATGCGACGATTCGTTTTGTCTTAACCGCTCTTGGTAAGCTTTTGAATAAGGATCTTTTTGGTATCGATAAATACCTTACGTGGGGCGTGGATATCCAAAAGCGCGTCGTCACGCATTCAGGTCAGCGCGATCAGTTGCGTGAAGACATGTGTGCTTACTTGAAAAAAGCAGGTGTCAGAACTTCGGTTATTGATCGTGTGAACACAGTAGCTGAAGAAATGCTGATGAACGCGATTTATGATGCGCCGGTGGATTCCCACGGGAAGGCGATCTTTAATCACGTCAGCCGCAAACAAGAAGTCCAATTGGAAACTCATCAACAGTCCGTTTTTAGATATGCGACCGATGGGGTGATGGCAGCGGTTGCAGTCGTCGATCCTTTTGGGGCCCTGCAAAGAGACGTTATCATTGATTATCTGCAAACTTGTTACAATGGAACGGCCGGCAGCTTAAACTCTTCCAAAGGTGGCGCGGGCCGCGGTCTGCATCAGATTATCGAAAACTCAGATTTGACGATTTTCAATGTGAAGCAAGGTGTGCGCACAGAAGTCATTTGTTTGTTCAATTTGGACGGTCAAAAGCGCTTGGCTCAACCGTCTTTCCACTATTTCTTTATGTAAGTCAGGATTCCTACGGCAATCTGTCCCAGCATCACGCAAGGAACTGTGGGCAGATTGGTTGATAAAAGGGAAATCAAGAAACCTAGCAAGCATCCCGCAATGGAAATCACCAGAACTCTTTGCGTATAGCTTTTTAAGTTATGACTCCGTTGTGAAGCAAAGCTTGTCGCAATAAAAAGTGATCCCATTGTGAACAGGTAACCCATACTTTGAATCGCGATCGTGGTAATGATCAGCGTGCCAGTATCAAACAAACGATTCTGCCAATGGCGATGAATCAGGCTTTGATTCACCAATTGAAAACTGATCTGAGTCAGATTTCGCCAATTCATCAAAATAAAACCCATAAAGACAACGGCAGCGAACATGGCAATGGCCGCGGCATTATCACTCATAACTGCCAAATCACCAAAATAAGCCGCAGCCATATGGCTTTCAAGGGACGGTGTTAGTGAAGACATCAAATAAGTTAAAGACAGGAACAACACAAAAAGAGTCAGGTAAACGTGATTGCGATCAGACTTTCTTTGAATCAGGAGATCTGAAAGAACCAATGTGATGGCGCCGACTCCTAAACCACCCACCAGGCTGAGCCAATGAAAGTCAGTTCCTATTAAAATATTGAGAACCAAACCTAATACGATACCCAAGGAAGAACCTTGCCCCAACACGAAAATCTGCGAACTCTTTTCGCGGGCTGTCCATTGGGCCCCGATCAGACACAAAGTTCCCGCCATTAAAGTGCTGGCCGGAAGAGACCACTTATAAATTGCCAATAAGGAAAGGAAAGCCGTCATTGGATCTCCAAAAAGCGCATGCGCGCATGGTTTTGAGTCAATGAACGGTGTGAAACCAGAATCAAGGCACTTTCAGGGTTGTCATTTAAAAATTGCAGCAATCCTTGCTCAAGCAAGAGTCCAGCGTCTTTATCAACGTGATTGAAGGGTTCATCCAGAATGAGCACCTTCGGCTTTTTTGCCAGGGCCGCCGAAAATAAAATCTTCTGGCGTTCGCCACCACTGGCTGTGTTCCATTTCTTATTCAGATCAAGACCTGCAAGCAGGGGAGAAGTCGTGGCTTCGCCCAACATATCTGCCAAAGTCAGCGGCAGATGAAAATTTAAATTTCCCAGCTGAGGAAGGTATTCGATTTCTTCGTTCTGGACAGTGAATTCAAACTTTCCCGAGTAGTAAGGATGTAAGCGTAACAGGGTTTTTAGAATCGTACTTTTTCCGGCGCCATTTTCACCTCGCAGAAAAAGAATATCCCCTGCGTGAAGTTCAAAGTTCACAGCAGGGGAAAGATTTGTTCCCGATTTACTTAAGGCGCGGAGATTTGAAACGCTTAAAAGCTTTTTCATGGAATCGATTTTACCAACAAGTTTTGCAAAGCCTCAATGGACTTCGCATCACCTGATGATTGAACATAGGACGGCACCGTGACAACCGGAATTCCCGAAAGCTCGGTGAATCGTTCTAATGTTTGATGGGGAGCAGAGGCCGTCGCAAACAAAACTTGCACTTTATTGGCTTTGGCCGTCTGAGCGACTTGAGCGATGCGAGTTGCTGATGGTGGCATGCCGGGTTTTTCTTCCAAGGAGCCAGCGGATTCCAAGCCATAGGAATTAAAGAAGTAGGTAAATTCCTTGTGATACTCCATCACTTTGGATTTTTTAACTTTCGCCTTCAGCTGGGCATGCAGTGTTTCCATCTGTTTTTTGAATGCATCATAATTTTTCTGGTAGGTGGCTGCATTTGCGGCATCCACGGCAGAAAGCACGCGCACGACTTCGGCACCCGATTCAGCAACCTTCAAAGGATCTAAAGTGAAATGAGGGTTTCCATGGGGATGAACGTCACCAAGCGAACGATTGATCACGCCCGCGGGAACTTCCAAAGGCTTGATGGCATTGCCTAGTTCACAGAAGCCGCTGCCTCCGGATTGCACTTTCGCATTGGCGGCTTTTTCCAAAACTTTAGGCAACCAACCGACTTCCAGTTCCAGGCCCACGGCACAAACCACATCGGCACGATTCACTTTCAAAATATAATCGGGGCGAGCATCTGCAAAATGTGGATCTGTCCCACCGGAAAGTAATGAAGAGACGTCGACATTGTCCTGGCCAATAGCCTTTACGATTTCTGCAACATCGGGCAAAGTCGCAACAACTTTGATTTTCGCAGAAGCATTGATCGAGAAGAGAACTAAAATTAAAGAGATCCATTTATTCATTTGATACCTCTAAAATGAGTGAGCTGGATGAGCGCCAAGAATTGCAATGAACTGCAATTCAATCACGCGGTTGATTTGATCCGCTTCCATTGCCACATTATTTACTTCATGAGTGTACGCCAAACGCCAAGTTACAAATTCAGAGTTTTTGTAAGTGAGAGTTGGCACGAACGCATAATCCAAGTTTTCGCGATGATCGCCATCATCGTATTTTAGACTCATGTCGGTGAATGCATCAAAGCGCACTCCCAGGAACCATTGTTCGTTGAAACCATATTCTGGATAGAAGTAAGCCCCCAGCTCATTGGAACGATCTGTGACATCGCTGTTTTTAACCTGATTCCATATTTCTGATTGGAACAACCAACGATTGAATTTGCCTTCTTTTTTCTTGTAGACCAGATCAAGACCCGTCAACTGAGTTTGCAGTCCTGCCGAATCCGTGCGTCCTAAGTAATTCAAGCCCATTTGCAATCCACCATTGTCGCCAATGTCGATAAAGGTGGAGGGACGAATATAGTGCACGGGCGCCTTGGGTCTGGTGGGAATATCGTTTTCATTCCATTTGTATCCATTGGTCACACCAACAGTGATGTCCCAATAGTGATCTGTCGGCAGAATGTAAGTGGCCTCTGCCCCGGTGTCGTGGATGCCTTCATCAGCAAAAAATTCAGATTGAACTTTCGGGGCGGAAATAAAGGCCCAATCATGTTGGTGAAATTGATTCAGGCGTCCCACTCCCAGAAAGAACATCCCCACTTTGAAACGTAGATTTTGAATCAATTTGGAAGAAGAAATATAACCTTCATGAAGTTCTGCATGGTATTCGCCATCTTCATTGTGAGCGGCAAAGTTAATCAGGGCATCAAATGTCGGATCCACGGGAGCATAAAGCATGAACTCTGCGGAACGAATTCCCAGCTGATTTTCCGAAGAATCATCCAAATTGATAGGTGCCACAGCGTCGATCGCCGCCGAAAAATTCAGGTTTTGTACCAAAGGTGAGGCGGACTGCGCGTGCACCGAGGTCGTCGCCAGACACAAAGCCAAAGGCAATAGGTATTTCTTCATTCAAATCCTCCAGGATTTAGCATTTAGCGCGGCCTTTTCTTAAACGCAAGTAATTTGCAATTAGAAACACAAATGATATTCGCCGGTGCGTCAGCGCAACGGATGGTTGCGGAAATACGCAAGAGCTTGCTGTGTCTCGTGCTCTGGACTATGAACAGCCCATGTCTTCCTCTGTCGTTAAATCATTCTGGCCGGATTCGTCTTCTTTGATTCAAGGGATTGTTCGTTTCCGTTGGATCGCGATCATTTTCATGATGATCGGGACAGTCCCGTTGTTGGAGTCAGGATACTTACTAAAAGAGCAGCTGTTTTATTTCATGGCGGTTGTCGCTTTGTTGGCGGTCTTTAATGGACTGACACAAGGGATCTGGAGCAAAACCACGGCCACGAAAGAGCAGTCTTTGTTGTTCGTGCAGTTGTTGGTGGATCTTTTCGCCGTTGCGGGCCTCTTGTTTGTGAGTGGTTCGGCAGCGAATCCTTTTATCGCGGTTCTAACTTTGCACGCGTTCTTGGGTGGGATGCTTTTAAGGGAAAAACGCAGTTTGATTTTCGCCTTTATTCTTTTGGGTTTGCTTGGAATCTTGCAAATAGAAACCAATAAAGATCTTGCGGTCACACTTAACGTCGATCGCAAAGAAACAGCTTTCCATTTTCTGTTCCAATGGGTTGTGGTGATAGGGGCCTGGTTTGTCGCGCGCTTGTTTTCAGTACTTCTGGAAAAACAAGAGGAACGCATTCGCAGTTTGCAAAACCGTCAACACCGTGCCGATCGATTGAAATCTCTGGGAGCATTGGCGGCAGGATTTTCTCACGAGATGGCAACGCCACTGAATTCCTTAAAGCTTCGCTTGGATCGCGGTGTGCGCAAGATCAACGATCCCGTGGCGGCGCACAGTGAAATTCAACAGGCGCAGCAGTCTTTGGATGAATGCATTTCGATTTTTCAAAAAATGGTCGGAGTCTTTGCGACATCGACTGATGGGGAGTTGCAAAAACTCAATATCCATTCTGTCTTGAAGGATATCGTACAATCCTGGGAGGCAGACAATAAAATGGTTCTGCGCAAAGAATGGTTAGCCAAAGACACTTTCTGTCGCTTGCAACCGTTATCTTTTGCTCAGACGGTTTTTGATTTGCTTGATAATGCCCGGGAGGCTTCCGGAACCGCTTCCGATATCACTTTGCGCGTTTTTCATAATGACCAGGAAATTGTGATTGAAGTCGTGGATGCAGGTTCTGGTGTTTCACCAGAAATTATCGAGCGCCTGGGGGAACCATTTAATACCAATAAGCAAAATGGAAATGGCTTGGGCGTTTACTCGGCCATGATGACGGCACAAAGCATGGGCGGCGAATTCAGTCTTCGCAATAACAGTCCTGGCAAAGGTGCGACAGCCCGTCTGTCGATTCCTTACGAGGAGATGAAATGAAAAAACTCATCAAGAATCTTTTGATCATAGAAGACGACAAACGCCTGCGCGAAGTTTTGCATCAGGAACTGGAAGAGCGCGATTTTAATGTACAAAGTTTTGCGGAACTTCCGGATTTGAATCAAGTCAGTCCCCCAGATGGAGTTTTGTTGGATCTGCGCGTGGGCAATGACAATGGTTTGGATTTTATCAAGCTGCTCACGGCCAAGTTTCCCGGAGCTCGCGTGGTGATGATGAGTGGCTTTGGTTCCGTGGCTTCGGCCGTGAAATCCATGCAGCTGGGGGCGGAAAATTTTCTGGCCAAACCAGTCACACCCGATATGATCGTACGTGCTTTTGCAGACGAACAAGTGGCCGAGCCCCCTAAAGATGAGTCCGAGATCTCTTTGGCACGCATGGAGCGAGAGTACATTGATTACGTTTTGAATTCATCAAATGGCAATATCACTCAGGCCGCTAAAAAGCTGGGGCTGCACCGTCAAAGCCTGCAACGCAAACTTCGTAAGAACATTCCCAACAAGTAGCTATAAAAAAAAGGCGCCGATTAAGCGCCTTTTTCTGATTCTTTCTTTTTGCTGTTTTCCAGGAACATCAGCAGCAGCAATAATCCAACTCCGCCAACAATCGCCATGTCCGCGATATTGAAAGCTGGCCAGCTCCATTTTCCATAGATATGGAAATCTAGGAAGTCGATGACATAACGGAAGCGGATACGGTCGATGTAGTTTCCGATTGCACCACCAAAGATGCTGGAAAGAGCGATGATTTGTTTCGTGTCTTCGTTTTTCACACCACGCAGGATGCCCAAAATAATGATCAAAGCGATAGGGGGCATGCTGAGGAAGAACAACTCACGGAAAGAAGGGTGGCTTTCAGCCAAAAATCCAAACGCCGCACCAAAGTTTCTGACATAAGTAAAATTGAAGAAGTTTGGAATAACCACCACAGATTCGCCCAAATGGAAGTGCGTGTGGATATAAAGTTTGGTCAATTGGTCCAAAGCGACTAAAAAGCCCGCAATTGCAGCCAGCCAGATGTATTTTTTCTTCATGGAGCCTCAGTTGGTTTAAAGCACTCGGTTGTGCCGAAGTACCTTACTTTAACATGCCTTTAGACTTCACATAACCGATTTTTACGAGCATGCGCAAGGCTTCTAGTTCAGAACTTAAATTGAACTCATCTTTGACTTCCTGAATCATAGCTTTAGTCCCGCAATCAAACAGATCCATTACGTCAGAGGTCTGAGTCGTGGCCATCAAAGTTTTCTCTGTATAGGAAACTTGGTGGTGGGTTTGTTGTGCCGGTGGATTCATCTGAACCACTTGCGGTGGGGCAACCGTTTGCATCACCGGAGGTGCCGTTTGCATCATCGGTTGGGCTTGCAAAACCTGCTGAACGGGCTGAACCGTTTGTTGCGGAGGGGGAGCCTGGTGATAAGTCGCGCCGGCTCCTTGATTTTGATTGGGACGATCCAATTCGCCCATCATTGCTGACAAGCTTTTCAATTCGGATTTGAAATTCTTGATACTTGGACGTTCCAATGCGCCTTCACCGTCACGCACCGATTTGAGGTAAAGGCTGACCAGCATATCCGGAGTCGTTGCGATCTCCTTGATATTAGAGTTTTGCGACATCAGCCATTGGTAGGCTTTCAGCAGCGTCTCTTTGGTGTAAGCCTGCGGTGGCAGTGGATTCATGGTCATGTCTTAGAATTTCTCCGGGTCGAGGGGCTGAAGTTACAAATTTCATAAGATCCAGTCAACGTATCGTCGGCAAGAATCACAAACAAATTGTGCTGAAATATTGAGCAACACTAGATCTGGTGATTGTTTTCTCAAGAAATCACTAGAGGCGACGCAGAAACCGATTTTTTATTGATAACTTTCACTTGCATTCAGTGCAGAGGCTTCTAGTTAGGTACCTATTTTTGTCGTCAAGTGGCGAAAATAAAAAAGGCCTTCCATTACTGAAAGGCCTTGCTGAAGCTAAAAAGAGGCAGAACTAGTTAGCGTAGTCTTTAGCAATAATTCCGTATTTTTCGATTTTGCGGAGCAAAGTCTTTTTCGGAATATTGGCATGCAATGCTGTTTGATTGATGCGACCACGAAAAGTTTTAAGTGCCTTGATGATGAATTCTTTTTCGAATGCTTCTTTTTGCGCATTGAAATCAAGATTCTCACCAGAGTAAGGAACGATCTCTTCACCTTCCAGGTCTTCAGAGTCGATATCGCTGCCAGCGCTGTCATCGTCTTCACCCAAAGTCACATGGGCTTTAGCGGCCTTCACAATACCTGCATCAGCCACGTTCTGCGCTTGTTCAAACGGAGAAAGATCGATCAAGTTTGTACCGGTTGCAATCAATAAAGCCTCTGGCAAAGACGCCAAAGTAATCAAGTTGCTCGTTTCCAGAACGAAGGCATGTTCAATCACGTTCTCAAGCTCACGGATGTTCCCTGGCCAAGAATGTTTTTTCAAGACAGCGATAGCATCTGGTGTGATGCCATTGATGCGTTTGCCATGAGCTTGATTGAACTTCTTAATGAAGATGTTGATCATGTGCTCAAGGTCATCTTTGCGCTCTTGCAGAGCCGGCAGGAATATAGGTACGACGTTTAGACGATAGAACAAGTCTTCGCGGAAGGAGCCGGCTTTGATCATGTCTTCAAGAGGTCTGTTGGTCGCAGCGATAATACGCACGTTTGTTGGAAACTCGCGATTTGAACCCACCGGAGTGAATACTTTTTCTTGAAGAACGCGCAAAATTTTAACTTGCATCAATTGAGGCATGTCACCCACTTCGTCCAGGAACAAAGTTCCGCCCTCAGCGAATTGGAATTTACCGATTTTACGTTGGTCAGCGCCGGTGAAAGAACCTTTTTCGTGACCAAACAATTCAGATTCAAACAAGTTCTCTGGAATCGCCGAGCAGTTGATTGCAACAAATTTCTCGTCTTTGCGAGCAGAGTTAAAGTGGATGGCTTTCGCTACCAACTCTTTACCTGTACCAGAAGCCCCGCGGATCAAAACCGGAGTGTCCACTTTGGCCAGGCGGTGGATGATGTTAAAGACTTTTTGCATTTGTGAGGTGTGACCGATAATCTTGCGACCTTCTTCAACCATCACAGGTGCAGAGAATGCGATATTGGAAATCAAGTTGTGAGCGTTCACGGCTTTGTCGATCAAAGCCAGTAACTCGTCGCCCGCAACCGGTTTAGAAAGATAATTGTAAGCGCCATCTTTAACAGCTTGAACAGCGTCGTTCAAAGTTGCGTGTGCCGTCATCACCATCACGATGATGCCAGAATCGAATTCTTTGATGGCACGAAGGGTTTCAAGACCGTTCAAGCGAGGCATGTCGACATCAAGAATCACAAGATCGTATTTCGTTGTGCCGGCTTTAATTTTTTCCATAGCGTTGATGCCATCGAAAGCTTCGTCGACGTCAAAACGTTGGTTGGCTGTGAGTGCCGTTTTAACGGACAATCTCAACCCTTGATCGTCGTCTACTACCAAAACCTTAAGCATTAACGCCCCCTTGTTCCATCGGCAGTTCTACCGTAAATGTGGAACCTTTTCCATCTTTCGACTCCACAAAGATGCGTCCCTTGTGTAGTTCTGTAAAATATTTAGCCAAATACAGGCCCAAGCCCGAACCTTTGATCTGTGTGCTCTTTACGTTCTTGCTTCTAAAGAACTTCATGAAAATATTATTCAGTTCGTCCTCGGGAATTCCCGGGCCCTGGTCAGAAACCTGGATGACAACGCGTTCATCTTTTTCTTCACTGGTGACCAGAATTTTGGTGTCGTCCGGGCTGTACTTGATTGCGTTTTCCACCAAATTTGAAAGCACTTGGCGCATCAAATCCGGATCCATACGAATCGGGAATAGTGGTTCCAGTTCAGACACGATTTGGATGCGTTTCACCTTAGCCAGGAACTCATGCTTGCGGATGACTTCCTGAAGGACATTGTTGATGTCCTTGGTCTGCATATGAAGTTCCACGCCTTCGCTTTGGATTTTTCCGTAATTTAAAATCGAGCTAATGAATTTTAGAAGATCATCGGATGAATGCTTGATGGTATCCACCGCTTCACGCTGTTGCGTGCTGAGGGCCACCTGGTCAGCCAGAATCACATCCGTCATCCCTTGAATGCGCGCAATCGGCGTTTTCAAGTCATGGGACATCATTGAGATGAAATTTGTTTTCAGCTCTTCCACCTGGCTTAAAAGTTTATTCTTTTGATAGTATTCCCAGCTGCGACGGTTTTCGATGATCAGGCGGTAGGGGATAAAGAAATAGTAAACCAGGAAGCCCGCCAGTAGTGGAGCCGCCATGGTGATCCACCAACCAAATAACCAAAACAGAGTGAACGAGATAACTGAAAATCCCGTCAGAGTACCGATTAAAATCATCAACCCCATAGCTGGGCTCATGCTGAGGACGATTTGGATCGCCAGAATGGAAATCAAGGTTAGAAGGATCCAGTTCACATAAGTCGGCATGCGAATCGGGCTGGCGTTACGGATCAAAGTATCGATGACATTGGCCTGCATTTCAATGCGGGTCATTGCCGAAGGAATACGACTGTAAGGAGTCAGAATGTAATCGGATTCGCTGATATTTAAGTCAGTTCCGATGATCACGATTTTGTCTTCGAATTTTGTCCAATCCACTTTGCCATTGGCAAGGTCGTCGAAAACGGTGGCCGGGAAAGTACCAGGGCGACGATAGTCGATAAAGGATTGCTTGGTATCATAGAAATCAAAATAGCCGCGGATATTTTTAAAATTAAGAATATCCGGATTATAAAGTCCCGCCAATGTCACTGGCAGCATCACCGAATCCTGATAGGACAAAAGCATACGACGGGTCACACGGTCTTTGGCAAAGTTAATAGTATCGGAAGTCTTCGGAGCTGAGACCATGCGAATGTGATCGAAAGGCATCGGCAAATACAGGCTGCGCTCCTCGCCCTTTAAAGGAGTATCGGGAGTCGCCACATAGACGTTCATGCTTTGAACAATCAGGTTAGCCCATTCTGCCTTGTCCTCTTCGCTGCCCTGAGCATCGTCAATGGCAAAATCATAAACAACCGCACGGGG
Source organism: Bdellovibrio sp. (assembly GCA_039594295.1). Taxonomy (GTDB): domain Bacteria; phylum Bdellovibrionota; class Bdellovibrionia; order Bdellovibrionales; family Bdellovibrionaceae; genus Bdellovibrio. The sequence continues at coordinate 18,178 of JBCNNR010000047.1, forward strand.
ATGAGCCGCAAGCAGGTTGTAAAGAATGGCCGTTTGATCTTTGGCGTTGGGCTGACCTTTGAACGCTTGAACCGTTGAGGGTTTAATATAAACCAGCTCGATTTTTTCGGAAGTTCGTTGGAAGAGCTGCGAGCGAATACGGAAGTCGTAAAGCCAGGATTCCACATAGTCCAAATTGATTTGCGCAATAAGAAACGCCATGATCATAGCTAGTACAGCTCTGATCGCGTAAACGCGGTATTGCACTGGTTTCGAGGAATTTGTTGTTTCCTCGAATGGACTTGGCAGTTTCATAAGGGCTAACGAGCTCCAGGTCTATTTAACTGGGATGCACTCGGAGGCTGGTTGTACATTTGTCAGTACATTGCCACGAGGTTTAACTTTCTTGATGTGTGTAGACGTCTTTTTAGTGTTTTCCATAATCACTGTCCTCTTGAATATCAGTCTGGCGACTTTTTTTAAAGTATAAAATTGCTGTCGAGATCAAGCTGCGCTGTCTTTCGCAGAATTGACCGTTTTTTTGATGTTTTGAACCCGTCGCTTCTTTGTGAACGAACATACAGCCTCCGCCGCACAGGAAGCGAGCCCAGCAGCTGTGGCAGTTGTTCTGCTCAATTAATTGACGGGAATATTTTTCAAGCGCTGCCTCTGAAACCTCGGTGCCTTGACCCACTTTTTCGGCGTTGTTGCCGACGTCCCAAGGGCAGGTAAACAGGTTATTACGGGCATCCACGACCAGGAAGGACTTCCCAGCGCCGCAGAAATTTTCAGTGCGACGTTGCTCATCCAGCGCTGAAAAAATGCGATTGAAAAAGCTGATTTTACGAAGGGCTGCTTCGCCACCTTGCGAGTAAGCCATGGCGGCGATCAAACGCATTTCGCGAGTGAATGTATCGCTGGCCTCCTGATTTAAATCAGAAACGCTGTAAGTGAATTCATAGGCATCCGCTGGGAATTGGCGATAGAACTCGTAAGCCGCGGCCACATTCATATTTTCTGCGGTGAAAACACCGTGCAGAGTGATCGAACCAAAACTCTCCTTGCGAGCGAAAAGTTTCTGCAATCCTTCCACCACAAGCGCGGTGCTGCCTTGGCCATTTTTCATAGGGCGAGCGGCATCGTTGTACTTAGCCTCGCCATCGATGCTGATGGAGATATTGCATTTGATTTCTTCCAGCAAAGCGATGTTGGCATCAGTTAACAAGGTGCCATTCGTGACGATAGAAAATTGAGCGCGCACGTTTCTGCCCGCAGTCATCAGTTTCACATAATTTGCTATGGCGCGAATGCCTTCAGGATAAAGTAACGGTTCACCGCCAATGAAGCCGATGCGGAAAGTGCCAGAGTCAGAGACCTTATCCAGGAAGTATTTTAATTGCGGCAAGGTTTTTTCGACCGAGATTTTGGTTTGGGCGGCACCATAAGTTCCATCGCCTCCGGCAGCACAGTAAGTGCATTTCAAATTGCAGATCTGCGTGACGTTGATGGTGAGGGAGCGGATCTCTTTCGGGGCAGGAGTGGTGGTGGTCTCGGGATTATTTTCGTTGTTCCAGTCAGTCAACAGAGCCTGAAGGGATTGATCAGCGGCGGGCAGCATCGCTCTCCACAGCTCTTCAGAGATGTCCGCGACTTCAAGATTTCGCGCGTGAAAAGCCACAGGGGATTCCCCTGGCGCACGAAAAGCAATGATGTCATTTTGTCTCCGAATTTCCATACTGCAGAAGTAAGCAATAGGTGTACCAAGCGGTGAACATTTGTTTGTATTTTTAGTTCAGTAATTTCAGTTACTTACGTTGCAGCTTTTGGCTGCAACGTGTAACAAGTGGGTGCAAAAGGAACCGCCATTCGAGTAAACCTTACTCGAGAGGGCGGGATGGCACCTTATTTGAGCGATATTCTTGTGAGTTCAAAAACAGCAGGGCCAAAATTCCCGCGGTCGTTCCTTGCATGACGCTGGTGAACGAACTGGGTAGTAAGGCCCAGCCAGCCACGCTCAACCAGGCTGACCACAAGCTGAGTGAAAATAATTTCCGCGTGGACTTATCGGTCCACACCGCGTGAAGGCTGACGCCAATCATGGACCACAAGTAAATGTCAGTCGCGATATCCAGAAGTCTGACGTTTGAAATAAGCATAAGAACCTCACTTACTGAGTGCGAACTTCAAAAGGAGTGTTGGGATCCGGCAGAGTACCGTATTTGCGATAGACCTCTTCTAAAATTTGTTGTTTGAAAATCTGTTGATCGCGGCGAGCACAATCTTCGATGGCTTCGTTCATCAAAATTTTTACGGTGTTGACGCCATAGGCTCCCAGCAAAACCAAAGAAAGTACGGCCGCAGATTCAGGATTGGTCATCATCGCTCTTGCACCTTGGATGAAGGCTTCTTTTACCGCTGGTGCAGCGGCAATTAAGATCAGTGGCTCGATTGAAACTCTGACGATTTTGTAGGTGTCGCTCATGGTTTTTACTTGTTCGCAGGAAAGACCAATCGACGTGTCGGCCCAAGGTTGAACCCCTGAGATGGCTTGTGTGCTGGCCTGCATATCGCACATGTTGGTCATGTAGTCGGCATGAGCATTGTGAGTGGTTAAAAGGATTAAAAGTGTAGCAATTGTTAGATAAATTCTTTTCATTCGGAACCTCCGTGTCGGTAGAAAAGCAATAGCGGTGCCGGAAGTTCAGCTTCTCTAACTGAGTTTATTTCTATTTGGTGTTCCTTAAATCCGGAACTCAGGAAATAGTCCGGGAAAATGGACTTCACTTTTGAGAGTGCACTACCTAGGTCGGTCCCAGCGTAAAATATTAATTTGTTTCGTGTTTATTCTGAGGCATCCTTAGGAGGTATGTCATTTTCCATAAAGTTTTGGGGCGTTCGGGGCTCTTTGCCATCGTCTCCTCCACCATCAGTTTGGGCACAACACATTGAAGGGGTTCTTAAGAACTTTTTCACTGCTGGAAATCATCGTGCCGATCAGGTTGTTCCTTATATTCGCGGAATGGAAGAGCCTGTTGTGGGTGGTTATGGATCAGCCACAACTTGTGTGGAACTGAACTATGGCAACGATCAAATCATCATCGATGGCGGAAGTGGTATTCGTTCGATCAGCGAAGGAATCCTTAAAGGCACGGCGACTCGTAAAAAAGGTCCTTACCATATTTTTATGACTCATTTTCACTGGGATCATGTGATTGGTTTGCCGTTCTTTGTTCCGCATTTTATTCCGGGTGAAGAGATCCATTACTATGCTGTGCAACCGGAGCTGGAATCTTTGATTCGCGGTTTGTTTAAAAAGCCCTATTTTCCGGTCCCGTTCGAAGCCCTTCAGGCGAAAATTCATTTCCATGTTTTGGAGCCACGCAAGCCGATCAAGGTTGGCGAATTCAAAGTGACACCATATCAATTGGATCATCCAGATCCTTGTTGGGGTTACAAGGTTGAAGTCGCTGGAAAAAGCTATGCGCATTGTGTGGATACGGAAGGAACTCGCGTGACTCAAGAGGAGTTGGGTGCGGATTTGCCTTTGTATCAAGATATCGATTTGATGTATTTCGATGCGCAATACACACTGCCAGAGTTGGCGGAAAAGGCCAACTGGGGTCACAGCGCTGCGCAGGTCGGTTTGGAAATTGCTTTCCGTGAAGGCATCAAAAGAGTTCTATTTGCCCATCATGATCCAGGTGCACGTACCGATCATGTTTTGGAATTACGTCGTCAAACACGCGAGTACTATGAGGCCGTAGCCAAGGCATCGGCTGCTAACAATGAGCCGATACCCGCCGTAACATGGGACTTCGCCCACGAAGGATTAGAAGTCGTCCTTTAAGAAAACGGAGCCTAAGGCTCCGTTCCTTTTCTGAAAATCAATTCTACCGAAGTTGGATCAAAGGGAGCTTGAAGAGCGTTCAAGGCTTTCAATGTTTCTTCATCCAAAGTGACTTTCACGGTGCCTTCGGGCCATGAGAAATCATCGGGAGGATAACGGCTGCCGATTTTTTTCATGAAGTCTGTCCAAACCGGGACCCCACCACTGGAGCCTGTCAGTTTGTGCTGAAGGTTGTTGTCGTAGCCCACCCAAACAATCGTGGTCAGATAGGGTGTGAAGCCACTGAACCACGCATCTTTGTTGTCGTTCGTCGTTCCAGTCTTACCGGCAGCGGGATTGTTAAAGCCGCTCAATGGAATTGCGCGCGCCGATCCCGAGACCACAACCTGTTTCATCATACTGATAAGGCTTGCGACGGTTGCCGGGTCTTCAACTTGTTTTTCATGCGGATCAAAAGTGAAAACATCGTTACCTTCGGCATTCACGGCTTTGCGGATAAATGAAATATCTCGACGCATTCCCATGTTGGCAATGGTCATATAGCTTTGCAAAACTTCGCGCGGATACATTTCAAATGCACCCAGCGTCAGTGAAGGGAATGGCTTTAATTCGGAATCGATACCGAACTTGTGAGCAACATCTACGATATTTCCAATGCCCACTTGCATTCCCAGATTCGCCGTTGCCGCGTTCATGGAATTTTTTAAGGCATAGAACATCGGAACTTGGCCATAATATTTTTTTCCGTAATTTTCCGGAGCCCAAGTTTGACCCTCGTATTTGATCTGCTGTTTTTCATCATTCAGCAAAGTGATCGGCGAGTAGGGTTTGCCTTCCGGAGTTTCATTCATTAAGGCGGTCAGATAAACAAACGGTTTCATGGTCGAGCCGACCTGACGATGGCCATCGATTGCGCGATTGAATTGAGTCATTCGATAATTGCGTCCGCCGACCACGACATTTACTAAGCCCGTGCGATTGTCGCCGACCAGAACGATGCCCTCAAGGCTATTGCCTTTTTCTTTCAGGCCTTTAATGTGCTTGTTGGTTTTTTCCAAGCTATCCAGATGATTGCGCAAAGACTCCTGAGCCGCTTGCTGGGCTTCTAAATCGAGGGCGGTGTAAATGCGCAAACCTTCAACGGGAATTTTCAAAGAATCGAGTTGTTTGCGAACGGCATCGAGATAGTACGGAGCGGTTTCCGTTGCCAGAGTAACAGGGGCATTCGGAAGAGGCATGTGATCAGCCGCGGTCATTTGCGCTTCCGTGATAAAATCCAAGCCCTTCATTTTTTCCAGAACCAAATGGCGACGGCGTTCTGCGTTCGCTGGTTTTTTAAATGGATTGTAAAGGCCCGGGCTGTTGACAATGGCAGCTAACAAAGAACATTCCGATAAATCCAAATCAGAAACTTCTTTATTGAAATAGTAGCGAGCGGCAGCACCATAGCCACGCACTTGGAAGGAGCCGTTTTGGCCCATGTAAATAACGTTCAAATAGGTCTCAAGAATTTCATCTTTGTTAAAGCGTGACTCCAGTAGAATCGACATGATGAATTCGTTGTATTTCCTTTTGAAAGTTCTTTCGCTTGTCAGGAAATAGTTCTTTACCAATTGTTGGGTGATCGTGCTGCCGCCTTCTTTGCGGCCCGTTGTAATATTTTTGACCAACGCTCTGAGAATGCCTTTGAAGCTGACGCCTCCATGCTCCAGGAATTGTGCGTCCTCGATCGCCATGATGGCGTTGGAACAAGTGGGAGGTACTTCGCCCAATGTCACGGTTTTTTGCATTAAAGGTTCGTTACCAATGTACTGTGCCAAAAGGGGAGCTTCGCCATAGGCAGTCTGCGATTCCTGGAAAGGCGCGCCAATCATGATTTTCGAGATGGTGTTGTCATTTTGGAAAACCAGAACCTGGAGGCTGGAATCAACTTTTTCGGTTGCGACATCGCGGTTGACCCAGGCAAAGCAAGCAACCTGATTTTCATCCAAAGGAATTTGCATGCGGGCGCTGCACTGCTCTCTATCTGCCAGGAAGTAATCGCCCTGCAAGAGGCGCTGATCATAGTCGCGTCGGCGGAAGTTTTGATTGGTAAAAAGGCTTTCCACAGCAGTCGGATTTGCGCTGTTGCGAACGCTAAAAACTCGCGGTCCCGCATAGTACTCTGTTGGCACAATGAAGCGCTTGGACTCAAGCTTCAGTGACATCTCTTTTTCGAGAGAGAAATAGGAGTAGATACCAATCCCAAGACCCGCGATGATTGCGAGCGTCACAAGGATTGTAAAACGAATTAAAATGGTCTTTAATCTTGGTCGCAACATGCACATAAGAGTAGTACGAAATGTAGACACTGTTGAAGTGTTTTTTCGTGAAAGGGATAAGTTGTGGCTAAGAAGAAATCTTCTGCTAAGAAAGCCGTCAAGAAGACCGTAAAAAAGGTCGTTAAAAAA
>JBCNNR010000048.1:0-22846 GCA_039594295.1 Bdellovibrio sp.
CGGATCGAGGGGCACCCAGGCCGCCACGGAGGCCCCCTGGGTTTTCCGCGACCTCCGTCGGCGCAGGATGCGCGAACCGCCAAAGGCGGCGGCGGCTGAGGACACGATGTCCGTGTCGCGAAAAACCCAGGGGGACTTCGAGGCGGTCGGAGAGACCCTCGATCCGAACTTTGAAGCCTTGCGTCGCGGCGAGCCAAACGGGTCTGTCTTGACAAAGAGTGATGCCCTCGAAATTATTGAAGATAATGACAACAAGTACCCAGGATTTGGTGCTTATTGTATTTGGGGGGAAGTCGATGGAAAAAATCAGCTGGATTAAAGAACTTGTGAAAGCTGAACAACAAATGGAAGAGTCCGGACTTATTGATATGAGTTTTGGCTTTGACGCTGACAAGATTCTTGTCAGTGAAACAATCCAGTTCCTGTTGGCTCTAAAAACTGAATTTGTAGATTCATCTTCAGCATTTAACGAATTAAAGCCTTCCGCTTTGGGTCGTATCAAAATTTACGGCATCGCAAAAACTCACGCCGACTTTATGTTGTTCCGTAACGGCTTTAAAATGATCTTCTCATTGAAAGGCCCAGGACAAATCAGCGTGCGTTTCAACTTTATCGGAACAAACTACATCCCGACGCCGGGAGCTGCCGAAACTCAGGCCACAAATGTGATGGACGAACACATCGTCGAAGCCAAATGGGGTGCCTTCGGCGAGTTGATCTGGACTTACCAAAACCAACCCGTAAAGTTGGAATACATGGTTCGCCACTATCTAACTCTGTTCATCAAAGAAAGTTCTAAATAGATTTAACAAAAAAAGGGAGCCACAAGCTCCCTTTTTTATTTCTTCCGATAAGGTCGTCCGCCTGACGACGTCTTACTCCCTCTTCATTTCACCAAGAACCTGTTCCGGATTTGCATTTCACGCCGCCGCGGAGGTAAATCCATGAACACAAAGAACCTACTTAAAAACAAAAAAGGCCAAGGCCTTATCGAATATCTTATTATTGTGGCGATCGTTGCTGTCGGCAGCATCGCTGTCATCAAAGTGGTCGGTGCTAATATTGACGTCCAATTTGCGAACGTTGCTAAAGCTTTGGGCGGTGATTCCGGCAAAGTGGCCGCCAAAGAAGTTACAGACGGAATGTACAAAAAGCGCGACTTTGGAAACTTCTTCGAAGATTCGGTCAATGATAAATCCAGTGGCAAATCAAAAGGCAAATAAAGGACAGGGATTGATCGAAGCGATCCTAGCCCTGCCGATCATGATCGTCTTGGTATCCCTTTTATTTTTTGCGGCCTATCGTTCGCTCGTCTATTTTTATGCCGATGCCGCACTTCACGAAGCGATGATCTGCAGTGATTCGACAAATATCTCCAGCTGCGAACAAGAGTTTAAAACTCACATCCAAAAAGTTCTGTTGAATAACGAGACCCCGGAACTGCGTTTGAAAAAATCAGGTTCGGGAAAATCCTATCGCCTGCAAGGCGAGGTCGTAATTCCAAAGCAAATACACATTCGCAAAGAAATGAAGTTTCCACTCAAAGGATCTCTATGAAATCCCTCAATCAAAAAGGCTTTGCCTTGGCCATGATGGTGGCTTTACTGCCAGTGATTCTAGCAGCCGGATTGGCCAGCTATGCTGCGATTTCATTTCTGCAAATTGAGCAGCGGTTCTTATATATCTGCCGCAGTGGCGGCATTGCCGGACAGGAAAAAGCTGGCAAACAAATCGAAGCACTTTTACATCTCAATACCAAGGCCACTCTTTTAATTGCAAAAGAAAAAAGCGCGCGAGCCGCACTTGTCGCAGCCGAAGCCGCAGGAAATGCCTATGCCGCCGCCGCCGCAGAAACTCGATTGCGAATGGTTCAAGCAGAACAGGAAGTTTTGAACTTACGCCAAAAAGAGATCCTTCTTCAGGGAAATCTGGCACTGCAAATGGCCCAACAATATACCGCCAGCAAATTAGGAATACTGACATCCGATCTAACCGACTACAAAAGTCTTTTTGAAACCAATGCAAGAATTCAAACTCACTCTGCACCCCGCATGGCCGTATCACCGGAAGGCACGGACATCGCTCCGACATACAGAACAAATCCTGATATCGAACAGAGCCAAGTATTGGTTCAGCAATGGCAATATCAACTTCGTGTGCAGAAACATCTGCAAAATTTTATCTCTGGTGACTTTAAGTTCAAACAGTCATGCTCCGTAAGCATCACTGACAGGGGAGGCTCGTGGGTACCAAAAATTCTCAGGGACAAATATTAATCGAAGCTTGCTTGTTTATGTTCTTTATTCTGCTGGTGTTCTGCATTGGCTTTAGCAAATTTCAACAATTGAAAGGCGCATCGAGATCTAACGGCTATCAAGGATTTAAAAGTTATGAAAATATTCGGCAAAGAAATCAGCGTTTCCAATTTTCAACAGACAGCTCTGGCAAAAAGGTTCAGTGAACTCAAGTTTGAACACAAACTGCTCTTAGCAGGATTTATCGTTTTAGGCTTGATCGCATTTTTGAATAACAAGCCCACGCCTCCAGCAGTCGCGATCCAGGAATCCACGCCAGAGTCTCTTGACACTTTTATTCCGCGAGGACTCACATTAATTCCACTGGAAATCGCGAATGCCGACGCCCTAGGATCTATCGTCGGCAATATGGGGGGCGTGGTGGATCTGTATCTGGCGGCCAGTGAAACTCGCAAAGGTGGCATTCGTGTGGCCTCGCGCGTGAAATTGGTTCGCGCCCCCAGAAATCCTGATCAATTTGCCATTCTTGTCAAAGAATCTGAAGGCGCCAGAATTCTGCAACAACGCGGCCCCTTCATCGCCGTGGTTCAAAATCCAGAAGTACGTGGTGGAAAGCTGACCGCTGAAAAACAAAACTCTGTACATATCGAATACTCAAACTAGGAAATATTATGAAACAAATTTTCTTGGCCGCTTTTATTCTTGCCCTCGCAAACCGTTCTTTTGCAGGAGTATTGATTCAAGCCGAGGGCAGCAGCAGATCTGAATTTGAAACCGTGTTGAAAGAACAATCAGAAATGATGTCCCTTATTCAATTTCAAATCCAACGCCTACAAACAAACACGCGACAAGAGGAAGATTTATACAAAGTTGGGGAAAATCTGGAAGCTCCTTCCGGAAATATTTCCGAGTCATTGCGTTCAGTACACAACAGTGGACCTCTAAGTCCCACTTCGATCAATTACCTGTATGATCTTTCGGCAAAACTTTTGGAAAGGCCCGATTTGAAAAATAGCGCCGAGCTAAATCTGGCCAATTGCAAAGCACGCAGTCTTTTAGGAATGCCGATCGAAAAATGCGCCAAAGTCAGTGTCGACTTCACCGCCATCCATCGCCAGTGGCCGATTGCTCAAGTTCTGCTTATCGAATCCAAATCTTACGATATCGCGACGGCAAACTCTTTGAACCTTGCGTCGGATGCCGTTTACGAGTTTCGATTGCTCTCTGACACTCACAAAAGTGTCCAATTCAAAGGAACTTACGTTCAACTGATGCAGCAACAATTCATTTTCGAACCGATGATCCAAGGCAGTTGCAGTGGTTTTTCGGCAAATATCGATGACTTTAATTTGCAAAACTCCGGCACGATCTTTTTCTCACGGGATTGCATGAAGGCTGCGAACGGTCCTCCGTCGGGCAGCCGCTTTGGAGAGTGGTGGGACGCAAATAAATCCTGGGTTTACCCGGTGGGTCTTCTCTTGGTTGGAAGTGCGGCCGCTTATGGTCTTAAAGATAAAAAAATCGTGATCGATAAACCTTAAGACAGGTCCAAGACTTTTCCATCGAAGACGACTTCCTGGATGTGATCATCTTCAATCACCGTCCATGAATCAGTGTACGTCGTATCCGGATGAGCGTGATAAACACTTAATTCCCCCGTGAATCGTTTAATACGATCCTTGGGACTTTCCTCAAGGGCTTGCTTATTTGCAAAGAATGAAGTCGGTTCAATCGGACTGTCACAACCAAAAGAAATTGGAATCTGGGCATTCTTTAAGGCTTCCCAAGGGAACGCATAAGAATACAAACCTCTGAGTTTTTGCTGTAACCACTTGCGATCACTCAACCAGTGGCAGGGTTGCATGTGACAACGAACATGCAACGGCTTCATCATCTGAATCGTTTCTGAGCGCAGAACTTGCGCATGCTCCAGGTTCAATCGGCCCACAAATCCTTGGGCAGAAACTTTGCGCGCGAGCTTCACCATGTGGTGGGCGGCCTCGTCACCGATGGTATGTACTGAAACTTCCAGACCTGCGGCCCACGTCAGTTTAAACAACTCCTCTGCATCCTCTAAAGACCACAAAGTCTTTCCATAGTTATCGCCTTCGCCGTTGTACGGGCGTGACAACAACGCTGTTTCTGAACCGAGCGATCCATCATAGAAAAATTTAATCCCTTTTGCGCGCAGCAAGCGACTTGGCGTCTTGCGCGCAACCAACACTGAAGCGATGGCTTGATCCAATTGTTTAAGCTCGTGAACGGTATAGTTTTCTTCGATCGCCAAGGTCAGTTCATTGGCCTCTTCCATCTCGACCAACAGATTCCATAACGAATCCGTGCACGACATATCCCGAATATGCGTAAAGCCCGCACGATTAAACATTTTGCAGGCAGCAAGGATCTGCAAACGTTGCTGAGCTTTTTCATAGGGAGGAATTTTATCAAAGCTTTGCAGGTGGTCCTTTTCGCTAAGGAGTCCCGAAGCCGATTCCAACCCCAATGCTTTTAAAGCTGCGGAATTCACCCAAGCTGTATGCCCATCAGCGCGTGCCAAATAAACAGGATAGTTGGGAAAGATCTCATCCAACTGCTGTTTGGTTGGAAGTTTTTTGTCGGCCCATTTATTTTCATCCCAGCCGAAGCCCACCAACCAGCCGCCACGAAAGGCGGTTTTATCTTTAAGCGAAACGTAACGAATAGCTTCGGGACTGGGAAGATCAAATAGCATCAAGCCCGTGGCAAATTCGCCGGTCGCTAAAAAATGAGTATGACTGTCATAAAGACGCGGGATTTTTAAATGCATAAGGCCCTCTGTTTTATCAGAGGGCCTTATACTTTTTAAGTTTTAATTTTTAAATTAGCGACCTGTGCCGACACCAGTCGAAGTTCCATTGTTAATTATTGGAACTGAACCTGGAACCGTTACACCCGTACCTATTGGAGTTGTCGCTGTACCGCTGCCACCCATGATCACACCACCAGGCATTGTCGTCGTCGTGCCATATCCTGTGTTGTAGTAACCAGTAGAACCCGAACCACCAATGTAACTCGTGCCAAGAGATCCACCGTTCAAGACATATCCCAGTTTCGCACTCATGGCATTAATCTCACTCATTAAACTGATTACAGTTTGTTGTCTTTGCATTTGAGATTGCATGTACGCTTGCTGTTGTTGCATCTGCATTTGCATCATTTGCTGTTGCATTTGCATCATACCCATATCACCAGCTAAGCCACTCGCGTAACCGCCCGCATATCCAGCGTAACCCGGCATTCCTGCATAGCCGCCTGCCATACCTGCGAAACCACCGGCCATTCCAGCATAGCCGCCTGCCATACCTGCGAAACCACCGGCCATTCCCGCGAAGCCACCTGGCATTCCAGCATAGCCGCCAGCCATTCCCGCGAAGCCACCAGTATAACCTGGCATACCAGCGAAACCTGCATAGCCTGTCGCGAAGCCAGCATTTAATTGACCAGCAAAACCATTTGCGAAGCCCATGCCCGCATAACCTGCATATCCCGGCATACCAGCGTAACCAGCGTAGCCTGGCATTCCTGCATAACCGCCGCTAGCAAATCCAGCATTAAGGGATCCAGCAAATCCTGGCATTCCGGCGTAACCAGCATAACCGCCTGGGAATCCACCACCCATCATACCCATCGGACCAGACATACCCCAAGGTCCTTGGCCACCAGCATAGAGGCCGCCACCCATTGGACTACCCATCATATATGGATTTCCCCACATACCAGGTCCATTAGCGCCACCCATTGGGCCATACATTCCCATCGGGCCGCCAGCTTGACCGGCACATCCGAAGCCACCAGCACCAATACCCGCGGACATTGCACCGTAAACTCCAGAACCACCACCCAGTGCTTGCGTCAAACCAGTCGCAAGATATGGAAAGCCCATCAAGAACGATGGAGCAGGATTCATTGGGTAACCAAGATTCGCAGCCGCATCCACTGCATATTTATTTTGTTGATATCCAAGGTAGGTACCGAACAACCCCATACCTACGTTCGCGATAACACTTGTCCAATCCGTTTGTGGACGAGTGTATGTATAACCATTTCCTGACATCGCACACGTTGGGCAAACACCCGCTTCAGTTTGCTCACGTTGAGCATCCTGACGAGCCTGAAGAGCGTCTTTACGCGCATCTTTCAATTTATCTTTCGAGTACTCAAGAGAACGTTCGATCTGATCAAGCTCGTCACGTAGTCTGTTCGCTTTTTGAGTGGAAGCACTGTAAGTTTTCAAACCCTCAGTACATCCTTTCAAACTGCCAGGCTTGCGATCTTTAACTTGAAACGGAGCATAGCAAGCCGCAGGATTAATCATCCCTTTTTGGCTTTTGTTACAAACATAATTATAATTATTTATAGTACCATTCCATTGATCAATCGAAAAATCACCAGCTTTTGGAAGCTCTGCCGGCTTTTGCTGATTACCACTACCTTCAGAACCTTCAATTTCACCCTTCGCGCTGTAACCGTTACCACCGTCTTGAGTATTTCCAGAATACCCGGCGTACTCGTCACAACCTTTAGGACCATCCATATGTTCAAAAAGTGTTTGAGCATAATTATCTGCAACAACGTCTTCAATATCACGTTTTGCATACTTCATATCTCTTTCAGCTTTTTTCAGCTCTGCTCTTTTTTCCGCTTTTTCTTTTTTTAATTCAGCGATATCGTTCTGAATCTCAGCGACTTCATCGTCTTCGCTAGTAGCTGCTTGACCAGCACCATAGTTATAGGGACATTGTTGCATGCCTCCATAAACTCCCGTTCCGGCCATTCCATAATTGGCAGCGTATTGGGCTTTGGCATTCAGAGCGAAACTCAACACAATCATCAGTGGAGTTGCAACGCGAATCCATAAATTCATATTCGATCTCCTGAAAGAAAAAAACGCATATTCGTTATACTAATCGTCAGGATAACTGAGAGACTTGACTCAAAATTGATCAATCCGGACCAACATTGAGGAATCTGGACCAAGCTCGTCGTCTTCCATGACAACACAAGTACTTCTTGAAAATACTTTGCACTCGTACTCTTCAAATCCTACACTACTCTCATATGAGCAAGCACACAATTCTTTGTGTTGACGATGAAATAGATAACGTAGAGGCCTTAGAAAGGTTGTTTCGTAAGAAATATACTGTACTAAAGGCTACCTCAGGAAAGCAGGCTTTGGAGGTTCTCGACAAACATCCAGGCCCTCTCTCATTGATAATCACTGACCAACGAATGCCAGAAATGACGGGCGTCGAGTTTTTAGAAAAAACTCTGGAATCTCATCCTGAAACAATTCGCATTCTTTTAACGGGATACACTGATCTGGAATCAGTGATCTCCGCTGTGAATAAAGGTCAGATCTTTCGTTACATCACAAAACCCTGGGACCCGGTAGATCTTTCCAACACTGTTGATCATGCCATCGACCGATATGCATTAGGACAAGAACTGAAGGCGAAAAACTCTGAGCTTGCAAAGGCATTGGAAGAATTGAAAAGCCTGGATGTCGCAAAGTCCAACTTTATGATTCTGATCAATCATGAATTGAAAACACCGCTCACTTCGATTTTAAGTTTTTCGGCATTGCTGAGTGAATCCAAACTGCCTGACGAAGACAAACTTATGGTGAACCGAATCTCCAGAAGCGCTGAACGCCTGAAAAATCTGGTGGATGATGTGCTTCTGATCGTTCGCGCCGAAACCAATCAGCTAAAAATCGATGTGCAGAATGTTTCCTTCTCTGAATTTAGCGAGCTGCCAAAAGAAGTTGTGAATCTTTTGAATCAAAAGCAAATTAACGTGATCAACCACATCTCCCCTGATGGAGTGTTGGCAGACGTGCGCCTGGTCAAACAAATCATGCAACGTCTGATTCACAACGCAGCGAAATTTTGCCAGGACGGCAGTGACATCGAAGTTCATGTTGTGCCCGACGGACAGTTAGCGCGTTTCTCGGTGACCAACCGCGGCCCCCATCTGTCCAGCAAAGTGATCGACAAAATCATGAAACCCTTTTACATCGATGAAGACGTCATGCACCACTCCTCTGGCACTGGCTTGGGACTAACAATCTGTCAGGCGATTTTGAAGGCTCACGGCTCTCATCTGCAATTTAAAAATACCGATCAAGGTGTGATGGTCTTCTTTGAGCTGCCGCTCGCGCATCCGTAGTTGTCCGAACCTCGCAGGTCCTCGCTGACATGACTTTGCGAGGAATGCGTCTGAAGGTTGCTCTGCCGATTTGGCATGAAGACTTTACTTTTTCTTTTCTGTCTGACATTTTCTCTTACCGTCCATGCCGCCCCGACGGAAATCATTCTGTCTTTGGGAGAGTCCACCACTTTAGCCATCAAGCCCAAATCCTCGGTGTGGATTCAAGATCGCGCTGTTCTGAAAGCTGAGGCCGCAGGATCGCATTTAAATATCAAAGGAGCGAGTGAAGGCATGACCAATGTGCGCATTGATAATGTTCTTTATCACGTTCAGGTGATCCATCCTGGAAAACGATCCGCACTCATAGATCTTAAAAAAATGCTTTCAAAATTCATCGGTCTGAACGCTGAAGTGGGTGATGGGGATTTATTGGTGACGGGCCGACTTTATCGTCTTCAGGATTGGAATCGTCTGGCGGATCTCCTGCGAGATTCGGGAATCAGCTTTCAGATGCGGGCGGCAATGTCGCCGTCTTTACAAGAGGAAAGTCAGCAGTTCTTCAGTGATCTCCTAGATAAGGCCAAAATTCCACCGCAGACAATAATCTTTGTGCCCGTTCCGGAAATCCGTGTATCCGGCAATGACCTTATTTTTCGAAAATATCAAAAGCTGCTCAAGCCCTATGGGATTACGATCGTCAAAGATCAAAGCAGTTTGGATATTGCACCGACAGTTAAAGTTCAAATCACCATCGCAGAAATCAAAAACTCGAGCTCAATGAAGTACGGCATCAAATGGCCTGAAACATACGAAGCCAAAATTATGCCCAAAGACGGAAATCCTTGGGGTGAAGCGATTTTCACGGCGCATATGTTTGAACAAAAAGGCTTTGGCAAAATTTTGGCCAGCCCCAATATCGTCTGCCGCAGCGGTAGCGAGGCAGAATTCCTCGCTGGTGGAGAGTTTCCCATCAAAATTATGAATTATGAAGTTCAAGATATTGTCTGGAAAAGATACGGGATCTTGCTACGAGTAAAACCGCGCGCAGATGCCTCCGGAAGGATCAGTTTATCCATAGAAACAGAAGTGTCCACTTTAGATCAAGCCACTGCCGTCGACAGTGTACCAGGTGTACTCACTAACCGGGTCTCCAGCCACTTTGATTTAACGAGACCCCAAACGATTGCACTTTCTGGATTACTAAAAAACGATGATGGCAACAGCTCAAGCGGGCTTCCTGTGCTTTCACGAATTCCGATTTTGGGGCCCCTATTTTCCAGCAAAGACTTCCGCGACAATAAATCAGAACTCGTCATATTTGTGCGACCTTCCATCATGAATGAAAACGATAACAACGAAATCCGCCCTCGACACATTGGCGAGACACGAAGTGAGATATGATCACGGTATTTAAAGAGCACTATCAAAATCTTCAGGACAAAATTCAAAAGCTTCCTTTGAACGAATTTTTATTGTCACCGGATGAAGAAACCCAATTACGCTCACAAAAAATTGATCAATTAATTCAGGAGGAAACAGCAAGTTTGGATGCTGATATGGGCCGCCGGATTCGCGCGGAATTCTATTCCTGGGGACCGCTATGCACTCTGATGGAGGACGAAGCTGTCACCGAAATCTTGGTGAACGGACCTGATAAAATCTGGTTTGAAAAAAATGGTCGCCTACAAGAGCATCAGGATGGCTTTCTTTCAGAACTGAGTTTTCGTAATTTTGTAGAACGACTTTCGCAGGCTGCGAAATGCTTTATCACGATCGAACATCCCTCTGCTGACAGCAGCTTTGGCGATTTCCGCTTAAGTTTGATTGGCGCCGATTTAACTCACTCCCATCCTCATCTGTCATTAAGACGTCATCCAAAAAATCCCTGGACGTTTGAAAAACTAAAAGATCGCAGCTGGTGTCACGAATCTGATATAGAGCTTTTTCAGCGCTTGATTCAAGAAAGGAAAAACTTTCTGGTGATTGGTTCAACAGGTTCCGGGAAAACCTCCGTCCTCAATTCGCTGCTCAATTTACTACCTGCGAACGAACGAGTGGTGGTTATTGAGGATACCGCCGAGATCGCGCTGTCGAATAAAGCGAGCATGAAACTACTCACCCGCGAAGATCCGCAGGGCATTCTGCCCAATATAGATCAGACTCAATTGGTTAAAAGATCCTTACGCTTAAGACCGGATCGCTTAGTGATGGGAGAAGTTCGTGGCGCCGAAGCCAAGGATTTTCTGATGGCCCTGGCAACGGGACATGCGGGAAGCTTTGGAACGCTTCATGCGCAAGATCCACAACAGGCTTTGATTCGCCTGGAAATGCTGATTCAAATGGGAGCACCTCAATGGAGTCTCACAGCTATTCGTCGTCTGATTCAGCTCTCGCTCGACTACATCCTCGTTGCCGGTCGAGAGCCATCAGGCTTAAGAATTTTTAAAGGGGCTTATCGACTGTGCTCTCTGGAAGACCATGGCTTTTTGGTTGAGCCGCTGGACCTGACTTCGTAGGGAAGAACTCCTGAGCGTCCTGGGCATTATTAAATGCCTCTTCAGAACGCGTCACTTCCGAGTTTTCGCGCGCGATCGATTTCGGATTCGTGAAGAAAGCCTTATTCAAGTCTTCAATTACTTTCTTTTTGCTCATCTCAGGTGTTTTATAGCTGATGGGAGCCTCGGGCTCTGGCAGCTGACCTGTTTGGCGCATTTCTTCCAACTGTTTGCTTAGCTGAACTCTGTCACCCAAAGAATTCTTTCCTTGAGGACGACCAAATTCAGGAGCACCCGGGCGAGCCGGCTGTGAAGCTGATACATCAGTCACTCTGGTTCTCGCGCTTGACGGAAGGATTCCGCTGATCTTTTCCATATCCACACCTCCGTGTGTGTTTAAGAAAAACCATCCATGGTTTCCCTTATACTTCGTATCGGAATAAGACGTCTCAGCTTGAGACCTGGCCCGTGAATCTGGACCTAGGTCAGTGATTCCCTAGGAAAGAGAATAGAAATTCCAAGGACTCGCAGGGTGCCCCAAGAGGCGTTCACAGATAGTCTTCACCAAAGGATCCTCACTGCCCGACCAAAAGGTGCGACCAATCAGGAAGCTTTGTGCGAACTCCATCCAATTATTAAACTTGTCATCAGCAAGCGGCGCCATCTTAAGAATTTCTGCCCAGGCCTCATTGTCATTCAGGTAACCCGCCACAAAACTCAAGCGAACCAAGTGAACGAAACGAGCCGCGTCCCACGCCAGAATTCCATGTTGACCTAAAAACTTATGAGTTCTTTGAAACCATTGGGCCAACTTACGAAAGTCCTCGTCCGAAAACTGCGCCGGTTTGTCTTCACTGAAATCAAAAGTGAAAACCTGTTTAAATTTTTCCAAGGTGTGATGATCGATATTGCCATCTGCCGGTACGATTCCGCGCAAGACATTGAATTTTACGCGGTGACCTTGTTGACGGATGTCTTCCAGATTCTTGATGGCGTCTTCACGGCTTTTAACTCCCCAGAAATCATGCAGAATCTCAATACAATCTGCCTTGATCTCGTCGCCCCAATTCATATCCAGACGGAAAAAGTACTCAGCCACTTCTTCGAGGACCTGATCTTTGACGTCCTCCGCCAACTCCTGACCTTCTACCAAATCGGAACCAATGATTTCATACAAGTCATCCAAAAGATGATTTTCTTCAATAAAAACAGCGCCCATACACATCATGTTTTTTTCAAGGGTTGTTTCGGGCAAAACTCTTTGCATGGGAGCACTCCTGTAGAAGATCTGTCTCTTATTCAATTACGTTTCTTTGTCATTTTCAATGTGATAAATATGAAGGCATGTTGAAGAAGCTGATCATGGGTGCCATTGCCCTCTTTTTTATTTTTGTCGGCTCGATGATTATCCTCATCGGATACACGATCTATAATCCAAATTCGATCTTCACCGCTGTCAACCAAGTCACGAAACACTTCGCCGGCGGCGAAGACCACAAAGAGCAGGAAGAGTACTTTCTGCAAGGAATCAACACCATCCAGGTGCGAAGCAACCGCATGCAAATTCATGTGCGCACCTACAATGGTTCGACTTTAAAAGTCTTGGTCGAGGGCAAAGCTCCCCGCTTTGAAAAAGGTCCTTTCGTGACTCAGATCACAGATCAAGATCAACTCAACATTGAGTTGCATAAGCCAATGTCGACTCATTGGATTCATTTGAATGTGAATGGTGAAGAATACACCGAGGATTCAGACTCCAAGCTGATCGCCTCCATTTATCTTCCGGAAAAATATGCTGGTAAGATGCAATTGCAATCGCACAGCGGAGACATTGAATTTGTCGTGGATAAAAATCAGATTTTTGAATTTGAATTGAAATCAGAGATTGGCAAAATCGACAATCACGCGCAGATGAATCCCGCAGCGGCCGCTTCTCCCGATCAAGTGGCTAAGATTCACATCCTAACCACTTCGGGAAATATCACTGTCACAAACTAGGCTGGCTGGCACCCTTTGCAGCGCAGGGGCGCACTGACGTACGCCGCCGGCCATTTAGGCTTCGTTCTCTTTCGTTACACCTTTTGCTTTATCAGCTAAGGTTTTTTCGGCCAAGGCACTTAAACGAATACCAACTTCTGCCAGTTGATCGTTCTTCACTTCACTTGGACAATCTGCCATCAAGTCTGTTGCTTTCGCCGTTTTCGGGAAGGCGATCACTTCGCGAATCGCATCGGTTTCACAAAGCAGCATCACCAAGCGGTCCAAGCCCCAAGCGATACCACCGTGTGGAGGAGTGCCGTATTTCAAAGCTTCCAAAAAGAATCCGAATTTGTGTTCAGTTTCTTCTTTGCTCATCCCCAACAAACGGAACATCGCCTGTTGAATCTCATTACGATAGATACGGATAGATCCGCCACCCATTTCGTAACCGTTACAAACTAGGTCATAGGCTTTTGCCAAGATCTTGCCGTAAGCTGCTTCATTCGTACCCAACAAGTCATCGAAAGATTCATCTTTAGGTGAAGTGAACGGATGGTGACGAGCGACCCAGCGTTTTTCATCTGGAGAGTACTCAAGGAGTGGGAAATCCACCACCCACAAGAACTTGTAAGTTTTTGTATCGATCAAGTTCAGTTCTTTACCCAAGTGCAAACGCAATGTGGAAAGAGCCGCACAAGCGATATCGAATTCGTCACCCACAATCAATGCACAGTCGCCTTTTTGTGCGCCTGTCGCCATAAAGATCTCAGACAATTTCTCGGGCGAGAAGAATTTGGAAACCGGAGAGCTCAATGTGCCGTCTGCTTCAGATTTGATCCAAACCAAACCTTTTGCACCCGCACGTTTTGCCATATCCGTCAGTTTATCAAATTGACCACGAGAATAAGTGCCACCCTTAGGAACGGCGATACCACGAACGATACCATCACGAGACAGGACATCGTCGAATACTTTAAAGCCCGAACCTGTCACGATGGATTTCAAATCTTTGATCTCCATCCCGAAACGAGTATCAGGTTTATCGATACCATAGCGATCCATTGCATCCTGATAAGTCATGCGCGGGATTTCACCTACGTCGATGCCTTTGATCTCTTTCCAGATCGTACGCAACATTTTTTCATTCATCGCCATGATGTCTTCCTGGTCGATGAATGACATCTCCATGTCGATTTGTGAGAACTCTG
The DNA here is from genome assembly GCA_039594295.1 of Bdellovibrio sp. Lineage (GTDB taxonomy): Bacteria > Bdellovibrionota > Bdellovibrionia > Bdellovibrionales > Bdellovibrionaceae > Bdellovibrio. The sequence goes on from JBCNNR010000048.1 coordinate 14,128, forward strand.
GCTGACGGTCCGCACGCAAATCTTCGTCACGGAAGCAACGAGCGATTTGGAAATAACGATCATAACCGCCGATCATCAAAAGCTGTTTCAAAGTTTGTGGCGACTGAGGCAATGCATAGAACGTTCCTTGATTCACACGGGAAGGAACCAAATAGTCACGAGCACCTTCCGGAGTGGATTTATAAAGAATCGGAGTTTCCACTTCAAGGAAGCCATTGTCCGACAAGAAACGACGAACCACTTGCGCCACTTTATGACGAGTGATCAAGTGCGATTGCAAACGCTCCGTACGCAAATCCAAATAACGATACTTCAAGCGAAGCATTTCATTAACGTTGTTATCGCCCGCCTGGAACGGTGGCACCGCAGATTCGTTCAGAATTTCACAACGAGTGGCTTCGATTTCCACCTCGCCCGTTTTGATTTTAGTATTCTTCATGCCATCAGGACGCGCACGAACCACACCTTCAACGGCAACCACAAATTCGCCACGAAGATTTTTAGATGCCGAAGTTTCTGCTTTATTAGGATCAAGAACGACTTGCACAATGCCTTCACGATCGCGCAAATCGATAAACACCAAGTTCCCGTGATCGCGTCGAACGTCAACCCAACCCATCACAACAACTTTTTGTCCAACATTAGCCGCAGTCAATTTACCGCAATAATCCGTTCTCTTCAGATCCTTAACAAATTTCATGGATAACCCTTATCAAAAAGGAAAGAATGCCCAGAATCAGCCCAAGCATCCAAAAATACTCTCATTTTTTAAAACGAAGGTCAAAACCCAACGCAACGGTTTAACCGCGGCCAAAGCCTAGTAAAGCTCGCAGCCATAACCCTTCCCATCTCCCAAAACCAAGCGATATACTCTTCCATGAGCAGTACGTAGAAAGGACCTTTTTTTATGCCTAAGTTCACGATTAATCACGATTCCAGTCAGCCCGCTCCAGAAGCCTACAAAAAAATTAAAGAATTTTTGGCAAATGACCTTGATATTCGTAAATTCGATCCCAAATTGAAGTGCGATTTCACGGATGGAACGATGAGTTGCAAGCTGAACGGCTCCCAGTTCAAAGCTGACATGAGCGTTGCCGCTGCGGGTAATGGCAGTAAGGTATCAGTAGTAGTTGATCTGCCATTGATGCTCACTCCGTTCAAGGGTAAGGTTCAAGAAACTTTGGAGCGCAAGCTCGCAAAGTACCTTGCTTAGTATCTTGGCTACTTACTCCGTTTAATTTTTCGCTTTTAGAAAAGGGTCTATGGCAAAAACCAAGGCAAAAACTTCTTCCGAGAAGGACAAAAAGGTAACGGCGGCCTCCAAGGAGGCCAGCCCTAAAAAACCTGCGCCTAAAAAAGCCACGGATTCCAAAAAATCTGTAAAAGAAAAAATCCAACCTAAAAAAGTTGTGGCGGAAATCGTCGAGGACGAGTCTTCGGATTCCATGGAGCATGCCGAAGCCGACAAAGCTTATGCCGTGCCATCTTCGCACGATGACGACTCTGAATTTATCGAGACCGAAGAATCCCCCAAGCTTCCAAGTTTAGATAACTCGAAAGCTCTGACGTCGACGGATCCTTTGGTCATGTATTTAAACGAGATTCGCAAATACAAAGTTCTGACCAAAGAAGAAGAAATTGCTCTGGCTAAGAAATATTTCGAAACTAAAGATCCCGAGGCCGCTCAGGCCCTGGTGAAATCGAATTTGCGTTTTGTCGTGAAGGTCGCAGCTGAGTATTCTAAATTCGGTGCGAAGATGATCGACTTGATCCAGGAAGGCAACGTGGGATTGATGCACGCCGTGCGCGAATTCAATCCCTATAAAGGCGCCCGTTTGATCACTTATGCAGTATGGTGGATCAAAGGTTATATTCAAGAATATCTGATGCGCCAATATTCAATGGTGCGTATTGGAACGACTCAGAATCAAAGAAAACTCTTCTATCAGCTGCAAAAAGAAAAAAATGCGTTGGATGCCATGGGTGTGGAACCGACAACGGCTTTGATCAGCTCTCGCCTGGGAATTTCAGAAGAGGAAGTTCGCGACATGGCGATGCGTATGTCGGGTCGTGATGTCAGTTTGGATAAACCTGTTGATGATGAATCAGGTACCAGCTTGGGTGATCTGCAAAAAGGATCCAACGATCAACCGTTGGATGAACAACTGGCTCGCGAAGAACAGCTGAATATCTTAAAACAAAAGATCGAAGAGATTCGTCCCGAACTCTCGGATCGCGAAAAGATCATCCTGGATGAGCGAATTTTGAACGACGAGCCCCTGACACTACAGGAGATCGGTGAAAAATACGGTATCACGCGTGAGGCGGTTCGTCAGATGGAAGCGCGCTTGATGAAAAAGATCAAAGCGAAAATGGAAGAAGAAGAGTAAGAACTAAAACTTCCATTCCAAGCTTGTCATCGCCTTCATTTTATTAGAAGCCTTTCCCGTGAAATCATCAACCGCCACATGGCTGATCAATTTACATTTCATTTTTTTGATCGGCTCGGACCATCCCACTTGCATCTCGTGATCCTGCAAGTTGCCGCTGAGCTTTTCGTAGCCGGCTCCCTTTAACTCGACTGCGGCTTGTGCAGCAGTGGCTTGGAAGATTAAGAAGAAACCCATTAAGACCGTCATGATTTGAATGATTGTTCTCATGAATCTAATACTACAAGAAGCGCTGTGAGTTTTCGCACTCACATTCAAGTCGTTTCAAGACAAACTCCAAGTTCCTTGCACAAGAAAAATCTGTAAGCGCAATACCCTCACAAATTTACTGAAATTGAGTCGGAAGATCGGAGTCTCTCACTTCTCCATCTGGACGATCAGGCTGGGTCAAAATCGCTCCACCAGAGGGTCGACAATCTCGGCTGTGACTTTCCAGACGCGCCAACTCATCCATGCGGGTCATCCGCGACTGATCTGGGCAAGGCAGAATGCCCGGTTGTTTAAAGAGACCGGCAGGACTGCGCGTGACCGTTTGCGACTGAGTGGTGGTACCATCATCGCTCATCAAAGTATCAGAACGCGATGTGGTTGGAGCCGCCAGAGCGTAAGAAGCTTGCAAAATCAATGTTGCCAGAAGCACCTTGAGAATTCTCATAATGGCCTCCCTTTTGACACTCGTATTTTACCACACCCCACCCACCAAGTCCGAAGCCTGTCGAGCACCACAAACCACCCTCGACCTAAGACCCCAAAAAAATTGTAGAGGGTTTGGAAAAGCAAAACGCAAGGTTTGTGGCCTTGCGTTTTTTTGAGCTTCGAATTTGTAAATGGGAAACTAAGCGACTTCCAACTCGCCGGCACCGATTGTGGCTGCGAGCTTTGCACGAAGACGAGTGACGGCTTGAGCGTGCAACTGAGAAACGCGGGATTCAGTCACGCGCAATACCTGACCGATTTCTTTCAAGTTCAAATCTTCATAGTAATAAAGAGACAGCACCAAACGCTGTCTTTCAGGAAGTTCTTCGATCGCGGTCGCAACAACTTCTTTGATGTTTTTAACATTCAATTGGTTGAATGGACTGTTCGTGCGAGAACCTTCCAAAATATCCATGATGGATTTTTTGTCTGTATTACTGAAAGTAGTTGCTTGGTCGATCGGCAGCAAGCTCACGGGGCGAACTTGATTTACCAGATCATGGAATTCATCGATACTGATATTCAGGGCCTTAGCCACTTCTTCATCAGTCGCATTACGGCCAAGATCCGCTTCCAATTGCACCATCGTACGATCCAGCAATTTTGCCTTATCACGGATAGAGCGTGGAACCCAGTCTTGAGCGCGAAGTTCATCCAGGATGGCACCACGGATACGGAACTCAGCATAAGTTTTAAATTTATTATCACGTGTGGAATCGTATTTCTCGATGGCGTCCATCAAACCGATTACACCCGCAGAGATCAAGTCATCCAATTCGATGTTAGAGGGAAGTCTAACGGCGATTTTCTGAGCGATAAATTTAATAAGTGGAGCGTATTCTTTAATTAGGTCGTCTTTTTTAGTCGGCGCGAGCTGACGTGGCTCATCCTTGTACTTCTTCAACAATGCCGCATTTTTCCCCATATTTATCCCTCTTGAAGTCTATGTTAGCAAACAGCCCTATGCGCTGAAAGTCCAATTCTGTGGCGGACTAGGATTTGGCTTAAGCGAAACCCACCACTTGATCCCAGAACATCTGCATTCCCCCATTAGCTTCAATTAGCTTGGAGGATTTCTCGATCTGCGCAGAAATTTGACGAATTGCCTTGGAAGATTCCGCTCCCACATCGTGTCTCACGATGAGACGTTGCATTTGAGTTGCTTTTCTTAAAACCGCGTCGTTTGGAACTGAACCCCAATAATCAAGACCTATGTAGAGGAAACGATTCACCACATCGTTGAAGCGTTTATAAAGATTCATACCTTCTTCTTCATCGCGCACTTGATTGCACACGATCGAGAAGTGATTCACCTTATACTGCTTATTCAAAACCTTAATCAGGGCATACGCATCAGCAAAGCTCGAAGGATCGGGAGTGATCACCACACTTACCGATTGAGCTGCTGAATTCAGGAACAAAACGTTCTCTGCAATACCTGGAGCCGTATCGATCAATAGGAAATCAAAGCCCATTGGCAACGAGCTGATAGCTTCCACCATCGCTCTTCTTTCAAAGTGATTCAGGTTGTTGAATTCCACAATGCCACTGCCACCAGGAATCAAAAACACATCTTTGGATACCTCCAATAGAATGTCTTTCATCTCTTTGCGGCCGGCGATGATATCATGAATGCTGCCCTGGCTTTTTGCACCGAACATGATATCCACGTTCGCCATGCCCAAGTCTCCATCCAGTATCAAAACCTTTTTACCCTTTTGCGCCAGGCTCAAAGCTATATTGGCTACTAATGTTGTTTTACCAACACCACCCTTACCGGAAGTGATACTGATCGTTCTTGTGCGGTATAAATCAAAAGTATTTAAACGGCTCATACAGCTTCAGAATCCTGTTGTTTAAATTTAGTGATGTTAAAAATTAGATCCAACAAACGCTCTTTCGTTGCGAATTCAAAGTCTTCAGGAACGCGCGAACCAATACCGAAAGAGTGAAGTGGAATATCAAAACGCTTCATGAAATTGTAGATAGTGCCGTGCTGAGTGGACTCATCCAGGGATGTGAACACCACGTCTTTATAACCCAAGGCCGAGTAACGACGGCCCAATTCGATCGCATCAGCGTCCTTGGTATTTGCCGACATCGTCAAATGGATGTTTGCATTCAGTGCCTGTGGCGGCAAAATGCTGCGCAAAAGATTGATCTCTTCGTTATTTTTAAGACTTAAACCCGCAAAATCCACCAGCACGCAATCCACGTTCGCCAGATAGCGCATCAGATTGTGCCAGTCATTTTGATTACGGATCACAGAGAACGGAACATTCAGGATTTGTGCATAGATCTTCATTTGATCAGCGGCGCCCACTTTGAATGTGTCCGTTGTAAAGATCGCAACTTTTTTGCGCTCACGAACCACCATGTGGCTGGCCATCTTGATCAATGCAGAAGTCTTACCGCTGCCCGCCGGGCCGACAAAACAGTGAATTTTTCCAGCTGTCGGGTTTTGTGCAATCTTGATCGCATCCAAAACACGGCGTGCAACAAACGCTTCTACCAAGGCTTTGTTTTTAATTTTCAAAGGCGGCAAGGTCTCTTGGGTTTGAGTCAGGATGTCAGCCGCAATCTCAGGAGCCATGCCTGAACGAGTCAGTTTTTCAAAGATAGAACTCAAATCGTAAGAAATACCAAAATCAGCACCTGGGTGAGCACCCACGAAGGATTGTGGCATTTGCTGGAACTGATTGATCACCTGACGTAAGTTTGCAATCTCGCTTTTCAAGGCGATGATTTCAGGGGACTCACCGGCAGGCTTCGCAGGTGCCGGAGCAGGTGCCGCCTTAACTTGAGCAGCGGCTTTTTTAGGTGCAAAGTTTTGTTCCTGCTCTTGGAAAGCATGCAATGCACGTTGGGCTGCATTCTTAACTCTTTCCTCAGACATTTTCTGCTGACGAGCGTATTCATTTTCATCTTCAATATCGATATAACGACGTTGCGTGATTTGCGCCGGTGGCTGATTCTTTTGCACATGCTTTTCTACCATTTTGGTGATCAGCTCTTTTTGCTGACGAGCGGTGCTAGCCTGGAATCTTTGGCGATCTTGCTCGCGCAATTTAGATTCTGCAAATTTCTTTTTCTGCAAAGTCTCTTCGGAGACAGCGGCTGTGATTTCCACACTGCCTTCGCCAACCAAGCCGAAGCTTTTATTGTTGTCACGAGCAGAGAGGATGATGGCGTCAGGACCCAATTGGGTCTTCACCATCTCCAGAGCTTCCTTCATAGTACGCGCTTCAAATTTCTTAACCTGCATGGCTCATCTCCACAAGGGCAACCGATTGAACATCCGCATCTGACGTCAATTCATTGTGCGAAAGCACAACCAACTGAGGGATAAAACGGGAAGTCAGTTTATAAATATGACGACGGGAAGTAGGACTTGTCAGTAGAATCGGCTGACTTGCCACTTCCGGATGGTTTTCCACGGCACGCGCGATCTCATTGATCAGGCGATGCGCCGTATTTGGATCCATTACCAACTGCACACCCTGCTCTGTTTGCAACAAAGAGTTCGCGATCAACTCCTCGATCACCGGGTGCAAGGTCATCACAGGGATGTTGCCTTGATCAGTTGTGTATTTTGCAGTGATACCGCGAGCCAGAGACTTACGGACGCTTTCCGTAAGAACCTCAATGTCTTTCGTGCGCGGAGCCTCGTCGGCCAAGGTTTCAAAGATCGTAAGCAAATTACGAATGGAAACTTGTTCTTTAAGAAGCCCTTGCATGACACGAACCACAGAACCCAGGGACATAAGATCCGGGATAAGTTCTTCGACAACTTTAGGATGAGATTTTTTGAAGTTCTCAACCAACGAAGCCGCTTCCTGACGACCCAACAATTCATGAGCATGAGAGCGGATGATTTCCGTCAAATGAGTGGCCATAACAGTTGGCAAGTCCACCACTGTGTAACCCGCGATTTCAGCGTCTTCTTTACGATTTGGAGAAATCCAAAGAGCATCAAGACCGAATGCAGGTTCTTTGGTTTTAATACCGTCGATAGGATCCGACACATTGCCTGGATCCATGGCAAGCATCGCTTCTGGACGAAGAGTGCCACCACCGACTCTGTTACCTTTGATCATCACGCGGTACTCACCTGGCGCCAACTGCAAGTTGTCGCGGATATGAATACTTGGCACCACGATCCCCAGATCCAAAGCAAATTGCTTACGGATGCTGACGATACGCTCAAGCAAGTCGCCAGATTGGTCAGACTCGACGATGCTGATCAAACCATAACCAACTTCCAATTCCACCATGTCGACTGGAAGCATGCTTTCGATATTTTCTTTTTTTGGAGCGATGGCTTGGGTTTCCAAAGCTTTCTTTTCTGCCGCAGCAGCATCAGCTTTGTATCTTTTGATAACCCAGGAAACGCCACACAACAAACCACCCATCATTAAGAATGGAACTGTTGGAAGACCCGGGATGATACCCATCAAGATCAATACACCACCAGAAATCATCACGGCACGAGGGTTGACCAAAAGTTGGCTCGTCACCTCAGCACCCATATCTTTATCTGAATTCGAAGTACGAGTTACAATCGTACCGGCAGCGGTGGAAATGATAAGTGCCGGAATCTGCGCAAGCAAACCGTCACCGATCGTCAACATCGTGTAGTACTTGGCAGCCGTGCCCACATCCAAACCTTTTTGGATCACACCAATCGCCAAACCGCCCAGGATATTAATCAAAGTAATAATGATACCCGCGATCGCGTCACCACGTACGAACTTGGAGGCACCGTCCATCGCACCGTAAAAGTCAGCTTCCTGTTCAATCTGACGACGGCGCTTACGAGCTTCCGCTTCCGTGATGTGACCGGCGTTCAATTCCGCATCGATCGACATCTGCTTACCAGGCATCGCATCCAAGGTGAAACGTGCAGCGACTTCGGCTACGCGCCCAGAACCCTTGGTGATGACCATGAAGTTGATGACAATCAGGATCGCAAACATGATAAACCCGATGACGTAGTTGCCACCGACAACGAAGTTTGCAAACGAGGCGATCACGTCACCGGCGGCTTTTTCACCTTCGTGACCGTGAGTCAAAATCAAACGAGTGGTCGCTACGTTCAGGGACAGACGGAACAACGTCGTCATTAACAGCAGCGATGGGAAAGATGTGAAATCAAGAGCTCTTTGCGTATAGATACTCACGAGCAGGATCAGGATACTGATCGCCAGGGAGAATGTAAGGGAGATATCCAAAAGCATTGGAGGCAATGGAATGATCATCACCGCCAGGATTGCCAGGATACCAAACGCAATAAAAAGATCCGTATTCTTAGTATACTTTTCGAATCTTTTTAAAAACTGAAAAACATCTTCCATTATCTTCTCTTCCTACGTAAGCGGTAAACATATGAAAGGACTTCGGCCACCGCGACAAACAGATCCCGTGGGATCACTTGTCCGATCTTCATGGTTTTAAAGATCGTGCGGGCCAATGGCTTATTCTCAACAATCGGAATATTGTGCTCTCTTGCGAGTGCCTTAATATTCTCGGCAACTGAATCCGCACCCATCGCCACCACTTGCGGAGCTGGCAAG
>JBCNNR010000049.1:0-22482 GCA_039594295.1 Bdellovibrio sp.
GGATGGCAAGCTCTCTGCTCAGTACGAGCATACAGTTTTGGTAACTGATACAGGTTACGAAATCCTGACACTTCCATAAGCTTTATACACTTTGGCGTTGCCGAAGTAATTTTTAGATTTTTTTAATAACATAAAGGACGTTTTAAATGGCACTTACAACTACGAATGGAAAAGCGATGAAAAAGAACGCGAAAGCTGCACCAGCAGTGAATTCTAAGACAGCTACTTCTAAAAACAACCGTGACTTCATGGTTTGCAAAGAGGCGATGGAAAACCCAGAGGTTTTCGCAAAGCTTGCAAAATGGGGTCGTGAAGAGATCTCTATCGCTGAAACTGAAATGCCCGGTTTGATGGCTCTTCGTAAAGAGTACGGCAAACAAAAACCTCTTAAAGGTGCAAAAATCGCTGGTTGCTTGCACATGACGATCCAAACAGCTGTGTTGATCGAAACACTTGTTGAGTTGGGTGCTGAAATCCGTTGGTCTTCTTGCAACATCTTCTCTACTCAAGATCACGCTGCTGTGGCGATTGCTGCTGCGGGCATCCCAGTATTTGCTTGGAAAGGTCTAACTGAGACTGAGTTCAACTGGTGTATCGAACAAACTATCGTGGGTTGGGGCAAAGATGGCTACAACATGATCCTGGACGATGGTGGTGACTTGACGAACATGATGCACGAGCCACGTTTCGCTAAAGAGATGAAGAAAATCATCGGTATCTCTGAAGAGACAACTACAGGCGTGCACAATCTTGAAGTGATGTTGAAAGCAGGAAAATTGAAAGTTCCAGCAATCAACATCAATGACTCTGTAACTAAATCTAAATTCGACAACTTGTACGGTTGCCGCGAGTCTTTGGCTGACGGTATCAAACGTGCAACGGATGTGATGGTTGCTGGTAAAATCTGCGTTGTTGCAGGTTACGGCGACGTAGGTAAAGGTTCTGCACACTCTCTTCGTGGATTGGGTGCGCGCGTTCTTGTGACTGAAATCGATCCTATCTGCGCATTGCAAGCAGCTATGGAAGGTTTCGAAGTAACAACTATGGAAGATGCAGCTCCAGTGGGCGATATCTTCGTAACAGCGACTGGCTGCTGCGATATCATCACTGAAAAGCACTTCACGAAAATGAAAAACAACGCGATCGTGTGCAACATCGGTCACTTCGATATCGAAATCGATATGGCATGGATCAACAAAAATTCAAAAATCCGTGAAGTGAAACCACAAGTGGACATCCACACGTTGAAAAACGGCAACCAAATCATCATCCTTGCAAAAGGTCGTTTGGTGAACTTGGGCTGTGCAACGGGGCACCCAAGCTTCGTTATGTCGAACTCGTTCACGAACCAAGTCTTGGCGCAAATGGAACTTTACAACAACCGCGACAAATACCAAGAGATCGCAGTTTATCGTTTGCCGAAACACTTGGATGAAAAAGTGGCGGCCCTTCACTTGGGTAAATTGGGTGTGAAATTGACTAAGCTTTCTCAAAAACAAGCTAAGTACTTGCACATGAACCCAGCAGGTCCGTTCAAACCAGACCACTATCGTTACTAATTCCGTTTTTTATATACGGAAAATTCAAAAGCCTCGCTGGAAACAGCGGGGCTTTTTTATTTTAGGGAGTGGTATTAAGGACGGGGCGGACGTTGGGATATTTGCTCAGGTCGCCATGCAGGCGATGCTTCAAGGCCGCTTCCAGTTTGGGGAGATCCTTTTCATATTTCTTTTTCATCGAAACATACACGGGAACATCAATGAAGGGTTTATCGAAAGACTGAAAGGTCCCCTTGGCGTCGGGGCTGGAGTTGATTGTGGATTTTCCGACTTCACGAATGGTGATGCAGTAGTCAGCTTTTTTCTCGATCACGGTTTGCACGCATTGAAACGGACTCGCGGTCTGAACGAACTTTAATTTTCTTTTGGTGGCTTCACGAATGATCAGGGTGTTGTTTTTAGAAATGGCTCCGCGATATTTGTTGAGTTTGCTTTCGTTAACAGGGCGAATTTTTGAATAAAAGACAGTCGCAACAGTCAACGCCACCGGAAATGAGGTGGTGACGATTTTCTCACGCCCACTTTGGTCACCCAGATCGTCATATGCCACTGTGTCGACGACTCCCGAGGTCAACATTTCATGCGTGCTTTGAATCGGTACCGTCGTCAGGACAATTTTATAGCCGATATCAGCAAAGGCTTCCGATAAAAGCTCGTGATACTCCACCAAAGCTTTATTGCGTGAGAACTTATATGGAATTCCCATCGAGACCTCTTTCAAAGGTTCGTTGCCAGCAATTGCCAGGGTTAGGAATAAGGAAAACATCCAATAAATAATGGCCGCCTCGAATTTAATTGTGTGAATTTTGGAATCTACTAAAGGGATTTGGGTTTACAAAGAATTATTTTCTTCATAACAAAATCGTCATAAAAGGAACGGGCAGCCCGGCTCAACGAGACTGCCCGCAGTGGGGAGGGAGTTTAGAGAGTGACAGGGAAGGACAAACTTAAGATGTAGCTCTTGTTGTGCCCGTCGATGCCATCTAGGTTCCCAGACAGGGGACCGGCTTTTTCAATTGTAGTCGTATCGTAAGTCGCGTCTTGATACTCAAGGTTGATACTGACGCTTTTGACATAGATTCCAGCGCCAATGCGGTAACCTTTAAGATCAGAAAACTTGACGTCAACGTTGTTGATCTCTTCCGGATTCAGCACGCCGGTCAGGATGTAAGTTCCCCATACGCGGATTCCGTAAAGGGGCGTTTGCACACCCAGCATCACTCCCGCATCATAGGCGTCCGAGGAGCCATCAGCATTCAGAGCGGAAGAATCATATTTTGGTTTTGCATAGCGACCATCAACACCCAGGAACAGAGACTCGTAAACATGCACTCCAAAGCGCAAACCCAAACCGAAGCCTTTGAGATCTTCTTTGGATTCATTCAGCGGAGAAGGCCAATTCACAGTCACGTCACCGGTTTGGTAAGTCAGCATCGGTTCGATGAACATACCTCCCGTTTTAATCTCGCTTGAAGATGAAGTTTCAGTCGTCGGGGCAGTGACAGTTTTATCTTGAGCGAAAACCGAAGGGGTCGCCAAGAAAACCATTGTTGCGATACTCAAAGCTGTTTTCAAAATCATGCAGGATCTCCTAGTGAGCCATGTCTTTAACTTCGTCTTTCACTTCGCTGGCGCGATTTTTAAGTTTTTTGCCAGCGCATTCCATTTTTCCGTTCACCATTTCGCAACCGGATTCTTCTACGCGATGGGCGCCTTTCTTCACGGTTTTTTTGGCGTCCTGAGCGGTTTCTTTGGCGGCCTCTTTCACGTCGTCCGCGAAACTATAAGTAGTGCCAAGCAGCAATCCTGCCATAACAAGTGAAGTGAAAAATTTCATAACTGACTCCTTTGTCGCTAATGGCTGATGCATTATTCCCAGCCATGTTTCATATAGATGAATGAGTGCAACGGGGGTGCCGAGTGTGAGCACTCCTATATTGCTGCTGACATTTTGTTTGTTAAATACTGGGGCGTAATTCCACGATGGAATGGATTTTCGCCACAGCAAATAGAGTCTTGATGATTTTTGGGACTTTCATTTAGAATGTGCACATCAACATCAAGGAGTGGATCGTGAATGATGATGATTTCAGAGTATCATCCGAAGACCAAATTCGTTACTTGCTTCGTCGCATCAGCGAATTGTCGCGAATAGATGAAGGCGGCATTGTTGATTTCGAGTTGGCTAAAAAATTGGGACATCAAATAAAAGGAAATGCCGAGACATTCGAATTTTCCAATTTGACGGCGACGGCGAAGGAACTTGAAGTGGTGGCGGATCGTCAGGATGAAATGGGCGTCAAAAACGTGACGAGGTCTCTTTTGAATTCCATGCGCGAACATTTGAAACAACTCGCGCCTTAACAGAGAGACCGCCCCTCCGAGTTCCTCGGCGGAGAAACTCAAAGGGGCGGCGGAGAACCCGCGACCGCTGAAGGATCCAGTCACGGAGCGAACAATTATCTAGTGGTTTCTTTTGCGTTCTGCTTCATCACGTCCTTGACGAAGAGAATCTTTAGTCGACTCGGCATATCTGCTCATAACATCCGATACTTTTTCCGAAGCATCTTCTTTGGCCAGACCGTAGCGTTGTTGTACGATTCCAGCGATAGCCTGAGCATCACCTTTGGTTTTTTCAAATTCATCATCAGTGATATTGCCCCATGTTTTACGAAGCTCACCTTTGATTTCTTTCCATTTTCCTTGGATGACATCTTTGTTCATAACTACCTCCTCGGTATTATTCATATTTTACTAGGATTATGGCTTTGGAAGCCTTGTTTCCTATCAGCGCCTGGCGATTGCCGACATCGTTGGGAGCGGCGCCAATGTTTTCAAAAGTTGTTTTGGTTTTATTGTCCTCGGTATTGACCATTTCCGCGAAAAATCCCGGGCGTTGAGCCATATTATGGCCTTCGATATCAGCTTCCGATTGAAAGTCTTTTTTAAAAATATCTTTCACTGCTGCCAAACGATCGTCTGCTAGCTTTTTGTCGTTAGCTGAAACTTTTTGTCCTTCAGCAGGATATTCGCGATCGGGCCATGCCAGGACTTGGATTTCTTTGACTTCACCACGGGCGTTCGCAACTCCCGCTAATTGACGAAGCTTTTGTCTCTGAGTATCTGTCACGACATTTTTCCCTTGGGGGAAGTCGATCACAGTATAATAAGTTGCGCCCACTTCTGCGGCCGCTTGAGAAACTTTAGAAGGTGATTCTTCTTTTGCTTCTTTAGGTTCAGTTGATGCACAACCCACCGCCAATGCGGCAGTTGCTGCCAATGCTGTTCCAAAAAGTTTTTTTGTCTGCAACATAATCGTTGTCTCCTTCTTTTCGTCGACGAGGCATTAACGCCCTGGACAACAAGACAGTATGCATTTCGAATGCCGCTCGAGTTTTTTTCTCAGATCGAATCTATCGGCAACAGAATCTGTCAAAGATTACGAATGGGGCAGAAAAGGACTTTGTGGTTGTAGACAAATGCCTCACTGATTTTAATAGCTGTGACAGGGAGGTATCGAACAAATGAATTCACCTAAGCACATTCTCCTGATTGAAGACGATTTGGATTTAGCGGAGCTCGCGACTGCTTATTTCAGACAAAAAGACATTCAAGTTCACCATTGTGCAGAGCCTCTGGAGGCCATGCAGAAAGTGAAGTCAGGTGCCGTCATACCGGACGCCATCATCACAGATTTAAATTTACCGCAGATGTCAGGTGTGGATTTTATCCGACGCATGCGCAACGAAGGCTTGATGGTCCCTATTATATTGGTCACAGTTTCCAATGACGTCGATACCGCAGTATCGGCAATTGAAGCAGGGGCCTATGATTTTGTGGTGAAGCCAATTCATTTCCCGCAACTTTTAATTTCAGCTCAGCGCGCTTTTAAATATAATTACTTAAATCGGGAAAATAAAAATCTGCGAGACGCCATTGATCAATCGAAAGGGCTTAGTCCCGATGGCATCATTGGAAAAAGCGAGGGTATCCGACGCATCATCGAGCTTTCCAAGCGCATCGCCAAAAGCTCGGCCACTGTTTCCATAACGGGTGAGTCGGGAACCGGGAAAGAGGTTTTTGCTAAAGCTATCCACAAATGGAGCAATCGCCATGACAAACCTTTTGTGGCGATCAACTGTTCGGCGATTCCTGAAAACCTTTTGGAGTCTGAGCTCTTTGGACATGCAAAAGGTTCATTCACCGGCGCCCACGATAAAAAAGTCGGCTTGTTTGAAGAAGCGGACGGGGGAACATTGTTCCTGGATGAAATCGGAGATTTGAATCTTTCTCTTCAAGCAAAACTTTTGCGGGTCCTTCAGGAAAAAGAAATCAAGCGTGTCGGTGAAAACCAGCCGCGCTCCATTGATGTGCGTGTCGTGACCGCGACTCACAAAGATTTACGGGCGGAAGTTCAAGCCAAACGTTTTCGCGAAGACCTGTTTTTCCGTTTGAATGTGATTCCCATAACCATCCCTCCCTTGCGGGATCGTCGTGAAGACATTTTGCCATTGGCGGAGTTTTTCTTAAAAAAATATGCGGATCTGAACAATTCTGGAATCATAGGTTTTAAAAAATCTGCGAAGGAATTTCTGTTAACCCAAAACTGGCGTGGCAATGTGCGTGAACTGGAAAATGCAGTGGAGCGTGCGGTGGTCTTAAGTTCGGGGCCAGAGATTGATGTCTCAGCGTTCTTATTATTTGACGAGCCTCCGGCGGAGGAACTTTTGGATTTGGATGAACGTAAAAATGCTTTTATTTTTCATTACGGCGAGCAAGTGGCGCCTTTAATGGAGCTTGAGAAAAAGTATATTCAGTATGTTTATGAGAAGTGTGACCGAGTCAAAGATCTGACCGCGAAAACCTTGGGGATCGATCGTAAAACTCTGTACCGGAAACTCCAGGACGATACTGGAGCAGAGATTTCCCATTAGAAAAAGCGTTCCCATTTTTGGGAACAGACTGTTCCAATTTGATTGATTTCGCGAATGGCGAAGTGTAAGCCCTTCTTTTGCTGTGGAAGGGCTTATATGGTTGAGCTGATTAAAACAGAGCTTTTGCGCCGTAAAAGGGACAACAAGAGTTACTCCCTGCGGGCCTTTGCGGATTTCCTGGGGGTTTCTCCGGGGCGTCTGTCGGAGATTTTGTCGGGCAAACGCCCCGTTGGCAGAAAAATGAAATCACGAATCATGGAGCGGCTCGGAGTTTCCGAGGTGAGCTCTTTGCTGGAAGCGAAACCGCAGAACCTGACTTTTGCGGATCGCTCTGATTATCATTTTGTTTCTGATGATGCTTTTGCGGTTTTGGCGGACTGGTATCACTTTGCGATTTTGTCGCTTGCCGACACTCACGATTTTAAACCCGACGCAAAATGGATTGCGAAGCGCCTGAACATTTCGCCACTTGAAGCGGCCGAAGCCTTGTCGCGATTGCAAAAAGTGGGTGCGATTCAAAGGAGCGGCGGAAAATTTTCTAAGACCAATAAGAACATTCGCACACATTCGGATTTGGAATCACAGGCGCTTCGTATTTCTCATCGGCAAAGTATTGAACAGGCGATTCTTGCCTTGAACGAAGTTCCGCTGGAACTGCGAGATATTACCAGCATCACGATGGCCATTGATTTAAAAAAAATTCCGATCGCCAAAAAGATCATTAAAGAATTCCGTCACAAAATGGCCGATGTCATGGAAGTCGGAACTCAATCCGAAGTTTATAATTTAAATATCCAACTGGTTCCCGTATCCACCAGGAGAACATTATGAAATTAGTTGTTTTGGCACTGGCGCTTAGCTTGTTGTCTCTTCGCACGTATGCCTTACCCATCGATGGTCAAGACCGTGGCAATGGCGGAGATCTTTGCGAAATGCGTATCAACGAAATTCGCATGGACCTAAAAAATTGGATCGGCAAAGGGGGAGCTTCCAAACTGGAACTTCCGCGCAAAGTCGGTGTGGAACAATATAAGAAAGCGATGCTGGAGCAAATATCCAAAGCCACTGTGATTTGCACTCAAGACATTCCCACTATCGAAGGGGTTGAAAAGACTTGTGTCAACTTTGTGAATGCCCAGGGCTCAAATATTCGCTGTAATTATGATCGCCTTTTAAATGCTCCAGCCGAGGATCAATATGTTTTAATTCATCATGAGTACGCGGGACTGGCGAAATTTGAAATCAATAGCGGCGTGAGTTCCGATTACAGTATCTCGAATCAGATTTTTCGCTTCCTGCGATCAGGTCCTTCAACTCATCTGGATATCAATCCGAACAAGGGCTGTGATAAGAACAGTGTTCTGACCGATGCAGAACAATTGGCCATCGCGATTTATGAGAGTAACGTAAGGTGTATAAAATCGCTCGCCGACGAAATGGGTGCTGTGCGATTGAACAAAATGATTCCGTTACGGAAGGTTCAATACATTGACTGGGGACCGGCAAAGCTCAATTTACTGGCTCTGCCACCTCTGACATTTGCCGCAGCCTTGGGACGTGTCGAGGCGATGGGAGTATTGCTTCAACACGGTGCTGAGGTGAATATAGATTATTCAGAGACGGGATATTATCCCACGTCCATCGCCGCAAAAACGGGGCAGGTGGAAGCGATAAAGCTTTTAGCCAAAGCGCATGGTTCCGTTAACTATCCCTCGTTTCAAAGGTATAATCCGGTGGGTGCCGCTCTTTCAAATTTGAATGATAAGTCTTATCCGGTGGCTCGTGTTTATAGCACGGTGGAGGCGCTTTTGGATCTAGGAGCAGATCCCAATGACGATAGCTTTGATAAATTGTTTCTGTCCGTGGCGGCGGAGGCAGATCAATTCAATATAGTGGATCTGTTGATTAAATACGGAGCTTCGCCGACGCAAAAGGAACCAACAAATTCCACACCCATTTTCCATTGCCGCTCTAAAGCCTGTGTCGACAAGTTTGTAGGCTTGGGAGTCGATGTGAATGCTACCGACCTTTACAATCGACGTGCCATCGATATGGTCGAAACAGAGGAAGCCGTGAAGGCCCTTTTAAGTCACGGATCGACCCCACGAATATTGAAAACCGCAGACGGTCAATTAATGAGCCGTTCCCAAAAATAAGAACACTTTGTTGATTCCTGCTCAATAGGTTGGCTGAATTTTATTGCGACAAGGAATTTTTGCCTTTGAGATGAGTTGTATGAACACAGCGTTTTTACACTCGACGGAATCAGGCGGCTTTAATCGGGGAAATAGCTGATGGAGTTCCGCAGTTCTCATCAGTTTCTGAAGGCCGAGTTTGAGAGTCGTAAGAAAAAGAACAAACGATATTCTATTCGTGCTTTTGCGACTCTGTTGAAAATATCGAGTGGTCGTCTGCACGAGCTTTTAAATGGTAAACATAATTTCAGTTTAAAAATGGCACGGCGAATAGCAGAAAGGCTTAACTTTGATGCAGATAAGACCGCTTTTTTCATGCGTTTGGTGGAAAGTGAAGATTATCTGCGTGTCGATGGTCGAAAGCGCATCCGGCATACCTCAGTACGCCTTCTGACTGAAGAAGAGTTTAAGCCCGTTAGTGACTGGGAGTACTTCGCAATAATGGCATTGGTTGAGACCGCGTCGTTTCGGTCGGAGACTTCCTGGATCGCAAAAAAGCTGGCCCTTGCGGAACCAAGAGTCATCTCGGTCCTGGAGCATTTGCAAACACTGGGCTTGCTTAAAAAGAATGAAAAAGGTGAGTTTAAAAACACCTACTCCACGATGACAACGTTGATTGATGTGCCCTCGGAGATCGTCAGAAAATCAAATATTGCCTGTATATACCAGGGGATCGCGGCGATAGAAAAAACAGATATCAAACACCGAGACATCTCGTCCCTGACCCTTGCCGTGGATGTGCAGCAAATTCCCGAAGTGAAGGCCTTGATCCGTGAATTTAAAACTAAAGTGAGCGCTTTGATGAACAAAGAGCAAACAACGGAAGTTTATAATTTAAATATTCAGTTTGTTCCGGTGTCTGCGATAGGTATCTAAAGAACGAAGGGCTTCCTTTGTCGGAAGCCCTTCACGGTCGCTGTTAAAATGGTGGGGGATACTTTTCAATCATCTCTTTCATTGATGATCCATAACGACCATTGGGGACGATCATAGTGGCTGTTCTCCATTCAGGAGTGGCCAGGATGAAGCGACCTTGACCAACACCGGGTGCATATCCCCAAGTGTTATTCACGGCTGCAGCGTTGGGCCAATAGTCAGCACCTACATTTACCAGATAGCGCGCCGATGCGCGATCGTCAGTGCCAGTGGCGTTATTCAAAACCAATCTTGTTTCCATACTCACAAAAACGGCGCGAATGTCCTGGGGGACGATGGTGTTTTGAGTGCCATAGCCATGCGCAAATTGCGGGTACTTGGCCAGGAAAGAAAGTCCACCACTCGATTCAACTCGAGTGCCTTTGTCGGCTGCAAAAACAAAGGGATATTTCCACGTATCCGTATACGGCGCCAGATCTGTCACCAGCAACTTCCAGGTGCGAGTCGATTCGGAAAGCACATATGTTTTCAGATTGCGAAATTGAACCCGCGTATTGCTGGCTTTGTTGCCCTCGGCTTCAAAAATTTGATGCCAGGAATTCAACATATAACACCAAGCGGGTTTGCTGTATTCAAACCAACTTGGGATGTCGGCGCCAGACGGGGATTGCATGATGATCATGGGTTTTTTCTGCCACTCATAGCGAACATCAATAATTGCAGCTTCATGAGTTGCCGCGGTTTGGCTGTTCACCATATCAATGAGAGCCTGCGACGGTGATGCAGAGGCCACTGGTGATGGTGACGCTGACGGTGCAGGCGACGCGGTCGGCGCTGGAGAAGCCGACGCCACGGGACTTGGTGAAATCACTGGAGTGGCTGATGTCACAGGTTTTGGTGATCGTGAAGGTCTGTATCTTAAGCGGTTCGCTTCGACACTTAAGGTGTCTTCGGGGGATGAGGCGACTTCATGGGATTGCCCGCAGCCACTGACTAAGATGACTGCCAAGGCCCAGCTTCCAAGGTGATAGAGACGCCAATACAGGTCTTTGTGCATATAAAACCTCCTCTTATATTTATCGGAGGTTTTATCTCTGCGCGGCCTGTTTCAGAGTGACTTTTACAAAGGAACTGTTCTCAGAAAACAATTTTGCTTTGGAACAGGGGCTCATCCGCTGCGTATTTGCTTCTGATACTGATTGAGTGAGCCTACTTTTTGAAAGTCAAATTATCACAATAATGACGAAGTTCTTGAATACTCTCACGGATGTCATCCAAAGCTCTGTGGCTGTTGGTTTTTTGATAAACGTATTTGAACTTGTTATTGATGATCACTTTCCACGAAGACACGTCGACCTGGCGATAGTGCAATCGACCGGCAAGGTCAGGCATGTACTTATTGATGAACAGACGATCTTGCATGATCGAGTTGCCACCCATGACCGGGCGATCTTTTGGATCGGGCCAATGCTTTTTAACCAGATCTACAAGTTTGGCTTCGGCTTGATCTTCGGGCATGCCATTTGGAACTTTCGCTGTCAGACCTGACTTCTTATGGTGCTCGGTGTTCCAGGCATCCATGCTATCCAGGAATTTTTGCGGTTGTTTGACGACGGTTTCAAATACATCCAACTCTTTAAAATTTAAATCGGTGACGATCGCTGCGACTTCGATGATGCGTTCTTTTTCAACATCAAGTCCCGTCATTTCCATATCAAGCCAAAAAATTTTATCCATGAATCATCCTGTCTTAGAAATCTATTTTGGCGTGGCCGTGCCGGTTTGCAAAGCTGTTTCGACTGTTTTGATCAGCTTTTTCTCATCCCAAGGTTTATCGATCAAAGCAAAGACACCGAGTCTTTGAGCTTCCTGGATGATGTCTTTCTGACCGTATCCGGTGTGCATAATAAAAGGAGTTGTGATGCCGTTTTCACGCATCCACTTTAAAACTTCCAGGCCGCTTTTCTTTGGCATTTTCTCATCAGACAAAACAGCGTCGTACTGACCTGACTTAAGCTTTTCGATGCCTTCAATGCCGTTAGCGGCTGTATCGATCTGTTGTGCAGAGTCTTCCAGAATGGCCGTGAGAACTTCGCGAAGGTCTTCTTCGTCGTCGATAATGAGGAGTTTGCCGGTGCGATGGGGTGCTTGAATAATCATGCTCCCAGTATGGCCGAAATAAAAAGGGGAGTCATCGTGTGAGCACCGTGAGAACACTATGCCTGGCTGTATAGTTGCACAGAAAACCCTGAGATTTCCTATATTTGCACAAAAATATAGCAAATAACCCCGAATCGGTGTCTATGGTGCATCAGTTGTGGGGGCGAACTTCAAGATTCATTAAAAATTTAAAAATTAATGTTGATCTGCCGGGGCCGAGTAGCTATAACAAGTCTTCCAAAACACCACTGGGGTGGTAGTTAAGTTGGTTATAACGTCCGCCTGTCACGCGGAAGGCCGCGGGTTCGAGTCCCGTCCACCCCGCCATTTTTTCTCTGAAAAATATGGCAGAAATCACCGAAGCTGAGTCTTCGGTTTTTTTATGTCTAGAATTTGACTTTATTTCTTCCGATAAAAAAAATGATATCTCACCAGATTTGATTGGCCTGAACCAGACTATTTTCGATTTTTCTTTGTGATGGATTGTTGCTGGATTAAAATTATTTTGTTTATAAATCGATTGGGGGAGCTTTGGCAGTCAAAAAGAAAGCATCGGTCAAAAGTCAGTTGAACAATATGAAGATGGGGGAAACGCTATACTTTCATGCGCCATCACTCAATCAAATCAAAAGAGCGTCTAAGCTAAGTAAAACTAAACTCACTCAGTTTAATAAAATATTAGAAACAATAAATATCGAAATAGATGTTGGTAGTCTTCCGAAGAAATATATTAAAGGAAAACAGCAGTTTTCTTCTTCGGGAAAGGTGAAGCTACAGAGGGGCAGAGTTGTATCGAGCGTAAATCGGGGAAGTTCTTCATCTGGCAAAGTTAAGATGGGTAAAAAGTAGCTTATGGTGAAAACGTCCACATCTAAAAAATCCCGTAATAAGGCATCTCGTATTCGAGATGTACAGACTCAGGTGAATCGAAATGTTTTTTTAAACTGTCCGTTCGATAAAAGCTATGAAGATTGCTTTTTAGCTTTAGTTGCCGCAGTCGTTACGCAGGGGTTAACTCCTAGAACTGTTCTTGATCAAAATGTCGATAAAACCCGAATTGAAAGACTTTTTGACGTCATGAATGAGTGTGACCGTTCGATTCATGATATCTCAAGGGTGACATTGAGTGGTTCTTATAAAGCCCCAAGATTTAATATGCCTTTTGAGCTTGGGATGTGCTTTGGACTTCATTTTGTTTCAGGCCGAAGACACAAAGCTTATGCAATGGAGGCAGAGAGCTTCAGAGCGATGCATAGTACGAGTGATCTTAATGGGTATGATATCCCTGTTCATCAGAACAATCCCGTAAAAATATTTTCTTGTGTGAAGTCAATGTTTCGCCTAGAGGAGCGTGCACATCTGGGAGAGCAGGAGTTTAAGTTGATTTTTGCGGCATTAAGAAAAAATAAAAAAAATTTAAAAGTTAGTAACTCGCTTTTTAACTATGAAGCAGTTACTAGAATTCAACTTGCGACAGCAAAGCTAATTGGGGATTTATGACCTTAAAGCTGTCGGTAGGTTTCGCTAATTGGACCGGAGTTTTTAGTTCGTTCGCTGTCGTATCCATCTCTGTTCTATGGAACTCTATAAGCATCCTTTTTCAACGAGGATGCTTATTTCGCTGAGCTCTGATGCGTCATTTGAAAATGATATTGACGGTCTATCGAATAATAATAAATAAATATCGTGTTTCACATTGGAAGCTTGAGAAGTATTCAATGTGGCCCTGAGTGGGCCTTTTACCCTGATTGGGAGAAGTAAGAAGGTGATTCCTTCGAAACATTTATTGTTTTTATTTGAAAGAGGAGTAAGTCATGTCACGCGGCATTCCTTTGCCTGTAATCCATTCGCCTACCTTGGCGCATACCCTTAATAAAGTTAGACCACGCTTAGAAAATTATAAGCAAGAGTTAGATAATCTCACCTCGGATATTCGAGAGGTGGAGAATTATATTCGTGCTGCGGGCATTGCTCAGTCCTTTTATTTCACTGCAACATATTGGTCACAAAATCCTGAAGAAAATATCGGACAAATACCGAAATTAAAAGGCGCTTATTGGGATAGCCTTTCTTGGGATAAACATGATGACTCAAAGACATTTAGAGTTATTCATACTCTTTGGTGTGAAGACGATTTTTGCAACGAGAATGACGTTGTGTTTTCAAAGCCTCTGCTAGAGTCTTCTGTGAATACACGAAAAAGAGTCTTTCCTTATTTGAATAAATTTATCGAAGAACTATCGTCTGCAATTGCTGTGAAAGATAGCTTTATAACTTCGAGAAATAATCTAATTAAAGATGAACTTCCATTTTAGTAAGCTTGTTTTTTAAGTTGAATTTGAAAATAAATAATAAAAAAAACCCCTAAAAAGTTGGCGCTTTGAAGGGGGGGAACCGAGCCCAAAATATTGGTCCGAGTCGTTCGTGACAAAAATCAGTATCTCATTTAGAGCCTCGTTGTCAAAATTTTAACAGGGTTGTGCTGTTATTGTAGAAAGGTAATCGTAATGATTATCCAAATTAACTACGACCTGAATAAAGCAGGTCAGAACTACGAGGGTTTGATCAATAAAATCAAATCTATTTCTAACGGATATGCCAGCCCTTGTGACAGCTGCTGGTTGATCCACACAAATAAGTCGCCTAAAGAGGTGTATGAGGCTTTGCGCCCGCACATCGACAATAACGACTATCTTTTAGTGAGTCGCTTTTACAGCAATGACTACATGGGATGGTTAAGAAAAGACGTAATCGACTGGATTGAAAATCACAAGTCTCAAATAAGAGAATTGTCATACTAGATAACTGGCGGTCTTGCTCTTAAGAGTAAGACCGCTATTTTCAAGCGCCATTTCTAGGGTTGCTATATTTGAAAAATCATTTTTCAGTACCTAGTAAGTTGATATTCGATGGGAGGGCTTGTGAGTTCACAAGATTCAAAGAAAGACAATGCATCAAGATGGCAGAAGTTCACGTTGCAAGATCTTGTCTGTCTTTTGTATTGGGGAAGTTTTTTTGCATCATTTTGTATAATTGTAGATTGGCCAGTGGACTTTAGAGATGCTCTAGGGCTGTCTAGTCCCGTAAGAAAGTTTGTGATCTTATATTGTTTTTGGGTCGGAAGCATCGTTTTAGGTCAGTCTCTTTTTGGCTTTAAGGGCCTGTTGAAAAAAATCTGGCAGTTTGCGGTATCGCCGCTGGCGGCCATTCAAGTTCTTGTAGGCTTTTGGTGGGACTCATGGAGCTTTGTGGCGCGTTCACGAAAACAAGTACCATGGTCAATTATCTTTTGGAGTGGTCTGATTATCGTTCCAACTTTAACTTGGTATGATGATGATCCAGCAGTCCTAAATGCTATTTTGATTCCGAACTGGTTGATGCTTGGTTGGTTGATTATCAAAAGTTTTAAATGGTCTTTGAATCCTTTGCCATTCGTTGGGGAGATGAAATTCTCGGACAAGAATCTTCACATAAAGAAAAAGGTCGTTGATACACTTGCGACTGTTAAAGCGGCTAAAGTTGAAGACGGCTTCGCAGAGATTCTGAAGTCATTAAACAATTTAAAGATGATTTCCGTAGGTATTCCGAAAGTAATGGATTTTTTGAGCAGTCCAAAGACTTTATTCTTTTTTTTCTTAGGGATTTTTGCATTTGTAGGCTCCGGTTCTGTTCTTTTTGTGACTGGAATTTTAAGAATTCTAAACTTAACTACCCCTGGTGGCATTTTTGAGGGAGCGGGATTTAACGGAACTTTTTTGGATTATCTATACATTTCCATGAGCCATTTTATTGGTGGGCAGATGTATCACATTGATTTAAAGGCGGATAATGTAAGATATGTCTTATTGGCTTTGCCAGTCATCGGGCTAATTTTAACAGTTTTATTGATCACCGCGTTTACGCTTTTCTTTCAAACGAAAGTTGAAAAGACGGCAAGCGATGGTAAGAAATCAATCAATGAAATCATTGAGGATGCTGTGTCGCTCATTTCGAAGGATCGTCGCGTAGTCATTGAGGCGCCAAAACCAGCCGTCAAATCAGGCGTTGTGGTGGATACAAAAAACTTGAACAAGCCAGATAATAGTAAGGAGATATCTCCTGCCTCAACAGAGGTAAATTAATATTGATGCATTAAAATATCTACCTAGCTTGAGAGAGGTTTTTTATACCGACATGGGGCTAACTACCTCTGCCTGTCTATATGGATCGGCGATGACAGAAAGCTGGGTTCAAGGCAGGAGTGATTTGGATCTATTTGTTGTTTTGCCAGCAGATCAAGTACAGCTTTTTTGGGAAAAAATAAATTTGTGGAAGTCGAACCCTGCCAATCCGATCCTAGACGGGTTCATTTTATATCAAACTAATAGGGGGTTGATGGTGAGGGAGTTCCATAAATTTGAGAATGCACACCGATTTACTGAGAAATTTATAACGTTAATTGATCTGTGGAATATTAAAAATCAATCTAAACATCTTTTTGGTCATGACGTAGCATCCTTCGTTCGAGACATCGACATAGACGAACTTAGACTCTGGTCATTCAAATATATCGAGGAGTTTTGGGTTCCTCTCTTAAAAAATTTGAATTCGCGAGGTAACCCCTCGATCCAAATTCCCTCTTCGTCCCTGATTTGGATGGCGAGCGGCATTGCTCGCATTTTAATGCTCACAAATGGAGTGATTTGCAAATCCAAACTTGAGGCATTGAAGTGGTTGGCAAGTGAGTATTCCGAAGTTAGAGATACAATTACGGAGCTTATAAAGGACTTCGACAAGTCAGATCTCGACGCATTCCAACTTACAGGCAAGCAAGCCATGGCATTGGGATTGCTTTACTTGCGTATTTTGCGTGATGCAAAGTCTTAGCCGATATTCAGCGCCTTGGTGTATCGAAATATGTGGGGCTATCCTTTAAAGTAGCTCTAAACTCGTCCTATACGGCCTTAATCTATAAGCAGATATAAATTTATTATTCTGAGTTTCATTTTTTGTTTGAGCTGGTCCAAACGATTTGCCAAGATCATTTCATGAAAACATCCAGTGCCACGGTTATTACTAAAACGCTGCTAACCTTAATCTCCTTGGTGGTTTCAGTCGAGCTTCATGAAATCGTGCATCTTTTGATGGCGCGGGCAATGGGCCTTCCTTCGCGGTTTTTAAATTTTACTGCCGTTGGTCTGTCAAAAGTAGAAGCAATGAAGTACCCAGCGGAACATCTTGCTTTTATGAATGGAATTGCTCCCCTATTTAGCTTTCTTGTTTTGGGATGCGGGAGTCTTATTTTTTGTAG
The DNA here is from genome assembly GCA_039594295.1 of Bdellovibrio sp. Classification (GTDB taxonomy): domain Bacteria; phylum Bdellovibrionota; class Bdellovibrionia; order Bdellovibrionales; family Bdellovibrionaceae; genus Bdellovibrio. Next base: position 17,015 of record JBCNNR010000049.1, read on the forward strand.
AAGCCGGATCGTTCGTTCTGAAAAAGTAAATTACTTCGTTGCATGGCTTGCAATTTTCAACCTTCCTTATCTAGGATTGCAAATAATGTTGATGGGCGGTCCTAGCAGATCTAATGGCACTGGAAATGATTTCGCAACTGTCTTTGATTTTCTGGGAATGTCACCGGTGGCAAGGGCTATTTTAGGTGCATTTGGGCTGTTGATATTTATAGCCCTTCAAAGTCCTCTTAAAGAAGTTATTAATATGGATGCATCTGTGAAAACGGAAGAGAAAGATTTTCCGTTGCCCCGATGGCGTTCTTCAGTCGGATACTTTTTGTTGATTTTTGGATTTGGAGCAGCAGTAATCTCCTGCCGGAACAACATTCTGCAGAACTATTCAGAGGGCACATTGTGGGTACTTTGCCAGTTGGTTGTGTGGGGGCTTGCTAGCGTATGTCTCACGCGATGGAAAACCGCAGAGGGCAAAATGATGCTTTGTAACTGGATTTTGCCATGCCTCATAGCAACTGTCCTCTTGGTGCCATTAGGTTTTGAGGGAAATGACTTTTTGATGCTCTGGATTTTCGTTTTGCCGATGATGACTGGTGCAGCCTATTTTAAAACTCTTAAGGCAAGGCATAAAATTTTTATGCCTAAATTACAATCTGTCCGTCTTCGCAATAAAATGGGCGATTTTCATCAATAGATTTTAAGCCTACGGCGACCCTGGTGGTCGGTCCTGATCGTAATTCCCGACGGGTTTTTCTTGCAAGCCGAGTCTTCGGTTTTTTTATCCAAAACAATTCATTATTTTGTTTTTTTCAAAGATGCCTTTGCGAGAGAAATTGCTTTTCTTTCATCAACGGCACCACCCCAAATCAATTTATCTTCAAGTTCTGGTTTTTTAGTCACAGATGCTTGCAGGATTTCTTTGACCTCAGCTGGTTTTAGCTCGGGGTTTGCGGCAAGAACCAATGAAACAATTCGAGTGACTTGCGGAGCCGCCATCGATGTTCCTGACATTCGGAGTCTTCCACCACCACTTTGGGCTGAATTAATGTCAACGCCCGGTGCAGCCACTTCAACGGTGTTTTTTCCATATCTGGAAAAATCAGCGAGTTTTCCCTGCGAATCTACGGCCGCCACGTGAATTACATTCGGCAAAGGATTTGGTGAAACTTGAAAATTAGCTTCGTCATTATTGCGTTGGTTTTTATCTTCAAGACTCCCGCCATTTCCTGCGGCAATTACAAAGATCATTTCGGGATGACTTTTGATTGCCTCATTCACCAACTCAAAATGGTTGGAATTTTCAGATCCGAAGCTTAAGTTTAGGACGCGGACACTTTTTTTAGAGGCATATTCAATCGCTGCGGCCACTCCTTTGGCGTTGAAAAAGGTATTCGCTTTTAATGCCATAATCTGAACAGTCGGATTATTTTTGGCGACGATACCAGCAATATGTGTCCCATGAGTAGAGCGCTCATTTTTTGTGACGTCTTCAAGTGGAGGATATGGGAAGGCTGTGTTGCCATCAAAATCGTAACCCAAATCGTCTCGCGGGATTTTCGCGGATAAATCTGGATGGTTATAATCGACGCCATCATCGATGATTGCCGCGATAATTTTTTTTGACTGTTGGCTAAGGATTTTTATTTGCTTGGACTGGGAATTTGCGTTGCAGTCGTTATCAGAAACCGCCTCAAGGGGAGCTGGTTCCGGGTGATTGATATCAACGATTTGGTCGTTTTGCTTCTCCCAGATATTGCTTACAATCATTGCCGTAGAGGATCGATTGGACAAGCTAACTCTATAAGGCAAACATTCTGAGCCGTTGAAACTCAGTGTAATTCCTTGCATTCCATCTGATTTTAAAGCAGTGATCGTCGTTTCGTCCTTAAAATAAGGATCTGCCTGTGGATCCGGCGGTGTAATGAGCCTCGACACAGAACGAATTTCAATATTCACATACTCGCCCGAACTTAGTTTCGTGCTTGAGGGGAGATGCCTAATTCCAGCCGCACCTTGGGAGCAATATATTTGATTCAAACTTTGTGAAAGTGAAGCCCAAGGACCGAGCAAGGTCACATACTCACTAGGCTTTAGATTTTCGGCGAATAATGGACTGCTGTGAAAAAAACCCAGCAGTAGCATAATTAATGTCTTCATGACCAATTACTCTGCAAGTTATGCCAATGTCTTGGTTTGAGACGAATGTAAAGGAAAAGCTCTTTATTCGTTTGGGAGTGTCCATTGTGTGGTCATCGATGAGACTATAAATGGCAGATAATGGTTTTAGACTCTTCCCACTCCCGCGGGTTCGTATATGCCGGTTAAAGGAAGAACAGTTTAAAAGAATAGGTATTTCAGCGTTTTATGAGGATGACCGATTCTTTAAAGGATACGGTTTTCTCGGGGGGAAATAAAATGATGAAGAAATCCATTGTGCCCTTATGTGCACTTTTAATCCTATTCTTTCAGAACTGCCAAGCCCCGAGGTTTTCACCCGATTATTCCAGCACCACGCTGTCAGCATCTGTGGGTGGTTCCACGATATTTTATACCAATCAAAAAAATGTGAATATTGAGGTGAATCTCGACTCGCAATTCATGAACCAAATGCGGGCTTCTATATATGAGAACATGGATGATCGAAACATCCCGTGGGGAGCCGTCCTAAAAAATGTGGTAGTAGAATTACAAGATGAGTATGCCGCCGATGGTAGCAAGGACGGGCTCAAGAAAGTTTATATTGAGGCTCGTGACAGTAAGACTAACAAGCGTATTTACACGAGTGTTGATATCTTCTTGGACACGCAAGCGCCGAGCTTGACCGGTAGCGGACTTCTTTCACTTGGTACTCAAGGTATAATCTATTCAAAAGGTACTGTGGTGAATTTGCAGTGGACAGGCATAGATAAATTGGCTCCGACGGGAGTCTCGTCTGGCTTTGATGAGAATGCAGGTTTTCGTTGGGGTATTGCCTCTAGTGGAGATTGTTCGGAGTCTTCGTTAACACAAAAATCCGAGTGGTCAGCTCCGCGCACGACTATCTCTGTACCTTGGCCATCAAATGATCCGCTGACAGCATTTTACTTTTGTATTTATGGAAAAGACAAAGCGGGAAATATTGGAACATTACTTTCTCAGCCCATGACATCTCTATGGCAAGTTATCGCTGGCGATAACAATCAAGGAAATGGTGGTACTGTTACCGCAAAAAGCGTACGGTTCGGCTATCCAACCACGTTGGCAGTCGACTCCAAAAATAATCTTTTCGTAAGTGATGCCTATATGAATGTCATTCGTCGTATAAGTCCTGATGGGATTATTTCCTCGTTCGCAGGAACTGGGGTCAATGCTCCAAGCACCGCTGGAAATACTTTGGTTTCAAATATCGCCGGTCTCAGTGATCTGGCTGTAGACAGTAAGGATCGAATTTATGTTGTTACCGGTGGTGGTATCTGGCGTATCGATCAAGCAGCGGACTCTACCCAAGTAAATAGTTTCTATAAGTGGACCAATGCGATCAGTGGTCAAATTCATATCGCTATCGATAGGAAAACGGACACGATGTATTTGAGTAATTGGACGACGTCTCGATCTACAGAGTCGGCTTCTTATATCTACAAGATCAGTATTTCTGAAATCGACAAAGCATTTCCAACGGTTTCAAACCGTCCTGGTATTGCGGCATTTAAGCAATACATCTATGCAGGTAACGGCACCGGACTCGCTTCCACCACTAAGTACAACGATGCGAATCCAGTTCTTGCTACTGAATCCGTCGATTATCCAACGGCCATCGCTGTCGGAAACTCTGGTGAAATTTACTACGCCGATACTTCCGATGGCGCTGGATTCCCGTTTGGCCATCAGCAGATTCGCATGTTAAAGAAAGATGCTAAGGGCGTTCTGCAAAACTATTTAATCACGACGGCAGTGACTTGGATTCACATGATTCAGTTGATTCAGAATAGCACTGAGAAATATCTTTTAGTTGGTACTGACGGTATGGGACTTCGTAAGGTGGATCTAAGCTCAGATGTTTTTCCATTGAAGTCCTCCTCGGTCACGGCGGTAGATCCTTATCCAAGTTCAGAGACTCTTCATCCTTACCGAGTGGGGGGAGTCATTAACATGGGTGACAAAATCGTCATGGCAGAGTCGAACAACTCTCGACTGACAGTTTTAAAAAACGATCTTTCATTATCGATCAACTACGGGCGTCCGGTATATAATGCGACAGATACAGTTGCTACCGAGGCTATGATTAATAACCCAGATGGCTTAGCACAATCTCTTTCAGGTGACATTTATATTACTGAACCACTAAGCCATATCGTTCGTAAGATCGATCCGTTGGGCAAAATTTCTTTGGTGGCAGGAACTCCAGGGAAAGCCGCAACTACTGCTGACAATACGACGTACAGCTTTTCTCAATTTACCTATAGCGGTCTCAGCTTTACGATTGGCTTCCGATTCGGATTGCTCTATGACGCTAGCACCAACAGTCTGTTAATGATGGATGGTGGTGTGGCACGCATTCGTAAATTGGACTTAAACCAAAATATTGTAACTACTTACGGTCCTTCTGTCGCTCGCGGTACTACGGATTCAGATGGTTGGTACCTTTACAGCATGGCGATGTCACCTACTGTGAGTGCAAACCGTGATTTAATTGCTTACCGCTCAAACCCTTATTATCCGAATGTGGGTGCATTGGTGAAGAACTACTCAGGTGCTAATCCAATATCTTCCGTAGTGTTGGCGGGAACTGGGGAAGTTGGCAGTGTGAGCACGGGTGGCATGGCAACTTCCTCGGCGCTACCGTTAGGAGCCACAGCAAGTGCTGTTGACTCAAAAGGAAATTACTATTTTAGCGCTGGTGGGACATTCAAAATAGATGCGAAAACAAAGTTGATTTCAAAAATTAACTCTACGGGAGCCGCGGGACTTCAGCTTTTCGAAGACGCCAACGGAACTCATTTGTTTATGGGGCTAACAAGTGGCCTGCAATATACGAAGATTGCGACAGATGGCACAATTAGTACTATGAACCTTTGTTTGCCCGGTACATTCTTGAATAGAGCGATCCAAGTGATTGCAAGTAATGATGGAAACCTTTTGATTGCAGATTCTAAAAACGACCGAATTCTCAAATATCTTATTAGAGACGGTTCTAAGAATTTGAAAGTTTTTGATTCAAGTTGCAAATACTAACAAACTGGGCCCTTTAATTGTTGTTACTTTAAATCCCGAAGATATTCTCTTCGGGATTTTCTTATCGCGCCTTATTCCACAGCAAAAACTCATTGTGATAGAGTGCGTACGAGGCAAGATGCAAAGACAGTCTTTCGGGCTTTTTCGTCGTGTTCCAGGTTCGCCTAAAAAGACGGTTCACATTGGCTCTTTTCATCGCGTATGTGTGATTTAAGCTAAATAAAGGATCAAAGCCTCCGGCTTTCAGCTCTCCTTGTCCGACC
>JBCNNR010000005.1:0-170440 GCA_039594295.1 Bdellovibrio sp.
GGCGACGGCACTCATTGAAAGCCTCCATTTACATATTAGTTACTATGTAAATAATGTGTAAGTCAAAGGGGTAAATAACGAACTGGACCAGGTACGGACACACTTTTGGTAGCAGCAACGCATCACCAGTGATGCGTTGCTGCTACCAAAAGTGTGTCCGTACCTTTCCCCGCAATTTCAATGCTTTGCGTGAGGTGATGTACCTTGAAAGTTTGGTTTTCACTTACATGTTAAATGTGAATTTCATTGAAATATGACAACTCAAATAAGATCTTTCGTGCATGAAATATTTTGCGCTCGTTTTGCTGACTCTTTCTTTTTCTTTGGTCACTCATGCTGCTTGGGATTTGAATGACGTTTCTTATGTGATGCCATTGCAGGCTCAAGAAGACGGACATGTGAATACACTTCCTTTGAAGGGTCTGATTCCAGAGAAAATTTTTGAGCGCATTTCTCCGATTGCCATGGATATGGATCCTCGAGACAACGCTCGCGCGATGCGAGTCGTGGCGATGCGTATTGATCCGTGCTTTCCGTATCCCACTCAGCTCAGTTGCCAAAAACAAATTCGCTTGGTGTGGCAACCGCTGTTGCAATGGGAAGAGGACGGTTCCATTGATTCCATCGATGCGGCCCTTCACTCGTTCTATCCTTTGACCGATGCCGAGTTCGATTCCTTGTTGCAAGAATTGCAAGTCTGGAAAAAAAGAACCGGTGTTGAAACACGTGGTCTGCCATTGGGGCCCCATCCGGCTTGGAGCTCAGGTCGCGGAGTGGCGGCACTGAAAGATCTAAATCGCATCATTCTTAAATATGCTGGTGAAAGAAATCTTTCCCGCGTCACCGCGATGTTCTTGCGCGGAGGCGGAGCGATGTGGTTGTTCGGTGCCTTTGAATTTAAAAATGGCGAGCTGATCACGATGACTTTGCCTCGCTTAGGTAAAAATACTGCTCAATCTTTCGTGAATGTTGTGACTTCGGGTGATGTGTTTTCAGGTGGTGGCATTGCTGGAGCTCGCGCTACAGGTGAAGACACTTTAAATAACCTGGTCGCGGAATCTCAAAGAGTTCGCACCGGGAATGAAGATGTGATTCGTAAAGAATTGGCGGCGGCTTATAAAATTGAAAATCCGAAATCGTACAATCCCGAAAATATGGACTGCGTAAGTTGCCATGTGGCGCAGACGGCGCGCTTGTGGGTGGATCGCAAACGTAAAGACATTGCGACTCAGGATATTGCGGCTCAATTTGGGTATTTAAATCCTGCTTACAATTTGGCGAACGTCAGCAGCGAGCCTTGGCACACGCAACAACTGCGTGCGCTGGGATATCACAACAAGAAAATCTCGATCTCTCAAAGAGCGATCAATGAATCTGCGGAAGTCGCTGATGCCATCAATCGCTATTTGAAATCAAACTAGCGAGGAACCATTACGATTTCTTGATTAGAGCCTGGTTGAGTCAGAACTAGGCAACGACCTCTGAAAGTGTAATTCAAAGACATTGGTTGCATGGACACGGAACAATCCAAGTGGAATCCGTTTTCATTGATTTCTTCAGTGCGATTTGCGCTGTAGTTCACATTCAATCGGCCATTGCCATAAGAAGCAGGCCCTTGAATCTGTGCAGTCAATGAGCGACCACGGAACGAGCATTGGTTGCTAGCGATCAAAGTTCCATGGTTGAAATCTAAAGTTCCAGTGAATGAAAACTCACCTTGAGTTTGTGACATCTGCCAGGCACCTTCGATGTCTTGATTGGCTGGAGTGTAGCTGCCGCAAGCATTGTAATCAGTTACGTTTACAACAACGGCGTCAGTTTGAGCAGCGTTAGCTTTAACAGTAAGAGCAAGAAGAGCGATAATAACGAATTTCATAGTGTGTTCCTTTGTGAGTTTGATTGTTAAGTGAGCTCAGGATGAAGTTTCCAATATTTCCGGTCAACGCGTGAAAAGGGTGGTGTTAGAACATAGTGCTCCAACGTTGGAGCACTATGCTCCAGTGTTTCCTTGACGCCTTCTTGAAGAAGGCTAACGATGTTTTCATGGCAGACATAGATAAGGCATCACAGATATTGATTAAGAAGTATGAAGAAGGACGCGCCAAGAACGCACGTTGGTCGCAGCGAGCTTTTGCAAAGAGACTGGGATTAAGTTCCGGAGCTCTTTCAGAAATTCTTCAGGGAAAAAGAAATCTCACTCCGCAGGTGAAAAAGAAAATCGCCAGTAAGCTGGATCTTTCGCCTTTTGAGCAGGTGGAGTTTTTTGAAGAAGAACTTCCGGATCAACTCAATCAAAAGCGTTTGCAGTATCATCAATTAAATAACGATCAATTCCATTTGATTGCGGACTGGTGGCACTACGCGATTTTAAATCTGATTAAGACTAAAGGGTTTAAACCTCTCCCGTCATGGATTTCCCAGCGTTTAGGGCTGTCCATGAAGATCACGCAGGAGGCCTGGGAGAGACTTTTCAGAATGGGGCATTTGAAAAAGATCGGCCAGAAAGTTCAGCGTGAATTTCCACGCCTGGAATCTCCTGATGACATTGTTAATTTGTCAGTGCGTCGTTCCCATCTTGAAGATTTAAAACTCATTGAGAACAGTTTGCTTGAAGTTCCATTGGAGCTTCGCGATCATACTTCCATGACGATTGTCATGAATAAAAAAGACATGGTAAAAGCTAAAGAAATGATTCGATTGTTTCAGGATAAGCTTTCAGAGGAAATCGAAGTTAATCCTGGTGAAGAAGTTTATCGACTTTCGATATCGTTGTTTCCCCTGACTAAAATGAAGGAACTTGAATGAAACTGTTAGTATTTTTAGGTTTGATGTTAGTATCCATGGCCAGTTTTGCCGGAGATAAAGTCGGGAATGGCGGGGGAGTCTGGGCTTGTGTGGTTTCTTCAGGCGCATCTCAACAACATGTGAGCAGCGCAAATTTGGTTGATACCTTTGAAGCGCGAGAAGAATTCGGTCTGACAACTTTGTCGTCACGTGAATCGGATCCTTGGCAAATCGTCCAGGAGCGAACTGAATTTTTGGAGTCTCAGTGGCCAGAAATGATCGCTCAATGGCAATCGTCCCTCTCCGTCGTGAAAAGCAATATTCGTTACGTGAATGCAGAGCTGGTTGTGGTAGATGACTCTCTTTTCCGCATTAAGCCGTTGGCGACGACTTGTGCAAATGGAAAATGGCAGTACACGCAATTTGCTAACTTCACTTATCAAGGTCAAATTCTTATCCAGAAAGAATTATGGAATAGCGCGGTTGTGACTCCAGTGGATAAGGCGGCTCTTATCTGGCACGAAGCTATCTACAAGTGGTTGCGTGAAACGCAGGGTGATCGTGATTCTGTGCGCACTCGTCAAATCGTGGGACTTCTTTTTTCTGACCTAAATATTTCTGAGATGAAAACCAGAATTCAAAAAGTTCTGGGCAGTTTAGAGCCCGAGCCTCCGACGCCACCATCTCCTCATCCTCCCGCTCCGCCTACAGTGCCAGAAAATGAAAAGATGATTTGCTTGGTTGAGAATCGTCTGAGCGGATTATTATTCAGCGGCTATGGAATCAATGAACTTGAAGCTAAGGGAAATGCATTGGCGGCTTGTGGAAACAGCGGCAACTCTTTCCATTGTAACCGCGAAGATATTCGTTGCGAAGCGAATACCTCAGCTATCCCGAATCGTGTCTGTATTGTTCAAGATGAGCTCAACAGTAAGAGTTATACAGCAAAGGGACGCTCAGAGACGGAAGCCTTCGGTAAAGCCTATACAATGTGTACCGATAGTGGTGTCAGTCCAGTTCACTGCAAGTTCGTGCAATGCCAATAAAAAAAGGTACGTCCTTACCTACACAGGTAAGGACGTACCTTTTGAGTTTTATGAAGGATGATGACCTGGAGGAGTGAGTTCCTCGTTATAAAGAGGGTCGACGTAACGAATGCCGTGGCCACCGTTTAGAACCATCAGCTCTGCTACGGTGTATTTTTCCTCTTCGTTCTTAGTCGCGACTGACAGAAGCAAGTGGCCTTGTTTTAGTTCTTGGTCGGCTTCTTCGACCAGGTCCCACTCTCCTGTGCCCAGGAACTTCTGCACCCAGCGTCCCCAAGCTTCCTTTAGAGTGTGTCGAGATCCATCGGCATCAACGGCATCCACACCGTAATCGCCTTCGTAGACATGAATATCGCCTTCCAACCAGCCTTCGCGGATGATCGCTTGCGCGGCATTCCTGGCCTGCTCCTGATCACTGAAAAATCCCAGCGTTCTGTGAGTCGGATATTTTAAGTAATCCGGGTGAGGCAGTTGCTCGATCTCGACCATTTTGAACCTCCTTATTCATCAGGTACGGACACACTTTTGGTAGTAGCACGGAGTCACTTGTGATGCATTGCTGCTACCAAAAGTGTGTCCGTACCTTTTCGTTATTCAAACATTCCGTCCATTGTGATGTTGTCTGCATTTCTTTGGGTCATGCGTAGTTGTTTGTAGAAAGACTTTTGGCATTGACCGCGAACCAAGGCATCCATTCCACCAATCATCGCCGTGTAGACTTCCTCAACGGTCAAAACCGCTGTGGAAGTGATTACACCCGAGTGGGGAGCTGTCGAGCGAAGTTTACTCATGAAATGATCACGAGAATCGCAAGACATCATACCGATCACATCAGCCTGGCGACTTGGGTTGCTCAAGGACTGAAGCATTTTGTTAAAACCTGGACGGTATTTTTTGTAGTAACCTGCATAGTTCACTTTGTTTGTACCCGCTACAAATTTCGGTGGAGCGAAATCCGGTCCGCCACCATTTCTGGAGTGACCAAAATAGAAAGCGGCATCTGCTTCTTGCAAAGCGCGATCATAATAATTTTGCATATAAGCGGTACGTTGTTCTTGAGTCGATGAATTGACGTTGTTTTCCAAATACTCCGAAGCGGAAGCGAATTGGATTTCTACGCGTGCACGAACGGAACGACCTTGCACATTCACGTTTTTAACAAACACATACGGATTGCCCGGGGTCTCTTGTTTAAAGCGGCAGAGTTGAAAGTTACCACGGCAGCTGCCAGTGATTAAATCCACGAGCGCATAGTAAGCACCAATATCGATAGAAGGGCTGTAGCCATAGTTGCGAGATCCACTGCGCACAACACTGCCTGTTGTCCAATCAAGATAGCCCATCGCCACGCGAATATCGATTAGACCGTCATTCAAAATACGGCTGTAACGTTGTTCACACTTTGCACGTTGGTCCGCAGGAAGATTCGAAAGCTTATCATTCGCAAGATTGGCGAGGTTTTTAGCATAGCCCTCACCATAGGCTTCGAACGAACCTTGGTAGACATATCCACGGCGTGCTTCTGCCGTGAACGGCAAGATTAACAAACAAATAATAATTACGTGCTTCATTCAACGTCCCCTCTGCAAATAAAGTCTAAGAGGGGACTATCACAAAGCGCCAATTAAATGGATTTAATAATTGGTGTGGCCACGCGCTTCAGAAAAGCGTCGACACTGGGCGCATACTCGCTGCGAAAATCTCTCAGTCCAGTTAAGTGTTCTGCTTCTGGGAGATTGAGTTTTGTCCAATTTAAGTTGTGATGCGGTTCGAAAACTTCGTCTATGTGCGCTGGCGGTATTAATTTATCCTTCCAGCCGCGAATTGACAGAATCGGAAAATTTTCTGGGAATTTTTCGAGATGTTCGTGCAAATCTTTGTGAAAGAACAGCGACCAAAAAACTCCCAACGCCGCTGTGGCAGGTATCTTTAAGCCGCCAAAGGGAAAAGGAAACTTGTAGTTGCGCATAAGCTTCCACACGGAGGGAAGAAAGCGAGCGGTAGGACCGCTGTCACAAATCAAAGCAACAGTGTCGACACAATGGCGCTTGGCCATTGCCTCAATCGCGGCGGCGGAGGGATTCGAGAAAGCGTAAACTATTTTGTTGCCGGGAATTTCATTAAAAAGTTTTTCGATCTGTGCGGCATAGACGTGCTTCACGCCGATGTTGCCTTCAGCTGTCAACGGCAGGCGTTTCAATAAATCTTGAGCAGTCCCATTCAATTGAAAAGCAAAAGCATCAAAGCCCAACTCATTCACGAATTTGATGTGACGAAGAAGTTCGCGTTTGGAGCCCTCATAGAAGTGAACAAAGAAAACCAATTCATTATAGCGTTTGCTTTTAGAAAGAAAGAATTCACCTTCAAAAGGCAGTTCTGATTTTGCTAATTCTGTGTAGTCCATGGGTTGCTCCGACCCAGTCAGAGTGCCAGCCTCGCGTTCGGATGTGAAGACAAAAAAAGGGCTTCCTTTGTCGGGAAGCCCTCTAAATTTTAATTTTTAAATCTATTCAAAAGCTTTAGTGCTTGTGAACGGGATTTTTTGAAGGCCAAAGATCTGTCCAGTGAGCTGGACGACCTTCTGCCTGGTGAGCTTCGCCCAAAGCATTTTCAGATACGATGACTTTTTCAAGTGCCGTCTCTGCCAATACCTTACCGCAAGCTTCGACAACAGCTTCCGCGTCGATGTGGTGGTAAGCATAGATCTCAGAAGGGCGACCGCACTTAGAGTGTTTAACAACGCCCAAAGCTTCCTGACGGACACCGATGATCGAACCGATGTTATCAAGCATACCGATCTCGCCATCCGCTACGGAAACGACTGGAACACGTTTACCAGCCACAGTGATCAAATCACCAGTGGAAACGTCTTCAGATCTTCTTAGGAACAAGTTCGAGTTAATACCCAAACCTGATTTCAAGTATTCGTAATCGTTCTCACGACCCAAGATACCGCAAAGGAGATCTTGTGAAGTCACAGCGATGACGTTGGCGTAGATACCACGAGCAAGCAAAGCTTCAGAAGCTTTGATACCTTCAGTAACCATCGTACCAAGTGCGAAGATATTCACAACATTGTCACCTGGCTCGTAACCAGCGTAACCACGGTAGTCGATCAAGTAGTAAGCGCCTTGCAGAACTTCTTCACGAAGTGTCGTCAAGATAGAAGCGTCATCCATTGCTGCCACTTCTTCTTCATTGATGCCACCACCAACTGGGAATTCAGCGCGAGCCAACTGACCTTCAAGACCTTGTTTGAAGCGAGCTTGTTTTTTCAAATAGTTCAAAAGATCTTTTTGTTCCACACCACGAGTGACCAGACGAAGCAATGTGCCTGTGCGGCCGGCATTGTCGTTCATAACGTGACGTTTGATAGTGTCACACATGATCCAGTCAAGTTCGATGCAAGAGAACGGCTCCCAAGTGATTTGGTTCGGGATCTGGATGTCTGACTTCCAACCGTGTTGTGCACCTTCTGGAGAAAGAGAAACACCTGATGGAGTACCCACGCAGATGAATGAAGATTTCCAGTAAAGGTTGTAGAAGTATTGGTCTAGGGCACGTTTGATAAAGAAGTCGTACACCGTCATCAATGGGATGATAGGTACACCGACGATATCGCGCATTTTTCCGAATGCACCCACGCAAGACATAACGTTGCCTTCTGCAATTTCAAAACGAAGGAAACGATCTGATTCTTCTTCGCCAGGAACCAAGTCAGGAAGCTTATGGTCTTTAACGCCCAAGTCTGTTTCGTGGTCGACAACAACTGGAGCACCAAAGATTTTACCGTCCATCGCAGGATTCAAGTTCGTTGAAGTTCCAACGTCTGGAGCCATAGAGATGAACAACTCGCCCGGAAGTTTGAATGGTTTTTCATTATCCGTTAGAGGTTTTTGTTTTTCGCTCAATTTAGATTCATCAAGCGGAGTGTTTGCAATACGAGTCAACTTTGCAGTCAACTGACCTAGCATCCACTGAGTATGCGGGTAGCTGGTCATTTTCGTGTTGATGTCCAAAGCTTGAGGGATTTCGCCGAACTCAGTTAGCTTTTTCAAGAAGTAATCTTGGTTCTTGGCTTTCAAAGCGTATTGCGCTTTCATCTCGCCAAAGATTTTTTCAGAACGAGCCGCCAGGAATTTACCAGCAGCAGAATTTGGATCCAGGCGTTGGTACAAAGTATCGCCAGTGATGCCTTGGCCTGCTTTAAGAGCGTTCACTTCGTCTTCTTGTGGAAGAGAGCTGTGATTGCCTGGTTGAGCTGCGGCTTTCAAGCCCCAGCCTTTAAGTGTATGGGCGATGATGATTGTTGGGCGGCGAGTGGAAAGTTTAGATTGTTCCATCGCTTCAGCCAACGCGATCATGTCATGACCACCGAAATCGCGAAGGGCATCGAAAAGCTCTTCGTCAGAAACGCTGTCCAAGAATTTCTTCATGTCAGGGTGTTCTTTTGCGATACCTTTTTTCAAAGCTTTCATGTCTTGAACAAGAAGCAAGGATTGAAGTTCGTAGTCTTCCAATTTGTTCTCAAGGAAGTTTTTGAAAGCTTCACCATCTTTTTTCGCGAACAATGCTTTACGTTTAGAACCGTGACGGACTTGGATAACTTCCCAGCCATTCGCAGCCATTGTGCGCTCAACACGGTCAGCATCAGTCCCGTTCATGATTTCTTTGTTCGTGATACGGTGACCATCAAGTGATTGACGGTTGTAATCCAGGATCCAAGTCAAAGAACCGATTTCGCGTTCAGCAAAGTCTGGAACCGCTTCATACATGGAACCTTCACGGAATTCAGAGTCACCGCAAACAGCCCAGAAGTGTGCATCTGGAACTTCATAACCGTGTTCGCGAGCATAACGGTAAGCCAATGCCATGTAACCCGCTTCAACTGGTGGAATGCCCACTGTGCCTGACGGGAAGAAGTTGTGGTGATCTGGATCGTAGGCAGAGTGGTAAGATTGGAATACGAAATCAGAACCATCAGAGAATTTACGAAGACCGTTCATTGCCTGGTCAGCTTGTTCCTGAGTTAGTTTCGTCAGATCATTTTTAAGCAAAAGATCCAAAAGGTAGTTGTAAGAGTGATCCACTGGAGAAGCATGCGGCTTGTTTGCGATGTGGTCGAAACCTGTTTTTGCCAACAAGTGCAAAGCACCCATGATGTGCAGGGAGCTTGCGCAAGCTGCGGGGTGACCACCGATTTTTGGGTCGCCTTTTTCTTTGTCAGAGCGATGATTGGCTTGCCAGATCATTTGTGTTGAAAGGTAAAGAGCACGGCGTGCGATAACGTCCAAAACTTCAGGATTTGCACCCTTCAAAGTTGCTGGTTTCGTTTCTGGCTTCGCATTCTTGTTCTTAGAGTCAGCCACGATGGTTCTCCTTGAGTAATAACTCGGTAATTTAACGGAGCGAAACTAGCATTCTCGAGGGGGAGAGACAAGGTTTAAGGCCTTGAAAAAGGGGTCTTTTTCCGTCGAGTGACGCGGTGAAAAACTGGCTCCGTTAGCCCCGAGTTTACACCCTGAAAACTGGTGGATCACGGCTTTCATTTGAGTATTCTGGATGTTTGGAGGGGTAGTTAAGGTCCCTTAGTGTAAAAAACAGACCTTTTTCAGAGAGAAATGCGGTTTTTTAGCCACAGGGATTTTGGGGCCCCGTGGCTATAGAGGGGGCAAGTGTTAGAAGCTTGCGCCTACATAGAAGCGGGCAAACTGAAAATAAGAGTTTTTTAGGTAAGTATTTTGAGCATCTTCCATGCTGTTTTTTGCATAAGTCGTATTGTCATAAACTTGCTCGGAAGTGATGTTCGTTGAAAGCGGCTGAGTGAAGGAAATCCAGTCAGCACCCAGCGTGAAGTTTTTGATGTGCCATTGGTTGCCGATACCTACGGAACCCGCGATAGAAGTTCCTTTGAATTTTTCATCTTGAGGAACTTCATAGTTTGAGTAGTCGATCGAACGTCCCACCACTCCACCTTTTACATAGAAGGAATTGCCAAGGAATGATTTGTACATCACCGCTACGCTTTGCGATTTAACTTTTACGTCGCTATCCAAGTTGTGCCAGAAACCATTTTCATCAGCACTATAGACTTCAACCAAGAGCATTGAATCTGGATTTAAGAAAACTCCCGCGATAATGCCTGACTCACTTCCGACTTTGCTGGTGATGCCGGTTAGCTGACCTGCGATGGTCCAAGTTTTTCCCGCGCGATCCGTGGATTTTGCGGAAGTAACTGATTCAGAAGTTTGAGCTTGGGCGTTGAAGCCCATGCCAAGAATGATTGCTAGTGTGAAGATGGTTTTTTTCATTTACGGACGTCCTTTAGATTTCATTTAATAAAATTTATTCGAATATAAAATTAATCACAACTATTCGATCCAGATTTGCCCAACAGAGTCTTAAAGGTCGAGGCTGTTCCGAGAAGGATCTGATTTTCGGCTGTTGTAATGCCCATCATATCCCTGCAAGGTTGGTGATCGCTGGATCTGATAGATTTAGTTGTCGTCCAAATTGTTTTACTTAATGCAAGACCAACAACATCTGAAGTACTTGAAGGCGCATTTTCCCAGTCGGAAACCAAGACATCAATGGAGTACGTTTCAGATGTATCAGCTGATTCAACTGGTGGTAATCCGCTTCTGATTGAAAACGAGAAGTATTTTGTACTAGGCGCTGATTTTCTTTTAAGCTTTTCAAAATAAATGGGGTCCTGGCCAATTGGAATTGTGGCAGTACGAAGAACTTCTTTTGAGTTCGCGTCCGTGACAGTAATCGTTAGACTGTTGCCATCCGTTTGTGAAACTTCAAATGTGCATTGCTTTTTAGTGCCACCAACCGTGCAGGGCCCATCCAATTGCTTTGCCACGGTTGCAGCTTTTAACGCCGTTATCACCACAAACGGTTGTACTTTTTGTTTATCCCAATCCGGTGTAGGCTGCTCGCTGTCAAAGTCATTCGACTCTTGTTGCTCTTCTGTTAATGGTCTGAACGACGTCGAAAGAGCCATTATGTCGCTATACTTGGTGTCTTTGGTCATGCTCATGAAGAAATTGGTGGCCGCACGAATTTTTTGATAATCCGTCTGATCAAGTTTTTCTTTTCTCGGTTTATTGTCAGTAATGTCGCCACAACTGGCATCCGGTGCATCAAACATTTTACAAAAATCACGATCACCTTTTTGAGCGTTTAAATAAAATGTCATTGTCAGTTCATGAACGATCAGTGTTGCTTGTTCTTTTTCGGTCATTTTATTGAAAGCGTCAGCATTGATCCAAACTTCATGCTCGGTTTGAATAGCAAGCTGTTCGGTGTTTTCTTGAGAGAATTCAACGCCAATGGATTTCTTATTCAAAGATTTCAAAGAGATTGGCGCGATATACCAAGTTTTACCTAAAAATATTTTCTTGGCTCTTTCTCGTTGTCTTAAAATATCTTCGTCTGTGTAGGCGTCGGGACCTGATCGTGGCAGTATCGCCTCAAAAATTTTGAGTTGATCAAGAATTACATTTTTAAATGCGGGCAATTCTATTGGATTAACGATGTAACTTTCATACATTTTGCCATCGACACCATTGCCTCCGTTGCCATCGGTTGTGCCATCGACATAGCTACCACCCGTTGTTGGCGGGTTGTTCTGAGTACCGGCAGCGCCAGGCTGAGAAGTCCGAGAATTCTCTGAGCATGAAACGTTAAGACATAAGCAGAAAACAGCTAAAGATAGAATTGAAAAAACCGATGTTTTCATTTTCATTTCCTTTGTCCATTGTCGCAAGATTCGGAATTCCAAGTGCCCCAAATGGGTGTATTGAATGTCTTATCGCCGATAAATATTCTTTTATCTTTCATGGCAGTCCCGGTGGAGTCTTTGCAAGGCTTTCCGGCTGCATCTATACCATTTGAAATCACCCAAACCCATTGATCAAGTTCCAAGGCGACCACATCTGATGAAGAGCTAAGACCGTTAGAATCAGAGGCAACTACAGTCATCATGTTTTTAATTGATCCGTCTTTAAGGTCATCTGCCGCAAAGCTGTCCCAGTACGTCATGGTGTAAATGATTGCGCCAGTATCTTCATGCTTCTGTTTTCTAATTGAATTTTCGTTATTTATTGAAGTCGTAAATGATCGGATAACGTTCGAAGTTTCGGAATCGATAACAGTGATATTAAGCTGCGTATCTTCTTTGCCGTCAGACACTTGAACTTGGCATGGTTTTCCATCGCATAAGCCATTCAAATTTCCAGTGGCAGCAGCACGTTTCAATAGGTTCTTTTGAAGCGAGCTGGATGCATGCACTTCGCCAGGAACGTCTTTCCATTTGGAACCAAGGGAACCGCCAAAGAAAAAGTCAGTAAACATATCTTGGACTGACTTTAAAGACGTGCTTTCGTTCACGCCCATTGAAAACGCCGTAATTGCACGAATTTTTTGGTAGTCTTCTTTGGACATTTCGTCTGTGCCAATCGGTTTGTTTTCGAAATATTGACAGCCGCCGCCATTAAGCATTTCGCAGACATGACGTTGACCTTTTTTGATCTCCATACGAGCACTCATTGCAAATTCGTGAACAAGCAACGTGGCTTGTTCTTGTTCTGACATTTTTTCGAAAGCCGCGCTGTTAATCCAAACTTCATTCTGAGTTTGAATCGCAAGTTGTTCCGTATTTTCTTTAGTGAACTCGACACCGATTGTTTTTTTATTCAAGGTATTCAAGGAAACAGGCGCTACATACCAAGTTTTGGAAAGAAACATTTTTTTGTAGCCAGCAGATAAGGAGGAGCCCTCTTTACGTTCTTCGGCTATTCGTTCTTTTTCCGCAAGTTTTAAAAGCATATCCAACTTCGGCTGGATCACCGCTTTATAGGCAGGAAGAGATGTGGGATCAACGATGTAGCTTTCGTACATTTTTCCATTTACACCATTGCCACCGTTGCCGTCAGTCGTACCGTCAGCCATGTTTCCGGCAGGGGTATTCGGGTTTCCAGTAGTTCCTGCTGTGCCAGACGAGGAGTGGTTACCTTCTGTACAGGAGACGTTTAAGGTCATACACAAGGCTATAAATGCTATAGCGCAAGTATTTAAAAATACTGGATTTTTCATAAATAAAACCTCTTCAATTTAGAGTAATTGCGAATACGGGGCCAATGTACCTGAAGGGACTGCCGCCATATAGACTTTTTGAGTAAAAGTGGGATAATGAATTTTACTAATAGTAAACATCGGCGGGCCTATGATTTCTGTATTCGATTTCAAAGATTATCGTGAATATTTGAGGGCTTGGATCGACCAGCAAGAGGGCCGTGGGGCTTCCAGTCGTCTGGCGGAAACCATGGGGATTTCTCCCTCGATGATGAGTCTGATTATGAAGGCCGATAAAAATCTGACTGCCGAACAGGGTATGGAGTTGGTCGAATATCTCGCACTGAATGAGCTCGAGAGTGATTACTTTTTTGTTTTGCTGGAGATGGGGAGAAGTGGTTCCCATAAACTTACTCAACGCTTGGATAAAAAACGTGATCAGTTGCTAAAACAAGCCCGCAAAATTTCCAATCGAGTTAAAAAAGATATGGAGCTCACTGAAGAGCAAAAGAGTATTTATTATTCGAGTTGGTTGTACACGGGCGTTCGCAATTTAGCAGCGTGTCCTGATTATCACGATTTACACAAAATCGCCGAGCATCTGAAAATTCCCTATGAAACCTTACAGCCGATCGTGGATTTCCTGGTCGAGAACAATTTGTGTAAGCTTGAGAAGGGGCAGCTGTCCTATGGCCCTCAGCACACCCACCAAGGCTCGGATTCACCTTACGTCAATCAACAACATCGCAACTGGAGACTGAAGGCAAACGAGATCATGGAGTTCCGTCGGGAAACTGATTTGTTTTACACATGTCCGATGTCGCTTTCTGATGAGGCCTTTGATCAGGTTCGAAAAATGTTGCCTACGTTCATTCAGCAAGTTTTGAAAGTTGTGGGGCCTTCGCCCTCTGAAAAAGTGGCGTGTTTTGGCATCGATTTCTTTAAGTACTAAAACCTTGTGACCGAGCGAGTGATCTTGAAGCCGTCATTCAGACTGATCGAGATTTCGATCGTCCGGTCGGGGTGTTTTTCGAAAAGGACCAATTGATTTTCAATAATGTCGACGTAACCAGAGTCGGCCTTCATGGAAATTTTCGACTGGGCGGTCGAGATGATCACTTCGGGGTTTTTAAGCACATGTAACATTTTGAGTTGGCTGCCTTCGGTATTATTAGACTGAACTTCAAGGCATTTATTTTGATCGGTCGTGCAAGTTTTAAGTACAAATCCGCTCATTGAAGACTCTAAGCTCGCAGCTTGGGCCGAGGCCCCTGCTGCGAGTGTGATAAAGACAAGTGGGATCAACGTTAGAGTCTTCATGGCAAGCTCCTTACATTGGGAAAAAGCCAGCAAAAGACGGATCTTTGTAGCTCATGACTTCTTCACCATTCTCGGACCATTTCAAAGGTGCCAATTGTTTTAGATTTGAAACTGGTTTGTTAAAAGGAGCCAAAAGATTAACTGTCGCAATTGAGCCATCTTGTGCTGCGAACGAGATCGGTCCATTAAAAGCAGTCTCAACCATTTTGACACCTTTGTTGAAATCTTCATTGTTGTTGATACAGAATAAAGAGCTGTCGGAAACTAAGTACTGTTTTCTTTGAGCAGGTAAGCCATTTTCGTCACGCACACAAAGAGTTTGTTGATATTTTTGCACCCATTTCGCAGACGAAACCAGATCAGCCCCTAAAGAATGAATGGCTTGCATTCCCTCTTTATCAAGCAAAGATAAATCCACTTTATCCATTAAGATTTTAACTTGTTGTTCAGCTGTAAGGCTTTTGCCTTCCATTTCTTTCGAGGCGTCGATGAAGCCGTTCATGTTGTATGATGCATACAAAGTGGCATACAGAATTTCTCCTGCAGCTTCTTGTTTTAGGACGACGAGGTCGGCAGTGTTGATTTTAATAGTGCCTGATTGGTCCGTCGTACCGTCGCAACTTGCTGTTAATGAAGATTCGCTGCTTTGGGTTTCGTGGCAATTTATTTCTGAATTTTCAGAAAATGCCCTCGGAGAAATATGAAGTTCCAAACTCAAGTCGGGATTTTGCGCAACGAATTTACGGAAATCCATCGCCGCTTTTCTGTACTCGATTAGAAGTTTTTGCAGATCTTTTTCTTCTTTGATGCTTTTTACAACTCCATCTTTGGGAATCAAAAGGAATGATTTGAAACTTGAAGAAGGCGTTTTTTCGATGGCTTCATGATATTCGTTGGCGTCTCCGTGCTTTGCAATCAAAGGTTCAATGTTGGTTCCAATGCCACGGAAAACCATCGGGCGTTTTAAAAGAGCGCGATAGAACTGAGCTTTTTTGTTGCCTGGTTCTTTTGCAAGAACCATTGCAAAGGCGCGATCTGCCAAATGCAAACTTGTCGGTGTGATCAATTGTTCGCCGGCGGCCATCAGTTCATCGGATGCCATGGATTTGCTTGCGGAAACAGTTTGTTGAGGTTTGTTACCAGATTCAGAGCAAGCTGTTAGCAAAGCAGTTAGGGAGGCACACATGACGGCAGTTTTAATTAAATGTTTCATTTTTAAGTTCCTTTTTATTTTTAAAAAATTATTAGAAAGTTCCGTTAAGACCGATTTCAAGTCCGGATTCTCTTACCTTTACTTCGTATCCATCCATATTTGCGATTTGATTCATCTGCGTGTAGCCGACATCGAATCCGAAATTCTTTGTAACCTGAATGCCGATGCCACCTTGAAATCCGATTCCTGCGTCGAACTTTTCAGCATCGTTTCCACCTGTAAGTTTGGTAATATTCAATCCGCCTTTGATGCTAATGATGTTTGTAAAGGCGTAAGCAGCGTTGCCATCAATTCGAACTAAACTTGTGGTGTATCCATTATTTTGGATATCCAAGTATGTTGCATTCGCGGTCCAACCCAATTGTTGAACCGGCAGGCTGACGTATCCCAGGGAGAGACCCAATGCCTGATCTAGAGTTTGAGAATAGGTATTAGAAGCGCCATTGCCGGAAAGTTTTACTTCCGAATCCAACATTGGCTTAACAATGCTAACGCGGAATCCTTGGCTGGAGACCTCATCTTGTTTTTTTGCCTTTGTTGTACCTTGCGCAAAAGCACTGGAGCTTAGAATTACTAGAGCCATTAAAAGCGTGATTTGTTTTTTCATAAAAAAGTCCTTTCAGTTATTCGTTCAAAAAGTTTCGTAATCGGATGAGCGCAATCTACACAGGTTGAATTGACGCAGATAGACTTTTTGAGTAAAAGAAGGACGATATAATTTACTGTTGGTAAAAAAAAGGCGGCAGAGTTTTAGATTAATACTAATAAATACAATAATTTAGATATTATTGATGTTGGCGCCAGAAATGCGCTCTTCGGACCAATTTATGATGTTGAGGACGATCTCGCGAACCTTCACCCAATCGTTCAGATCAGCCGGAACGATCAAGCCACGCAGGTCGAAACTCATGAATTCGAAGGACTTATATTCGGTCGTAAAGATCACACGAATGGATCCTGTTGTTGGATCATATTTGGAAGAATACGGAATCGCTCCATGCATGATGCGGGTTTTGATTTTCGCTAGCATCTCTTGAGACTCATGTGAAAAGCGTTTCAAATTTTCTACTTTATCTTTCACCACAACATCGCGATGTCTTTTGCTGACACTGAGCTCTTTTGCTGAAAGACCTTGGCTGATTAAATCGAGATCACGCTGTGCCACGATCGCAGGATCAGTCAGCAGGTGATAGTCGTTCAAGTGTGTTTCAATTTCATCAACGCGGAAATAGTTTCCGTACTTCACCGAACGGCGGCCTTCCGAATTCATCAGCTCTATTCGGCCCAGACTCATTTTTCCCTGGCGAACTTTTTCGTGTTCGACAGAGTGAAGTTGCTCGTGCTGTAGGGTTGAAGTGACTCCCAAAAGATTCAGACGGAAAACGTGAGGGCCCACAAAGATGGTGTTTTCGAAATAGTGACCAAAATATTTGTAGTTATAGAGATAAAGGGGATCCAAAATCACCGGCACTGATATTTCAGTTAGAGATTTCGAAATCGCATCGCCTTGTGGGGTTCCATGGAGTTGATAGCGAGTGTAGACAACAGATTTACCTTTTACCTTTAAAGTCGTAGGAAGTTTCTTAAATGTGATTCCCGCAGTTTTAAAATAAGACTCGTTCAATGATTCAATTTTTCTTACCTGCTGGGTAAGATCTCTCGGCGCAGTGGTTCCTTCAGCTTTTAACAAAGCCACAAAGGACTCAGTTTCATCCACCAGATGATCTAAAGCCGCATAGCTCGAGGCGCACAGAAACCTGCCGCAATTTTGGCTCGCCATTGCCGAGTTCTTTGACAATAGGATCGCGCTAATAAGGATTAAAGCCTTAAAGACCATCTTCATGACTTTTAGTGGAGCAAGCGGGATGCCAGGAGGTGTCTCAGAACGAGACACCGGCAATTAGATCAGAGGATTAAGATTCAAGAACGAAGTCCCAGCGGATTTTCACAGTGCCATCGCCTTCGATGATACCTTTCGGAGGATTTGGGAATGGAGCGGCTGCGCGGAAGGCTTCAATCGCAGCGTCATCCAAATCACGAACACCGGAATCACTCATCACTTGCACGTTAACCAATGTTCCTCTGTCATTCAGGACGATCATAAGTTTAGTCACGCGATCTTGACCTGTGGAAGCAGGGGCTCTGCCTTCTTTAAACATTTTCGAAAGTTTTTCGCGCACACGACCTTCCCAGTGTTGGGCTAGCTGGCGGCGAATGCGGTTATAGTACGAGTAGTACTTAAACTCGCGCGTATTCAACATCGTCTCAAGTCCTTGATCGACATCTTTTAAGTAGTCGTTCGAGCGGCTGGTGTCTGCGCCGTCTTTGGCGATGTCTTCGTTATTACCTCGACCAAGGCCTTGACCTTGTTCGCTGTCTTTTTCTTTTTTACGGTCAGCAACTTTTTGGCGCTCCAATGCTTCACTTGCATCAAAGGATTTGAAAAGATCGCGAACGATTTTTTCTTTTTGCTCTGGAGTCGCTTTGGCTTCTGCCTTGGCGTCAGATTTAACTTTGCCGTCGCCTTTAGGTCCAGTTTTTTGAGGGGCGGCTTTCTTGATGTTCTGGAATTCACCGTGCTCTTTGGCCACGGTCTGTTTGGTTACGGTTTGGTTTTTTGCGCTTAAGAAACGGGAATCAACGGGTTCCGCTTCGTTAATTGAATGTTCACTTTGCTCGACCACTTGATTTTTAGGAACTGTGGGAACAGGAAGTTTTTTAGGTTGATTGCCCTCTTGAGCAGCCACCAGTTTTTGCATTTCCTCGGGCGTTAACAAGTCGATGCTGACGTTTTCTTGTTTGGGGAATTTCTGCTGAAGAGCTTCCACCAAATAAAACGAACCGAACACCAAAATGTGGACGGCGATGGAAAGCAGCACATACTTTTTGAAAGACGGTGACTTCTTCATTTAGAACCTCGTCCCTCCTATCGGTATTATGACACCTGATAATGAGTAGGGGGTGAGCCAGATTTGAAATAATTCGACAGAGGTCCAGGGCCGGACTTTGACGTATCAAAGCCTTTAGGTGAGAATGTAACTTCTATGAAATTTGACTGCTGGTATTTAACAGACAAGGGCCTCAGACGTGAATCAAATCAAGACTCATGCCTCGTCAACAAAGAGTTGGGACTCTTTGTTGTAGCCGACGGAATGGGTGGGCACTCTGGCGGCGAAGTCGCTTCCAGCATGGCTGTCGAGACCGTTGAAGAAATCATGCTTCAACCTGGCTCAGCTAATCGTTCACCTCGCGAAATGATTCAACATTCTTACGAAGAGGCCTCCCGCAGAATTTTTGATAAAGCCGCCAACGAAAGACCCGAACTTTCTGGTATGGGCACTACGATGGTGATGGCTTACTTGCGTGGTAATCATCTGTACGTGGGAAATGTTGGGGATTCGCGTTGTTACATGTATAAAAAACCGCAGCTTTGGCAAATCACCGAAGATCATTCTTTGATTAATGAGCAATTGCGTGCCGGTGTGATGAGTGAAGAGCAGGTTCGTCAGTTTGTGGGTCGAAATGTGATCACCCGCAGCGTGGGATATGAGAGAGAAACATATCCAGATATTATCGAAAGAGAAGTTGCTCCGGGTGAAATGTTTTTGATGTGTTCCGATGGCCTTTCTGGGTTGGTCGATGATCAAAAAATTTGCGATATCATCAATAAAAATAAACCTGACAAAGTAGTTAAAGCTTGTGTAGAACAAGCACTGGCAAATGGCGGTGACGACAATGTCACTGTTATGTTGATCCATTTTTACGAGTAAGCGGTTAGTGAATAGGGGAATTTTTGGATAAAAAGAAAGTCACGCTCTTTATAGTGAGTAACCAAACGGGTAAAACCCGTAAATTGGTGCTCTCTGCGGCCTGGCTGAAAGCCGTGTCCTTTATTTCCGCTGTCGTCATCATTATTTTTGCGGCGGGCTTGGTCGATTATTTTGGTTTGCTTTTACAAGCCATGGAAAATAAACGTCTGAAAGCTGAAAATGCTCAGCTTACGAAGCAATTCCAAGTGGTTGAAAGTAAGGTCAGCGCTTTGGAAAATTCTTTGGAGCGCGTAAAGACATTCACGACAAAATTGAAATTGATCACCAACGTCGATGCCGAGGACCGTATTACCAAACTGACGATGGGACCGAAGCCGGCTCCCAATCAACCGGTTGAAGAGTACGAACCAATGGAATCCCGCGAGGATGGTGAAGCTTTAGCGCAGCAGGATGCGACGTTTGCAAATAAAAAACCGCTGAATGATCAAGTTGGCGAGTTGGCGAACGAAACCACGGATAAAGATTACGCATCTTTGGTTATTCGTATCGAGAAAGCTGTTAAAGAAACTCAGCTTAAAGAACAATCCGTTATCGATTTGTGGGAAAGCTTGTCTGAACGTCAAAGCTTGCTAAACGCCACTCCAAATATGAAGCCAGCTAAAGGTTGGATCACCTCTCGCTTTGGTTACAGAACTTCGCCATTTACTGGAAAGACAACGCTGCATGCGGGTCTGGATATCGCAGCAGCTCCAGGATCACCGATCTATGCGCCTGCTGATGGTGTCGTTATCTTTGCAAGTTATGACGAAGGTTACGGTAAGCTTGTTAGTATCGATCACGGCTTCGGCGTAACCACTCGTTTTGGTCATATGTCTCAGATCTATGTTCAAGTTGGTCAACGTGTCAGCAAATGGGACGTTGTCGGCGCTGTGGGTAACACGGGTCGCTCAACTGGTCCACACTGTCACTATGAAGTTCGTATCAATGGAACGCCAGTCGATCCAATCAACTACATCTTAGACGAATAGGGCGGTTCGTGAAAAGCGGCCAATCGACTGCGTTGTCGGCGGCCCGCTTGACCACTTTTGACGAACCTTGGCTTCCTTTGTAATATGGCAATTGGATTTAAAATTTTTTGTCCCTACAATTTGATTGTGGGGGTTTTTATGCGTATTCAAATTATCTCAGCTTTGATTCTTTTGTCGTCGGTTTCGATGGCGGCGCTGCCTCCGCAATTTGCGGACTGCTTAAGTACGGAAGCAAGTTCGGCGTCGATTTATGATGTGAAGGAAATCGCTAAGGTTGCAAAGGTGAACTACTGTCAGAACCAGGTGGGACTGACTAATAAGTTTGATACAATCGATTTGCTTAAAACAGGGAATGCCAATGTAGGCATTTCGGTCGCTAAGACAACATACACTCGAGAAGATTTGGAGCAAATGGCGAAAGCTGGATCCTTCGTGCTTTATGTCGATAGCAATCGTATTGCAAAAGAATATCTTGGCTCTTTGGCGACAAGTGGCGTGCAGATGGTAGTGATGAGTGCAACAGCAAGTATGAGCCAGGCAGATTTGCTGGCCTTAGCTAAGATCCGTCCGTTTGTTTATAATGTTAATTCGGCGGTTATCAAAGAAGATATCGTGGCGTTGGTTCAAGCGGGTGTGACGGTCGTTTTCCGCTCGAACACTTCGGGATTAAGTCGCGAACAGATCGTAGAGATCGCTAAGGTGAATCCGTCATTGGTGACGCTTTCACCTTAGCTTTAATTTATTTAGTTCAAATTCGTGCTGCAGTTTAATCTTGTCATGCGATCATTCAACAACATTGCCTGCTTATAATAAGACTGTAGCTGTTGTTGAGTTGTGCTGATCGTGGAGGTCGTTCCTTTAAGCAATAGATCGCCTGCGCAGTACTTGATGATTTTGCTGTCCATTGAGTTATCAAGAACACCAGAAATCATGTCACACATAACTTGAACTGTACCCAAGTGATCCCATGCAGCCGTGTATTGAACATAAGTTTGCTTCAATGTTTTACAGATCAAGGCGCGCTTTTCCTCGTTGATATTTTTGTTCTGAGGAATCAAGTTTGAGAGAGCAGCGGATTGGGCTTTGTCCTCTCTGTACTGTTGTCCAATCACCATCATTTCGTGGTCATTAATCTGTGACACGTGTTTGCGGATATCAGCTGCAGATTGAGTGATATTCATCGCAATTGTTTGCAAATCTCTGACGCCTCTTTTGTAGCTTTCTATGGATTGGTCATAAATACCTACGGTGTATTTTAACCACGAGTATACTGGAGGAACGCCGCTGCTGAACATGCCGCCGTTGCCACCGAACAAACCCACTTTAATCGAGTCAGCTCCTTGGATGATGTTCGAACGATTCACGATGGAATTGTCTTTGGCAAGTTCTTCCATTGCATATCTTACGCGATCATAAGTTTTACCTTCTTCACGAGCGCGATCGGCTTCACTTTTCTTGCCGCCATTCGCGATATTCGTGCCGCCAGGGCCTTCAACAATGATTTGCTCGATTTCTGTTAGAGTCTTTTTGATGGTGTTAATCCAATCTTTAGTATTCGAAGCACAGTTGCGAACTTCATTTGGATTTCTGGTATTCGCTTTTGAAATCTCGCTTTGATAGTATTGAATGGTGCTCATTCTCGCGTCAACGTTCACACGTTTAATACGCTTTGTTGCATCCAAATTAAGAGCATCTCTTAAGTTCTGAAGAATAGAATCAGGAAAATTGAAATTTGCGGATTTCGAGCGAGCCAACTCTTCCAGAGTTGAACGACCGAAAAAGCAAACACTCATGTCGCCACCATCAGCCTCGCGGTTGTAGCTTGCTTCCAAATCTTTAAAGTCTCTGATGTCTTTGATGTACTGAGCTTTAACTTGATCGAACTTGGTATTCGATACCATGTTTGTGAATGTTGTCAGTTTTTTATTATTGTTCAAGCTGGCTTTGTACAACGGAAGTTCCGCTCTCAAAGAATTTCTGAACTCAGTGAAGCGATTTTCTGCTGTCAGTTGCAGGTAAGTTACTTTTTTGGAGATTTTGATAAACTGACAAGTATTTTGGAAGACCGCCATACGCTGATCTTGCAAAGACATATCAATGGTTTTGTTTTCCATTACTTTTGTCAGTGCCGTGATACCTTTGGTAGCAACCGCGCCACCAAGGACGAATGGAAGAGCCGGTGCCAATGCCGCATTCATAGAGACTGCGAATAAAGCCATAGGCGCCAATCCATCCAGAATTTCATTAAAGGCCAATAGCGCGCGACCACTCTTCATGGAGTCGCTACCACACTTACTGTTCAAGAACGCATTGTCACCCAAGATATCACCAATCGAGGATGTCGCATTCATTGTCGCAGTCATTGCGTCAGAGAGTTGATCGTAATTAATTTCAGTGCCTGGGCTTGCGTTCATGATTGTTTGAAGAATCTTAACGTTTTGCATGACGCTTTGGCTGTTCTTTTGTAGTTGGTCTGCGGAGCTGTTGCCCGAGCAAGTCGATTTCGTCGTAATTTCGCGATTCATATCTGAAATCGCCTGCATCAACGCACCTTGTGAGCTGTTTTCAAACAAGTTACATGCAAACTCATCAGCAACTTTCACGGCTCTCATTGTTGGACGGCCAGAGTTGTTGCCACCGCCGGAGTTATTATTTCCTCCGTTGTTATTATTTTGTTGGTTGGGTCTGTTATTGTTGTTGTTGTTATTATTATTGTTGTTGTTATTGTTTTGATTATTGCCGCCGGTTTGTGGGCGCGGGAGTGGCCCAAAACGACCGTTGATGCCGCCGTTTTGTTGGTTGCCTTTATTACCGTTATTACCGTTATTGTTTTGCTGATTATTCTGTTGGTTGTTCTGTTTTCTATTGCCGTTGTTATTGTTGTTGTTCTGTTGACCGTTTTGTTGATTGCCGTTCTGTTGATTCCCGTTGGAATTATCAACACCACTATTTGAGGAATTGTCATTGTTTGAGTTACTATCTGGATTGTCGCTAGTTTTGTCAGCGATATCAAATAGATCAATAGGGAAATTGCTTGGAGCGTTCTCGGTCGCAAATGCGTGTCTTGGCATTTGTGGCACTAAGAATCCAACTGAAAGAATGGCTGCAAGGGCGCATCTTTTAACGTTCACTTTATTCATAGAGAACAACTCCATCTCTGTCTAACAAATCAACGACTAACAATTTCTGCTGGCCAAATTCCGCTACATTCCACCAAGTCTTTTGCTCTAAGCATTTGAAAAGACTTGGTTCAAGTACGGTTGTTGCCCAACGTAGTGTTCGGTCGATGGTAAGGTTGCAAAAGGTGTCCCAGCTTGGAACAAAATTAGAGATGGTGTCATTATGACGACGACTGGCGCCCTTTAAGGCACCTTTTGCACCGGGGAGCTAAGGAGTCTTGGTTATTTGCTTCTGATCTCAAATATAAGGGGAGCACAGGATCTAGGATTGGAACGCTATTTGTATAGGTATAGAGGCATGGGATATATTTGGTCGATCCTATTTTTTCTATCGTCCTTTATATGTGCTGGAAAGTGCATGGCTGGTGTTGAGCTTTCAACAACCAAAAAACTGGTCATTCCAGTTGATAACGTCACTCCCAAGATCACCACTCAAGACGTCAACAAAGTTATTCCTACTGATAATTTGGGTACAGAAACAACATCATCGATGATGGGAAAAATTGCCGATAGATCTTTTAATCTATGGTTCAACTCTGATGTTGTCCAAGAAAGCCTTTTGGGTCGGGTTGTTCAAGAGACTCAAGAAACACTTAAGACAGATGTTGTTGTTCCGGCAGCCACCAAATCAGGAACTTCCCACAAATTTTCATTTAGAGTCGAGGCATTTCAAGCTCTCGCAAAAATGGAATACAAAGGTTGGTTGAATGCGGCCGTTAATTATAATGCTCGCGCAGCACAAACTGATGTTGAAGTAAAAGAACGCGTCTTCTCGGACAAAGATCTTATCGTCAGTCACAAGGGAACAAGTCGCGACAGTCTAGCTATGATAGGCCTTGCTTGGCAGTGGTAATAAGCATACGCTTATGCCATGGAAAAAATCGTATTTATCTCCGGAAAAAGAACTCCATTTGGCGCCTTCGGCGGATCCCTTAAAGATGTTTCAGGTACAGACCTGGGTGTCGTTGCTGCAAAAGCCACACTCGAGGCCGCAAAAGTTTCTCCTGAAAAAATTGATCACGTGGTATTTGGCAATGTTGTCCAATCGGGCGCAGATGCTGCTTATCTTCCACGTCACATCGGCTTGAAATCAGGCGTTCCAATTAATGTGGGAGCGTTGGGTGTGAATCGCCTGTGTGGCAGCGGTTTTCAATCCTGGGTGAATGCAGCTCAAATGATCCAAACAGGTGAAGCCACAGCAGTTCTTGCAGGTGGTGTTGAGCAGATGTCACAAATTCCTTACGTTGCCAGAAAAGTTCGCTTCGATGGTATGCGTATGGGGAATTTCGAACTTGAAGACATGATGACATCGGCATTAACTGATGCTTATGCCGGAACACCGATGGCCATCACTGCTGAAAATCTGGCGGTGAAATATTCCATCACTCGCGAGATGGTCGATAAGTATTCGATCCAATCGCAAACTCGTTACAAAGCAGCTTTTGATAAAGGTTACTTTGCGGAAGAGATCGCTCCAGTAACAGTGGAAACTCGTAAAGGTTCGGTTGTTATTGAAAAAGACGAACACCCAAAGCCAGATTCTACTTTGGAAAAATTGGCGACGATGAAACCTGTCTTTAAAAAAGATGGCGTTGTCACAGCCGCAGGAGCATCAGGTATCGTTGACGGTGCCGCGTGTTCTTTGTTGATGAGTGAAAGCAAAGCGAAAGAGTTGGGTTTAAAACCTTTAGCTCGTATCGTAAGTTATGCTTCTGTGGGTTGTGAACCAAGCATCATGGGTATCGGTCCTGCTGGCGCCGCTCGCATGGCTTTGCAAAAAGCTGGTTTGACGTTGGAGCAAATGGACTTGGTGGAAGTGAATGAAGCTTTTGCTGCTCAGTATTTGGCCGTAGAAAAAGAATTAAAATTGGATCCAGCAAAAACCAACGTCAATGGTGGAGCTATTGCCGTGGGGCATCCCCTGGGGGCTTCTGGCACACGCATCATGAATCATCTGGTGTATGAACTTCACCGCAGAAATGCAAAGTATGCGCTGGGTTCAGCTTGTATCGGTGGCGGTCAAGGTATCGCGATTATTATTGAACGTATTTAGAATGTAGGACGTTAATGGATAACAGCCTGAATTTGCACCAAAGAGTGGCCTTGATTGCAGGGCCTATGACAACGACTGTTTCTAGTATTGTAATGACCCTGACCAGAATGGGTGCAGACTGTGTAATCTTAGATCCAGATAAAACAGTGGCATCACCTTTTATCAATCAAATCAACGATGCTCGCGAGATCAGTGATAAGTATGGTCGCGCCATGGCGATTCAAACTGAATTGAAAACTCCAGAGCAAATCAAAGATGCGGTTGGAAAAGCGGCGACAACGTTTGGTGGCCTGGATATTTACATCGATGCCAACATGATGCAAAAGCCTTCTCCGATTCGCATGGACGGTGGCATTGATCTGGTTGATGAATTATTGGATCGCCATTTGAAGCTGCCGCTCATGCTGACCCAGGCAGTGATTGGCTATCTGAAAAGCCGTAAAAAAGGTCGAATCATTTATCTTTTGAATGATTCTCCAGTCGCGAAAATCAAAGAAGACGTGATGGGGCACGGTGTTCGTTCCGGCCTGATTGATTTTGCTGGCGCTTTGGCGAAACAGACTTCGGAATTTAATGTAACTGTGAACACTTTGACGGTGGCTTTGACTGAGGAATATATTTTGGCTCACGATCCAGAATCTAAATCCATCAAAGAAGCGATGGAAAAAATGAAACTGATCGATCCATCGTTGAAAATTACGGAAGCAGATAAAATTTCTCAAACAGTCGCTTTCCTGGTGAGCCCGATGGGTGCCACGATGAATGGTCAAAAGTTCTCTCTTTCGTAGGCCAGCTGGATGAATTTACTTTTCCGTCTGATTTATACATTCTTGATTTCTCGCTTTCGCAGTAAAGTGGGAGCGTTGGAGGAGTGTCGCACTCCTTATCGCTGCTGGCCCACAGACTGTGATGTTTTAGGTCATATCAATAACGGCGTGTATTTTTCGATGCAGGACTTGGCCCGTATCGATTACATGATTCGTATGGGTGCTGCTCCTAAGTTTTCGGCCAACGGTTGGTATCCGGTTGTGGTTGCGGAACGCATGCGTTTTAAAAAGTCGATCAAGCCTTTTCAAAAATTTCAGATCTCCACTCGGCTGGCGCATTGGGATGATAAGTACACTTACATCGAGCACAAGTTTCTGGTGAAAGGGGAGCCCGTTGCATGGGGAATGATTCGTGCAAGGTTCTTAAAAAAATCCGGCGGCTTGGTTTCTACTGAAGAACTGTTGGGTGTTTTGGGTATTCCGTTGCAGAAGCCAGAGATGCCAGCCCACCTGAAAGCATGGGCTGAGGCAGAAGACCGACATATTGAAGCGGTTTTGCCTGCGCGCACCTAGTTATTGTCAGAATGAATTACAACTCAAGGCCCATGGATTTTCCATAGGCCTTTTTTCTTTCTGGGTTAAAGAAATATTTAAGCTCAATCATAAAGCGGAACTTCTCATGAAAATGAGTGCCAGTGATCACAAATCCCTTTTTTAGTTTCGGAATGAGTACTGCAGGATTGTTGCCGTGATGAATGCTGGTGACGACTTGAAAGCCTTCTTTGTTTAATTCCATCAAAACAAAATTTAAAAGGGCGGCATAGATGCCCTGATTGCGATACTCAGGAAGGATCGCTGAGTTACGCATATAAAAAGTCTCAGCATCGGTCGCATTTCCGAAGTGCCAACCGATGGCGTTGTCTCCGTCATAGACACCAACCAAAAGTTCCCAAGGAGCGTATTTCTTGCGGCGCTCTTTGATAAGGCCTTGATGTTCTGCGGAAACTTGAAAGTTTGGATTTTCGGCGCGATTCGCAAACATTTTTTTGAAATGCAAATCTTGAATCGGACCCAGCTCTTCCCAGGAAATAACTTTGAAATGGATATTGCTCATGCAGAACTCCTTTGGGCATTTTATCGAGCTCAACAAAATAACATCAAGCCTATTCTGATACTTCCGTCTTCCGGATCCTTCCTTTACTCGCCAGGTATTCTGTTGGTTTGTGCTTAGCGTTTCGCGATGACGTGGTAGACGTGCCAGAACTTGTCGGGGCCGACGGCGGTCTTGCCCATGCCCTTGTCTTCGGCGATTTTGAACACTGGAAATGCTTTTAACATTTCGCGGATTTGAGCTTCAGAATGGCCCGTGCAATGGCCATTTTTAACCCAGTCGTCCTCTGGACCAAAGAAGTTCGCGGCAAATACGCATTCATGTTCAAAAGAGGATTCAATCACCTTCCAAAACTCAGGAAAGGCATTTGATTTACAGAATGGTAGGCTCAGAGCTGCATAGACCAAGGATGCTTTTGGTAAGTCCGTTAGTTTTTCAAATTCTTTTTCGATCACTGTGAGTCTTGAATTTTGATCCGGTGTCAGATGGCTTTTCAATATCTTGATGCCTTCGGATTCCTTTTCGACGGCAGTGACAGTCCAGCCGTCATTAAGAAGATGTAGAGTATCTACGCCAGGGCCTGATCCCAAATCAATCGCGGTTTTAGGCAATTCATTCGAGACTTCTTTCAAAGCATTCAAAAGCAAAGGCCGTACAGGACGATTCTTAATCTTTTCAAAATACTCATTCCAAGACATCTAACGGGCCCTAAATTTTAATCGTGCGCAGAATCTTATCCGCGCGCTCGAATTCTTCAGGAGCTACGTACAAGCGATCGATGATACGCGTGCCTTCGTAACGACGGAAGATTTCCGTCGACTGATTGATTGGAGTTGGCTGGCTCCAAGGATCCAACTGATCGACGACGAAGATTTGTGAAGCACGTTCTTCTGGAGATGCTGAGTGATATTTAGACAGACGAGCATGTGACGATGCCCAGATCACTTCCAAGCCTTCTTTTTCCAAGGCTTTCTTTACCAACTCAGGACGATCCGATTCTGTCGTATTATGCTGTTCCAGCAAAACTTTGAACGGACGACGTTGCGCGATTCTTTGCGCCCATGGATTGTTCGCAGAACGCAAATGTTCGTGCAAGCGATAGTCATTGTATAAAGTGTACTCGTCAATATTGCCTGGAAGTTTGAATGTGCAATCCGAAGAAGTCAGATAACGATTCAGCATTTCTTCATAAATGATCGACTTGTGATGTCCGTAAACCATCAAATGCATGTGGTGACGAGAAATCAAGAAATCGTCGAAGGAATAAAGGGCTCTGCGGTTCAGGGCCAAATACAATTTATCTTCCACGCGGTGGAAGGTCATATTCTGAATCAACCAGTGAGAATCGATTTTACCGTAGTTCGTTCCGCAGAAGTAAGAATCGCGCTCTAAGTAATCCATACGGTCGGCATCGATTTCAGAAGAAACCAATTGCGAAAGAATAGGGCGGAAGTCGACACCGTTATCGATAAAGAAATCATCCGGACAGTGCAGGGCTTTATCAATCAAGCAGGCGATATAGATTGGCGCGATATCAGAAAAGTTTTTTTCAATCGTCGCCGAGATATTCGAATCAGTGACGTACTTGATCGTATAGTCTTCGTGATTGGCACGACGATTTTTATACATCACGGTGTGAGCAGCATCTCCGTATTTAAGCTCTTCATCATAGAGTTTGATTTTAAGTTCTGACAACTGTGGCATCACTGTTTCTGTTGTATGCGACAGTGGACCGTGACCCACATCGTGAAGCAAGGCTGCCAAACGAACTGTCTGACGGAAACGAGTTTTCACCGAAGGTTTTGAAAAAGGATAAATACGGAAGATAGAGTCAAAAACTCTTCCCACCAAGTGCGCAACACCCACCGAGTGCAGATAGCGATTGTGAGTGGCACCAGGAAAACTCATCTCGGAGAAACCAAGTTGCTTGATGGCACGAAGACGTTGGTATTCAGCAGTATCTAAGATGGCGACTTCAGGCTCTGCATAATAGATCGAACCGTGAATGGGATCTCTGATTTCCACTAAAAACCTCCGCGAAATAGATTGTCTATATATGTAAGCAAGAAACGGGGGTGTCAATGGCGGCCAAACACCCTTTTTTGAGGTCAGGACGAGGGCACTAGCCCTAGCCCTGAGACATTTTCCCAAGGTCTAGATACAGAATTCCGTATTACCGATGTGTAGTAATTTCAATAAGTTATGCCGCATCATGCTCTCTCTTGACCTGTTCTTTAGCCCAGATTTGCACTTTTTTGAGACGTATCACTTTAGGAATTTTGAGACACACCGATCAGTAAGGGGAGAGATGAACTACCCATCGGTACCAGTAAGGTGCCTCGAGTTTCAAGGATCGAAACTCGGTAAATCTTCAAGGAGGAGGAATTATGGGTCTACGTATTAACACGAATACAGCTTCGTTGAATGCACAGAGAGTTCTGTGGGGCACGAAGATTGGTCTTGATAAGAGCATGGAAAAGCTCGCTTCAGGATTCCGTATCAACCGCGCTGGTGACGATGCAGCGGGACTCGCGATCTCTGAGAACTTGAAAGCTCAAGTTCGCGGTCTAAAACAAGCATCACGAAATGCTCAAGACGGTATCTCCCTAGTCCAAGTGGCTGAGGGTTCGATGAATGAGATCTCTGGGATCTTAATTCGTCTAAGAGAATTGTCTGTACAAGCAGCTTCTGACACGGTCGGACCGACTGAGCGTCAGTTCCTGAATGTGGAGTATGATCAATTGGTATCTGAGATCGATCGTATCGCAGAAGGTACAGAGTTCAACGGAACTCAACTTTTGGCGGGTGTCGGTTCTATCTTGGACTTCCAAGTAGGTACTAGAAATAATCCTGAAATCGACCGTATCTCTTTCGATGCTTCCAAAGCTGACGCAAACTCTGCGGCACTTGGTGTAAACTTGACGTCTGTAGCTGATAAAGCTTCTGCGCAAAATGCACTGGCAGCAATCGATACCGCAATCGTCAGCGTATCCGCGATGA
This sequence comes from Bdellovibrio sp., assembly GCA_039594295.1. Classification (GTDB taxonomy): domain Bacteria; phylum Bdellovibrionota; class Bdellovibrionia; order Bdellovibrionales; family Bdellovibrionaceae; genus Bdellovibrio. Next base: position 30,353 of record JBCNNR010000005.1, read on the forward strand.
GAGCAGACTTCGGTGCGATCCAAAATCGTCTTCAATCAACTGTTTCGAATATCCAAGTTTCAGTTGAGAACATGTCAGCCGCTAACTCTCGTATCAGAGATGTGGATGTAGCTGAAGAGACATCTGAAATGACTAGAAATAATATCTTGTTGCAAGCAGGTACTAGCGTACTAGCACAAGCGAACCAACAAGCTAACGTAGCACTTGGACTCTTGAACAAATCTTTCCAAGGTTAATAGTCTGATGAACTTATCCTAACAAGGATGCTAGGGTAAGTTCCGACTCCGACCTAGAAAGACCGGTTCACGATCTTATCTTCAATGATCAGATCACCCTCATAGAGAACACTCACCTTGTTGGTGAGTGGTTCCGAGTGTACAAGCCCGAAGCTCACTTTACGAGCTGACAATTGATCTCTGTTTCCTGCGAACGTGCCCCCCACTGAAAAATGTGGGGGACCACATTTTCGAAAATCGAAAATGGAAATGATGCGGGGAGTGTTTTTTCTTTTTTTCAACGAAGTCTTCGTTGAATTGCGACGTTCTGGTCGCTGATTACTCGTGTGCCTTGCACACTCGATACTGGTCTAAAAAATTCCCTTAGAAAAAAATTAAAAAATTTGAATGAAACTGGACTCGAGTGACTTCATTTTTTTTCCGATGAGAATAGCGTCAGCTTTTCGCAAGCAGACAAATTATTAATTTAACAGGTGCACGGATCGCGCCTTTTGCCAATGGATGGCAACACTTCACGGAGGAAGAAACATATGCACGGAGGATAGAAGATGGGATTAAGAATTGGTACAAACGTGTCAGCGTTGAATGCACAAAAAAACCTGTACATGACACGAATCAACGCAGATAGATCAATGGCAAGATTGGCCTCTGGACAAAGAATCAATCAAGCTGCTGACGATGCTGCGGGACTTGCGATCAGTGAGAATTTGAAGGGTCAAATTCGTGGTATGCGCCAAGCTAATAGAAATGCCAATGACGGTATCTCTTTAGTTCAGGTTGCAGAGGGTAGCTTGAATGAAGTTTCCAATATGCTTATCCGCTTGAGAGAGTTGGGTGTGCAGGCAGCTTCTGACACTATTGGTAATACAGAAAGAAAGTTCCTGGATGTCGAGTATCAACAATTGAAATCTGAGATTCAGCGTGTAACTGAATCAACGAAATTCAACGGATACGAACTTCTAAACGGAACAGGCGGAATGATTGATATTCAAGTTGGTGTTAACAATGATCCATTCCAGGATCGCATTAGCTTCAACGCCGGTGCAGCGAATTCGTCGCTGGACTCCTTGGGATTGACTGCGGAATCGGTTGGTACCAAAGAAGGCGCTCACACGAGCTTGAGCTTGATCGATAACGCTTTAACATCAGTGAATGCGATTCGTGCGAACTTCGGTGCGCTCCAAAATCGTCTGGTATCAACATCCAATAACTTGTTGATCGCAGATGAGAACTTGTCAGCCGCGAATTCTCGAATCAGAGACACTGACGTGGCTTCTGAGACATCTGAAATGACAAGAAATCAAATCTTGTTGCAAGCAGGTGTATCTGTCTTGGGTCAGGCGAATCAGTCGCAGCAATTGGCACTGAAACTTTTGGGCTAATGACATAAAATGTTAAGAACTAAACCCCCGGTGGCAACAACCATCGGGGGTTTGCTTTTTGTTTCAATTGATTTTCAAGATCAGCTATTTCGCAAAAAGTCAGAATAAGTGGTTGATTCATTGGCGCAAATTTGGAATTTAGAGCCATGAACAAAATCATCGTGTTTTTACTTAGCTACCTGATTTCTTTTTCTGCTTTTGGCTTTTGGGATTTGAACGACGTTTCTTACCTGATGCCGTTGCCTCGCAAAGTTGGACAAGATCAACTTTTAACTTTGAAATCTCAAGGCGTGGGTGGACCGATTTTACCCGTTCGATTCATGGATACAATCCCGCCACTTTCGCCGGTGATGACTCAGGATCAAACCAACGATGCTTTGCGTGTGGTGGCGATGCGTATCGATCCTTGTTTTCCACTTCCCACTCCACAAAATTGTCAGCGTCAGGTGCGCCTGGTTTGGCAGCCCTTGGAAGAAGGGCGCTTTAAAGCACAAACAATCGATGCGGCTCTTCACTCATTCTATGTTTTGACAGATGAAGAGTTCATCGCTTTGTTGAATGACCTGCAAGCTTGGAAGTTCAAATATGGCATCAACACGGCTGGTCTTCCTTTACAGATTCATCCGGTTTGGGCGCATGCCGCAGAGAATGCACCGGCGATCACAGATTTTAACAATATCGTTTTGAAATACGCGGGTTTGAAAAATCTTTCGCGTGTCACCGCGATGGTTCTTCGTGGTGCAGGTGACATGTGGGCCTTTGCCGGATTTGATGTGAAACAAGGAAAACTTCAAATGTTCCGTATTCACCGCACGGATCGTTCAGCACAGGCCTTTATCAATCGCGCCGTACCTGCGGATCACTTCGATCAAGGGATGATCTCTCCGGCTCCAGAGGGTAATGATACAATCAATAAGATCGTCGTGAATTCAGCAAACCTGCAAACAGGAAATGAAGATCTGATTCGTAAAGAAGTCTTCGCAGCCATGCGTATCGAGAATCCAAAGACATTTCATGCAGAAAACATGGACTGTGTGAGTTGCCATGTGGCCCAGACCGCTCGTGAGTGGGCATTTAGAAAACGTGCCGACATTAATTATAGTGATCTGTTTCAAGCAGCAGCCTATCAAAATGCAAAGTATAATATGCAAAACGTCACACCTATTTTGGGTCATACTCAGAACATTCGTGCGTTTGGATACTTTATCGAGAACGTAGCCATCAGTCAGCGTGTGATCAATGAGTCTGCGGAAGTGGCAGACGTCATTAATCAATTTGTCTCTGCTCAACGATAAATATCAGTCCAGTTTTAAGCTACAGTGAAAGGCGGCAGAAGTGCCGCCTTTTTTATGTCTTTCATCCACCGACTTGCGTCCCTCCCTTAGTTAGTTCCGAATAAGAGCTACACAAAAAATATTTCCAATCAAGGAAGATAAAAGGAGAGATTCATGAAGAAGCTGCTCGTTGTATTAGCTGTAGGTTTGGCAGGGGTCGTTGCAAAAGCAGAGACCGCTGATATGTCAATGATGACGGACGACGTATCGATGCAAGGTGGTCGCACTTGGGTGTGCGGAATGCACTTTAAAGGCACATCAAAAGGTTTCAAAATTATCGCGGGTAAATTTATGACAACTGCGTATGGTGATTTGAAATGTACAAGCCTCAACGGTACGAAGTGGAGCCGTCCTGTTAAAATCACGATGGGTGCACATTGTATCGGACCTCAAGTCGGTCTTGGCTGGTTGAAATTCCACGGTATCGGTGGCGAGCTAAGCTTGTTCAATGCGGATCCAGATGTTATTTTGGGTAAATATCTGGCAGTGAACGGTGATGCTGCGGTGATCATCGGTGCAGGCTCATTCAGAGCAGTTAAAGTGGGCTGGCCACAACTTGCGATGAATATGTCGATCAAATTAGATGCTGGTTTCGGTGTAACAGTGGGTCTTGACCACCTTTACATCTCTGAAAACGGCGGCGAAGTTATCACGCCACCAACACCACTTTAATTTCAGCTAAATGATAAAATGGAAAGAGGATCTGTTTTCAGATCCTCTTTTTTTATTCGCTGATGGCTTCTGTGATATTTTCCCACAAGACGGGATTCAAAAGCTCCGAACCAATCATCAAAACCGGTTCAGCGTCTTTCGCTTTCCCACGCTTAGCCTCGGTTGGCAGATGCCCCACTCCTCCCGTGGTATTTAACCAGGAACGACGAACTGATAAAGAGTTTGATACAAAGATATGAGGGAAGCGCTCTAGCTCTTTTTTATTGGCGCGACCGTATTCGAAGCTGCTCAAAACTGCATAGTTCTTATTGCTTTCGATCAATTCCAATTTTTGGAAGCCCAACTCAGTGAGATATTTGAACTTCTGACGACCGGGAGATTTAGAGGTGAAAATCAGATCCAAATTTCCGGAGAGGAAGTTTGCTTCCAGTTCATTAAGGTCGAAGATATCCAATGTGATTTTAGTGACGCCCACTTCTTTAAAGCACTGGCTGCATGTATTCAGAGCGAAATCGGAAAGACCCTCGAGTGTTCCAATGTGAAGTTCACCGACCATTTGGTTGTTACTGATGCCTTGCAGTTCAGTTTCCAGGCGTCGAATGGATTTTTCGAATATTTCAGAAAGTTGAAATGCAACTGCTGTCCAGCCGGATTTTCTTTTAGCCGAGCGATCCAAAAGAACGATTTTTAGTTCGTCTTCGATTTTTGCGATAATTCGGGACAGTTGGGGCTGGCTTAAGCCCACATGAAGTGCTGCGGCTGAAAGATTTTTGAAGTTCACGGCCTTCGCTAAAATGCTCATTTCATAATACAACTGCTGCATCTTTGTCCCTATGACTTTTTAATGTAGTTAATGAAAGCAATAAATCCGATCGCCATCGCCAGACCGAAACCGATAAAGCTCATGGTTGGAATGCCTGCGATATGATTTTCTGTTGGATGAACAGAGATATAGGCAGAACTTAGAATCAAAGACCCGATGATCACTCCCAGGAACAAGAGATTGAAAGAAACCTCGATGGATTTTTTCAGATCAGTAAGTTCCGCAACTTTTAAACGGAAGGAATGGTCGGGGCTATTGATCTTGCGGAAATAAAAATTCAACTGACGAGGCAAAGCATTTAAAAAGCTGCGGGACTCGCGTGCAATCTGGGACATTTCGTCCATCACGCGGGCCGGGCCCAATTGGGTTTTCGCTAAATCTCCCGCAAAGGCCAATGAATATTGAAGGAAATCGAAGTCTTTGTGAAGTTTTCGACCGATGCCTTCGATGGAAATAATCGACTTAAAGAACATCATAAGTTCTGTGGGAACTTTGATGTGGTGTCTGGCTGCGATGCCTGAAGATCTTAATAACAGTTTACCCAGGTTGACGTTTTTAAGTGTTAAACCATAGTAAGGGGCGATCAGTTCGCGAAGTTCTTTTGCGAAGAGATCAACATTCACCTGATCCGAAAAAGGAGCCAGATCAACGTATTCGAACGCCAGGCGTTCATAGTCTTCAGTGGAAAGAGCCAACAGCATATTGGCAATAGTGGCTTGCGTGCGCTTATTTAGGCGCCCCACCACGCCAAAATCAATTAAGCCAATGTGGTTGTCGGGCAGAATAAAGAAATTCCCAGCGTGAAGGTCGCCGTGGAAAAGACCATCTTCAAAAACCATTTGTAAATAAGCACCCAAAGCACGCTTAATCACTTCATGGGAGTCGATGCCCTCGCGTTGAAGTGTCGGTTCGGCACTGAGTGGAACTCCAGGCAAAGCTTCCATAATTAAAACGCGTTCAGTGGATAGATCCAAATAAACGCGGGGAATTTTGATGGTGGCGTCATCTTTAAAATTCTCTTTAAAGCGACGAATATTATTTGCCTCAACGATGAAGTCCGTCTCAAGTTCCAAAGTTTTGAAATACTCTTGGACGATGGCTTGCGGATTAAAAGGTCGACTTTCAGGTACATAGGTTTCTAAAAGGTCAGAAAGCAAATACAGAACATTTAAATCGTCATTGATGGTTTGGATAATCCCGGGACGTTGAACTTTAATAACGACATCTTCACCGGTGGACAGACGTGCTTTGTGCACTTGAGCAATGCTGGCAGAACCCAGCGGCTCAGGATCAATGCTTGCGAAGGTTTTATAAAGCATTTCTCCGAATTCGTCCTTTAAAACGCCTTCGATAACTGTGAAGGGAAGAGGCTGAACGCGGTCGTGTAGTTTTTCGAATTCATTGATATAAGGTTCGGGGACTAGATCCGGACGAGTCGCTAAGAGCTGTCCCAGCTTCACGAAAGTGGGTCCCAGCTCCTCGAAGCTCATGCGCATGCGTTCTGGCATTGAGTAGGTCTCAATGTCAGAGGAGGCATTTAAACGATCAATGATGAATCTACCGAGTTTTACCTTTTCCGCGACCTTGTGAAACCCGTGCTTTGCGAACACCCCGACTATCGTTCGAAGTCTCGCCGCGTTTTTTAGTGTCTTTCCGATTTGGCTTCCGGTCTTTAAGGCTGTCACTGTTTTTCTCCGAGTAGTCGTCATTATCACGAAGTTTGCTTTGCTCGGCAAACTGCAACTTCTTGCTGAGCTTAGGCTTGTCCTGAGAGTCTTCACCTTTGGCTTTGCGAAGTTCCGCAGGGCCTAGGATCATGCGAAGCAGATTTTCATCTGGTCCTTTTTTCTCCTGAGATTCAGAAGCGGGGCGGAATTGGAAAGCTTTTTGCTGCTTTTCTTCGCGTCCGCCTTGTTCTTCGCGTTTATCACCAAAGAAGCGTGATTTCTGATTTGGATTTCTATTCTCGTTTTGTGGTTTTTTAGGGCCGCTGCCGCCACGCTCTTTATCGCGACGATTTTTGTGCTCTTTGTGGCCCTTACGGTCCTCGCGCACGCTAAAGGATTTTTCTTCCTTAGCTCCACGGCGATCGCTTTGGCGTCGGTCTTCGCCGCGACGGCGATCTTCGCCTTGCCACTCACTGTTTTTCTTTTCATTTTTGCGCAGACGATTCAGATATTTTTCAGCAGAACGAGCCGCGGGTGATTTAGAATCACCTGTTTCGTCATCAAAATCCGCTTCCATTTCATCTTTGATTTCCATTCCGGCTTTAACAAAGTTAATTTGTCCCAGCTCAGGATCTGCTGCAGAAACTTGGATACGGATATTATCACCGATATTGTAAGACATGCCCGAGCGCTTGGCGATCAGGCGCAGGTTTTCTTCGTCGAACTCCCATTTGTCGTGCCCCAGATCGTCCAAACGAACCAAGCCATCGATATCGTATTCACGAAGTAAAACAAAGATACCAAACTTGGCAACGGAGCTGATCATGCCGTCAAATTCCTGACCCAGGAATTTCTCCATAAAGCGGGCTTTTTTGATCGATTGAACCTGGCGCTCTGCTTTTGTTGATCTTTGCTCTGCTGCGGAGAGAATTGTTCCCGCCGAAGCCAGATCGTCCTCGCTCATCAAACGGTATTGATTGCTCTTAACCACCTGTGTTTTCAACAGTCGATGGATGATCAAGTCAGGATAGCGACGGATCGGAGAAGTAAAGTGTGCATAGAACTCAAAACCCAATCCAAAGTGGCCCACGTTGTTGGGGCTGTATTTAGCTTGGCTCATGGATCTTAACGTCAGGATATTCAAGATTTGTGCTTCTGGACGGTTTTCAAATTCTTCCAACGCTTTGGTCAGGCGTTTTTGCAATTTACCCTGACCTAGTTTGGTTTTGCCGCCGAAAGTTGCCATGTACTTTTCAAGTGTACGAATTGCCATCTCGTTGGGTGGCTCATGGATACGATAAAGTGCGGGGACACCTTTGCCATGCAGGAATTTTGCAACCCCTACGTTTGCTGCGAGCATCATCTCTTCAATCAGGCGATGAGCGAACAGACGTTCAGAACGTTGAATATCGATTGGCACGCCTGCGCCATCGATAACCAATTCGGTTTCGGGAATTTCCAGATCCAAAGAGCCTTCTTTGAATCTTTTTGCCATCAGGATTTTTGCCAGATCTGCCAGGCGCAGGATGTTGTCTTTGACGTGATTGAATTTCTCATCACCATTGCCATCGATAACTTCTTGGGCTTGACCATAGGTGACTCGGGCTTTGCTTTCCATCACCGCTTCATAGAAATCGGATTTGGTCATTTCGCCATTAAAGTCGAATTGCATTTCGGCGACCACGCAAAGACGGGGAACGTGAGGGTTCAAAGAGCACAGACCGTTACTGAGAACCTCAGGCAGCATCGGTACGACGAAATTCGGGAAGTAAACTGAGGTTCCGCGTTCGTAGGCGTCGCGATCAATCGCCGATCCTGTTTGCACGTAGTGGCTGACGTCAGCAATTGCTACATAAAGCAAGAAGCCAGTATTATTCATTTCTACATAAACGGCGTCGTCAAAGTCTTTGGCGGTGGCGCCGTCAATTGTGATCAAATCAATATCGCGCAAGTCTCTGCGGCCCTTGAAGTCTTTTTCCTCAGGCACTTCTTTAAAACGTTTGGCTTCTTCAAGTGTTTCTGCGGAAAAGTCTTGCGGGATGTTAGCAGACAGAATCACGCGTTTAATATCAGTTAACGGATCCAAAGCATTGCCGATGACGGATGTGACTTTGCCAGTAAAGGACTTGCCATCTTCAGGATAAGTCAGAACTTCAGCGGCAACCAATTCTTTGTCTTTGGCTTCCATGGAGTCTTCGATTTTGATTTTAAGATCCTGACCCCAACCTTTTCCTTCATCGCGTAAGATGCCGATTTTATCATTCAAGCGATAGAAACGGCCTACAAAAGTTTTAGTTCCTCTTTGGACGACGCGAATGATTTCACCACGAAAGCGATCACTATTTTTTTCCGGATATACTTCGACGGTGACCTTGTCGTTGGTCATCACGCCTTCCATGGAGTTGCGAGGAATGTAGACGTCAGGATGCTCTTTATCTTCAGGGATAAAAAAGCCGAAGCCATCTGGATGTCTTTTGATTGTGCCGGTAAGGATGGACTTTTTATGAGTGCTCAAGGTTGCTTCCTTTACTAAGGATAATGGTAGCACACTTGATTGGGATGTCGAAAAAAAAGGGACCTCGAAGGTCCCTTTTTGCGGGAATTAGAATTTTGCTAAAACACCCAGTGTTAACAGTTGGGCATTTTTTGTTAGATTACCGTCAGCATCCGTAAAGCATTTTTCATCTGCTTCATCGGCGCGGTATTCTACGTAAACGTTCAAGTTCGGATTCAGCTCCACTTTATCATTCAATGTCAGGGAGTTGACTGTGTCTGCAGTGCCGTAAACAACGGCGTCATTTTCTTTTAAATTCTGGGCGCCACGGACCATTTCATAGCGAGCAGAGAACGAATTGTTCCAAAGTTTATAGTTTACGACGACACCTAGATCGTTCGTCCAATTAGCAACATCGGAGTTTGGCTTATAAGACTTCGAATCGTTCATCACGGCCACCATCCATGAATCGTTGATGCGATAGGACGCCCAAACGTTGCTGGAAGTGTTTTCAGCAGTTCCTGCTGTTGGAGACGCAGCCGAGTCTTTGCCGAAGTAATAACCCACAAACCATTGGAGGTCGCCGAGAGTCCCATTCATCGACAGCTCAGTGGTCTTTGTCGGTGTATAGTCATCACCAAACATATTGTATTTGGATTGATTATAAGTGGAGACCGTTGCCGTGAAAAGATCACTCATTACGTATCTTGCGCGCAAACCTTCACCGTAGCCGGGAGTGATGCCTTGAAACGCGATAGAGTATCCATAGAACAAGTTTTCCGATCTCAATACAGACTCATAACCCATTGTCGTCAAGAAACGACCTGCACCTATATATATGTTAGGAAGAGGTTTGTAGTAGACCTCAACCTGATCGAGCATTCCTAAATCGCTGGTTGATTTGGTCTGAGTATTTGGGGTTGTCGTTGTATCTACGTTGCTGACATAAGTGGTTGGATTGTAAACCAAGCGAGCCAGAACGAAGATCTGTTCTGTTTCTTTTTTTGCCAGGATTTGGCTGGTGTTCAGGCGATATGTTTCATTCGGCGCGCCACCTGAAAATGGAACGGCAATTCCGTCTTGTGAGAAGTTGTAATCGAAGGCGATTTCACCGTTGACTGTGACGCCACCAATATCAGCAGCATTCGCGATGGATGCAGCAAGAGTCATGAATGCCAGAAGTTTGAAAATACGCACCAGTTTCTCCTTTATATTTTCTTTATATGTTTGCTTATTGGATTCGTTCACGATTGGTTTGTCATTTCTCAGGTTTTGGAACGGACCTAGGTCCAGTTAAATGACAAAATCGTGTCGTGCGGCCAGACCATCATCTGGGATCTTAAGACTAGATTGGTATTTTGCGTCAATCAAAGTTGTATCGGTCCTAAGTAATCAGAAAATTCAATGTGGATATCTTCATTTTTTGTCATTTAGGGAGAGAGGAATCAGAAGCATTTTGTCTGCATAAAAATCGCTACAGCTGCGGGTTTGATTGAAGTGGGTGCAGAAAAATTTTGAGGTCACTTGTTTGAGAAACATAAAAATTTCCCCGCAACAAAGTTTTGAGAAATCACAAAGTAATTACTCCATTTTTTGTGAGATTCACCTGTTTCCCGGCATTTTTGTTGTTGATCTTGCCGAAGGTCCTAATTAGCCTTTTTGGTATAACTAACACTTTTAAACGAATTAAAAGTTCAAATTTGCAACGAAACGAAAGGATGCATCTTATGAAAAAACTTTTAGTGATCGCAGCTACTCTTGCAGCTAGCTCCGCATTCGCAGGCGTTAAATTGGAAGTACGTTCCGATTACGTTAACACTCCAGACTACGACAACGCAGCAGGCTCTACAACGGGTGGAACTTCTTTGTTCACGCCATCGGTAGCTCGTCTTTACTTGAACGGTAACGTAGGTGATGCAGTAGTTGAATCTGCATGGAACTTGCGTTCTTTCTCTCCAGAGTTTGCAGTTAGCCCATACACTGGGACTCAAGATCTTTCTAAAAATATGACTGTAGATCAATTCGTTGATCATCTTTGGGCTGGTAAAGCAATGGGCGCTTGGATGTTCAAAGCTGGTAAGCTTGAAGTGAACACTGGTGGTTTTGAACGTCAAAAAAACCTACATGGTGATACTTACCTAGTTTCTATGGCTAATGGTGGTGTTGGTGGTGCTTACGTGACTGCTGGACCAGTTGTTAACCAAACTAAAGCTCTTGTGGCGAACCCAGAAAATTCTTCTGGTATCTCTGCTGCTTACGCTTTGACTGAAAACCACAAGTTTGAAGCTCAGTTGACTAACCAAGTTAACTCTGGAACTTGGAATGATCGTGCAACTACAAATGAAAGATCAACTGACCGTGGCCATATCTATGGTTTGAACTACCTTGGTTCTTTCATGGATAAAATGTTGGTTCTTAACTTGAACTACACTGGCGGCACTAGCGATACAACTGTAACTGAACACGGTTTGTCATTCATGGGTGCATCTCTTCGTGTTGCTCCAATGGCTGATTTGACATTGGACATCGAGTACTTTGCTAACCAAGATAAAACTAAAGTTGCTACAACTGAAGTTACAAACAAAACGAACTCCACAATCATCGAAGCTCGTTACAACATCAATGGTTGGGTTCCAGTTGCTAAGTACGAAATGTCTGAAAATAAATCAGATACAGCTGCAAAAGAATTCAAGCGTGAAGCTTGGGCTCTTGGTGTAGAGTTCGTACCTAAAGCTGATGAAGCTTTCCGTTACCACGTAGCTTACACGTCTACTAAAGACAAAGATTTTGCAACTGCAACAACTTTGAAAGACGAAACTAAAAACATGATCGTAGTTGGTTTCAAATACACTGGCGACATGGCTAAGTAATTTGATTCTCACAAGCTGAGATCATAAAAAAAGCCCAGGGCAACCTGGGCTTTTTTGCGTTTAATTGGAATAGATTTTCTTATTTGGACGTAGGCAAAGAGTTCAGGCTGTTTTCCAAAATTTTCGAAACCTCTTTTGCATGCTTCTTATCATACTTTGAAATTAGTGATGAATAATCTGCCTCAGCTGCAAAGAGAGCTTGTCCAGCGCTCACGGTTTCAGAGCCAACTTTCACTTCGTCAAAATCGTCTGTTCTCTTATTAAGCTCGTCAATTTGACTTCTGATTTTTACAAGCATTTCAATTTCAGATCTTTTTGCTTCAGCAGCTTTTTCCGCCGCATTCGCCTCAGCGGTTTCGGATTTAGATAGGTCATTCGCGATCATCGCGTCGTTCGTAAGGCGTTCATCCACTTCGGCCATAGCTTTTACTGAACCCAACATCATCACGATCGCCATTGCTAGCATTACTCTCTTTTTCATACGTATCTCCCATGAGGTTAAAGACCTTCATTCCCCCTGCGAGGTGTGTGCCCGGGTCAAAGCGAATTTATGGGATCTGGGGTGGGAAGATTTTAAACAGGAGCCGCGAATTGGCTCCTGTGGATAGGGCAGGAGTTCAGAAATTAACCAGCTCTTTCAAAGACTTCGGTTGCCTTGAAACTCTGATTTTTGGGGCTGAATTTGGACGCCGCCAGCTGATTTTCATCGCGATGGTCTTTGCCCCGAATCGCCTGTGCCAGCTCCTGAATGACATTGCTTAGGCTTTCCGCCTGCGCAGCCAATTCCTCCGAAGAAGCGGCAGCTTCCTCGGAGGAGGCAGCATTGATTTGCGTCGTTTGATCTAATTGGTTTAAGGCCTTGCTGATCTGGGAGATGCCATTGGATTGTTCCATGCTGGCCGAAGAAATTTCCTGATTAAGGGCGGAGACCTTTGTTACTGAATTCAATATATCAACCAACACCGTAGAGCTTTTTTGCGCCAGGATGCTGCCTCTGTCGATTCGAGAAACGCTGGAATGAATGAGTTCACTGATGTCTTTCGCGGCAGCAGAGCTGCGCTGTGAAAGCGTGCGCACGGCTTCAGCGACCACGGCAAAACCTTTGCCTTGCTCTCCCGCACGGGCGGCTTCAACAGCAGCATTCAGAGCCAATAGATTCGTTTGAAAGGCAATATCATCAATCACCGCGATGATATCGTTAATTTTCTTGGAATCAGCGGCAATATCATTCATGGATTGGGCAAGAGTGCTCATCTCGTTCTCACCACGTTTCGCCAGATCACTGGTATCCTTGGAAAGTTGTGCGGCTAGCGCTGCGTTGTCAGAGTTGATCTTAATCATAGAAGTCAGCTCTTCGATGGTTGCGACCGATTCTTCCAAAGAAGCTGCTTGTTCTGTGGTTGCTTCAGATAGCTCAGTGGCTGCCGTCGCGATCTGATCGGAGGCCGAGGAAACTTCGCGGGAAGACAAAGTCAGATTATTGATGACGCTGTTAATGGATTTACTCAAATTATAAAGCACCACTCCCGCGATTCCACCGCCAATAACCATGGAAAGAAGAGTCACCAAAAGCATCATGGTGCGAGCTGCTTTATATTGCTCCTCCATGTGTGTGACTTCTTCCTGCATTTTCTTTTCGTTGCGGTCCACGGTTGAATCAATGATCGCCTCGCCGTTCAGACGAAGTTCTCGATTTGTGACAGTACTGATTTTTGCCGCTTGATCGGTGTTGCCGGCATGAACGTGTTCCCGAAGTTCATGAGAGTTGCTCCACCAGGTATTATAGACGGATCTGAACTTGGCTAATTCTTGCTTTCCGAGCTCTGTGGAAATCGCTTCGAGTTCTTCGACTTTCTTAAGCATCTCATCATGACGTTTGTTCATGCGCTCGTTGATGATGACTAAGTCCTTTTTATCTTCGACCAGAATGTAATTTTTCTCGTTGATGAGCTGAATATAAAAAAGACCGCGAATATCTTTAATCAAAGAGACCCGGGCGCTTTTCTCGTTAACCAAGGCATGAATGGATTCGTTCATAGAGTGCAATCGTGACAAGCCGATCGCGGTGATTGAAAGAGATCCCGCCAGCAAAAGGCACATGACGAAAATCATTTTAAAATTGAGACTTTTATTTTTCATCCTAAATTTCTCCATGGAACTACTCCTCGGAAAACTTTTATTCAGGCTATATTAAATTTCAGAGAGAAAACTCGGATATGACGGTCATTCTTCAACAAGTTTTCTTGAAGATGGAGTGAATCAACATTTGTTAAAGATATTGGTCGGGAAAATTGTCAAGATAAGGACAACTAAGTAAAATAATGTTTATAGTTTTGTCCGCGGTGGGTGGAGAGAATATAAAAAAAAGCCGCAATTTTTTTGCGGCTTTTTAAGTGAACTATTTCTTGTCAGTTTTTGGTTCCGTCGGTGGAGTGTAGTAGTCCGGCATAACGAAATCCACGGTGAATGGATATTTGTAAGACTTGTAAGCGCCAATCTTAGGGCTGCCAGCTTTCACGTAGGCTTCATCCCAAAGGGCCGCAAGTAACAAAGCACCACGAGCCATATCATTCACGATCACGGGCTTCATTTTTTTGAAAGCCACAGAAGCCGGTTTTCTTTCAGCTTTCGTTCTGATTTCCATGCCGTGTTCTTTTTTTAGTTCGGAAGGTTTCGTCACAGGATCCATTTTTAGAATCTTTGGAATTTCTGTGTTGGAGATAACAGACAAAGATTTCATTTTTTCGATCACAGTTGCAGGTTTCAAGAACGGCGCATTTTTGATCGTGCGAGCTTGTTTTAAAACCAACCAGTCAAGGTCTCCATCGAACTCGCCCACGACGGCGTCTTCGAAGTAAGCGTGGATACCGCCGTGGCCAGCAGCCCAGCCATCATAATCAGCTGTGGTATGGAATGGTTGAGAGATGTCGCCCACGAAGTGACCCATCAAGCCCATATCCACGGCCATTTGATAAGCCAATTTGTTGAAGGGAAAATTTTCGTCCTGTTCTTCTTTGAAGTTCGCTGGTGCTTTTGCTGCCGCAAATTCAGGTTTTAAAGCAGCGATACGATTGACGAATTGATCCGCTCTCCACCAGGCAGAACCAAATTCTGTCGGAATGTCTTTAATAGTCGTTCCGTCGTTTTTGAATTTGTTTTCTTTGCCGGTGAAATCCGTCATGATTTTCTTATAGTCTGTGGAGATATCAGCGACTTTAAGTCCAATCACTTCAATATCGATAAAGTGAGCAGGGTTGCCGTGTTTTGCAGCGTCGCCGCCCAAGCTTTTCCAATAGAAGTCTGGGATGTTACACAAGTGGCCCATCATTTGTGGCTTGTTGCGCATGTATTCTTTCAAACCTTCTTCTTTAACCAAGAAAACGGCAGCACGACAAATAGCATCGTGACCACGGCCGCCCCAAGCGAAAGCCGAGGAAGATACCAACAGCAAAGGTATAATAATTTTGAACATGATGAACTCCTTCTTTACAGTTCGCGGCCCAGGGCTTTGGGAGGACGGCTGGCGCCGATGAGTCCGGCCAAGGCAACGATCGTAACGATGTATGGTAAAATTTGAATAAATTGAACGGGGATGGTCACACCGCTGATTTGCACACCTTGCAAACGGATTTGGACCGCGTCGGCAAAAGCAAACAACAAGCAGGCAAAGAACGCCGGCAAGGGTTTCCATTTACCAAAGATCAAAGCGGCCAGTGCCATAAAGCCACGACCACCTGACATCATGGGTGAATAAGAAGAAGCCAAGAACAGTGAAAGACTTGCGCCACCCCAGGCTGCAAAAGCTCCACTTAAAGAGACCGCAGCCCAACGCACTTTACGAACACTAATTCCAGCGGCAAGCAAGGCTTCCGGATTTTCGCCGGCAAACAGCAACCACAAACCAGAACGGGATTTCTTTAACCAGAAAGTCAGCAGTGCCACCAACGCGAAAGCAAAAATCAACGGTTCATAAGTGAACCGGAATTCCGCCGGCAATGGGGGAGTTGAACCTGTGGAGTTAAACAGAATTTTTGTGGCAAAAGGAATCACACCCATCACCAAAAGATTGAAGGCCATGCCCGTGACAATCTGATCAGCGCCCAATTCAATTACAAACAAGGCGTAAAGTGCGCCGATGATGAGGCCTGCAATCAAAGCAGCACCCCAACCCAGCCACGCAGAGGAAGAATAAACCGCGACCACAGAGCCGGCAAAGGCACCGATAAGCATAAAGCTTTCCAGGGCTACGTTCACCACGCCGGAGCGTTCGCTCATCATGCCGCCCATCGAAGCAAAAATTAATGGAGTCGCTAAACGCAACGTCGCTAAAGCCAAAGCAAAAATCACGAAAAAGAAATCCATTAGTCCTTCTTCCTTTTGCGGCGAACACGATATTCCAAGTACGCACTCGCGGCGACACCCAGAATGATAAAGGCCTGAATAATACGAGAGAAATCACGAGTGATTGTGGAAGTTTCTAAATCCAGATCGGAAGCACCTTTGTGAAGAGCTCCCATCAGGAAACCAGCGGCAATAATTCCCAAAGGATTGTTAGCAGCCAGCAAGGCGACCGCGATACCGATAAAACCATAATCCGGAGAGAAGCCCACGCGGTATTGACCCGCACTGCCGATGACTTCAGACAAAGCCACGCAACCGGCGCAAGCTCCCGCCAATGCCATTGCGATCATTTGAATGCGTTTGGCAGAAATACCTGAACGTTGCGCAGCCTCGGGATTTGAACCCACCGCCCGCAATTCGAAGCCCCACGTGGTTTTCCAGAGGAATATCCACATCAACACTGCAAGAATAATCGCAAATACCAATGATGCATTCACCGGAGTGTCGGGAAAGAAACGGGCTATCAAATCATAGTCTTTAAACATATAGTTTGCAGACACCATCGCCGTTTCAGGGTTTTGTGAATTAGGATTTGGAATCACTTTCAAGGCAAACCAGCTCGCCAGACCGGCAGCGATAAAGTTCATCATAATGGTGATGATAACTTCATGACTGCCACGCAAAGCCTTCAAAAGACCCACGATCCAACCCCAGAAAGCTCCCACTGCCAAAGCCCCCAGGAATGCCACAAGAGGAGCCACTGGAAAGGGAACATTTGGAAAAAACACACCGATTGCGGCTGCCGTGACGGCGGCCATCGTCAGCTGACCTTCAGCGCCAATGTTGAACATGCCTGCGTGAAATCCGATGGCCACGGATAAACCGCAAAAGATCATCGGTGTTGCGTAAGACAAAGTCATACCAAGGTCATATGTTGAACCAAAGGCGCTCTTAATCAGGATCATGAAAATATTCAGCGGATTTTCACCTGCTAAGAAAGTCAGGGAAAGGGCTGCGATCAGACCAACAGCAAAACCTAACAGACGTCTCAATGGCCACCTCCCATCGCTGCGCCAATTTTAATCTCATCAAATTCCTGACGAGAGAATTCAGCGACAAAGTGACCTTTATATAGAACCAAAATGCGATCAGATAGAGCCATCAATTCATCTAACTCGGAAGAAATCAATAAAACACCGGCACCCGCATCGCGAGCTGCACGAATTTCATTGTGAATAAATTCAATAGCGCCAATATCCACACCGCGAGTCGGTTGCGCCGCAATCACCGCTTGTGGGTGTTGTAAAAGAGCGCGAGCCACCACCAGCTTCTGCTGATTGCCACCCGAAAAACTTGCAAACGTCAGATTCTCGTTACGAGGACGTACATCATATTGTTCCATCGCTTTGCGAGTGGCTTGAATGATGTCCTTCATTTTCAGGAAAATACCGCGCGCAAATTTTGCCGAGCGATGTTGGCCTAACAAGTAATTTTCAAAAGCGGGGCGAGTTGGTAAAACACCAAAACGCAAGCGGTCTTCAGGAAAGGAACCCAATTGTCCATGAGTGACGACTTTTCCAGACAAGTGCTTTTTAGAAAACGCATGCTTGTCCAATAAAGCACGAATCAAAATATCCTGACCGTTGCCTTCCACGCCAGCGATGCCTACAACTTCGCGGGTGCGCACAGTAAGATTTAGATTTTCGACGGAATGATTTCCCAGAGTCGCGCAAAGATTTTGAATCTCGATCACCGGCTTGGGATCAATGGTCGTATTGCGCTCGTGTGGGTTTTGCAGGCGGCGACCGACCATCATCTCTGCAAGTTCAGAGATAGATGTTTCAGAAGTTTTACGGCAGC
Organism: Bdellovibrio sp.; assembly: GCA_039594295.1. GTDB lineage: Bacteria > Bdellovibrionota > Bdellovibrionia > Bdellovibrionales > Bdellovibrionaceae > Bdellovibrio. The sequence continues at coordinate 48,032 of JBCNNR010000005.1, forward strand.
CAATGACTTTGCCGGCACGGAAGACAGTCACTTCATCTGTCAGCGCCATCACTTCTTTCAATTTATGAGTGATGATAAGAATGGTTTTTCCTTCGGCTTTCAGCTGACGAAGATTTTTAAAGAAGTCTTGAACTTCTTGCGGCGTCAGAACGGCCGTCGGCTCATCCAGAATCAGGATTTCAGAGTTTTGCGACAGAATTTTTAGGATCTCAACCCGTTGTTGAGCACCCACAGAGAGATCTTCGACTTTGGCGTGAAGATCGACATCAAATCCATAGCGTTTTGCCACGGCGTTTAGATGTTTGATTTGTTCGGCGCGCGGAAGAAGAGAAAAAGGACCGCCTTCTTGCTGCAAAAGGATGTTATCCAAAGCCGTTAACGGTTCCGCCAGCATAAAATGCTGGTGGACCATGCCGATTTTGGCTTTCATAGCATCAATAGAGGAATTAAAAAGCTGAGTGGTGCCATGAACCAGGAACTCACCACCGGTTGGTGTGTAGAGTCCAAAAAGGATTTTCATGGCTGTGGATTTACCAGCGCCGTTTTCACCCACGATCCCGTGGATCGTGCCAGCTGTAACTTTGAAAGAGATATCTTCATTGGCGACGCAGTCACCGAATATTTTGGAGATGCCTCGGAATTCAACAGCTGGGACTTGGTTCATCGGGCTTACTTCTTCTTATAGTAATCTGGAACTTGGATCTGGCCTGCGATGATTTTCTTTTTAATCTCGTCGACCTTTTTCTTCATTTCCGGAGTGATCAACTTTTCATTGTATTTATCAAGCGTGTAATCCACGCCATTGTTTTTCAAACCAAAGCGAGCCACCTCTGCTTTGAATTTGCCATCCTTTGTTTCTTTGATGGTTTCGTAGACTGCTACATCAACTGCCTTCAACATGGAAGTCAGGATTGTGCCAGGCTTCATCCAGTTTTGGTTAGAGTCGACACCAATAGCGAATTTCTTTTTCTCTTCGGCAGCATCGAACACGCCAGAGTTAGAAGCACCAGCAGCGACAAAGATCACGTCAATGCCTTTACCATATTGTGCAAGAGCTAATTCTTTTGATTTCGCAGGATTGTTCCAAGCTTCGCCTGTTACGCCCACGTAATTTTCAGAGATGTTGATTTTTGGATCAACGTACTTTGCACCCGCGCTATAACCCATTGCAAAGCGACGGATCAAAGGAATATCCATGCCTCCAACGAAACCAACAGAGTGAGTTTTGGAAGCCATGGCCGCCAAAGCTCCCACCAGGAAAGAACCTTCGTGCTCTTCGAACATCAAAGAGCGAACGTTCGCCGCAGTGACTTCGCCATCAACGATAGCGAATTTTACTTTAGGAAATTGAGCGGCAACTTTTTTAACTGCGTCTGTCTGTGCAAAGCCAACGCCGATAACAAGATCATAGTTTTTACGAGCGAAATTGCGGTGAAGATTTTCGATTGCGTTGGTGTCTGTAGCTTCAACATATTTCAATTCAATTTGCAGATCTTTCTCTGCTTTCGTAGCACCCGCATAGGCAGCGGAATTGAAAGATTTGTCGTCCTTACCACCTTTATCGAGGACTAGGCCGACTTTGATATTTGCGAAAGATGTGGTGCTGATTGACAGAAGAAATAGCGTAACGAAAAACTTTTTTGTCATTTGATGATTCCTTCACACACGCTAAATTTCATGCATCTGCGCATTTAATAAGCGTTTGATTTCACAAATTTTTTAAGATTTTTTGTCGGGGTGAAATTACGAGGCTCTACTTTATGAGTCAAGGCAAATCATTTCAATCGCCTAATGGTTAACTCTTACAAGTCGGTTATGTCTTAATTTCAATTAGGCACTTGTTTTATACCAGTTTAGGATGGCCTAAACGTTAACCAACAACTCAGATAACGCACGGAGGACTAAGAGCATGGAATCGCAAACGATACTCAACGGCGGAGTTAACTCCCTAGGTTTTATGGGCCAACAAAATATCAACATCCAAACAACTTCGAATGTTCCTTACGAAGTGATTCACCTTAAAGAAGAGGAGATGATCTTCAAGGAGGGCGATACTCCTAAAGGATTGTACTATGTGCAATCAGGATGTGTGAAAGTTGTCGTAAATCGTTCTCACGCACGAGGCCGTACAACGACAAATGAATATGTGACAAAACTTGTTTCTCCAGGGGAGTACTTTGGGTACAAGGCTTTGGTAAAAGGTGCGCCAGCACAATGTCATGCAAAAGCAGTGAAATCGACTGTCTTGTGGTTGTACCCACGTGAATTGATCCAAGTTGCGATGGCACAAGCTTCACCCATGGTTAAATTGCTTTTGAACCAATCGGTGAATGACCTTGAAGCTTTTGAAAACACCAGCCAACTGCATTACTTGGCTTCTGTTCAAGAACGTATCGCTTACCAATTGGTGATTTTGGCAGACCGTTTCGGGACACAAACTCCAAATGGCATTTCCTTGAATCTTAAACTTACTCGTAATGAGTTCGCTCAGCTGGCAAGCACGATCAATGAGTCCTTGTCTCGTCATTTGACTGAGTTCAAAAACGAAGGTTTGATCGATTTGAACGGTAAAGAAATCATCATCAAAAACCGCGACGGTTTGATGAGACGTTCAGGTAATTTCTAGTTATTACTCGAAAAATTGAAAACCACCGAAAGGCCGATCTCAAAAATCGGCCTTTTTGCTTGACGCAGCAAACCCCCAGCGGGTACCCCCTTGGCATGGAACCCATTGGATTTATTGAGAGCTGCTTTAAGGATAAATTTGGCACCCCGCGCCAGCCAGGATTGGTGAAGAGCGCATGGGCCAAGTTGAAAATCCGCGCCGATCTTCAGCCTGAGGAAGCACTTCAGGGGCTGGAAGGCTTCAGTCATGTATGGCTGGTGTGGATCTTCCATCAAAATAAAGTCGCTCGCTATCACGCCAAGGTTCATCCTCCACGCATGGGCGGAAAAAGTATCGGCCTGTTTGCAACTCGCACTCCGCATCGTCCGAATCCAATTGGTTTGTCATTGGTGGAGCTAATTAAAGTCGAAAAAGATGGCATCATTGTTTCCGGTGCAGATTTGGTGGATGGCACTCCCATTCTGGATATCAAACCGTATCTCCCTGAGATCGAATCCATTCCGAACGCTAAAACAGGCTGGACATCTGATGTGGTAAAGGATCCCATCCAGGTGGAGTTCACTGAGCACGCGTCAAAAATACTTGCTCAATGGCAGCAACGAAATCCTGACAAAAAATTGCGAGAAGTGATCGAGGATACTTTGAAATTGGATCCTCGCCCTGTGGTTTATCGTGGCTACGAGGGAAATGGCGAGTCTCCATATCGAAATAAACATGCGGTTCGTTTGTTTGATGGCGATGTTCATTTCGAATTTGAGAGCGCAAATTTTGTCAGAGTTCTTGATATTCTTTTTACGCATAATTAGTTGCTGTTGCCTTTGGATTAAGCACCTTGGTATTGTCCTCTCATCAAAAGGGGATATTTATGAGAACGATCGAAACAAGCTCTCACGCCGAGAACAGCACTCTTCGCAAAGTTCCAACATTGAGTCTGGCAAGTTACACACAAGGCTCTGGATCTGAAAAAGCCCGCTTCATTGATCAACTTTTCACTGGCCTTAAAGAATACGGTTTTATCATTCTGAAAGATCACAACGTGAAAGCGGCGGATCTTCATAAAGCCTACGACCTTCTTGAAAAATTCTATGCCCTTCCCGAAGACGTAAAAAAATCCTATATCTCTCCCACAGCAGGTTTCCAGCGCGGTTACACTCCATTCGGCAAGGAGCACGCGAAAGACTCTCCTGTTATGGATTTGAAAGAGTTCTGGCATGTGGGTCGTGAACTGGTTGTGGCCAGTGAGTTAAAATCGGTTTATCCAGATAACATCTGGCCGACTGAAGTTCTTCCTGAATTTAAAGAGCATTTCTTGAAATTGTTCGCGGCGCTTGAAGAAGCGGGCGATGTGATGCTGGAAGCTTTGACGATGCCATTGGAGGTCGACAAGGATTTCTTTGCGCGCATGACGAAAGATGGAAATTCCATCCTTCGCTTATTGCACTACCCACCAATTCCAGAGGGTGTTGATCCTCGTTGTGTGCGTGCAGCGGCCCACGAAGATATCAACTTTATCACAATTCTTCCAGCAGCGACGGCTTCGGGTCTTCAGTTGAAAGATCGCGATGGCACTTGGTTGGATATCGATTCTGAACCAGACACATTGATTGTGGACGTGGGTGATATGTTGGCTCGTCTGACGAATGATGTTTTACCGTCAACGACTCACCGAGTGATCAATCCACAAGATGGAACGAACTCACACCGCTACTCCATGCCTTTTTTCATGCATCCTCATCCAACTGCAATGCTTAGCTGCTTGCCATCTTGCAAAGGCGCAGGCGCAAAATACGCGGATATTACGGGTCAGGATTTCTTGATGCAGCGTTTGCGCGAAATCGGTCTTATTAAATAGACCTCGTTGACCGGGACCACAGATAAATCGATAGTTAAGGAATGATGAATTCAAAGCAAAAAATCATTATTCCTATCGTTGTGGTCCTGACCTTGGTTGCCGTCAGTACATTCATTCTTAAACAAAGAGCCGGGCACACGGGGCAATTCCCTGATGATATGCCCGAATTCAATTACTCCGCTGAAGATAAAACTAAAAATGAAGTTTCTGGATTTTTGCCAACGCAAATGGAAAGTCCAGCATTGCATGAAGCCTGGGCAAAAAATGCTCCGGTCATGGGTGAGTGCCTGGGGATTGAGGTGACGGCTCCGTCTTCGCAAGATGACCTTGCTGTGACCGGTTTAAGCAAGATCGTGAGAGCCACCTTTGGTGAAGTCTTAAACGTTCAAGATAAGTGGACAGTGGTTGATTATAAAACCAAATATGGCGAAATCCGCCGCGTCTATGTCGAATATTCCACAGATCGCACGAATTCCTTAGCGCGCAAAGTTCAGCATTATACGATGCTGGTGACGGGAAAAGTTCGCGACATTCATTTGGATAAAGAACTGACTGACAATCCGACCGATGAAGAAATTCAAAAGCTATCCGCTGATGGAACAGTCGTTGCGACAGCGAAATCCAGTCAGGTGAATTTCGCGAACGGCGACGAAATCGATTACGTTGAAAAGAATGGCAAAGTTCATTCCTTCGTCGCCAGTCATTTGGGAAAATACTTCCGCTGCAGCGACGCTGATTCAGAAAAAATGGCCTGTTCTTGTAACTAGACGCTGGGTGCTTCCGCAAGGCCCTTGGACTCATTTCCGTGGGATTTTAAGTCCCGTCCTTGGTCCTAAGGCCTATTGGCCGAGGGCATCGGAAACGTTCCAGAGGTAAGAGATTTTGTTGTTAAAAGAGTTCGCGGATTATTTTGATTACAACCAAAATGATCACAAGAATCTGCTTAATAAGTTTCAATATCTGCCGATAAGAACAATACCTGTTATTGTCCATTCGGACCTCCTTCGGTAACCGGAGGTGAGTCCATCCAAAGGCGACCTTGCGAAAGCAAGAGTCGCTTTTGCAGTTTTTGGGCCTGAAAATAAAAAAGGCTTCCAGATTTGGAAGCCTTTTTCGTAAATGCAACCAGGCACCTTTTATTGGAAGCGAGTGAGAGCGTCTTTCAAGGATTCTAGCTGAACCTTGGATTGAGCTAACAACGCGCGGTCTGCTGCGATCACGTCTTCGTCGGCATTTGCTACGAATTTTTCATTCGAAAGTTTGCCAGACAAAATCGAGATGTCCTTGTTGAACTTCTCGATCGCCTTGTTGATACGTTTGATTTCTTCGTCGAAATCAACCAGACCTTCAAGTGGGATAATTACTTTCACGCTGGCATCTTTAACAACCACCGGAGCTACGGCACATTTCATCAAATTGCCTTCAGCGCCGATGTCCATTTTTTCCAAACGACCCATTGTCATCAAAGCCGTGCGATTGTTTTCCAAGATGTTTTTCACTTGATCGTTCGCTACGCCCAAACGGACATTTAACTTGATCGCCGGGCTGATGCGGTTTTCGCCACGGACGTTGCGCATCGCTGTGATCACTTCTTTTACGATATCGATTTCAAATGCGGCTTCAGTGGAAGCCAAGCCCAGGAATTCTTTATCGTTACGAGTTGTCGGGTATTGATCCACGATACAAGCTTCGCCTCTGATGGGAAGTTTTTGGTAAATTTCCTCAGAGATAAACGGTGTGAACGGGTGAAGCAAACGCATGATACGATTTAGTACCTGTGCGATGACCAACTGAGTGGCTGCTTTTTCCTCGGCGTTATTACCGTTCATGATTGGTTTCGTGAACTCGATATACCAGTCACAGAACTGATTCCAGATGAATTGATACAAAGCTGTGGAAGCGTCAGAGAATCTTTCTTGTTCCATGGCTTCTTCAACTTCTTTAGTTACTTCCGCAAGCTTCGTGATGATCCATTTGTCGAATACGCTGATGTGGGCTTTGTTTGGCAAAGCCTTTGCGCCTTCGGCAGGAACTTTGAAATCAGAAAGATTTGAAAGTGCGAAACGAGCCGCATTCCAGATCTTATTCATAAAGTTGCGATAGCCCTCAAGACGTTGCTCGCTGAACTTAAAGTCTTTACCCGAGAATAAGTGAGCGGCGAATGTGAAGCGCAGGGCATCGGCGCCGTGCTTATCAATCATTTCTACCGGATCAATTGAGTTCCCCAAAGATTTGGACATCTTGCGGCCTTGAGAGTCGCGAACCAAACCGTGGATGTAAACCGTTCTGAACGGAACATCACGTTTAAACTCCAGGCCCATCATGATCATACGTGCAACCCAGAAGAAGATAATATCGTGACCCGTTACCAGGTAGCTGGTTGGGTAGAACGTTTTCAATGTCTCAGTTTCGTTTGGCCAACCCATTGTGGAGAACGGCCAAAGAGCAGAGGAGAACCAAGTATCCAAAACGTCATCATCCTGATGAAGATCGTGCTTACCGCATTTTTCACAAGCTGTTACGTCCGTTTCAGAAACTGTTTGATGGTTGCAGGAGTTGCAATACCAAACCGGAATACGATGGCCCCACCACAATTGGCGAGAGATACACCAGTCTTCGATATTGTTTAACCAGTGAAGGTAAACTTTTGTCCACGACTCGGGCTCAAAACGGATAGTTCCGCTTTCAACCACGCGTTTTGCCGGAGTTGCCAGTTGTTCCATCTTAACGAACCATTGTTCAGACAAGAAGGGCTCAACCACTGCGCCCGAACGAGAGCAGTGACCTACCGAGTGAACATGGGGCTCTTCTTTTACCAGCAAGTTTTTTTCTTTAAGGTCTTCGACAACTTTCTTGCGAGCATCAGCCACTTTCATACCAGCGTATGGGCCGGCGTTTTCGTTCATCTCGGCTTTTTTAGTCAAAAGATTGATGAATTCAAGATGGTGAGCTTTACCAATTTTGTAGTCGTTGAAATCGTGCGCCGGAGTGATTTTCACCACGCCAGAACCAAAGGCTTTATCAACGTAAGTGTCAGCGATGATTTTGATCTTTCTGTTGATCAAAGGAACGATCACAGTTTTACCGATCAATGCCTTGTAGCGCTCGTCATCGGGATGAACGCACAAAGCAGTGTCGCCCAACATCGTTTCGGGACGAGTCGTTGCTACAGTCAGGAAGCCTGAACCATCTTCCAAAGGATAGTTGATGTGGTAAAGAGCACCTTTAACTTGTTTGTGTTCAACTTCCAAGTCGGAGATTGCTGTTTCAAGGGGGCCTGACCAATTCACCAGGCGTTGACCACGATAGATCAAACCTTTTTGGTGAAGAGTTACGAAGACTTTACGAACAGCTTTTGAAACGCCTTCATCCAAAGTAAAGACAGCGCGATCCCAATCACAAGAGTCGCCCAGGCGGCGCATTTGCGAGTAAATGCGATTACCGTATTGATGTTTCCAATCCCAAACTTTTTCAACGAAAGCTTCGCGGCCTAATTCGTGGCGAGTTTTGCCACCTTCTTTTTTAAGTTCACGTTCAACCACGGATTGAGTGGCAATACCGGCATGGTCCGTACCTGGTAACCACATGGTGTTGTAACCGCTCATGCGTTTCCAGCGGATCAAGATGTCTTGAATCGTGTGATCCAAAGCGTGACCCATGTGCAAGAAACCAGTGACGTTGGGTGGCGGAAGAATAATTGAAAATGGTGGTTTTGTGGATTTGTCCTGCGCTTTGAAATAGCCGGCGTTTTCCCACCATTGATAAGTTCTGTTTTCTACATCCGCGGGATTGTAGCGATCTGATAATTGTTCTGACATTTGAACACCCCAATAGGTCTGCACTCCGACGTTGTCGGAATAAAATTTTTAACCGTTTGAGTCTATCAGATTCCAGCACTTTAGGGTAGATCCAGCTCGGAAAACCTACTCGTAAAAGGTGCCTGCCGGTTTTTGGGTGTGCGGCGTGTCGAAATGAGGGCAAAAAATAAGGGAGGCGGTGAGGCCTCCCTTGATAAAAGTCGATTATGCGACTCTTTTGACTATTTCAAGAAGTCAGCGTTGATACGTGCGCCGATCGTGATTTGGTCAACTTTTGCGTCTTTAGCATTAACAGATGGAGCAGTTCTGTCGGAGAACTCTTCAGTCGTGTTACTGTAAGCGATGTGGTAACGGAAGTTAGTGTCAGCGATTGGTTTGTATTCAAGTACTGCGCCGTAACCCATGAACTTGTTTGTTCCGTTGTTAACTGCAGTTGCGCTTGTCTCAACTTTTTCTTGAGAGTTGATTAGCTCAAGGCGTGGAGTCCATTGTTCCCAACCAGTGTAAGCAAGTTTACCGATCGCAGACCAGATATTGTCTTTGCCACCTGTAGAATCTTTTTTGTAATCAGAAGCCGTGTAATCAACTTCCAAGTTCCAAGCGGAAGCGAATGTCCAGTTGATACCAGCTGAGTACAAGTTGTAAGTGTCTTTAGTTGGTGTACCAGTGCCGTAGTGGTAAGAAGCCATAACTTTAAATGTTTTATCCATGAAAGCGCCTTTATAGATAAGACCTTCCATCATTGCATTTGAAGTTGCTGCTGGTGGTGGAGCAGTTGGAGTAACAGAACCATCTGGAGTTTTGAACGCTACCAAAGAGAGAGATTGGTCTGGAGTCATGTTCCAAGCCAATTTCGCACCCAACACATAGAGTAGGCTGGATGTATTCAACCATTGACCAGCCAAGTTTCCGTTAGGACCTGTCTTAGTATAGGCTTGAGAAGTAAGGTACAAGTCTGCGCCAGAAGTTTGAGACTCGAATGTACCGTATTCAGATCCCAATTTACCTAGTTGCAAAGCAAAGTCGCCCATTTTGTGTGTCAAGTAAGCGAACTCAAGTGCTGTTTGAGAGTTGTCACCAGCGCCTGCAGTTTGCGTTGCATTTTTATTGTAAGCAGCACGTAGACGCATAGAAAGGTCTTCGTTTACTTTTCCTTGGTAATCCAAGCGGATTGTCTTGAAGTAGAACTTGTTTGAATCTTGCAATGCAGAGTCCGTATACGTTGAAGTATCGTAGTCTGCGCGTGCATCAAAATTCAATGAGCCTGCTGCTTGTGCTGAAGATACAGCTGTTGTCGTTGCCAAAGCGGCGATGAAAAACTTTTTCATTAAATGTCCTTCTATAAAAAGTTTTGGTTAATTTGTTCGTTATATCCGTTAACGATGTCAGTATGATATAGACAATTGACTGGGCCAACAACCGATTATCGATTTATGTCGCTTGTCGGTGCTTTGCGTGGAAAATCCGAATATTTGCTTGAGAATTGACAGAGTGAAGTAAGTCGTTGCTTTAAAAACATTAACAAAAAACTAACGTAGTACTGACCAAAAAGAAAACGGGGATTTTGTGATCCCCGTTTATTATAATTGTTTTTCTTTTTCGAAACCAATCATTCCATTTTTAAGAGTGTAGACATTGTTGAAGCCTTTTGCTTCCAATGCTTCAACAACGGGAGTACAAGCCGATCCGTCCTGGTCGATGATGACGATAGGATAATGGGGAGGAAGATTTTTGCTTTGCACCTGGTTCACAATTTCTTCAGTGGATCCCATGACTTGACAGTTGTCGATGTGAAGACCTTCAACGTGGCCGTAATGTGCTTTTAAGTCGACACCCAAGTTCACCAGGATCATGGGAATGCGGCCTTTGATTAAATTATTAAACTGAAAGTATCCAATTTGTGTGAAATCCATCTGCTTAACCTACACGTGCATGATCGGGGATCATTTTGAAGTTGATAATGACGATGGCCAATGCGGCAAATGCGAGTGTGCCCGAAGCCCAGAAGGGAGCCGTCATGGCAACGCTGCCATAAAGAGCTCCACCCAATGCGGGCCCCAAAATACGTCCTAAGGAAGCCATACTTTGTGTAACTCCCATGGCAGCACCTTGTTCTTTGGAATCGGTGAGGAGGCTGATGCTGCCCAGAACAGATGGATTTGAAAGACCATTACCTAAAGAAAGCAATGTCATCGCAATCGCCATTCCAAACAAAGTGTCAGAGAACGCAATGGTCGTTAATCCCACGGCGAAGCAAATTAAACCCACACGCAAAACCTGGCGCTCGCCAAATTTGGGCAACATACGACGAACCAAAAAACCTTGCGTGAAAATAATAATCAAACCGATGTAAGCAAAACCGAAACTTACTTGTTTGATCGTCCACTGGAATTTATCTCCCATGAATAAAATCAACGTGGCTTCCATTCCTGACATCGCTAAAGACGAAAGCAGGAATACGGTCATCAACGCACCGACAGTTTTAATGTTCAGATAGTGCCACATAACAGAAAAACGTTTTTTCTTAGCAGCTGATTCGCTTTTCTCTGATAAAGATTCTTTCAGATATTTGAGACCGAAAAGGAAGTTTGCAAAACACAGGGCCGCCACCCAGCAAAATGAAAAGGATGTATCAAAGTGCGGAGCTTGATTGATGTGGTGACCCCAAACTGCAAGCAAGCCACCCAAAGCTGGGCCGACAACGAAACCTAATCCGAAAGCAGCGCCGATCAAAGCCATGCCTTTGGAGCGTTCGTGTTTTGGAGTGATATCAGAAATATAAGCGGACGCGGTGGAAAGACTTGCTCCGAAAAAGCCGGCAAGTAAGCGGGCTACAAATAGCCACTCCAAGCTGCGGGCCCAAGCAAACAAAATATAAGAAAGTCCTTCACCCAAAAGGCAGAACAACAAAATCGGGCGGCGACCCATGCGATCACTTAGGCGGCCCCAAAACGGAGAAAACAAAAACTGCATCAAGGAATAAACTGAGAGTAGCAAACCTGTTTGCAGTGCTGTTGCTCCAAAGTTTTTACTTAAAAGTGGGATGATCGGAATGACTACACCAAAGCCCACAAGGTAGAGGAAAACGGTAAAAAATATGATTGCGAGCTGTGATTTGTTTGATGTCGTGGTCATGGGCTTGTTATTATTAGGAACTTATGAAAATGGCAAATAATCTTCAGTGTTTGAGCGCGATCCTAATGAGTTTATTGGTGGTAAGTTCCACTGCGAGGGCCTTTGATAATTACAAAGAGTTTCGCCGGGATCGCTGGGATTTCGAATTGGGCACGAATTTCTTTTATTCGGAAGCCAATTATGAAAACTTTGGAAATGGCTCAAGCAACCTAACCAGTGGAAACCATTACCAACTTTTGGATATGGATTTCAGTACCCGTTATATGCCCACTAAGAACTGGTCGGTTTTTGCCTCGGGCACGATGAGCTCTGCGCAAAGTAAGAATTCCGTCGCAACGCGCACCAACACGAGTTTTACGGACGTGGTTGGGGGGCTTGATTTCATTGTGTACGACGGTGTTGTGCAATTGGTTCCTGAGTTCGGTCTGTTGATTCCGTTTCAGGAGGTCAATGGAACCGGCGATGATGCTTTAAATTCTGAAGGAGTCTTTGAATTTTGGGGGCGCATGACGGCTCAAAAAGATTTCGGCACAGTTCGCATGTATGGCTGGCTTGGATATGATTATCGCGCTGATGGGCGATCTTCATTGATGCCGTGGGGCGCGGGTTTGCAATTAAAAGCCAATTCCTTTCGTTTCGGCGGGGAGTTGATTGGGAGTCAGTCCATTACTGACGATACCGACACCAGCAAAAAATATGTTCGCAATGCCTATTTGCAAAATGTGAATGCGGGATCTTACAAATTCTACTCTGTAAATCCGTCTTTGATAGACACACTTTTCTATGCAACCTGTATGATTGATTCCAAGTGGAGTCTGCAGGTGAATGGTGGCGCGACCGTGGCGGGTGAAAATGCAGCAGCCGGTTATCACGTTGGCGGCTTTCTTCGATATAGCTTTGATATGACAGAAGGTTATACCGAAGACAGATATATCCCGGCGTCGGTTCCGGCTTCGAGTTCTGCTCCGGTGGGTCGTTCGAATATGTACGATCGTTCCGATACACAAATCAGCACACCCAGTACTCGCGGATTTAGAGAAGCCACGGATGATGGTGTCGATCAAAAGCAGTTCAAACCTCGTCCAACGAAAAAGAAAAAGAAGCCAACAACCACGAGTATTCAAGAGCAGTTGGATAAAACTGAATTTGAAGTGGAGTTAAAGCGCCGCGGTCACTAAGGCCTGAGCATCGCTCAAAGAAATGCCTTCGACGTCGACAGTTTTCTGTCGGCCCGTATCGCCTTTCACCAATGTGATATTGCGCTTGGGAACTTTAAAAAATTTAGAAAGATATTCGATCAGTTCCGCATTCGCTTCGCCATCGACGGGCGGGGCGGTTATCTTGATTTTCAGCATGCCGTTGTGGGGACCCACAATTTGATTCTTAGAGGACTTGGGCTGAATAAAAAGGTGGAGTCGAACTCCACCTTTGATTTCTTCAATCACTTTTAAAAACTACTCAGCGGAAAGCGGAGAAATATTTGTTGAGCGAGTGTTGCCGCCAGTTGCGGTGCCCGTACCCGTTGGGTTATTTACAAAATTTTGGTTTTGCAAATGCATTTGTGGCATGTACTTTTCACCTTGCTCAAGCAAAGACAAGTGAGCCTGTGCCAGGGCTTTCAAGTTCGCTTCGAACTGCATGCGAGCGCGCTTCAACTCATTCACTTCCTGATACATGCGTTTCAATGAATCGCGTGAATCACGAGTGATGATCTCTGCTTTTTGGTTGGCATCGGCCGTGATAAGTTTGGCTTCGCGTTCAGCGTCTTGGCGCAAGCGATCCGCCATTTGAGTTGCCGTTGCGATGGTTTCTTTCAAAACCTGATCGCGCTCTTTGTATTCCATTAAGGAAAGTTCTTTTTCGCGAAGGGCTTCTTTAAGAGCGTTTCTATCTTGAATCAATGCTTCCATTTGTGCTGCGACCTGTTGGAGGAAATCCATAACCTCATCAGTGTCGAGACCCATCATTTTTTTACCAAATGATTTATGAGCTATATCAATGGGTGTGATTTTCATGTCTGTTCCTCCTTGAACACTATGAAATAAGGATAAAAGTCTATTCAGGCGCCCGGCAAGGTTATTTGATTTCCCGGGCCATTTCTTTGTTTCTCATCGCGGCCTTTTCGAAGCTGATTCTTAGGGCGCGCTCGATTTCCAGTTCTCTCATGGACTGAAGTCCAGCTGCGGTCACACCTTTTTTTGAAGTGACACGGGCTTGCAGGTCTTCGACGTTCTCACGAGCCTGGGCAGCTAACAAGGAAGCTCCCACAAATGTCTCGATCGTCATGACGCGAGCTTCTTCGATCGAAAATCCATGTTCTTCGATCCAATCCTGCCAGTACATCATCATTTCAAAGACAAATCCTGTTCCGCTGGAGCAGGAAATCATCAAGGCTTCAAACTGATCTTCATCAGTAACTTTGATTACACGGCCCAGTGGCGCAAATAAGTCTTCGACGGTGCTTTCCAAAGCATCGTCATCATCTTCATTCAAAAGATAGCCAATCACTCCACGACCAATCACTGAAGGTGTGTTTGGCATGACTCGGGCGATGCGTGCTCCGTTTAAGAAACGTTCCAGCATTTGCATGCGCACACCAGCGGCAACGCTGATCACGATTTTGTTTTCATCGAAAGCTCTTCCAACGGGCTCGAGAGCCGTTAAGAGATCCTGAGGTTTTACCGCCAGGATGATGATGTCACAAATATCGATCAGGTCTTCATTGTTTGGAAGAGAATTGATTTTATACTGTTCGACCAGCTTTACCAATTTTCCTTCAGATCTGTTGGTGGCGTAAATGTGATTAGCAGGAATTCCGCCTTCGATAAGGCCTTTGATCATGGCTTGCGCCATATTGCCTGCACCCAGAAAACCGATTTTTTGAGCTTTGAGAAGTGGGTTCATAGATTCATCCTACCTTCAGCTGGGGGATTCGCCAAATGAAATCATCCACTATGTCAGACTCCGACGAACTGTTTTTCGGTTAATTTCTTGCGCCAAAAAGAATTGTGCCTAATCGAACCAGAGTGGCGCCCTCCTGAATGGCGACTCTAAAATCATGACTGGTTCCCATAGAGAGCGTTTTAAGTGGGTGCCGCGCCAAATCCGTATTTTTAGCAAGGGACTGTTGAAGTTCACGCAGCTCGCGGAAGTAGCGACGCACTTCCTCGCCGGTTTCGGTCAGGGGAGGCATGGTCATCAATCCTTCAATCGTCAGGTGGGGAAGATCAGTGACTTCCTGCCATTTAGCGAGGAGGGAGTCTTTATCGAAGCCGCTTTTACTTTCCTCGTGGGCGAGGTTCACCTGAATCAAAATTTTTTGCGTTACTTTTTTGCTTTCGCATTGACGACTTAAGGTCTGTGCGAGCTCCAGCGAATCCACAGAATGAATCAAGGCGAACTGACCCACGACGAATTTGGCCTTGTTTTTTTGAAGGTGACCAATCAAATGCCACTCGATATCGCGGAGATCTTTCAATTGTTCTTGTTTGTCCATAGCCTCCTGCACGTAGTTTTCACCAAACTTGCGCTGCCCCTGATTGTATAGATCGCGGATCTTTTCAACGGGTTGAAGTTTGGAAACAGCAAGAATTTTGTCGGCGCCGATTTCAGCACGAATTTCCTGAAAGCTCATGTCGTGAAATTACCAACCTTTTGCTCGCTCCGCCATCTTTGCTGCGTTGCGATCGCATTAATTGGCGGAAATTAACTTTTAAAATACCATCGCTACTTTTTTATTGACCAAGGCTAGGGGCGCTCCTATAACATGGTTCATGTACCGCTCCTCCCGAATAGCGATATACAAATCTCAGGACCCTCGGCTGCGAATTCATAAGCAGTTCGGGGGTGCGCTTTTAAAACGCAGTCATGCGAAAAAAGCGCGACCGATCAGCACCAAGCATGCGATGCATGTGGTGTTACAGTCGTCTCAGGCAAAAGGGGCCTGGTCGTTTCGCCATCATAAGAATTGGAAAAATATTTCAGAGGTTGTGGCGACCCAAGCTCGTCTTTATGGCATTCAATTGCGTGAAGTTGTAAATGGCGGCGATCATCTTCAGTTGGTTTTAAAGATTAAGAATCGCGAAACGTTGAACTCATTTTTGCGGGCCGTGAGTGGAATCATTGCTATGGTGGTAACAGGTGCCGCAAAAACCCGAGCTTTAAAAGACAAGTTCTGGGATTTCCGGCCTTGGAGCCGAGTGGTTGCTCTAGTTCGTGGAAGTTCAGTACAAGACGATCAATATGTGCAGAAATACTTGGTCGAGGCGAAAATTTTCAATTTTAAAGAAGCCCCGGCCTGACGTAAACTAGTGACGATTGATTCATCTTGGAGGATTCATGAAAAAGATCGTTTTAGCTATTGCACTCTTGTTGTCAATAAATGTCGGAGCTCAGGAAAGATCTGCAGACGAAATCGCTGCGATGAAAGAGGACGACAGCAAAAGCACTTCCAGCAGCGGCCCGGGTTCTCACTCGGGGCACTTTGTCCTCGGAGCTTATCTTAATACGATGAGTGACATGAAATTCAAAGACGCAAAAACGACCACAGGAACAACCACGACATCCGGAGAATACGATTTAAAATCTTCTGCGAGTCTTGGTATCGACGCTCATTTCTTACTTTGGGGTGAAAATGCCTGGGGCTTTTCCGTCGGGGGATTTTTTGATCTGGGTCGCAAAGTAAAAGATGAAAGCTTGACGATCTTTGGAACGACCAAAGATGAATATCTGGGGATTATTGGTTTTGAGGGAAATGCCATTTACCGCTTTAAACAGTTGTACATTCCATTCGGAATAAATACATCTTTTCCATTGGTTGGTATGGACGAGGGCGAAGTTAAGGATCTTAAGCCTGGAGTTGGTATCCAAGCTGGTGTGGGCTATATGATTTCTGCAAGCAATGCTTTGGAAGCAAAGATTCGCACAACAGCTTTTGGCTACACGCAAACAGTGAACAACGTCACATTGGAGACTGATCGCGGTACAGGTGTCGGCTTGATCCTTGGCTGGAAATACGTTTTCTAAATTTTTGCGAGCATTGATTTTACAAGATCTACTGGAAGGCCCACGACATTGTCGAAGGGGCCTTCGTATTTTTCCACGAACTTCCCACCCAGACCTTGAATTCCATAGGCGCCAGCCTTGTCCATCGGTTCTCCGGATTCAATATAGGTCCAGATTTCCTGATCCGTCAGATTCTTGAAAAAAACTTTTGTCGTTTCAATTTGAGACAGCTCTTTCCCGGTGGTCGAGTCGATAATGCAGACACCAGTCTGAACATCATGCACTTTTCCAGACAAACGTCGCAGCATTTGAAAGGCATCATCCCTGTCAGCAGGCTTTCCTTGAAGCTGGCCCTGGTAAATCACCTCGGTGTCAGCGGAAATGAGAGTAAACTCCTGTACTTTACTGGACTTTAGGTGAGTAAAAGCCGCTCTCGCTTTACGTCTGGCAATGTCCAAAATCTGTTCCGTAGCATTCAGGTTTTTGTCAGGAATTTCCGATACTTTTACTGATACGACGTCGAATGAAAAACCCGCTTGTTGAAGCAGTTGTTTACGGCGTGGAGACTCTGAAGCCAGGATCAATGTTTTCATGAGTCTGAATAGAACACGAAGAGGCCAAAATGGGAAGCGCAGAGTTAATGCTGATTTTGGGTCTGCTCCTAGCAGGAGTAGCGGTCTTCCTATTCGTGAACTCCATCTTTGCGAGCAACAAGGACAAGCAACAACTATCCTGGGCCAACAATGATGAGCCGGTTAAGTCGCAAAATCCAATTATCAACTTCTCCCGTCCCTTGGTGCATCAGTTCACCTTGCAACATGCTTTAAGAATTCGCAGTGAATCTTATCGCAAAAAAGTTCGCAAGTTCATCATGACCTCGGGTTTGTCGCAAGAGTTGAACGAAGATGAGTTCATTGGTTTGCAGTTATTGTGGGGCGTGATGTTCCCAGTGTTCTTGTTGATCATGAATTTCTCATTGCAATTGGATTTGCCAGTGGCGGGTTTGATTGGTGTGGGCTTGATTGGATTTTATCTTCCACAAATTCATGCCAAGGGCGAGAAAAAGAAACGGGAGCTTTCCGTGCGCGGTGATCTTCCGTTCTTTATCGATCTTCTGGCGTTGTCTGTGGAAGCCGGTCTGGACTTTTTCTCGGCGATCCAAAAGATCGTGGATAAAGCTCAGGGCACAAAAAGTGTTCTGGCGGATGAGTTCAACATTGTTTTGAAAGATATCAAAATCGGTTCTTCCAAGTCGCAAGCCTTGAAAGAAATGGGCGAGCGTCTGGATATGAATGAAATTACCAGCTTTGTGGCGGTCTTGATCGACGCTGAAGCAACGGGTGCCAGTATTTCCCAGGTTTTGAAGGATCAGTCAGTGCAAATGCGTTTGGAACGCTTCGTCCGTGCGGAAAAAGCCGGTGCGCAGGCCTCGCAAGCGATTCTGATTCCGTTGATGTTATTTATTTTACCAGCCGTGTTCATTATGGTTTTTGGACCGGTGGCGATTTCATTTATGTATGGACCAAAATAATGATGAAGAAGCTTGAGAACTCGACAACTAAAACCACATTGATCCCAAATCTGGAGGTCGCAGATGATATGCGCACTCGCGGAGTGGGTCTGTTGGGTCGTAGTTCTTTGGCGGAAGATCATGCTTTGTGGATTTTAAGATGCAATAGCATCCATACATTCTTCATGAAGTTCGCGATTGATTGTGTGTTTGTAGATAAGAATTTGAAAGTGAAAGCCATCTATAAAGATGTGAAACCCTGGAGGCTTTTGCTTCCTGTATGGGGTGCCAGATCTGTTTTTGAGATGGCTTCAGGTGTTAGCAGCAAGTTGAACATCAGAGTGGGAGATCAGCTCAATGTGGGCGCTTAGAATCTTGTCCGGCCCTCAAGCCGGCGGCATTTTAGAGCTAAAAATGGGGAGAAACCTAGTCGGTCGCTCTCCGCAGTGTGATATTAAAATCACCAGCCCGGGTGTGTCTAAAGAACACAGCGAGATCGTTGTTTACAGTGATAAAATCGTCGTCACAGATTTGAAGTCCAGCAATGGAACTTACTTAAACGGTGTGCGCATGCAGACCGGTTTGATGCGCTTAGGAGATAAACTGGGCATTCATGATGTCCTGGTGGATATCATTCCAGCTCCTGAAAAAAGAGTGCAAGCTCCGGTGATGCCAGTCCCCGGTTATGGAATTCCGCAAGGAATGCCAATGCCACAAGGGATGCCGCAACCAATGGGCATGCCTCAGCCGATGGGACCAGGAGGAACTCCAGGTTCTGCTCCCGAAGCAGCTCCCGCTTATAGCCCGGGTGGTTTAAAAGCCGTTTGGGAAAGATTCATGGAATATATCGACCGTGTGGCTTTACCAGGTGTTTATAAAATTCCGACGTATTTGGAATTCCGCATGGTTCTTTTGGGCTTTGTGGTGATCTTTATTTTCGTCACAACACTTTTGGCGATGATTCCAATGGTGCAAATCACTCGTGCCAGCATCATCACTGAAAGTAAACGTCGTGCAGCTTCAATCGCCAGGACGTTAGCGACGATCAATCAGGCAGCCCTTTTGCAAAACAGTTATTCTTCTTTGACGACGAATCAGGCGGAATCTGAAGACGGTGTGAAACAGGTTCTGATTGTGCAGCAGTCAGACGGCATGATCTTGGCTCCGGCCAGTCGTGCGGGGACGACTCCTGACTTGCCATTTGTGCACCAAGCGCGCCGTGAAATGCGCCCAGAGTCTGTTGAAGTGGATTCGACGACAATCGGGGCCAGCTTTCCAATTGGTTTGTTTGATCCGAATACAGGGGAGCAATCAGTGAAAGCTCATGCGATTGTTCTGTATGACGTTGGCAGCATGGCTTTTGATGATGGTCGCGCCATCAGTCTGTTTATGCAGACGCTGGTGATTGCATCTTTGGTAGGATTGGTTCTGTACTTCTTTATGTACAAGCTCGTTGAGTATCCGTTGGTGACCTTGAATCAGCAATTGGATGCGGCGATGAGAGATAAAACCGACAACACCAGTGTTGATTTCATGTTTCCTGCACTGCAGGCATTGATTGGTAATATTAACAGTCTGCTGACTCGCTATATCCATGGTGAGGGTGCGGGTGCTGCCGGTGGTATCGGTGGATTTGTTAATAAAGATGGTGAGGCAGAGAATCTGGTTCAATTGATTGGTTTCCCGGCAATTGCGATTTCTAAAGAGGGTCGCATCATGGCGGGAAGTGCTTCATTTGGGCAAGTGGCTCGCACTGAGGTGGCGCAACTGATTGGTCAACCGTATCAGGCGATTCCAGATGTGGCGTTACAGCAGAATATTGATGGCTTGATCGTTAAGACCCGCGAAAATGCCCGAGTGATTCATACCGATCAATTGGAGTTCAACGGTCATCCATGTATTTTAAGTTGTCAGGGAATGTCTTCACAGCCAAATGAGGTGGATTACTTTGTAATCACGATTTCGCCGGCTGAGGGAGGATCCTAATGGGAGCAGCTCCTAAGGTGAAAGACGCATTGAAGTTTGATATTGAAGTCGTGAAAGGCCCGCATACGGGTCTTCGCCTCTCATTTGCAAATGGAACTGCGACGATCGGACGTGGTCCAGAAAATGATATCGTTCTGGCGAATGATCCACGTATCAGTCGTCAGCATGCGGAAATTCGTCAGCGTGGAAATGAATTCCTGATCGTCAATTTGAGTCAGAAGAACTTCGTTATGCTGAATGGCGAAAGTATCCAATCCGAGATCTTGCATAAGGGCTCGGTGATTCAAATTGGTGATTCTGAAGTTCGTTTTACTCCAGAGACAGTGGCAACAGAGCCGGTATTGCAATCAATGCCTGTGGCTCCGCCAATGCCGACGCCAACGGCATCAGTCTTAAAACCAATTGCTCCTACTGGTTTGCCACAAATGCCTGCGGCCGGTATGCCGAGCATGCCGCCAGGTTCAGTCAGACCACAAATGCCCATGGGACACGCTCCTGGCATGGGTTACCAGCAACAAGCACATCGCCCGGCACCAAGACCGCCGAGTGGTGGGGGGCTGACTCTTGCAAATCCGAAAGTCCGTTTTTACGGAATTGTTTTGCTTGTCGCAGCTATCGGTTGGTATCTGATGACTCCGACTAAAAAAGGCAAAGATCAGAATGCCATTCGTACATCTGCCATCAGTATGCAAGACGTGGCGGAGGCAGAAAAGCGCACTCAGGAATTGATCAATATTAAAAGGGAAAAGTATGACTCCGTTCAATATAAACGAGCGCAGGAAAACTTTATCCGTGGATTCCGTGATTTCCAACAAGGACAGTATGCGCGTGCGCGTGAAGCTTTCCAGGTTGTTTTGAATTTGGATCCGGAAAATGAACTGGCAAAACGATATTATCATCTCTCAAAAATCAAATTTGACGAGTTGGTGAAATTCAATTTGATCCAGGGAAGTCGTTATCGTGAAAAGAAGAACTGGCGTATGTGCCAATCCAATTACTCCAATGTGATTACAATGCTGCAAAATCGTCGAGATGATCCAAGTTATAAAGAAGCTAAGCAATTCTATGAGGAATGTACTTTAAATCTGGAAGGAGGACGTCTCTAATATGGCACATCTTATAGTTCGTCTTCGTGGAAAGACTGTATATAACATGCCTTTAGAAGAGGGACGCGCTTACGTGGCGGGTCGCAAAGAGGATTGCGATATCGTTTTACAACCTGAAAAAGGTATTTCGCGCGAACATTTCAAAATCATCTCGGATAACGGTCAGTGGACTTTGCAGGTGATTTCTCGCTATGGCGAAGTCATGGTGAATGGAGAGCCGACCCAACAAGTGGCTTTGGATCATGGCTTTACTTTTACAATTGCTCCTTATGAATTTGATTTCTTAATGTCTTCTCCCGCGGCACAACCGACGGCAGCGACGGATGCACCTTCTCAACCAGAAGGCAGCTATTTGCCAGCAGTACAGGGTGAAACGGGTGGAGAAGAAAGAACTATTGTTGGTTCTGCTCCGACAGCAGCATTTATTAAAATCGTTGATTCCAATAGTGATGCGAAAGAACTGATTCGTTTGGCAGAGGGTGATTCCTGGATCGCTGGGCGCGATCCTTCCTGTCACATTCAGATTCGCGATCAACGCGTCAGCCGTCGTCAGTTTGAACTTCGTCGCAATGGTAATCAGTACCAGATTATTGATCTGGGCAGTGTGAATGGAACTTTGGTAAATGGAAATCCGATTTCCTCCACGGATCTGACGTCTATTCGCAGCGGTGATGCGATCACAGTGCTGGATAATTATCTTTTCTTTGAATTGCATGATGCTCATTTTCAAACTCGTTTGGAAATGGTGAAAGTGGCGCCACCAAATCCATTGGTGCAGATGTCATCTAATCCGGTGCCAGCAGAATACGATCATCAAGGTTACGGTGTCGCTCCTTATCAACAACAAGGTGGCGTTCCGATGCAGTATTCAGGTTACGGTCAAATGCCGGGACCTGTAGCACCTGCTCCTGAAGCAAAGCCTAAATTTGATTTCCAAAAACATCGTCCGAAATTAATGATCGGCGCGGTGGCCTTATTGGTGGTTGTTTATGTGTTGAAAGGTGGCGACGGTGATTCGGCTCCTAAAGGCACGCCGGGAGCCGTGGCTGCGCCAGGTTCTCCACAAGAGGTTTTCAATAAATTGAAACCAGAGCAACAGTCTTTGATTCGTCAGCGTTATAAAGATGCCAAAAATCTTTATATGCAGGGGAAATATCAATTGGCTCAGGATGAAATCGTAAAAATTCACGAATTAGTTCCTGACTATGAAGACACCAAAGAGATTCAACGTCTGGCTAAAGAGGCGATCTTTTTGGAACAGGAAAAAATTCGTATTGCCAATATCGAAGCAGCCAAAGCCGAGGCTGAGCAAAAAATTATTGCTCAAGTGGCTGTCTGTCAGAAAAAGATCAATCCCAATATCACCATGGACGAGATGGATTCCTGCTTAACTTCAGTTTTGCAATTTAATCCAGATCATCCGAAAATTTTGGATTTGAAAACTCAAGTTGAAGCTTTGACGACGGCTCGTGAAGTCAGGAAAGCGGCGAACGCAGATTATGCGGCTAAAGTGGCCCGCCTTAAAGGTATTTACGAGAAGGCTCAAGCCCTTCACAAGGTCGGCAAGAAGCCTTTGGCTATCATCGACGCATATACCAATGTGGTGAATTCGAAACTTCCGGACCCAAATGGTTATAAAGGAATTGCCCAAAGAAATATCGCATCTGTTCGCACTCAGATGAACATGAAGATTAAGATCTATCTGGATAAGTCAGATAAAGCTTATCAAGCAGGAGATCTGAAGGCGGCCATCGGCGCTTTAAGAGATGCGAAAGCCATTGACCCGGAAAATCCGGAATTGCCTGAAAAAATCGAGAAGATCGTTATTGAGCTTCGTAAACAAATGATGGCTCTTTATCAAGAAGGTATTCTTGAAGAAAGCTATGGTAACGTCGATGGCGGCGAATCCAAAGCGGGCGCTAAAGACAAATGGAAGAAGATCCTTCAACTCGATATTTCTGACGGCGAGTACTACAAAAAGGCTTATATTAAGCTTAAAAAATACGGAGCCATGTAGAATGAAATTGCAGGAACGCTCCTATAGCAGCAAGATCATGCGTCCTAAGCCACAGATTCACGTGGAGGAAGACGGTTCATTGATCGTGGTGGTAACGGCTTGGGGGCAACCCGAGCACGGCGAGCGCGCTTTAAATGAAGTCGTGAAATATGTGAGTGCCGCCAAGGCCGACGTTGAAGTGACTTCTCCCTTTGAGTTTCTGACTTGTATCAGTGACGAGGCGAACTATGTGCGCACGGCTTTGATGATCGCCAACGATGCTCTTTACCGGGGAGAAAATCGTAAAGAATACGCCTCAGGTGTCGAAGTCCTGGCGCTTTTTAAAAGAGGTTCGCAAGTAGCTTGGGCGCAAGTGGGCGCACCGAGTATCTTCGTGCAAAGGCAGAATCAGCGCGTGCAACCGCTCAGTGTTGCCAGTGACCTTGCATCCGAACTTCGCGATGGCATGAGTCTGCCTCCTCTGCCAGCCCAGCTATTAGGTTTGGATCCCACCGTCAATATTCAAACGGGTCACACGCATGTGAACGAGGGTGATAAATTAGTGTTACTGGCTGGAACGTCGGTGGCGACAGCGTTGTGGGGATTGCAGTCCTATGAAACGGATTTGAATCTCATCACGCAAGCGATGGTTCAAGAAGAGCCGGAATTGCCGTTCTGGTTGGGCTTGATTGCCGTTTAACTATTCTTCCTGATCAATTGTTGCCAATGATTTATAAACCTGAGAGCGGATTTTAGCATATTCCGGTAGGTGCAATGCCAACTCCGTACGCGATGGTGCATAGTTGTTCTCGCGGGCTGTATCCCAGATCATCCCTAAAGCAATATTACTGCGTTGGATTTCTTGATCCAGCATATAGTTCTTAAACGAGCGTTCAAACTTCTTGCGTTGAGTTTCCTTGGAAAGTCCGCGGATGTCTGAACGAAGCCAGTCCACCAGTTCAATAAAAAGATTGTCGTTACATTCTTTCAGGTGAGAGCTGTCGATTTCTTTGATCGACAAAAGCTCAATACAAGGATCGACATTTTTCTGATTTTTACTGTTCAAATTCTTTTCGGCGACATACTGCCACAGATTCACACCGTTTTTTTTGCCAAGGGTTCGCAGAGTTTCCCAGTCCTTTTGGTTTAACGCGACTTGGGCTGTCCAATTGAGCAGATTGAGGCTGTGACTGTTGTTGCTGCTTAAGCGTTTAAGGTCTCGCAAAAGCTGTGGCTCTTGGTCAGGCCGAGTCCATCGATTGTAGGGGATGCTTAGTTTGGCCATCCATTCTTCATTCGGA
Organism: Bdellovibrio sp.; assembly: GCA_039594295.1. Classification (GTDB taxonomy): domain Bacteria; phylum Bdellovibrionota; class Bdellovibrionia; order Bdellovibrionales; family Bdellovibrionaceae; genus Bdellovibrio. The sequence goes on from JBCNNR010000005.1 coordinate 72,366, forward strand.
GGAGTGAAGGGTGGAAATTGATTTTTCTTAAGTAAACTTTGGATACGATCGGTGGTCGGAAGCAAACTTTGTTGCAGCAATGGCAAAGGATTTAATTCCATGCGATCAATCAAAGTGTTGAACAACTTGGGAGTCGCGTCGTTGATATACAAAACATGGTGTGAAATCGCAGCGGTACGCAACGGCCCCGCATTTCTCCAAAGGGACCAACCACTTTCTAAAATGAAGGGACGATCCTCGGGCCAATCGGCAGAGGGACTTTTTAAAACTCCAGCCAAGGAGTGAGCCGGGAAATCGCTATTGTCGTTTTCCACAACGCTTTCCCCGAGAAGTTCAAAAAGTGTTTTGCCCAGATCTGCAAGATTCACATTCTGATCGACTTTCCAATAAATCGGTTGATCGGTTTTCTTTTTCTGAGCTGGTTTGATAAATAAGGCCACTTGCGTGTTTTCAGAGTGCAGATTCAAAGTTGACAGATCCCGATGATCACCATTTTCGTGACCACTGAGGCCCACCAGGATCACGGTCGTATTATCCCAACGGCGAGCCGTTTTCATCTGACTGAAAAGCTCGTGAAGGCTTTCGTCAAACTCATCCATTTGTGATTCAAAGCTTAAATTTCTGGTTTCACCCAATTCTGTGGTTGTAATCGTATTGGTAAATTGCAAATCCGGTGCGTAAATAACGCTGAAAAAGGGGCCGTTGCCAACGTCGTGACGAAGCCACTGCATGAAACTCGCAGAGTTTTTCTTAAATGGGCGAAATAAATTTGAAAACGCCGGGACGACGGAATCGTCAAATAGTTCGAAGCCTTGATTTAATCCCGAGCGGCGAAAGATCGGTGGTCCCCCTGTGAAAAAGCTGGTGCGATATTCCTGATGAACGGCAATTTCTGATGCCAATTCAAACTCAGGGGCCAAACCAGGTGCACCATTATGTCGCACGTTATGTTGGTAGGGATAAAGACCTGTCAAAATAGAACTCAACGCGGGTGCGCTCAGTGTGGAAGTGGTGAACGCGTGAGTGAAGCGCACTGACTCATTGCAAAGCAACTGAAAACCCGACTTAGTGCCTGAGATGTTATCTGGAGAGCAAGAGATATCCGACACTGCAAGATTGTCTGCAGCGATAATGAGTATGGAAGCCTTGTCACTTGATTGGCAACCAATCTGGACCAGGCTCATCAGGCATAGTGCGAAGGCTAAAATGATTCTCTGCATATCTTGACCATGTGTCATGGATCTAGAGATAATGGATCAATAATTTTAGCTAGTCAAAGTTTTGAAAGGACAGCTCGATGCTTGCAGAGAAAATTTTTGGTGTTGCTCATTTGGCCGATCAGGTTGTGTTGTGGTTATTGCTAGTTCTGAGTGTTTTAAGTATCGGGATGATCCTTGAAAGATTTTTTGCTTTGAGAAAAGTTTCAAATGAATCTCAACGTGTCCGCGCAAAAATCAAACTCGCTCTACAAAGCAACAGCGTTGAAGATATCGAAGACTTAGCAAAAGACCCAGACTCTTTAGAGGGCCGCGCAGCAGGTCAAGCAATGAAATACTTGCGTACTTCTGGCAGTAAAGGTTTGGAAGAAATCTTTAATACGATTGCTCTGTCAGAGCGTCCTGATTTGGAAAGATATTTGAACTTCCTGGCAACATTGGGTTCCAATGCTCCTTATATCGGATTGTTCGGTACAGTTTTGGGTATCATGAAAGCCTTCAATGACTTAGCGATCGCTCCAGATGCAGGTCAACAAACTGTCATGGCTGGTATCTCGATGGCCCTTGTGGCGACGGCGGCCGGTCTTTTCGTGGCGATTCCAGCGGTTATCGCATACAACTATTACAGTAAACAAGTGCGCGGCATCTTTAACTCCTTGGAGAGTGTGAAAGAATTGTGCCTTGCTTACGCTAAGAAAAAAGGTATCTAAACCATGGCAATGAAAAATGGGGAAAACAACGAAGCCATAGCGGACATTAACGTTGTCCCTCTGGTCGATATCATCCTGGTGGTTCTGATCATCTTCATGGTGACAGCCCCAATGTTTATCAAGCCTTCGATCAACGTGAATTTGCCAAAAGCAGCCAGCGGTGATCAAACAGCGCCAAGCAAATTGAATATTTCACTGACTGCTGACGGCAGAATCAACTTAAACGGTCAATTTGTGAACGAAGAAGCCGTAAAAGCCAAAGCGCTCGAGGAAGTCACAAAAAATACCGAGGTCCAAGCGATCATTTCTGCGGATAAAGACGTTCCGCACGGAAAAGTGGTCGGGCTTCTGGATATCGTAAAAGCGGCCGGAGTTAAAAAGTTCGCGATCAGTATCGATAAAAAATAAGTCTCAAAATGAAGGCCTTCTGCAAAGAAGGCCTTTTTCTTTTCCGCCACAGACGTCACTTTGCGGGACTAATATCTCACGCACGAAAAAATATTTGTTATCCCAAGGTGGAGTTTTTTCGAGAGAAAGCCCTGAATTTCTGCATCGTTTTTAAGCGTCATCAATTCAAAACCAATTTAACCAGCACCGACGCAGTATGACCGGACCATCGAGCGGTTCCCCTAGGGCAAATCTCATTCTGATACGGCTAAAGTCCTGCTCGGGAACTCCGATCAAGAATGCATGTTCAAAAGAGCTGCTTCAGAAATTCAATTTATCGCAATTACATTCATCCTTGTTGTGTTATTGGGTGCGCGTACGTTTGCGAATTTGACCGAAGCAGACTTCGTTGCACTGGATGAAGTCAAGACAACTTCCCGCACGGAGCCTTTACAACGTAAGCCGGCTTCTTTGCCACCGACAGCGGTTGCCCCACAAAAGATCGACTCTTCTTTGCATCAGTCTGCTGATGTGGATTTGAACTGCTCTAAGAAAAATGGCTCGCTTGAAGTTCATGCGGGTTATGTGCAATTCAAGGGTAAAAGCTGTGCTCGCGGCGTTCGTATGGGCGAAATTCAGATCGTGAACAAAAGCAATGGTTACACGGCCTCTGTTTTTGACCGTGGTTCTGACAAATATCAAACGGATCTTATTCAATTGCAGCCGGGTGAAAACGAAATTTCCATTCGTTACCAGAACTCTGGACGTCAGGTTGAAGAAATCATTCGTGTCAGCTCTTCCAAGTTTTAAAACTCGTTTATTTTTTTAGAATTCTTTCGCACAATAAAAGAACCCCATTTCAAGAGGATCTTTTATGCGCGTTTTGCTGTTGGCCGTAGTTATAAGTCTGATTCAGTGCACCTCAGTTAAAAATAAAGATTCAGAGCTCCCACAAAGAAGCGCAGCCTCCGCAAAAATGATATTGGATAAAAGTGGTTATTTGTATGATCCCACGGATCGATCTTGCGATGGATTTCCGCGCTTGATGGTGGAAACTATGCCCGGGACATGTTTGGGGATGGTGTTGCCACGTGATCGTGCATTAGATCCGGCAACGAACAAAGGGTTTGTAAAACCACGCACGATTTTGCAGTTACCAGGAACAAATCAATTTCTTGTGGTGGATATGGGGGGCTGGTCTCCTAAAAATGGCCGTCTGTTCTTATTGAAACCCGGTGCCTCAGGTAATTATGAACTCACTTTGATCAAAGCGGGTTTGGACAATCCCCATGGATTAAGAATGGGGCCTGATGGTTTCATATACATTGGTGAAAAAAATCAAATATCGAAGTTCCATTTTGAAAACGGAAAAATGACGGATTGGAGAATCGTGTTTGGCAACCTTCCTCGCAAAGAAGGTTATATGCATCCACTTTCTCAATTTGTTTTTGATCCCCGAAACGGTGATATGTACATCAACTCGGGTTCACCAAGTGATCACTGTATTGTGCAAGGAACAGGCGAGTATAAAACCTGCCCCGAGGATCAAGCTCAGGGAAATGGCGCGATTTACCGGATTCCTGCGCAACTCTTGCAGAAACTTCCGCCGAATGGCGTGCAAGTTTTTGAATATGCGGCTTCGGGTTTAAGAAACTCTATGGCCATGGTTGTTTCAAATGCGGGTTTCCTGGTTCAAGGTGAAAACAGTCGGGACTTTCCAGAGTTGGAAGAGCCTTACGAAGAAATGAATGTCATTGATTTGGAAAAAGGCCGCGTTTTTCATTATGGCTGGCCTTATTGCTATGATTTCCATGCGACATCTCCTGAGTGGGAATTTCCTGAGAATAAAAAACTTCCGATTCACAAACAGTTTCGGAAGCCCGTGGATTGTGCGCAAACAACTGCGCAAGGTCCTGGTGAATATCAAGCACCATATATTTTGATGCCTCCACATGTGGCTCCTTTGCACATGGATTACTATCGCGGTCGCATGTTCAGTGATATTTTGGGAGGAAAGTTATTGGTGACGTGGCACGGTTATCAGCCAAGTGGTCAGCGTCTGGTTGCATACAACGTCGATGAAAAAGGTCTGCCAGTTTTGGAAGCCTCAACAGCGCGTGCCTTGTATCAGTTTAATCAACCCGGTGCTTGTCCTGTTGCCAAACCTTTTCAACCAAGGGGTGGCATGGATCGCCATGCAAATTACACTGAAGTGATTTCGAAATGGAATGAAGTGAAAGGCAAACGTCCCAAAGGTGCGCCGGTGGCCTTTACTGAAGCCAGTGACGGTTCCCTCTGGATTGTTGAAGATCGCGAGAATCGTACGATCGTCAGATTGGCACGAACTCAAACAGCAAACTTCCGTGAAAATTGTGATCGTTCGAATGTGACCTTTGATCCGCAAGTGCAAATGTTAGCTTGGAGATCGGCAATTAAAGAAAACTCCGAACTTCTTCAAGGTTATCAAGCGATCCAAAGTCAGTTGATTCAAAATTACTGCCTGGGTTGCCATGGAAATCTGCAGACAGATGATGTGGCCAAAGATCGCTTTAGTAATTTGGATTTCCTGGTCAAGAACGGATGGATTGCGCCTCGGGACTTAGAACGCAGCAAGGTTTATGGAGCGATTGCCCGTCTTGAAGGCTATACGCCCATGCCGCCTTTGGATAAGCCGCAATTCTTTGGTACTCCCGAAGGAGAAAAGCTGAACAAGCTGGTTTCTCAGTGGATCGGCGCTTTGCCCAAAGATATTGATTCAAGTTATGCCAAATTCACTGCAAAAGATAAGCGGAACATTCGTCTTCAACCTTCGACGGCAGCAAAAGCTTGCGGTCAGTTGAATCCTGGAGATATCGTGTTCGTCGATCCAAGAGCCAACAAAGTGATCACACAAGATGGTTATAAATGGAGTCGCGTCTATCTGGTTCCTGAGCACAGTCGTCTGTTTAAAGATGCGTGTCCTGCTCCCGAAGACGGCGTTTACTATATCGCAAATTAGAAAGCAGTTCGATGATCAAGGCCCTAAGGCAACCGCAGTTACAACGTCTTTGGCTGGGCCAGGCATTTTCATCTATCGGTGATGAAATTTATCGTGTGGGCCTGACTTGGTTTGCGGTGAATCTTATGGGGTCCAACACGGGTTATCTTGCCGCTGGGCAAACCGCTTCGTTGATGCTCTTAAGTTTTATTGGTGGTAAATGGGCTGATCGTTGGAATCCTCACCAAACCATGTTCCGGGTGGATTTAATTCGCATGGTGATTGTGCTGATTCCCGTCGCCGTTTCTTTTTTTATTCCGGTGCCGCTGACTTTGTTGATTGTAATGGCGCTTGTTCTTTCGGCATTGAGTGCTTTTTTTGATCCGGCCACTCAGGCGACGATTCCGCTGCTGGCAAAAGATATTGAGACCTTGCAGTCCACCAATGGTTTGATGGCCACCACGATCCGTGGTGCGCGCATGATCGGACCTGCAGTCGTGGGATTGCTTGCAGCGATAGTTCCGATGATTCATTTCTTTACGATTGATGCCTTGACGTTTTTTGTTTCCGCAATGTCTGTGCGCTCACTCAAAAAATATTTGCCAGAGTACGTGCCTCCGCCCAAAGCACGAACGGGATTTACTGATGCAGTCATGGGTGGTTTTAGGTTGATTCAAGGTCATGCGGGAATGGTTTACGTTTTTATTTCCAAAGCGTTGACCGCAGGTGCATGGAATTTATCAATCATTGTGGGCTTTGCTTTACTGGTCCATCAGGTCTCGGGCGGCGATGCTCGCATGTTTGGTTTGGTGATGGCTTCTTATGGTGTCGGAAATCTTTTGGGCGCCTTGTATTTTGGAAATCGCAGTCGCGCCAGTCATCGACTCTTGCCCTTGATGTATCTGGGATATGTGTGGTGGGGTGTGGGGATTGCCGCCGTGGGTTTGGCTCCCACGGTTTCATTGATTGCACTCGCCGCTATTTTTACCGGAGCTATGGGGCCTCTCAACGACCTGGCTTTTATTGATCTGATGCAAATAAAGTTTTCGGTTTCAGATCTAACCAAGGTGTTTCGCTTGCGCATGGCTTTGGAGTCGCTGGGTACACTCATATGTACTTTGGCGTCCCCGTGGTTGATACAAATGACTTCCATCCGCACTGTGATGGTGGGTTGTGGGGTGCTTTGGGTTGTTTGCGGGGGAGTCGGTTTGCTTTTGAAGTCGACCCGAAGTTCGTCATCTATTAGTACATAAATCCTGAAATTTAACATAGAAAATGGCTGGCCTGATTTATATTAACTCAAGTAAATCATCTAGTTGATGCACGCAGCTAGAGTAGTATCATTTAAATTGATCTTGCCCTCTTGAGCCTTTAAGTTGTGCACGAATGATTACAGAAGGATTCTTTAACTTGGTAGATCTTAAGAAACGCTCGGACATTCATTATGCTCGAAAAATTTGGCATATGACGGCAGTCTTTGCCATGTTCTTGGCGTACGTGTTTCTTCCTAAGGAAGTTTCCTTTGCGTTGTTGGTCATCGGCTGGCTTTTGTTTGTTCCATTCGATTTCTTACGCCACCGTTATGCAGTACTTAACGATTTCGCAGTTCACGCCTTCAAACCCATCATGCGCCAAAGCGAAGTAAAAAAACTCGCAGGGACAACATTCTTGTTGTCAGGTGTTCTGATTGTATACGTTATTTTCCCACGTCCGATCGTGGCTTTGACGTTGTTATTCTTGGCCTTTGCGGATCCTATCGCCAGCTACTTTGGTATTCTTTACGGTAAAGATAAAATTTTCGGTCACAAATCTATTCAAGGCTTTATGGCAGCATTCTTTGTCTGCGCAGGTCTGACAATGGCGTTCTTGCTATATAACAATTATCTAACGGATCGCGTGATCGTCGTGAGTTTGTTGGCGGGGCTTGTGGGTGCATTTGCAGAGTTGATTCCAATTGGAAAGTTGGATGATAACCTGACGTTGCCATTGATGAGTGCTGTGGGCCTTTCTATCCTCTTTTATTTCTTTGGATTTTTCGCCAATGTCGGCTAAAACCGATACATGGCAAACGAACATACCGCAAATTCGCATTTAGATACTGAAGAAGCACGCGCTCAGCGCCTGCACATGTACATTTATATCCTTCCCAATTTGATGACGACTGGAAACCTTTTCTCAGGTTTCTTCGCAGTTATTCAATCCATCAAAGGCAACTTTGAATGGGCTGCTTACGCTATCGTTGTGGCAGCTGTGTTTGACCAATTGGATGGTCGTTTGGCACGTTTGACTCGCTCAACAAGTAAGTTCGGTGCGGAATACGATTCTCTTTGTGACCTTGTCAGCTTCGGTATGGCGCCAGGTGTGTTATTGTTCTTGTGGGCGCTTCAACCATTCGGTCGTTTGGGCTGGGTTGCTTGCTTCCTGTTCGTCGCTTGCGGAGCCCTTCGTTTGGCTCGCTTTAACGTTCAAGCCAATGTGGTCGAGAAAAACTATTTCCAAGGTCTTCCAATTCCGATGGCAGCAGGTATCGTTGCTTCCTCAGTTCTGGCGATCAAAGATTTGGATTTGGAACCAATGGGTAACTATGGATTGTTGGTGATGACAATCTTGTTAGCGTTGGTGATGGTTTCTAATTTCCGCTTCCGCAGTTTCAAAGATTTGGATTTGAAAGAGCGTCTGCCATTCCGTTACCTGATTTTAGGTGTGGGCGTTTTGGTTGTCGTGGCACTTCGTCCAGAAGTTATGCTGTTTGTATTGTTCATGGGCTATGCAGCTCTGGGTGCAGTCTTCGGCGTCTTTAAATTAGGTAAAAACATTCGTAAGATCAGACCATCAGTTTATGCTCCGGCTTCTGTTCACGAAAGTGACTTGGTCGAAGAACTTGAAGAAGAAGAAGAGACCAAGAAAGATGAAAAGAAAACTTAAAGTAGGCGTCGTCGGCGCGACCGGTATGGTCGGCCAAACCTTCATGACACTTCTTGCAGAGCGCGAGTTCCCGATTGCGGAGCTCCGCCCTTTCGCTTCTGAAAATTCCCTGGGTAAAAAAATTGAACTGCAAGGTCAGCAATGGCCTTGTCAGGTTTTAAAAGAAGGTTGTTTCGACGGCCTTGATCTTGTTTTCTTTTCTTCCGGTGATGATATTTCTGCTGAGTGGGCTCCTAAAGCTGTTAAAGCCGGTGCCTTCGCTGTCGATAACTCAGCCGCATTCCGTATGGATCCGAACACTGTCTTGATCGTTCCTGAAGTGAATGGTCACTTGGTGAACAAGGATTCCAAACCGCAAATCATCGCAAATCCAAACTGCTCGACGATTCAATTGGTCGTGGCTTTAAAACCCTTATCCGAAAAATTCGGTTTGGAAGAAGTTCGCGTGAGCACATACCAAGCGGTGAGTGGCGCAGGACAAGGTGGTTACGACGAGTTGATGGAACAAACGACCAAAGCGACTCAAGACAAGCATGAACCGAAAACATTCCCGCACACGATTTTGTTCAATTGCATTCCGCAAATTGGTTCTTTCAATGATGAAGGCTTTTGCAGTGAAGAAGTCAAAATCATGAAAGAGACCCGCAAGATTTTGGGGCTGCCGCAGTTGAAAGTCTCTGCGTTCACAGTTCGTATCCCAGCGCTAAATGCTCACAGTGAATCTGTTTGGGTCACATTGAAAAAAGATACGACACGCGAAGCGATTACCGATGCCCTGGTTTCTCATCAAGGGATTGTGGTTCAGGACGACCCTAAGAGAAGCGTTTATCCGCTGGCTCGCGAGGTTTCCGGTAAGGATCCAGTTTATGTTGGCCGTATTCACCGTGATCCAGAAGATTCCAAGCTGTGGATGATGTGGGTGGTATCTGACAATATCCGTAAGGGTGCCGCCCTCAACGGTATCCAAATCGCTGAACAAATATTCTTTTAAGTCGGTTGGTGAAAAAGGCCCATTCGACTGCGTTGTCGGGCTTTATCCTTCACTTCGACGGACTTCTAGTCCGCCTCCGTTTCGAATAAAGCCCTCCGCCTTGCGCCTGGACCTTTTTGACCAACCTCAGTTCAAGGTTCGACGAAGGTCTGGATGGGCTGGTTATTTTGACTAACGGCTCGTCCAGTGGTTCGATAGAGATATGCGTCTATTGAAGCTTTCCGCTTTATTTGCAACATCCTTATTAATTTCGCCGCTGGCGATGGCGAATTTTACGTCGATTCAAATCGGTGGTGCTTCTTATTATGACATCACGACGACGCCGGCAAAGCCGGTTATCTATGGTGGATTTGCAGGGACTTGTACGGGAGATGGAAATTCAACTTGTAACAGCTGCACAGGGACTGGGCTGACTCCTTGCAATCAAAATGCAGTTTATCCTTCTCTTATTTTGGTGATCACGCTCACAGCGGATACGACTATCCCCACCAACGCAACTGTCGAGGTGAAAATTGATGATGTTTCGGTTCCGTTGCAGACCAGTCCTTATATTTCTGGCAGCAGCTTGACGGTCAAAATGTTGTGGCAAAATGTGTGTGCTAAAGCTTCAGGTAATGATCAAACCTGCCAGACCGCCTTCAATTCAAATTTGGTTATTACGGCGACCGGTTCTGGAACAAGCACTGCTACAAATACGGCGACTGTGCAAATTATTACGTCTGCTGCCAACAATGCGACTTACCAAGATTGTCCAGAGGGGACTGCTGGAGTTGCTGGTACTGGCTTTTGCAATTTTGTCGCGTTTCCAGGGGATTCTAAAATCTACACTTCTCCCATCGTATCTGATGATGGCTATCCAGCCGCCTCAACGGGAATCAACTTCAGAGATTTAGTTTTTTTCTATGAAGTTCAGCAATCAGGTGAAACAAACGATGTGACAGCCGGAAGAATCACAAACAATTCAAATCCCCAAGTACTTCCCGTAACTGATGCATCTCCGCCGGACGTGGATGATCGTTTGATGGGGCTAACAAATGGCCAAACTTATTGTGCCGTGATGGCCAATCGAGACCTGGCGGGGAATATTTATAACTTCACACCCGTTGCCAGTCTGATTAGCGCTGGTAAGGTGGACACGTTATGTGCGACTCCGGAACCAGTGGTGGGCTTGTTGGATGATAAACACTGCTTTATTGCGACAGCCGCGTTCGGCAGTGACATGGCTCCTGAAGTTCAAAGCTTCCGTGACTTCAGAAACAAATATCTGCTGCCTTTTTCCTGGGGTCAGCAGTTCGTAAAAACATATTATAAGTACAGTCCGAAATATGCGGCGATGATTTCGCAAAGTGAAACTGCAAAAATCATCGTTCGCGGCGCTTTGTGGCCATTGTTATTTTTTGCGCGTATGAGTGTGGCGATTGGATTCTGGTATGCATTGGCAATCATGATCTTTGGTTGCTTGACGATCTGGGGTCTGTATCGTCGTTTGATCCTGGGACAAAATGTTCGAGGTGAACTGTGAAATCACTTTGGTTGGTCTTAGTTGCACTGTTGGCAGTCACTTTTCTACACACAGCGAATGCTCAAACAAAAGCTAAAGAATCCGCCCCTAAGGAACCACCATTCGTTGAAGAAAACGAATTTGATTCTCCGGTACCAACATCTAAGGATCCTCTGCAATCAGAGACTGACGATGCTGCCAGCATTGAAAATGAAATTTTGCAAAGTGGCGGCGAGCCGATCGCTCCTCCTCCGCCAGCTTCAAATACGGTTGATTTAAATAAAGATGTTCCTGAGGCCGGATCTTCAGTTCCCGATGATATGTTGTTAGAGGACGAAGCTCCGGTGATCGCTGCTCCCAGCAATGAAATTCCATCCAGCGAAGCTCCCATCGAACAACCTGTTCGCGTCAAGCCAGCTCCTGTGGTTTATAGCAATGAAATTGTTCGTAAATCGCCGTCGGGTGGCGTTGAGTACATTCACCATCCGCAAGCGGCAGTGGGTTTGATTCGTATCGAAAAAGACGGCACGTACGTTTACAAAACTTCTGATAAAGGTGAAGTCAAATCGACGGGATCTTTCCGTTTCGGTGCGATGGATGCGCCAATTATCAAAGCGGCCGATGGTGTGACGACGTTTGAAACGATGTACACCGGTCCTTCGGTTCCGGTTTTGGCATTTGAATATGAATGGCAACCTTTGAAGTTATCTCAGAATTTAAAGGTTCAAGCTGGATTCAATTTGATGATTGCCAACGGTAACGGACGATTCTCAGAATCCGCACCGAATGGCGGTAAGCCTCAGGCTGGCGATGTGGCCCGCGAAGAATATACTTTCGCTGCTGTTCCTTTAAATTTGGGTCTGGCTTATCGCTTTCAATATATGGATCGCCAAATCTTCGCTCCTTACATCGTCGGCGGTGGATCGTACATTCCAGTCGTCGAGTATCGTGACGATGGTAACTCAACAAATACTGTTGGAACCCCAGCTGCCTATGGTGGCGGTGGTATCCTGATCAATGTCGGCGCCATGGACCGTGAAACAGCATTTACTCTTCGCTCGGAATACGGCGTAACAAACCTGTGGGTGACGCTGGATTATCGCTATATGAAATCATTCAGCGAAGATGTCGATTTCTCGTCAAATGTAATTACCGCCGGCGTCTCCGTAGACTACTAACGTCGGCCGGTGAAAAACGGCCAGCTGCTTCGTTGCTCCTCGTCGGCGTACTAGGAGTACGCCTTCCTCGTCGCGCCTTGCATCTGACCGTTTTTGACCAGCCTCATTGGAGTCCGAAGTCTGGGCTCCTTGCTTTGCAAGTCGCTTTTTTGGGGAGGGGTTTTGAGTCGGCTTAGTCATATTGATCTTAATGTTTCGGATTATGCTAAGAGCATTCGCTTTTATGATTTGGTGTTGCTTTCGCTGGGGTGGAAGCGGTTGTCTTGTCGTACGGATTGCACGACTTATAGTGATGGCGTGATGAAGATTTGTCTTGGGGAGACGGACGCCAAATTTAAGGCGGATGGGTTTCATCGTAAGAAAACCGGGCTGAATCACCTGGCTTTTTATGCTTCTTCTAAAAGCGAGCTTGATGCATTTTATAAGGATGTATTACAGAAAAATGGCATCGCCACTTTGTATGAGCAGGGGCCTTACGGTGACGATGACTATTACGCCGTTTATTTCGAAGATCCCGATCGAATGAAAATCGAAGTGGTCTATTCACCGCAATACTGCCATCCCGAACACTGGACCAACACCTTCGAAGACAATTTCGATCCCTACGCTTAAAAGGTACGGCCTTACCTTTCAAAAGGTGGCATAAACCAAAAGGTGCCTGGCACCTTTTGGGGATGCGGTGCGGAACCGCAGCGGAAATAAAATGACAACGGTGTAAGCGTTGTCATTTTTGTTTTTCAAAGTGCATCAGGTAAGTTCCCAATTGCACGATTTCGTCACAGTCCTTTTGGTTTTGGGCCCAGCCGATGATTTCGTCTTGGAACTGGCGCATCTTTTCTTGCAGCTCGCCCAGCTTATTTTTCGGAATTGGAATATTCAACAGACCCAGTTCTTGATTGGTGTAACCAAGTTTTGAAATATTCTGTGCCCACACTTTTAAAGTCTGCGCATGATATTCCTGCATGAAATCATGATTGAAAATATCAATGCCAGTGTCGAGTACGGGTTCACACTGTAGGTACTGGCCAGATTCTTGCTTTAAATATCCCGAATTCAATAAAAATTTAAATGAGCGTTCAGCCTCTTCGACGCTGATCACGCCATTCAATCTTTGCGAGATGTACAATCCACTTGGCTCAAAATCATTTAGCAGAACCAATTCGCGAACTAGCAGGTGATACCATTTGTTCAGAACTTCGCTGGCGTCTTCCTGCACGAATTGCGCTAAAAGTTTTTTCAAGCACGCATGAACATTTTTATGAGCTTTCACGCGGTCTTCGTCATTTTCGGCATTTTGCAGACGAATCAATGCTTCAAAGTAATTCACTTCTTTGGCATTCAATTTCAAAGCTTCCGCCAGGCGGCGTCCCGTGGTCTCCGTCAGATTGCGTTTTTCTTGAATCACCAATTGCAAATAGTTCGGACTTTTTAATCCCACTAAGGTTGCAAATTGACGATACGAGAATCCCGAGCGTAAAGATTTTTTATACTCAAAAAAATCACGCAAGAACGCGCGGTAACAAGTGTACCGCGCGATCTCAGGATATTTGCTGGATGCTTTTGCCTGAACCGTTACTTCCATGCGCAACTTCCCGGTGTGATTTTAAGTGAACCCAGAAGATCAATCATCGCCTGGTCGACGCCAGGAAGATTGTATCCCTTTAATACAAATCCTTTACCCGCCCCCCAAGTGCCAATGTAAGCGACAATGCGTGGATCATTATTCTTCATAATAAGGGCACAACCATTCTCTGAAACGACTCGCCAGCTCGATTGCTCCAAAGTGTCGCGAATTTCAAGGGCCGAGTAATTTGTGAAATCCGCAAACTCGTCCTTAAATTCCGTAACGTCGACGAACTGTTGAGTAACCCCACGGCCAAGGACATACACAGGAGGACCTTCTGCTCGAACACTTTGGCTGCCGGTCGCGGACAGGTTCATAAATGCTTGAGGAATGACCATCTCGAACTCAGAAGAAAGACTGTTTATTTTTCCTCCGCCTACGCGTGAGACGGCTCTGGCAAGAGTCGTCCCCGCAATAAGAAGAGTGATGATGAGTAATATTTTTCTCATCTACAGTGACTCGAATTCCACTAAGGCGCCGTAGGCCACTGGATTAAAGATCGAGCAATTGTCTGATGTCTGTGCGACCGTTATAGGGCGTTGTTTTTTTACATTGCCTGGTTCCATGCAGTAGATGCCTTGCTTAGGAGCGAAATTGAAAATCATACTCTTAAGATCGATTTGTTTTGTCGCGGCCATTGCTCTGTCTGGCAAAATAATATCTGTTGGGTTTGTTTCGGGTCTGTCTCCAACGGACATACTTGAATAATAAGATTTGTAATCCTGACCGTTGTGGCGTTCAAGAATCGAAAAAACCCAAACATAGAGATCAAAAGCCTTGTTTGGCAAAACTTCCTGACAGTTCACATTGGTAATGGCCGGCAAGGCAACATTGCCGTTATCGACTCTAATGTCTGGAACAGCGATAGTAGCGTATTTTATACAGATGTCTTCTTTGTGTTCCTCAAAACGATTTCCCACTCGGACAATCGTGTTCTTGAAAATTTTTACTTTAACTTGTGCATGTTCATAAATTACCGGTGGTTTCGTAGGACCATTTGGGTCTTGGGGATTCTGGTTAGGAGGTTGATTTTGTGCCAAAGCAAATGAAGAACCAGAGAGCAGGATCGCAATTAGAGCCGTTGTGAATTTCATGATGACCTCGTCGTTAAGTTAAAATTGTAAAATCAAAATTGGATGGCGCCGTAAATGAGGCTAACTCACCCAACCAGGGAGTCAATCAACCCAGAATACATTTCGAAGACACATTGTCTTCACTTGTCAGTCGGCTGCGTGAAAAATCTGCCTCGCTCGACGCTCTGAGTGAAGCAAAAGGTGCCTGGCACCTTTTTCTGTGATAGACCCGCACTCCATGGATCAAAAGACCAAAGTTAAATTCACAGTCTCTTACGACGGCACAGGTTACTGTGGCTGGCAGAAACAGAAGCCCGAGGATCAGGTTTCTGTGGCGCAGGTGATTGAACAAGCTTTGTCGCGCATCTTTAATGAGCCGATCCATTTGTTTGCTTCCGGTCGCACTGATGCCGGGGTTCACGCCCTGAATCAGGTTTGCCACTTCACGACCACTCGCAAATTGGATCCCGCTAAGAAATGGGACCTATGCTGGGCGCTGAATTCCAAGTTGCCACCCGGAATCGTGGTGAAAAAGGCCTGGATCGCTCCCGATGATTTCCATGCCACTATTTCAGCGACTCACAAGACATATAGATATCTGATGCTGAACACGCCTCGCCCAAGTGCCCATATGAACCGCCATGCGGGCTGGGAGCGTCTGCCGATCAATATCGAGCACTTACAGGCGAGTTCCAAATTTCTTGTGGGAAATCAAGACTTTAAGAGCTTTCAGTCGGTCGGAACACCAGTCAAAGACACCATCCGCGAGATCTATCAGGCGGACTGGGAGTGGCGCCGCCCGGGGCTTTTGCAGTTCACGGTCACTGGCAGTGGCTTTTTGAAGCAGATGGTTCGCAATATCGTTGGAACGTCATTGCTGTTGGAGCGACAAGGGCTAAGTGCTGAGAATATGAAGGAAATTATCGATGCTAAGGATCGCGTGAAGGCCGGTCCCCCAGCTCCCGCTCAGGGCCTGTACTTGATGCGAGTTTATTATCCCAAGGATCTTGACAATAGGTGCCTAGAACTTTAAAACATCCCTTCCCGCAAACATAGTGTAAGAGCCCGTTGTTAAACTCAAACATCATATTTGCCGAATGCACGGACGGTAAAACCGGGCGTTCAAATTAATTGGAGAACTTAAGAATGAAAACTTTCAATGCAAAAGCAGAAGAAGTTGAAAGAAAATGGTGGATCGTTGATGCCGCTGACCAAAAAGTTGGTCGTGTTGCAACTCGCGTAGCTACTATTCTTCGTGGTAAAAACAAAGCTATCTACACTCCGAACGTAGACACTGGTGACTTCGTTATCGTGATCAACACGGACAAGATGGAGCTTTCTGGAACTAAATGGGATGACAAAACATACTACCGTCACTCTCGTTTCTTCGGTTCAATGAAAGAAATGACAGCAGCACAAGCGAAAGAGAAAGATTCAACTTTCATCATTCACGAAGCTGTTCGCGGTATGCTTCCAACAAACAAGCTATCTCGTCATATCATCATGAAATTGAAAACTTACACTGGCGCAGAGCACCCACACGCTGCTCAAAAACCAGAACTTCTAACACTTCCAACTAAGAAGTAATTGGAGAGGATAGAATATGGCAGCAGCAGAAAAATTCTTTTATGCAACTGGAAGAAGAAAAACGTCATCAGCACGTGTTTTCTTGAAGCCTGGTAAAGGCACTATCACTATCAACGGTAAAAAATCTGAAGACTACCTTAGCCGTATGCAATCTCGCATGGTTATCGTTCAGCCTTTGGATCTTTTGAACCAAATCGGTAAGTTCGACGCAAACATCACTGTAGCAGGTGGTGGTGAGTCTGGACAAGCTGGTGCGATCCGTTTGGGTATCACTCGTGCATTGATCGCTTTCAACCCAGAGTTCAAAGGAACTCTTAAGAAAGCTGGATTCATCACTCGTGATCCTCGTATGGTTGAGCGTAAAAAATACGGTAAAGCCGGCGCTCGTCGTAGATTCCAATACTCTAAACGTTAAAATTTGGAGTGTCCGAATCTGGACCAGAATCAAAAAGGGAGCCTTTGGCTCCCTTTTTTTATTTGTGGATCATGCGTGGTCCATTGTTTATATGTCGGTAATGAATCCCAAATAATTGGGTCTGTTCTTTAATTGATGATAACTTTCCTCGAGCAATCTGAGGAATTCATGAAGTTATCAAAATATCTGATTTCAATCGTTTCAGTTCTGATTTTCACCAACATCGCAAACGGAGCGCCCGTTAATGATACGGGAACGGGAATTGTCGCGCGGGCTGGTGATTGTAGCGCCGTGAATGTTCAAGACGCTTATTTCACCTGGTTTGGCTTTCATGGTTCCTTGGGGAAAGCTTTGATCATCAGGGCGCAAATTCGCAACGATGCTTATGATAAAATCGTGCGAGTCACTCACGATCACGGTGCTTCAGAAATTGCGGAAAACTCTCCAACAGCAGGCCGTGTGCGTATCGAATATCAAGGACAAATCGGAAATATGGATCAGGTGGAGCTGACCGATCGAACTATCGGCATGGAATTGTCAGGGCTTTATGTTGTGGCAGTGACGATGGGGGGAGTGACATCGGAGTGTGTCTTCCAAGTGGATCGCAAGCCCGCAGATTTTAGATAATAAAAAAGGCAGATCAGCGGGATCTGCCTTTTTCGTTCAGAACAAAATGTGTTCGTACTATTTTAGCTTTTCCCACAGATAAGTGGTTTTCAAAGACTCCCATAAAATACTTTGTTCGATGTTGGCATTTCCTGCGTGGCCACCTTCCGTATTTTCGTAATAGTAAACCGGGTGTTTTTGTTCTTTCATACGCGCCACAAATTTACGCGCATGTCCTGGGTGAACGCGGTCGTCTTTGGTGCTGGTCATAACCAAAACTTCTGGATACTTCACCGTAGGACTGAGTTTCTGATACGGGGAGTACTTCAAAATTGCTTTGCGCATTTCTGGATCGTCGGGATTGCCATACTCATCCATCCAGCTCGCACCTGCTAGCAGTTTGTGATAGCGAAGCATATCTAGCAACGGCACGCTGATGATCGCGGCCTTATACAAGTCAGGACGAAGCGTGATCGTTGCTCCTACAAGCAAGCCACCGTTGGAACCCCCTGAGATAGCCAGATGTTCAGATGAAGTAAATCCGCGAGCAATCAGATCTTCAGAGATGGCGACGTTGTCTTCGTAAACTTTATAGCGATTTTCTTTTAGCACAGCTTGATGCCACTTGGGACCAAACTCGCCACCGCCGCGTAAGTTCGTCAAAACGTAAATACCACCTTTTTCCGCCCAGACTTTTCCAAGGGCACCCATGTAAGAAGGAGTCATGGATGATTGGAATCCGCCATAACCGTATTGCAAAGTCGGATGGTTGCCGTCCATCTTGATATCTTTTTTGTGAACAACAAAGTACGGAATTTTTGTTCCGTCTTTGCTGGTGGCTTCAAAGCGTGATGTGGTCAGCGATGCAGAATCAAAACGCTTGGGAGCTTGCTTCAGCAAAGTGAATTTATTTTTTGGATCCGAAGCATTCGCCATATAGAAAGATGTCGGCGTCAGGAAATCCGTATAAGTCGCCAGATAAGTGTCTGATTCTTCATCGGAGTCAAAACACGAGGCCATCCCATTGTGACCCAAAGCAATCGGCTCAGTCTTCCAAATATTTGGAGGGGTGAAGGTGACTTTCTCCATTTGGGTAAGAACATTGTTAGAGACCGTGATGATCATATGATTTTTTGTACTGCTGCCGCCCTCAAGAAATCTTTTATCTGTCGGAGCAAAAACTAACTGCAAATGATCCAGAGCCTTTTCACCTTGATCCAAAATATTCAAAGGCATCGCGACTAAGCTTCCAGCTTTATAGTTTTTAAAGTCCGAGCGCAGAGAGATTAAAAGATTTCCTTTGAACATGTCCCACAGTTCCGCATCTTCAGGTTTGGGAATAGGCCATGATTTTCCGGCTTTGTCGTCGTACCAAATTTTAGTTGAATAGAAACCTTTGCGGATTTGGTGGAAGTAAAAGGATTTTCCTTCATCATAGACCGTGTAAGCAAAGGTAGACATGTCTGTCGGAGTTGCTTCCGCCAAAGTTTCAGCAGAAGTCAGGGGTGTGCCGCGCTTCCAGGTTTTTACGATGCGTGGGTAACCAGAGGTCGTCATCGATCCTGGTCCCCAGTTTGTTCCAACAAACAAAGTGTCTTGGTCTTTCCAATAGGCATATGTTTTAGATTCAGGAATAACAAATCCATCTGTCACAAACGACTTTGTTTTCAAATCAAACTCACGAACGACCACGGCGTCTTTTCCTCCGCGGGACAGGTTCAACAGAACACGGTCGTATTTTGGGCGATTGAAGCTGGTGCCTTTCCAAACCCAATTTTCGTTTTCCGCTTTTGATAAAGCATCCAGATCCAAGATCACTTCCCATTTGGGATTTGCAGTTTGATAACTTTCAATGGTGGTTTTTCTCCACAAGCCGTGGGAGTTCTTTTCGTCCTGCCAGAAATTGTAAAGCTCGCCATTGGTTAAAGTAACGCCGGGCACGCGGTCTTTGGCAAAAAATATTTTGCGATAGTCTGCCTCGATATTTTTGAAATCAGGATTGGATTTGAAATGTTTGAGGGTGATGTCATTTTCAGCTTTGGCAAATTCCAAAGGCTTGGCACCTTCGACCTCTTCGAGCCAAAGATACGGATCCTGTTCTGGTTGTGACATGGATTTTAGCTCCTTCTGAAAAGAGGAGCTTTTGCAGCCAGCAAGCAAAAGAGCAGCTAGCAGAAGTTTCGATGCGGGGAACGATTTCATGTGAGCTCCGATGTTGACCTAGAAATTAAAGATCAAATCGGAGTCACTGACAAGGATTCACGTTGCGGCGGTCACCAAAATAAAAAGGGAGCCCGAGGCTCCCTTTTTATTTTCTATTTTCTAAAACTAATTACTTAGTGCAAGAAACTGGGTAGATGTTGCCGTTAGCAGCCATGAAACCAGAGAATGAAGCGCCTTTGCTGTCAGCGCTAACGCCGAAGAAACCTGTGTTTTTGATAACGCCATCATCAGTTTGAGCAGACTTTTCAGTCAACGCCAACATTTGCAAGTAACCTTGTTTCATTTGGTTTGCTACAGTGCCTTTGTCCAATTGAGCAAAGAAAGTAGATGAACCCGTTTTTTCTGTGATTTGCATTGTTAGGTAATCAACGGAAGTGTCGTCACCCATAGTTACGTTGATAGTTGCTGCTTTGCCTTTGGAAGGTGCAGTACATTTCAAAACAGTTGAATCAGCAAATGCTGTGGAACCCGCAAGAACAAGAGCAGCTACGATAAGTTTTTTCATGGATGTCTCCTTAGTTGTTTATATTCGTATGTGACTGGATCGAGGCTATTTCACGGCCTTTGGTCTAGCAATGCAAATGCATTGCACAATATAAGCGACCTGAGGTGACTTATTGTGAGAACACAAGGAATTTCACCGTACCAAGGTCAAGTTCCCTCCATGTCTTACCGATGAGTCATGAACGGGGGATTGTGATGAATAGAGGCTGGTTGGTTATTCTTGCCGGGTGTCTCATATTGGGATTTCAAAACTGCAGTCAGGCGAATCTTTCGCAATCTGATTTTCCAAGCTCCACAACACATGTTGTGACCCCATCGATCAGCAGCGGTTCTGATGCCGACGAATCTGCCGTTATTTCTGCTGTGGAAATTCCTGTTAGCGGGGGAGTGCTTTCCGTCGATGCTTCAACGGGGCGTATTTCTTTGATTGGTCAAAGCCAGCAAATTCTTGAAGAGTCCTGTCTGCCAGCAGCTGAAATCGCTGAGCTCCAAAGCTACTTAAAAACCAGCAACATCTGCGGCAAATCTGTGGATGAGTCTTTGCAATGTGGTCAGGTCTATACGGCGGGTTATGCCAGCCTGGTGATCGGTGATCAAAAAATGAATCTGGGCGAGAGCTATGATTCTTGCGGCAGAGGCTTTAAAGATATCTGCGGCGACCAAGCGCAATCTTTCCGCGGCCTAGTGGCCTACATCCAAAAAAACTTCCACGGCCTCCTCTGCGAGTAAACGCCAGAGGTACGGACACACTTTTGGTAGCAACAAGGCGTCACGTGTGACGCTTAGTTGCTACCAAAAGTGTGTCCGTACCTTTTGCCTTTTACAGGCCGAGGGAGCTGCGCACTTTTGTGAAGGCGTCGCTGATTTTAGAGCGGTCAGGTGCTGCGCCTTGAGCGAAGTCAGGACGACCGCCACCTTTACCACCCATGATCGCTGCCACTTCTTTAAGAACATCTCCGGCTTTATGGTCACCAGTCAGATCTTTAGAAACGGAAACGATGATTGGGTTTGAACCCTCACCTTGGCCGACAACCACGACAATTCCAGAGTGGATTTTGTTTTTAAGGTCGTCAGTTACTTTGGCCAATACTTCACGGTCATCCATCGGCACATCTGCCAAAACCAATTTCGCAGCGACGCCGGATTTTGATTTGAATGCCATCGCCTTACCAGCGAGGTCGTCCACGTTTACTTGGCCGCCTTGAAGTTTTTTGATTTCTTTTTCAAGGTTCTTAACTTGCTCCTTGATGGATTCGACGCGATTCGCAAGTGTCGCTTTTTCACCTGTCACCTCAAGATGCTTCAAGTAGTGTGCAGATTTTTGCAAACCAGCTGCTGCCAAGGCCTCGTCCAAGTGAGCGATTGAGCTCATTGCGTATTTCACCGCAGAATCACCAGTGATGGCTTCCACGCGGCGAACACCCGAGCTGACGCCGGATTCAGACACGATTTTGAACAAGCGGATGTTTGCCGTATTCTTAACGTGAGTACCTCCGCAAAGCTCGCAAGAGAAATCACCCATTGTTAGAACGCGAACATCGTTAGCATACTTTTCACCGAACAATGCCATCGCACCTTTTTCAATTGCTTGCTTGTGTGGCATCAATTCAGTTTTTACTTCAAGACTGCGAGCGATTTGTTCGTTCACCAGGTCTTCGATCTTGCGGATCTCTTCGGTGCTGACGGGTTTATTGTGAGTGAAGTCGAAACGAGTTTTATCAGCATCAACCAAAGAACCTGCTTGAGTCACGTGGACGCCCAAAACTTTACGAAGAGCTGCGTGCAACAAGTGAGTCGCGGAGTGATTGCTGGCTGTGTTTCTTCTTTCAACTGGATCGACACCGCTGATAACTTTTGCACCCGTTTTGAAAGAACCGTGTTCGATTTCAACGTGGTGAAGGATGATGTCATCGATTTTCGTCGTATTCGCTACGCGGGCACGGTTCGTGTCCTGCATGATGTAACCAACGTCGCCGGCTTGACCACCACCCTCGCCATAGAAGGCTGTTGCATCCAGGATGATAAGACCCGTGTCGCCGGTTTTAAGTTCATTCACAACAGCTTGGCCGTTGGAAAGCGCCATCACGGTACCGTCACCAATCGTTCCTTCGTAACCCAAGAACTTCACAGTTTTACCGGATTGCAAATAGTCTTTGGCAAATTTAATCATGTGAGCTTCGTCAGCCCCCATGGATTTGCCTTTCCATGAAGCTTTAGATTTTGCCCGATTTGCTTCCATCTCTTTTTCGAAAGCTTCTTCGTTCACTTCGATGCCATTTTCATTCGCGATCACGCGAGTCAGATCGGCAGGGAAGCCATAAGTGTCGTACATGCGGAACACAACTTCACCAGAAAGTTCTTTCGTTCCAGCAGCTTTGGCTTTTGTCAGCTCTGCCGTCAGGATTTCAGTTCCTTTATCCAACGTTGCCAGGAAGCGGTCTTCTTCATCGCGGATTGTATTCAAGATATGGTCGCGGCGAGTTTCCAGTTCTGGGTAGATTGAACCCATAGTTGAAATCAAGGCTTCTGCCATACCTGGCAAGAAAGATTTGTCTGGAGAAAGTTTACGTCCATAACGGATCGCACGTCTCATGATACGACGAAGAACATAGCCACGGCCTTCGTTTGAAGGCAAAGCTCCGTCAGCGATCAGGAATGAAGTCGAACGGCAGTGGTCCGCCAGAACGCGAAGTGCTGATGTTGTTTCCGCCGCAGCTTTATCTTGAGCTAAAACTTTTTTATCAGTGATGTATTTTACTCCACCAATTTTGCAAGCCAGTTCAATCATAGGTTGGAACAAGTCAGTATCGTAGTTGTTGAACTTGCCCTGCATCGCTGCTGTCACACGTTCAAGACCGGAACCAGTATCCACAGATGGTTTTGGCAGCGGAGTCAAAGTTCCCGGAGGATTTTCAAAGTATTGCATGAAGACCAGGTTCCAGATTTCCACGAAGCGGTCCTCACCGGCTTCGATGCCTTTGAACGGATCTGCGATGGTTCCAGCTTCAGGTCCATGATCATAGAAAATCTCTGTACAAGGACCACAAGGACCTGTGTCACCCATTTTCCAGAAGTTGTCTTTGTCGAAGCGGAAGATGCGATCGCGAGGGATGCCTTCCTGGGTGTGCCAGATGTCGGCTGCTTCATCGTCAGAGATGTGAACAGTGACATAAAGCTTTTCTTTAGGAATCGCCAGAGTTTTGGTCAGGAATTCCCAGGCAAAGTGGATTGCATCTTTCTTGAAATAATCCCCGAAAGAAAAGTTACCCAACATTTCAAAGAAAGTGTGGTGACGAGCCGTGAAGCCGACGTTTTCCAAGTCATTGTGTTTACCACCGGCGCGCACACATTTTTGTGAAGTGACGGCGCGGGTGTAATCACGTTTTTCCAGACCCAAGAAAGTATTTTTAAATTGATTCATACCCGCGTTTGCAAAAAGCAACGTCGGATCATTCTCCGGAATCAAAGAAGAGGAAGCGACGGCTTTGTGTCCGTTCTTCTCGAAGTATTGAATAAAAGCATTTCTGATCTCAGAGCTTTTCATAAATAACCTTTCTAACGGTCTCGGAATCAAATCCTCGGGAAGTCAGCAAGCGTCCTATGCGAGCTTTTTCTTCTCGAGAAAATTTATAATCTTCAGCAAACTTATTCGTCACAATAGCCAGGGCCTTTTCAAGCTCCAGCGCTGAATCAGACTCCACAGTAGGGAGGCCTTTTTCTTTCAGGTAGTTGTTGATGTAACAGATACCTTTGTTGCGACGGTGAAGTGTGTCGGCCAGGCGGGCAGCATGGTCAGAAGGATCTCCCAGCCAGTTTTTCTCGGCGGCAAAAGAAATCGCTTCATCGATGGCTTCATCGCTGCCATCCACGTCTGATAATTTTCCACGTAACTTGCTTCTAAGCTCTTGCTCAGAATGATCACGAGCTGCTAACAGCTCCATAACTTTTCGTTTTGCCGCGATTATTGAATCAGACATAGGCCGTCTCAAAATCTATCCGGTCCGGCCTGTGCATGTCATGCTTTTTTCAGAGTAATTTCGGTCAGTTCACAGAACGTTCCCAGGCGTAGACTTGGCCCCCAATAACCCGTTCCTTGATTGACATACAGCCGCATGTTTTTAAGGCGGTAAAGACCTTTGGGATAGCGTTGAAAGAATACGATCAGGAAGTTCCACGGGAAGAATTGTCCCCCGTGAGTGTGGCCGGAAAGTTGTAAATCAAAGCCTTTATCGCAAGCTTTGTCGGCAATGGCTGGTTGGTGAGCTAAAAAGATCTTAAAAGCCTCAGATTTTTGCTGAGCGACGAGTTTGTTCAGGTCTGCGGGTTCCTTGCCAAATTGTCGGGCCGCGGGATCAGCGACTCCCGAAACTTGCAAAGTCGCACCGTTGACCTGAAGAGTTTCGGTCGAGTTGACTAAAACGTGAAAGCCGATGGATCTAAATGCTGCCAATGCCGTTTCAATATTCCAGTAGTACTCATGATTTCCGGCGACGTAAAAGGTACCGAGTTTAGACTGGACTGTTTTCAGGATCTCGAACTCGGGCAAATGGCGAATCGCGTGGTCATCCAAAATATCGCCAGTAAAGACCACCATATCAGCTTGGAGCTTGTTGGTTTTATCCACAAGTTTTTGAACAAAATGAACCGGTAATCCCGCCGCCAAATGCAAGTCGGTGATATGCAAGATACGTAAACCATTGAGGCCGTCAGGAAGATTCGCAAAAGGAATCTCGACCTTAATGACTTTGACTCCCAGACGGACAATCAAAGTTCCCAAAAGCAAAAGGACTAAGGGAATGACCAACAGCAATCCTGTGGCTTCGGTTCCATAAAGTTTAGTTCCGACAAATTCAGGATTTGTGTAATTCAAAATGAAGCCTGCGATGTCACGCAGGACAATGAATGTTAGCAGAAAACTAATATATGCCATCGAAAAATGGGCGGCACTGAAATAAGCGTCATGCCACGGTTTCGATTCGCTTCGAGCATCACTGCGAGACCAAAAGAACAACGGCATCGAAATGACGATAGCAAATAGAGTTCCCAAAAAAGCGATGATAAAGAATGTTTGGGCTCCAGATAGGTCGGCGTATCTCACCATTTGGTGAGCGACGTACATGAAAACCGTGAAAAATAGACCAACGATAATTGCGCGAAATGCAGCCATAATTATTTATAGCATGCTCACTTGTGTTTGCACAGAAAGTTGCAAAAACACAAATCCTCGAAGAGCCGCGTCAGTGATAATCTTAAACAGCATTTGCCCCACAAAATGCCGGAGGTGTTCAGTGGCATTAAACAATGATTTTAAAAAAGCTCGCGACTTCTTGATTCTTCATCGTGCGGATTATGAGTATGCCACCCGGGAGTTCAAATGGCCGGAGGTGGTGAATTTTAATTGGGCTTTGGATTATTTTGACCCCATAGCTGAAGGCAATAACAACCTGGCTTTGTGGATTACTGACGAAACTGGCAAGGAGGAAAAGTACAGCTTCGCCGACCTGTCTGCGCGTTCGTCGCAAGTCGCAAATTACCTGCGTCGTTTGGGGTTAAAAAGAGGCGATCATGTTTTGCTGAACATGGGAAATGAAACAGCTCTGTGGGAGTTGATGCTTGCTTGTATCAAACTGGGCGCGGTCATGATTCCGACCAGTCCATTGATTGCTTTGGATGAGCTGCAGGACCGTTTGCTTCGCGGGGATGTCAAGTTGATAGCAACCACGGCGACTGAAGCCGCCAAATTTGATGTGCAATCGCCCACAGCCATCAAACTGACGATCGATGGTAAAGTGGAAGGATGGGAGGACTATGCCGAAGCCACTCGCGAAAGTGCTGACTTTGCACCGCAAGGGGAAACCAAAGCCACCGATCCACTGCTGCTGTATTTTACCTCTGGAACGGCGGCAAAGCCGAAGTTGGTTGAACACACTCATCAAAGTTATCCCATTGGGCATTTGTCGACGATGTATTGGATTGGTTTAAGGCCTGGCGATGTTCATATGAACGTGAGTTCTCCAGGTTGGGCAAAGCATGCGTGGAGCAGTTTCTTTGCGCCGTGGAATGCGGAAGCGACAGTTTTCATTCACAAACACCAAAGATTTGATACCAAGGTGATGCTTGAAACTCTGGAAAAAAATGGCGTGACCTCGGCGTGCGCGCCGCCAACTGTGTGGCGTATGTTAGCGGCCGAGGATTTGGCACGCTATAAAGTGCAATTGCGTGAAGCGGTGAGTGCGGGCGAGCCTCTGGATGCAGAACTCATTCGCAAATATCAAGAGGCCTGGAACGTGACGATTCGCGATGGCTATGGTCAAACTGAAACCACCGCGCAAATCGGCAATACTCCGGGACAGGAAGTGCATCCTGGCACCATGGGAAAACCTCTGCCTGGTTACAAAATTGCGCTGTTGGATCGTGATAACAATCCAGGGGCCGAGGGAGAAATCTGCATCGATCTGGCCGGAAATCCTTTGGGTGTTATGAGTGGATATCGCGAAGGTGATGTCGTGAAAACAACGACGGCTAGTTACTATCGCACCGGTGATTTGGCTTTGCGTGATGAGAGTGGCAATTACACCTTCGTGGGGCGCGGGGATGACGTTTTCAAATCTTCAGACTATCGAGTCAGTCCATTTGAAATTGAAAGTGTTTTGCTTGAACACCCCGCTGTGCGCGAAGTTGCAGTGATTCCAAGCCCGCATCCCTTGAGGCAAAATGTCCCGAAGGCTGTAATATTTTTGGCTAAAGGTATGGAGCCCACGCGCGAGCTTGCCCTGCAAATCCTCAATCACTCACGATCGCGTTTGACCCCATTTAAGCGCATTCGTCGTGTGGAATTCTCGGATTTGCCAAAGACGACTTCGGGCAAAATTCGTCGAGTGGAATTGCGTGTTCGTGAACAAAAACGCGTGGCTGCGAATGAAAAATCACAATATGAGTTTTGGGAGGAAGACTTTAAGGCTGTCCTTCCGGACAATTGGTCTCAGGATCTGCCCTAGGTACTGTGTCCTAAACCACGCTCGCATTTGAAAAATTTTGGACGTTGCTCCAGCGCAGTTCTCTCGAAAGCTTGATTAAATTTAAATCACCAACAACGAATGGAGATCGTTGTTGGTGTTTAAAAACAACTGGAGAGAGGTATATGTCGGAGCAAGAGAAAGTCGATGCGAGAGAAACTGGTAAAAGGATTTTGCACTCTATTTTGAATGAGATGTTGGATCACGCGGAAAAGGTTTGTGTTGATTACACTGTGGGCGATCGCACAACGGTGTATAAAGTGAACTGTCATCCGCAAAGCCTGGGTCAATTGATCGGCTCTAAAGGAAAAAACATCGGTGGTATTCGTGCCGTTATTTCCGCAATGATGGCGCGCAAAGGTATTCGTGCGATCATCGAAATTCCGTACGTGGCGCACTCAAACAACCGCATGGAATTCAGTGAATAGTATTTCGTTTCGTAAAGTCTTCAACTAAGTAGTAAAGATAAAGCGCGTTGTTGCTAAGCCTGAAGTTGAAGGTGTGTGGGAGCTTTCCAAGATTGGCGAAGCTCTCTCGAAGTGCAAGTCTTCCGTGGCACTTCGTAAGAGAGAGAGCCTCGCTTCAAAATAAAATCAAAAGCGGACATTCAGATTCAGTCAAACGGCTCATAAAGTCGAATCGCTAATTTTAATACCATCCATAAAACTAACTCGCTACGTCATTCCTCCTTCGCCAAGGCTTCGGCGGACAGGTCCGCCTTTATCGGGGCTTCGGTCGGATTGGGCGGCGGGCTCGCCCGCCATAGCGCAGCGACGGCGGGTTTTAATTGCCTCCACATAGGGGGCAGCGTAACTCCTACCTATGAGAAAATTCCTTCTGAAGTTGGCGACATTTTTTGGTGTTGGGTTGAGTCCTAAGGCGCCTGGAACAGTTGCGACTGTTGCTACCATTCCCTTGGTTTTGCTGCTTAATTGGGCAGGTCCGTTCGTTTATATCGGTGCGACGATCGCTATAACAATACTGGGAATTGTTGCTGCGCAAGCTTATGAAGACGACAAGGGCGGTCATGATCACAGTGAAATTGTGATTGATGAAGTCGCGGGTTTTCTGATTGCGATGATTTGGTTGCCGATGACATGGCAGGCCATTTTAATTGGTTTTGTGCTGTTCAGATTGCTGGACATTACTAAGCCTTTATTCATAGGATATTTAGATAAGAAGATCCAAGGAGGTCTTGGGGTGATGATTGATGACGTTGCCGCTGGTATTGTTGTCAGTCTGATCATGCAGTTTCTGTACAGCCACACCAATTGGTTGGGCTCACAAATTTTGGTGCCGTAAATGGCAGCAAGAGATCAGAGACTCCAAGATTTCATTCGATCCCTTCGCGACCAAAAACTCACAGTGGGTTTTGCGGAAAGTTGTACTGGAGGTGCACTTTCGGCTTTTTTAACAGAGCAAGCAGGTATATCCGACATCTTTTTAGGCTCTGTGGTTTCTTACTCTAACGAGGCGAAGGTGGATCTTCTGGGGGTCCGTCGAGACACTCTCATGCAAGAGGGTGCGGTGAGCGAGTCAGTCGCTCGTCAAATGGCGCACGGAGTGCGTCGACAGCTAAAAACTGATTGGTCTGTGGCAATTACAGGGATTGCAGGTCCGAACGGTGGAACACCGACGAAGCCTGTGGGCACTGTATGCTTTGCCATTGCTGGACCGAACTTTGAAGACTCGCGAAAGGAATTCTTTTCGGGAGATCGCAAAGGCATCCAGCAAGCGGCCGTAGACTATTCCGTGAATTGGCTGTGTGAAGTTCTCGACAGGAATTAGAAACAAGTAGCCCCCGGCTGCTAAAAATAACAATAAGATTTGTGGTGAGTACCACATAAATAGAGAGGGATACGCAGATGGCAAACACAACTGTGGCAGATGCAAAAGCACAAAACGAAAAAAACAAAGCCTTGGAATTGGCAGTTTCATCTATTGAAAAGCAATTCGGTAAAGGTTCAATCATGCGTTTGGGCGCGAACGATTCTTTGGTTAAAGACGTTGAAGCGATCAGCACGGGTGCATTGAGCTTGGATATCGCTTTGGGTATCGGCGGTCTTCCTAAAGGTCGTATCGTGGAAATCTACGGACCTGAATCTTCTGGTAAAACAACTCTTTGCTTGTCCGTAATCGCTCAAGCTCAGAAAAAAGGTGGCGTTGTTGCATTCGTGGATGCTGAGCATGCCTTGGATATCAATTACGCTCGTAAATTGGGTGTGAACACTGAAGACATGTTGATCTCTCAACCAGACACGGGTGAGCAAGCTCTTGAAATCGTGGAAACGTTGGTTCGTTCTGGCGCCATCGACGTATTGGTTGTCGACTCCGTAGCAGCGTTGGTTCCTCGTGCAGAGATCGAAGGCGACATGGGTGATTCTCACGTGGGTCTTCAAGCTCGTTTGATGTCTCAAGCTCTTCGTAAATTGACAGCGGCTGTAAACCGTTCCAACACACTGGTTATCTTCATCAACCAACTTCGTATGAAAATCGGTGTGATGTTCGGTAACCCTGAGACAACGACGGGTGGTAATGCGTTGAAATTCTACTCTTCTGTTCGTTTGGATGTCCGCCGTGTAGGCGCGATCAAAGACGGTGAAGACGTGACTGGTAACCGTACCGCAGTTAAAGTTGTGAAAAATAAAATGGCTCCTCCGTTCACGAAAGTTGAATTCGACTTGATGTACGGTGAAGGTATTTCTGAAGAAGGTGACTTGCTGGATCTGGCAGTGACTGCGGGCATGGTTGAAAAATCAGGCGCTTGGTTCTCTATCAATGGTGAGCGCATGGGCCAAGGGCGTGATGCTGCGAAAAACTTCTTGAAAGAGCACCCAGAGTACATGACTCAACTTCGTACGAAAATCTTGTCAGCAAACGGTATCGGCCAACTTTTGGTAGATGCGAATGGCAACAACGGTGAAGACCATGAAGGAACTGAACCAATGGAAATGCCAACTGAAGATGCAGCTCCGAAAAAAGAAAAAGTTAAAAAAGGTAAGCACTAGTCGCGAACTGTCTTTTGACTGAAATCTCTTTAGAGACAAAAACCCGCTTCTAACCAAGCGGGTTTTTTATTGTAAGAGTTTACGTTGCGACTCCGCTGGGAACAGCGTAATTTGGTGGAATGAAGTATTTGTGGTCGGCAGTTCTGCTCATAGTTTTGGGTGTCTCTTTGGGTGCAATAAGCGCTGGGGCTGCTCCCAAAACTATTTTGGTCGGGGCTTATGGTTTTGCGCCTTACTATGACCTTGAAAAGAGTCGTGGCATTGTGACCAATGTGCTCCAACAGTTGAACTCCATGCAAGACGATTTTCAATTTAAGGTTGTGGAGATTCCCAGCCGTCGTCGTTATCAAAGTTTTACTGATCGCAAAGTGGACATGATTTTCTTTGAGGATCCGCGTTGGGATTGGAAAGATATCCCTCACTATACGGTCCCGGTCGGGATTCAGGATGCGGAAGTTTACATCGCTCATCGTAACAAGGCCAAGGATCAAAGTTACTTTAGTTCCTTATCGGGCAAGCGCATCGCCGGCATTTTGGGTTACCACTATGGTTTTGCGAAGTTCAATGCGGATGAAAAATACCTTCAATCCAAGTTTAAGATTTCCCTGGTCAGTCACAACCTGGCTTCGGTGCGCCTGGTTTTACATGACCGCGTGGACGTCGGCGTGGTTCCGCTGTCGTTTATCCGTCGTTATTTGCGCGAAAATCCCGAAAAAAGTACGGAGCTTTTGGTTTCTGATAAGGTCGATCAAAACTATGATCTACGCTTGATTGTAAATCCGAATGCCGCCATTCCGCGCGAGCGTTTGGAAAATCTTATGTCTAAATTGGTGAAAGAGCCCTCGTACCAGGCGCTCTTCTAATTTTTCCGTGACTAAAACAGTGAACACGGCCCGCAAATGAAACATAAAAGTTATGATTTTTATATTTTCGTTAGTTTTGGTTTTCAAAATCTAAAAAACTGCTGACCATCGAACAAATGAATGCTGGAGTAATATAGATACGTGATCACAAGATGTGATCGCACTTAACTGACATAAAGGGATTTTATGTTGAAAACGTCACTGACGACGAAAATAGCAACCGCGTTTGCGGATGATGGAGACAACCGTCCCGTACCGTGGCCGTGGTAATAAGAAACCCGCTCTTTTGAAGCGGGTTTTTTATTTTGAAGCCAGGAAAACCTAGAACAAGAAACGGCCCGTGACGCCCGTTTGTGCAACGGTATATTCATCGACGTCGGATTTAGACTTGTCCGTCAAGAATGCCAGTCCCAAGAACGGCAATAGCTCGATGTTTGGGTTTAGTATAAAGCGCACGCTTCCTTGAATTGTGATCACGTCGGAACCACTTCCGCCCATTCTGGAAGTCGAGCCATAGCTGTAGTTGTACTCAGTCGAGTAAGTGCGGCGGTAAATCAGCGACAAGTTCGGATGAACCACATTGTTTAGCTCGGCAAATGCAGACAAAAGATAGCCATCACCCTCTTTCATTTTTGCTGAGTAGTCATTGCTATGATCGGTATTGTCTACTGAGTTGTAAGTGCCTTCAAAGCGCTTGGTATAAGTTCCGCTGAAGCCCCAATTCATAATTTCGTATGGGAATACCATGCCGACCGTAGCTTGAAGATAGTTTCTACCGTTGGAGGCAGTGTATTCGTAGTTGTTCGTAGAGGTTTGAGTGGACTTGTCATCTTCAGGACTCAAGTGAAAACCGCCTTGAACAAAGAGCGTCGGAAAGCCAAGGTCAAAATTACCCTTATAAAGAACCGCGAGATCATTCACGCCTTTAGTATCACCATTGACTGTAGTTGTGCCAAATTTGGTTTCAGTGTGCCCAACAGTATATCCCGTTCCGACTCCGATCGCCTGAGTATCAGTCAGACCGAAATAGTAAGTTCCATTCAGCGCCACCAAGGAGGCATTTGTTTTAGTTGTATCATTTTGTTTTATAGTGCCACCGGTATACATCAATGTCCCGTTGATCTCATTTTGCTGAGCGGCTGGCATAAGATTTTGTTGAACCGTCGTAACAGCAGCGAATGCAGAAGTACCAAATAAGCTCAAAAGAGCGAAAATCATTTTCATCAGAATGTCCTTTTCTAAATGTGCGTTCACAATTGAACTGGATTTGCAGCGATTAGAAAAGGAATTTTGTGTCATTAAACAAAAAGCCCTGAGTGCGTCAGGGCTTTTTGATTGAATTTTAACGAGTGAATGTTCCGTACAAGTAAACTGGATCTTGCACATAATGGCAGTCTTCATACGGCGGGCGGTGGTTGTCGCCAGGGTACCAGCGGCATTCGCGGCGTTGGCGCATTTCACGAAGGATTTGCACCTGCAACTTAACGTTACCGTTCTTTTCCTTAAAGTCGACATACATGCGGCGACCTTGAACCATCAAAGCACAGCGACCGGAATTGAAATCAAATTCCACAGCATCAACTTGCGGGTTGGATTTTTTGCCAACGATATAAACGGTTCTTAAGTTTCCAAAAGAAGAAGCGCAGTTGTTGTTAAGGATGTCTGAACCCATGTTGTTACGATAGCTCATAACGGGCTTGTTGCCTTCAAAGCTCAAGATCAATTCGCCCGGAACGCCATTGAATTGGCCCGAGTAAACGCCTTCATACTTTTTAGCTTTTGCAAGATAAGCGTTTGGAACGCGACCATCTTTGATATCGACAGTTTTACAGCCAACAGCTGCAAACAACATAAGACCTGCTACCAGAGCTTTAACCAAGTTCATAATTCCCCCTATGCCGTGACTAAATCATAGGCATTGCCGGAGAGCAAAAAGAAAACGAATGTTGCCGTGCTCAAATACATAGGGGGCTTTCTTGATTGGCTTTTAGCGGCAGGGGAATATTGGGCTATGCGAAAAACCTCTACAAAGGAGTACCCGATGAAAATCGCTCTAGTTGCGATGTTACTAATTGGCAGTTCTGCGATGGCGCAAATGCCGGATACATCTAAAATGATGGAACAAGCCAAGGGCAAGGCTTCGGATATCATGGCCGCTTGCAAAGAGGATAAGATCAAGTTCTGCGATAAGGTCACAGAAATGAACGCCATCAAAGAATGCCTCAAGAAAAATAAAGACGGCCTGACTGCCGGTTGTAAGTCCACTCTGGGCTTAAAATAAAAAAACCCGCTCGCAGGAGCGGGTTTTCACTTTCAGAATCTTAAGACTCTTACTTGTTGGATGCGATTTTCTGTCTGCCCACCAAGCCACTGGATTTCTTAGGTGACGATGCACGCGTCACCTTCGCCATCCCGGCTTCGTAAGGGCTGAAACTTGAAACTTGTCTTTTTTGAACTGGTTTAGCTTTTACAACTTTGAATTTCATTGGTTCAAGAACCAATGTTTTCGCCGGTGGAGCTTGAACAACGGTATCAACCACTGGAGTTTTTGGAGCTGTTGCCACAGTAACCGGTTTTGTCTCGGCCACTGGTTTTACCACAGCCGCTTTGGCTACTGGAGCCTTCGGAGCAACCACTGCTTTCATCACTTTAATATTTGATTTAGATGCAACTGCTTTTGGTTGAACTGCTTGCTTAGCAACCACGGGCTTCGGCATAGAAGCTGGCATGCGCTTTTGAGTCGGATCAACATATGTCTTAGTCAACAAGGCTTGATTATTCGTTGTGGCGCCTTGAGCTTTTGGAGCTTCGTAAACAACGCGACGAGTGGGATAGACAGACCAAGTTCTTACTGTGCGTGTTTGTCTTTTATAGCCAGGCTCTGCCTTAAGAGTCACTTTGAGATCTTCTGAAGATGAAGTGTTCCCCTTCGCAAAGGCGCAAAGCGGGAAGAATGCTAGAAGTGTCAAAACGATGCGATGTCTCATTTGCAGAACCTCTACTTGTGAATCTATAAACGAATATGCAAGGGAAATGCCGTCTATAAACTAATCAGGTGTCAATGAAGCAGTATAGTTGGCGAAGGAATCGACACTGTCTAAAATAAGTTAGGCAGTCAAATTGGGTCATTCATTTTGAACCGACTTCGTTTGTTTCTCTCGCGTTACGCCGCTCTGTTTCACATGAAAAGTCTATGACCCGCCTCTGAAAAAGCATCCTTGCACAAGATACATTTGAGAGGAGAGGGAGCTCCCTGTATATAGGACGCGGATAGTAAACACGGGGGTTAAAAATGAGAAGCGTATTGGTATCACTTGTAGTTATTGCATTCAGCGCATCTGCATTCGCAGGTCGTGGACATGGCGGTGGTGGTTACGGACCTGGTCCAGGTCATGGTCACGGTGGTGGCGGATATCATCATGGTGGTCGCGATGACAGCAATGAAGTTGCTTCCATTTTGAGTGCTTACACAGGTGTTTTGATGCTGACGTCGGCAACAGCTTGTGGATCTGGTGATGGTTGCGCTTACCGACAAATTATTCTGGATTCGAAAGACGATGCGGCACTTTACATTGCGACTGATGGTCAGGAAAAGGGCGTGAAGTTTATTCGTGCGGTGGAGCTTCTTCACAAGATGAGTCCGGAAACTCAAAGCACAGAGTATGAATTAGCTGTCGACATCATCAACTGGTAGTTGCTTAAGAAGCTATTTTCTTTTCCACATGTGACATGACTGCCTGGGTTCTTAAGTACTCGTTGTAACGAGGGTTGCCCAGGTGGTCTTCATAAACTTCGGTCCACGATTTTGAGTGTGTATACACCACCGTGGCATAGAGTTCTTTACTTCCAAAAGAAAACAAATTGTCCTTACCTGTGGAGTCCACTCCGCAGAAAGTATCGTAATCAGGAAACTTCGCAATGAAGTCTTGCGTGTGATCGTGATTCACGCCTTGAAGCATATCATCGACGACATATTCGGAGTCTGAAATTTTAGTGAAGTGAAAGATCGTAAACGTTCGCGGTGTGAAATCCTCGAAGTGCGTTTCGGATCTAACTTTACCGTAAAGTTCAAAAGCATCTTTGGCTTGGATGATCTTTCCTGTTTTCATGTAGGACTTATCGGCCATCTGGACCGGAGTCTAGAGAGAAATTTGAAAGATTTGAATTCTGTCAAAGTTTTGGACGAAGAAGCCCTCGGATTTTGGGCATAAAAAAACCCGCTCGAGGGGTGAGCGGGTTTAATACAAAAACGGAATACTAAGTACTAGTGAGCAAGTTGTGCGCAAGTAGCGTAGTTGTTACCTTGAGCAACGCACTCATTAACTGCTGCGTTTGATTCCAAAGTAGTTGGGCAAAGAGCAGCTGCACGAGCGTAGTCATAACCAGTTTTCGCCATGATAGCGCTTACGTTGCAAGTAGAAGTTGCGCTTTTAGCACAAAGAGCTTGAGCTTGATCCAAGAAATAACCTTGTTGAAGGTAGCTAGTGATACAAGAAGATTGAGAAGCGAAAGCTGGAGCTGCTGCGAAGAAAGAAAGAGCGATAACTAGTGATTTCATGATTCATCCTTTTTTAAATTTGTTTTTCAAACGTTAATTTCGATGGACATGATTTCGTTTATTATCGAGAAAGAGTCAATATGGCGAAGGCACAAAGCCTTCACCAGGGCCGTGAAAGGGTCTTCACAAAGCTTGTGAAAACCCTATGAGAACAGAGTGTAAATAGCGGTTTTTTCTGCTAAACGAGGGCCTGTTGGATGTCGGCGGCGATGTCTTTGGGCTCTTCGTTGGGAGCATAACGTTTCAAAACTTTTCCATCTTTTCCGATCAAAAATTTGGTGAAGTTCCACTTGATAAGTTCGGTGCCCAGGATTCCCGGTGCAGATTCTTTCATCCATTTGTAGAGTGGATCGGCTTTGCTGCCATTCACATCAATCTTACCCATCACAGGAAATTGCACGCCGTAATTTAAAGAGCAGAACTGTTGGATTTCCTCATTGTTGCCAGGCTCTTGAGCGCCGAACTGATTGCAAGGGAAGCCCAGGATCACAAAGCCTTGGTCTTTGAATTTTACGTAAAGCTCTTCCAAGCCTTTGTATTGGGGAGTGAAGCCGCACTTACTGGCAACGTTGACGACCAGGACGACCTGACCTTTGTATTTATCGAGGGAAATATCGCGACCGGCAGCGTCTTTAACAGTGAAGGACTGAATTGTTTGTTCCATGGAGTTCTCCTAATTCTATTCTGAAGCGTAACTGGAATCCTTATATTTGAGAACAGTTTGAGCTGTGTATCAATATGAGATTTTGAGTCTGAAATGGATCCGGTATTTCATCAAGTTAAACCCTTGTGATGCCGATATGTTATCTATGGGAATGAATATCTTTTTTCGCACTTTTTCAGTTTTGATTGGCGGCTTGTTTTTGCAAACGAGCTTGGCTTATGCGGTAGACACTTCTGCACTTGGCAGATCGTGTTCTTCAAGTTCACCGTGCCCATCTGGTTACTATTGTTCTAACGGAAATTCTCGTGATGGAAAAACGTATTCATGTCTTTTGAATCAATCAGGAACCGGTTCGAGTGCGACAGCGGCAGGAACGACGGTTTGCTCCGCGCAATTTCAAAAATTGATGTCGCAATGTGCTTACCAGATTTCCTCAACTGATGGCAGTTGTGATCAGAAAAACGATGCGGGTATTAACAATGCCACTTCCATGGCCAGCCAAATGGCTTTGGCTTTTGGTGCAAAATCCGCTTCGAGTATCTCAGAGTCCTGCTCGAGTGTCGCAGGCTTAACGACTGCAATCAATGCGGCGGTGGCGGCCTATCGTTTGAATTGTTCAAGTTCGATTAAAGATTGTAATTCGACTTGTACGTCGGCCTTGAATTATTTGAACTCAAGCCCGGCGTGTAAGATTGATCCGAACCTATCTGCAATGCAGGGGCAGGCGCGGTCTTCCATTGGTCAATGTGCTACATACACTGCAAAAATCGGCGAGGCACAGCAAGCAATGAACAACATTGCTCAGACGGCTGCGAATGCAGCTCAGTGTGCCTCGTTAACTTCGGCAGATGGGACCTCGGATTTGGCCACTCTGTGTGCGTCGAATCCAAAACTTGCGGGTTGTGAAAACGTTGTGATGGATTGTAATAACCCGACCATGGCTTCGAATAAAGTTTGTATCTGCTCCAAGAACCCCAGCGATCCTTCCTGCTTGGGGACACAAAATGCCGTGGGCGATGTTGGTGGGGGACTTGCGACAATCGACAACTCCTCCCGCACAGGTTCCTCAGCCAATGCGAGTGATTTCACGGGCGACTTACCTAACATCGGAATTGAACAGGCAGAATTGAACTCCAGTGGAAATGAACAAGGTATCGATGGTAAGCAAGGCGGTGGCGTTGCTTTTGGTGGTTCCTCTGGGGGCAGTGGAGCTTCTGGTGCGAACGGTAAAGGCGAGGGTGCAGACCCTGCAAAAAGCACGGCTGTGAACGGTGGATTCCGTGGCGGCGGTGGTGGCGGAGGTATGTTTGGTGGAGGCGGTGGCGGCTCCGATGGCGAAGGCCAAGGGGGACTGTTAAACTCTGCTGCGAATGCCTTGGCTGCGAAGGGTGGACCCGATTTACGTCAATTCCTTCCAGGCGGAGGAAAATACAATCCCAATGCTCGCGGACTTGCGGGCGCCACGGGTCCCGATGGAATCACCGGGCCCAATACGGATATTTGGAAGAAAGTCCAAAATCGTTATCAAGTGATGACGCCTACTTTATTGCCATAGCAGTTCAAATTATCAGACAATGGATATGGCTATTGCGCGCGGGTGTTGCGCATCTGCAAAGCGAGATTTGGCCGATCTGGAATCGATTAATTTGGCAGCCACGTAGCGGACCTTACCTGCATTTTGCTGAATTCTGTCAGTGGCACGGAGATTTGGCCGTTTTCACATGGATATTTGTAGATGGATCCCTGAAGTACGCCTTTGCAATTAGCGCCGTACGAATCTCGTATGATCACTCGACATACGCCATTAACTTCTTCTCTTCCAACAATCAGTGCCCAATGCCCGAAGTCTGGAGTATTCGTATATAAATTATTGCCACCAAACGAAACGCCGATAGGTGACGGTTGTGGCTGATTCAATAAATTTTGAATCTTGTCAGCAATAAATCCACCTGAACGAACCTCTTCCGAATTGAATTTGATTTGTTGAGGTGCCGGAATCTTTGAAAGATCAATCTTCTTTGGGCATGTATTTTCAATAACTGAGACGATATATTTCCCTTTATCAGGAAGGTCGTTCACAATTTTATCCGCAATTCTCTTCAAATTACCAAGCTGATTTACCTGATTAGATGGAAGGGTTCTATTTGCGATACACTCAAACTGCTCGCTAAATGAATTGGTGCTTCCCGACAGAAGAACGTCTTGGCGAGCTTTAAGAAATGGATACATCGTTGCTTCGATGTTAGCGTCATTGTAGTTTTCCCGATCTATTCCGCAAGCCCATTTATTCTCACGCAATGCCTGAAGAGTTGAAAATGTCTCTCCAATATTAAGATCAGCCTTTGTCGCATGTGAGTCGTTGGGATTGGTAATTTGGCTTTGAATCTGACTTTGAATATTGTCGTATATCTTTCGCTCATTTTCAGTGGCAGTTCCAGATTTGATTTTAGAAATCAGCCCCATCTTTTCTTCCAAAGTATCATATATATCAGATATGGCCTTCTTGTCTTGGTATAGGGCTGCCGCGTGGGAAAAGGACACCAACTGATCCTTGCCTCC
Organism: Bdellovibrio sp.; assembly: GCA_039594295.1. Classification (GTDB taxonomy): domain Bacteria; phylum Bdellovibrionota; class Bdellovibrionia; order Bdellovibrionales; family Bdellovibrionaceae; genus Bdellovibrio. The sequence goes on from JBCNNR010000005.1 coordinate 110,952, forward strand.
ATGTGCTGCCAAATATGCATCGGTCATTTGCGCAGCAACCGCTGCGTAACACAAACCTGTTGGACCTTGATCTAGTACCGGAACTGAAGACATTGCTCCTGGCGGATGATCCATCCGAACTGTGCCACACGATGAACTAGCACTCCAACAAATCTGCGTTAGAAAAAGAAAGATAATCCCGATGACGAAACTATACCCAGTCATCTATAAATTATGAGCGATTTCATGAAAAGCACAATACAGTCAGGACTTAGGTTAGGAGTTTGGCCATTCGCGACAAGGAAAAAAAATTCAGTTTAGATAAGCGCGTGCAGGGATTCGATGGCTTGTTTTCTGGCGGCGGAATCCACGACGACAGTTACGCTCATCGCGCTCATGATCAGTTTGTGGGCTTGAAGTTGGGCGCTGTCCATTTTTTCTAAAACTTTTTGTGGAATTTCCGGAGACGTAGCCCCCGTGCAAGTCAGAGTTACGGTTGAAAAATCTTGTGAATTCAGAGTGAAGATTTTTTGACTTTGCAGTTCGCGCTTAACAGCTCCCATGGTTTCTTGGGGGCCGGTTAATAGGATTTCGGCGTGGTCGTGATTGATTTCACAGTGCAAAAGTTGCGGGAAGGCGATTTGTTTTTCTTCGAACAAGGCTTGCAACTGTTTTAGGGCTTTGGCTGTGTTTTTTTCTTGGGATTTGATTTCCAAAACTGTTTCGTGCGAGTTCAGTGACAAAGCTTTGCAGGATTCGAACATGTTTAATCCTTTTTTTACGATTGTGCCGTCGGAAGTTTTGTTGGATGCAGGGCCGATGTACAAGGTGACATCGCGAACTTTGGCTAATTCAACGGAGCGGTAATGCAGAACTTTTGCGCCCCAGAAAGTCATTTCCATCAATTGATCATAATTCAGCTCTTGCAAAGGCTTGGCTGATTTTACGATGTTAGGATCCGCGGTGAAAACAGCGGGAACATCTTTTAAAATTTCACAGCGTTCCGCATTGAAGGCGGCTGCCATCGCAACGGCTGAAGTATCGGAGCCGCCGCGCCCCAGTGTGGTGATTTCTTTGGTGGTTGGTGAAACACCTTGGAAGCCAGCAAGGATCACTACTTTTTCGGCTTTCAATGCTTCTTCCACGCGGAAGGCTTTGACGTCTTTGATGAAGGCGTTGACGTGGGAATCATCGGTGAAAATTCCTGCTTGGCTTCCGGTGAAGCTGATTGCGGGACAACCTAAGTCATTCAAAGCCATTGAAACTAGCGACATACTGATACGCTCGCCGACGCTCATGAGCATATCCATTTCACGACGTTGCGGGTGCGTGGAAACTTGTGCCGCCAAATCGATCAGTGAGTTGGTGGTTTTTCCCATGGCACTCACCACGACGATTAATGAATTGTCATTGGCTTGAGTGGCAACGCGTGCAGAAACGGCTTTGATCTTTTCGGGATCAGCAAGTGTAGCTCCGCCGTATTTTTGCACGATCAGGGGTTTCATGAAATGGGACCTCAATCAAAACGTACTAATTGCGATTTGCAAAACTTGACGCCATCAACGCTGCACCTTTTGGTACACGGATCGCATGTTTTCCAACCTGACGAGGAATGTACCCCAGGTACAGCTCGGCATTCAAATCTTTTAGTGATTTTCTTGTGACGCCTAAATGATCAGCAAGTGAATTAAGCTCGGTGCCGCCAGGAACATAAACTGTTTCGTACTCAAGGGGATCCATTTTTTCCAGGTCGCGAAAACCATAAAGGTTCGGCGCTTTGGAAATCAACATCGCAGCCAAAATTTTAGGAACGTATTCCTGAGTTTCAGCGGGAAGTGCGGAAAGTTTAATGAGCGTCCAGTAATCCTTGGTGCCATATTTTTTAATCTGACGACGAAGACCGTTTTCACCCATGTTGTAACTTGCTGCAACCAGGTACCAGGATCCGAACTCTTCATACAGATCTTTCAAATATTTAATCGCAGCCGTTGTGCTTTTATGCAAATCACGGCGCTCGTCCAACCACCAATTTTTGTTCAATCCGTAACGAACGCCGGTTGGCTCGATAAATTGCCATGGGCCGACCGCGGCCGCGGTGCTCACCGCATTCGGTGCGAAACCACTTTCGATCATTACCATATAGGCAAGATCTGTTGGTAGGTTTGCTTTTTTCAATTCGGACTGAATGAAGGGCATGTACTTATAAGAACGTTGCAGCCATTCGCGGAACCACTTGTTGCCTTTGACCTGGTAATACGAAACCCATTTGCTGACTTTGTTATTGTAGGTCACAGGTAAATCAAAGATCAGATTGTCGGACTGAACGTGCGTTGAACGTGCGGTCAGTGCTTTCAATTTTTCTTTTAATGTCAGGGCATTTTGAGGTGCCGCGGGATTGGTTGGAGCAACGGGGATGGCTGCCTTGGGATTGGCTTCTGCAAAGGCAGAAACGGACATTTGAAATGTAAGGAAAGCTGCTACCCACGTTCTTCTCATAAGATCTATTATGAAGTCGATTCTTTGACACTGTCGACAAAGAACTGCCGCCAACCTGACACCATGACGAAGGTCCTTGCCTCGGTCAAATCGCAGAAAACTTGAGTCCATAAATTTTGATCACGACGGAAGTCTAGTCGTGGAGTTCTTTTCCTAGACTAAGATCGGTCCTGTCAAATGCTGGCATACACCTTGCTGCTCAACAGGAAGAGGGAGATCTGATGAGTGTAAAAGGCGTCTATACTGCACTGAGCGGAGCGATGGCACAAAGTACAAAACTGGATACGATCGCCAATAATCTGGCGAACGTGAACACGCCTGCGTTTAAACGCGATCAGCAACTCTTTCAAGAGTACCTGACGGCTAATGAAAAACCTCCTGAAGTTATTCAAATCCCTCGTGATGTCGCTTCGATAGAAAGCTTCTATAACATGCAGGGTGGCGACAAAAGCTATGTCGACACCAAAGGAACATTCACTGATTTCTCTCAAGGCGGTTTAAAGCCGACCGGCAATACTTTGGATGTGGCGATTGATGGCAAAGGTTTCTTTGAAGTGGCTACTCCAGGTGGTGTGAAACTCACACGCGCCGGTAATTTTACATTGGATGGCAATGGTCAATTGGTCACGAAAGATGGTCATCCCGTTTTGAAAGCTGACACAGCCGGTGGAGCAGACCCTGCTTCACGCGTCTTCCGTGTCGAGGCCGGTGGTGGTCCGATCACGATTTCTGACAGTGGTGATGTGGTTCAAGGCACTAATAATTTGGGAAAACTTTCTTTGGTGAATGTGGCGAATCCCGATTCTTTGCAAAAGATGGGAAGTTCTTTGTACGGATTTAAACCCAACATGAATGCGGAAGTCACAAATGTTGCGAATCCAAGTGTTCGTCAGGGTTTTATTGAGACTTCCAACGTGAATGTCGTGCAAGAGATGACAGACATGATTCAGACCAACCGTGTTTTTGAAAGCACACAAAAAGCCATCCACGCTTATGACCAAATGGCAGAGAAAATGGTCAACGTGGTTGGTAGCGTTAAGTAAGAGATTTAAAAGTTTTTAGTGAGTGAGAAATTCCAGGAGGGAATTTAAATGCTTAAGAGTTTGAATACAGCGGCTACGGGCATGGCGGCACAACAGACAAACATGGATGTTATTGCCAATAATATTGCCAACTCCTCGACGTCAGGTTTCAAAAAGTCACGAGCGGAGTTCGAAGATTTGATGTATCAAACTCAAAAAGAGCCGGGTGCTGTTACCGGGATGAATGCCGTTTCTCCAAATGGTGTACAAACGGGCTTAGGCGTTCGCACCGCAGCCATTCAAAAAGATTTTGAAAATGGAAATGCACAAATCACTAAAAATCCTCTGGACGTGCAAGTGGAAGGTGCGGGTTTTTTCCGCGTGATGACTCCGGATGGTGAAGTGGCTTACACCCGTGATGGTTCCTTTAAAAAAGATCCAACAGGTCGTTTGATCGATAAAAACGGCAATACTCTACAACCTGAAATTACTATTCCAGTCAGTGCCTCGGGCGTGGAAATTTCTCCGACAGGAGAAGTGCGCACGGTTCAGGGAAATGAAGCTCCCCAGGTTGTGGGAAATATTGACCTGACAACGTTCGTGAATCCAGCGGGCCTCAAAGCCATGGGTAAAAATCTGTTCACACAGACGCCAGCCAGCGGTCAACCGGTGACATCTCGTCCAGGTTTGAATGGCACGGGTTATTTGGCGCAAGGTCAGTTGGAATCCAGTAACGTCAATATCGTTGATGAGATGGTCAACATGATCACGGCGCAACGTGCTTACGAAACAAATTCTAAAGTGATTCAAGCTTCGGATCAGATGCTTCAATCCATTAACAATTTGAGATAATTTTGATGAAAGTAATTTTGGCTCTGACTTTACTAATGAGTGCTCAAGCCTTTGCAAGGCCTGAGATTTCCATTCCGGCAACGGTGGAGATTTCCCAACGTCCTTTGTTGCGTTTGGGTGATGTCGCTGTCGTTAAGGGTGCCAATGAGTCACTGATTGCGCAAATCGAGTCTATCGTTATTCGTGAAGACGCCCGCGAACTTTTGATCTCGCAAAAATTGGAAGCGAAAGAAGTTTTGACCATTCTAAAAAAAGAAATGGAAAATAATGATGACTTCCGCAAATCCAATCCTGCGTTTCGCATTCCCAGTGTGGTGAAAGTGGAGTTCGCAAAAACAGCGGTTTCTCGCGAAGAAGTCCAACGTAAAATTATGAATTATTTAACGGCGCGCTGTGCAGATTGTGAATACAAAGTCACAATTCAATCCACGCCAAATCCATCGGATCGTACCTGGGACCTTGATATGTCGCAGCTGAGCACGAAAGGTGGCTTTCTTTTGCCGATCCGCGACGGCGACACCCGTCAAATTAAATGGATTTCCGGCACAATTCGCGTTTCAAAATTAACCCCGGTGACGACCAAAATGATCTCACAAGGGGAGCGTGTTAATTCCCAGGATCTTCAAATGCAAATGGTTGATGTGACCTTTGCAAAAGATAGCGGTCTTCGCATTGAAGACGCCAATGGGCAATTGGCCGCTCGCACACTTCCCGTCGGAACTCCAGTATGGTCTTCCGATCTCAAACGTGAACCGGCAGCTAAGAGGGGACAGATTGTTAAAGCCATCATCGGCGATGACACGTTCGAAGTCTCTGTCAACGTCCAAGCAGAGGACACGGGCTACGTCGGCGATTTGATTAAGGTTAAAAATCTGGAAACACAAAAAGTTCTTTCAGCGATTATCGCTGAAAAAGGCGTGGTGAAGTTACAATGATGAATTTTGGTAAAACCCCCTTCGTTAAATTGACTGCTGCAATGGCGATGTTCACGGCAATGATCCTGGCAACAGGCTGTGCGACAGTGAACGATTTTGTTTCGTCTTTAAAAGGTAAAGAAGAAAATCCTCCCTTGGAGAAAATCAATCAGGCTCCTCGCTATTCTGATGCGGCAAACATGAAGGTCCCAACGGATCGTCAATATAAACGCATGACTAAGAATCGCATGGAGGAAGAATCAGAATTGCAATCCAATGCGGGTTCGACGTGGGTGATGGAAGGCCAAGGTTCCTATCTGTTTGCGCAAAATAAAATGCGCAGAGAAGGTGACATGCTGAATGTAAAATTGGATGGACCTGCGCAAAAGCAAGTTGAAACCAAAGTCAGCGTGATCAAAAAACTTTTGAAACAATTGGAAGATCAAGAAAAAGGCACGCAAGCGCCATTGAATAACGGTCTTGCTGCAAATGCCGAGGGTGATCGTGCCCCGGCTTCCGCGGCGGCACCGGCTCCTGCGAAAGAAGAAGCCAAAGATGACAAAGAAGGTTTGGCTGATGTGCAAAACATCCCTTCCAAAATTGTTGAAAAGTTGGCTGATGGAAATTACCGCGTGAAAGGTCAACAACCCTTCATGATCGGCAAACGGGAATACAAAGTGATTTTGACGGGCATGTTACGTCCCGAGGACTTCAATGACGAGGGCATTACTTCACAAAAACTACTCGACCCTCAGTATGATGTCGTCAGCATCAGAAGGAACGCGACAAATGAATAAACTTTTTAAAATCATCACTCTGGGTTTGTTGATGGTAGCGGCTTCTGCGGAAGTGGCTCAAGCGGCTCGTTTAAAAGACATCGCCACAATTCGTGGTGTGCGTGAAAATCAATTGATTGGTTACGGTATCGTGGTGGGTCTCAAAGGGACGGGCGACGGTAAAAATGAATTTATGAGTAAATCCATGGTGCGCATGTTTGATAAACTGGGCGTGAAACTTGATGGACAGGATTTCTCAAGTAAGAACGTGGCGGCGGTTATCATCACGGCCTCCATGCCGGCATTTGGAAAAGCTGGAAATCCGATTGATATCACGGTGAGTGCTATCGGTGATGCCTCTTCACTTGCGGGTGGGACTTTGTTGCAGTCGCCTTTGCGCGCAGGCAATGATGAAGTGTATGCGGTCGCACAAGGTTCCATCATCATTGGTGGTGATCCTAAGGACGCTCATTTAACTTCCGGCAGAATTCCTAACGGTGCAACGATTGAACGGGATATGACAGCAGACTTTGCCACTCGCAAAATGTATCGTCTGACATTGATCAATCCTGATTTTACAACGGCGGCTCGCTCTGTGTTGACCATCAACAAAGAGCTTGGCGGCCACTATGCCTCGGCCAAGGACGGCGGTACGATTGATATTATCACGCCATTTGCCTATGAAAATCGCGGTGTCGAGTTGTTGGCGACGATCGAATCTATCGACATCAATCCAGATATGAAAGCGCGTGTTGTTGTGAATGAAAAAACCGGCACGATCGTGATCGGTGATAAGGTGAAGATTTCAAAAGTTGCGATCTCTCATGGTTCACTCTCGGTGAAAGTGGGCGATGGCAAAAAAGGAACTGTGGAAGAAAAAGTCGCAGTTCTTGATCCGGGTGTCAGTGTCGGGGACTTGGTTCAGGCTCTTAACAAAATGGGAGTCACGCCTAAAGACCTGATAACTATACTTCAGTCCATCAAGGCAGCTGGAGCTTTGCACGGGGAACTCGAAGTATTATGAAATTTTTGTTTCATAATGACGCACCTTTTAATAAACTAAATTTATATGTCTTAGACACATGGAAGTGTTTAGGACGCGGGGAGGGTGAGGAAGAGATCGCGAACCATGGATGGTCAAGAGTACAAGTTTTCTCGCAGGAAACAGAAGCAAAAGATCAGCAAGGTCACGGAGTGACCGAATTGAGCCGAAGCTACACTCTAAAGAGTCAAGCACAGGATGTGCATGATTCTCCGAATCTCACTCCCCATTTTTTTTCTTTCTTTCGGTTTGAAGTTTCTAACGACGACGGATTGGCGAAGGGCTCCCAGCGGAGCTTTTCTCTTCGGACAGTCCTCGCTCTTGATGGTTCTGATCAATTAGTATGAGTCGTGGTTCGATGTGTTTCCTTACTTCTATTTTTTCCACAGTGCTGCGGAACTTGATAAAAGCTCCGCTGGGAGCCCTTCGCCAATCCTCATTGCTAGATTCTGAGAATAAAGAAAATGCAATGGGGAGTAGACCCAATGGTGATTTTGTTGGGTCAGTGCAGTTGCGATCTTCTGCGGGTCGCTTTGATGTTCCTGTGGCGTCGGGGAATCATCTTCTTCCGTTTGTTCCGGTGAAATATGTTTCGGTATTTGCTTTGGTTCTTGTTGCCTCGATTGCTTCGCAATCTTGGGCGGAGATGATGGATATTCCTTTGCAGCAGAATCCGGCGGTGCAGGCGCAGATTGAGGCTCGGGAGAAGGCGCAGGCGGAGGCGAAAGCTCAAGCCGCTGCTGCTGCGCAGGCCGCTAAGAATGGACAGGTTGTGGATCCGACGGCGCAGGTTGATCGGTCTAAGTTTAAGGCTTTGCCTTCTCGGTTTATGGGTCGGCCTCAGCAGAAGTCGGCTGATGAGAAGTTGAAAGATGTTTCTAAGATGTATGAGAAACATTTTTTGGGCGAGATGATGAAGGCTATGCGATCCACTGTTCATGAGAGTGGATTTATTCAGGTGAATCAGGCTGAAAAGATTTTTCGTGAGCAGCTTGATGGTGAGTATGTTGATAAATGGAGTGAGAAGGGTGGCATTGGGCTTTCTTCGATGATTTATGATCAATTGGTGCAACGTTATGGTGCGCAGTTGGGAATTGCTAAGAAAGAATTGAAACCTATGGGGCCGATTGCTTTGAATGAAAAAAGTAATTTTACGGCGCATCAGTTTCATCATCCGGGGCGTGGGAAAGATTCCATGTCATATCGCATTTCTCGCACGACACCACCTCCTATTGCCGGAGCCAAAGCTGTCGAAGCCTCTGAAAATCAGGTGAAAGCCCCATGGGGTGGGACTTTGCGGGCTGTGCGTAACTTGGTGGATAAGCAAACAATGGTGGAAATCGAGCACGACAATGGTCTAAAAAGTCAGGTCGTTTTTAGGGGCGAAGTGTCTCAGATTGAGACAGGTAAAAAGGTCCAAGCTGGCGAGACCCTTGGTATTTTGAGCTCAGAGGCGAAAAGCCTGTATTGGACAGTGGAACCAGACCATCCGACAGGACAAGAAACTGTCTCAGAATGATTTGGTAGAAATGTCTCGTTATGGTACTATGTTAAGAATAGAAAGAGTGTTTTATAGCACTCATGGAAAGAGGAGCTGTCGATGAAAATTACACACAACAAAGTAGGTCAAAATCTGAACCTTACTGATGCTGGTAAATCCGACAAAGCTGCCGGCGTTGCTGGTAAAGCTGCAAGCAAAGTTGCTGATGTAAAAGCAGATGCAATTGCGCAAGCTCAAGATGAATCTTCTAAAGTTCAATTGTCTCCTCGCGCGCAAGAAGCAAAACGCATCAAGGAATTGGCAATGTCAGCTCCTGATGTTGATGAAGCAAAAGTTGCGAAGTTCCGCGATATGATCGACAAAGGAACTTACAAAGTTGATGCAAAATCTATCGCCGACAAAATGGTCGACGAGCATTTGGAATTCTAATCCACCTTCGCTAAAGCTACGGCGGACAAGTCCGTAGTTAGCGAGAGCGCTGTCGGATGCGCTTTAAAAATTCTCGATCCACAGCCAAGGATGACTGATGGAATGTCTCCAAGAACCCTGCTGAAGATGGTGGTTCACCCACCAAAGCTTCAGCGAAGACGGGAAAAGGATGAATACAATGGACGTAGCAGTAGCAGAAAGAGCGTTTCAGAAGCTCGAAGCCAACCTTGAAGAACTCACCAAAATCTACCGCACTCTTCTTGATCTTGTTCGCAAAGAAAAAGAAATCCTGATCCGTGCGGATCGTGAAGCCTTGGATGAAAACAACTCCATCAAAGAAGAATTGCTCTACAAACTCCGAGCCCAGGATTCCTTGCGTTCTCGTTATGCAATGGACCTTGCCGGTGTTGTGGGTGGTGACGTGGAAAATCCACGCTTGTTGGAGCTTGCTCAAAAAATGGCTTTCAACCCAGCGGCAGCCGACCGTCTGCGCACACAGCATGCGGCTTTGGATCTGTTGATCAAACGTATCACTGAAATTAATAAATCCAATGAAGAGCACGCGCAAACAGCGCTTAAAACTTTGAATGGTGCTTTGGATAATATTAAAGAGACTTTGTCTGGTAAGAAAACTTACGAGAAAAAAGGTGGATACAAAACGGGTCCGCAGGTTTCCGGTAACTTTGTCAGCAAGGAAGCCTAGTCCTGTTTCTATCCCGATACTGTTGAAGTACACTGGTATTTAAGTAACGAACCAACCCCACGGATTACCAGGATGGTGATCTCTAGGAGACAGAATGTCGAAGATTTCGGCAATGATGGACACGGGTAAACGCTCGCTGATGAATTCTCAGACAGCGTTGCAAACCGTCGGTCATAACATCGCCAATAAATCCACGGAAGGATTCTCTCGTCAAAGAGTAGAACTTCTTTCGAACGTTCCTATTGGTGAGGGTGGTCTGCAAATTGGTATGGGTGCCCGTGCCGGTGTCGTCACTCGCGTTAATAATCCCTGGTTAGAAAAGCAAATTCAAAAAGAAGGTATGAGCATGGGGTTTGAAGATTCCCGCGCTGATGGCCTTTCTCGTGTAGAACAAATCTATAATGAACAAAACAACAAGGGTCTGAATCAATACGTGACAGACTTCTTTAACGGTTTTCGTGAACTTTCCAACAATCCTGAGTCCTTGGCGTCTCGTACAATGGTGCGTGAGTCGGCAGTGGGAATGGTCAAAGATTTCGGTCGAGTGACATCACAGTTGCGTGGTGTTCAGGAAGACCTGGATGCGCAAATTAAAACAACTGTCGGTGAAGTGAATGAAATCACTAAAGAGATCGCTTCTCTGAATGAAAAAATTCAAACAGTTGAGGTTTCCAAGGTCCCGGCGAATGACGAACGTGACCGTCGTGATTTGTTGCTAAAAAAATTGGGCGATAAAATCGATATCACTTGGGCTGAAGGTAAAGACGGCATGGTGTCGGTCACTGCGGGTCGTACAGCGATCCTGGTTTCCGGAACGGGTTCTTCTGAATTGAAAGCTCGTCAAACAGACACTCGCGATCGTATGGAAATTTTCTATCAAGGAACAGGCGCTCCGGCGAATGTAACTGAGCAGATTACCGGTGGTCGTATTGGTGGCGCTTTGGATGTTCGTGACCATGTGATCGAAGATCTTTTGGGTCACGTGGACAATTTGGCTTACACCTTGGCGACAGAAGTTAATAAAGCCCACATCGAAGGTTTCGATCGTAACGGTAATTCAGGTGTTCTATTCTTTGAACAACCGGAATCTGTTAAGGGTGCGGCTGCAAATCTGTCCATGAATAAAACTATTTTCAATGACGTTTCCAGAATCGCGGCGGCTTCTCGAGCTGATGCAGCTGGGGATAATACAATTGCGAACGTGATCTCGTCCTTGCAGTACAAGCAGGTGATGGATGGCGGTACAGCGACAATGGATGACTATTACAACACGCAAGTGGGTCAAGTCGGTGCCATGGTTCAGCGTGCAGTGAAATCGCAAGAATCACAAAAGAACGTGATGAATCAGCTGACAAATATCAGGGAATCCATCAGCGGTGTTTCTTTGGATGAAGAGACAACGAAAATGATCGAGTTCCAAAAAACTTACGATGCCTCTGCGCGTTTGATTAAAACCGCAGATGAGATGTTCGACACTGTACTAAATCTTAAGCGCCTCTAATTGAGTAAAGGATAGATGACGTGAGAATCGCGGATAAAATGGCTTTCAATCAGGTCAATCAGAATGTCGGCAAGAATCGTGCTGACATGTCTGAATTGCAGAATCAAGCCGCGACTCAAAAACGTATCAACAAACCTTCCGATGATCCTTTGGCAGCGGCCCGTGTTTTGGCAGCCAGAACCGAAGAGCACGGAAATTCTCAGTTCATTAAAAATATTAATAATGCAAAATCTTTCCTCGAGTTTTCGGATCAGTCACTGGGTGAGCTTTCTGATATCTTGGTGCGAGCGAAAGAACTTGCGATCTCCCAATCCAATGATGCCAGCGGTAATGCTGAAACTCGTATGGTGACGGCTTCTGAAATCGAGCAGGTTTACAACCAGGCTGTGCAAATCGGAAATCGTAAATTGGGTGAACGTTACGTATTTGCTGGTTATAAAACTCAAACAACTCCGTTCGATCACGCTGGTAACTATTTCGGTGATGACGGGGATATGAAGATCCAAACTCACAAGGACTCTTTCGTTGCTATGAACATTCCGGGCAACAAGGTGTTCATTGGTCGTGGCTTGGATGGGGACGGCATTGTTCGCCCTCGTTATGAAACTCCGACGACAGTTCAGGACGTTAAAGAGTTCCAACAGGAAGAAATTGAGCGCCACCAAAAAAATGAAGACGTGGAGCGCAATTATTTGATGACTCGCGGTCCCGCAGGCGATTTTCAAGGCAATGGCAAGCACAAGCAAGACCCGGTAACTGGTGCCCAAGGGGTGAACGTTTTCGCCGTCCTGAAAGGCATGGAAACCAGTCTGAAAGCCAATGACAAAGAAGGTGTTCAAGAGTCGTTGGACCTTTTGGATCAGGCGATTTCCCAAGTAGTTCTCGCTCGTTCCGAGGTTGGGTCCAGAATTATGGCTGTCAATAACACCATGGATTCTCTCCAAAAAGCGATTGTGGACAACAAAACGACGGCTTCCCAATTGGAAGACGCGGATGCGTTCCAAGTTATCTCTGACATCAACAAGACCGATAGCACCCTTAAAGCAACTCTCGAAACGTCGGGAAAGCTTATTCAACCAAGCCTTCTTGACTTTCTAAGATAAAAATAATACCTACAGTTCCGCTAAATTTTACCGATAACGACTGCAGCAAAAGGAGTTGTCATGCTGGTTCTCACACGGAAGTTGGGTGAAAGCATCGCTATCGATGATCATATCAAGATCAGAGTAGTACAGATTAAAGGGAAACAAGTCCGTTTAGGAATTGAAGCCCCAAAAGACACTAAGATTCACCGCGAAGAAGTCTATGTTGCTATTCAGGAACAGAATGTGCAATCCGCTGATGTCTCTGCAGATAAATCTCGTTCAGTCGCGAAGTTATTAAAGCCTTAGGGCTTCAATTAGACGGGGGATGTGCCGCTAAGCAGGCACTTTCCGCGTTGGTCGTCGTCAGCGTACAGGCGTACGCTTTCCTCCTCCTGCCTTGAAATTGCCTACTTATCGACACATCTGTTTTGCGTTTTTTAGCTCCCGCTGCGCGGATCGCCCCCTTTGGGGATGGGAGTGGGTGTGGCGTGCGTCAAATCTATTGAATTTTATTGAGTCTCCCTGGATTTAGGTCCAGATTTATAGGTGTACTTACCCTAAGTTTATCCTGGCGTGTCTAAGATATGGGTAAGTCCGCTTTGTCTAGAGGGGGAATTGAATGATCATTTCAACATCGAGATTCGGCCAAGTTGAGCTGAAACAAGAAGATGTTCTGACTTTTCCGGAAGGTCTATTGGGCTTTGCGGATCTAAGAAAGTTTGTTCTTCTCGATGATCCAAGTGATGAAATCTTCGCTTGGTTGCAAAGCTGCGAATCTGCGCAAATTGCATTTCCTGTTCTAGAGCCTGAGTTGTTCGCTCCTACATACAAAGCGAATCTAACGAAAGGTGATATGGAATCGATCAAGTTGGCTTCGGCTGATAAAGCTCGTTTCTTCTCTATCGTCACAATTCCTGATGATCCAACGCAAATGACTGCAAACTTGAAAGCTCCAGTTGTGATCAACGTTGCAGAAAAAATCGCGCGTCAGTGCGTTTTGCAAGACAACAACTTGGCGATTCGCGAACCGATCTTCACCAAGCTTCAACAGCGTGTGGTGCAAAATCCAGCGGTGGCGATCAAAAATCAATCCACTGGTATCGATGTGGCAACAAAGCTTCACATCGTAAGAGACGCAGAACTTTAGTTCTACGATGGAACATAACGAATGATATGGAACAGGCTTCCGTCGCAAGACAGAAGCCTTTTTTATTACCCGCGAAAAGTCTTTTCTCCTCGAAGAACCATGTTATCCTTATGTGACTTTGGAGGCTCGATCTTGATGAAGTTATGGGGAATCCTGACACTGCTTACAAGCAGTTTCATTTTAACAGCGACATTGCCAGTGATGGCCGCGCCTGTGCCTCATATCTCCCTATTTTGGGAAGTTCAGAATTGGGAATCTGTTTTCGGCGTCGTCACGGCAGCCACGGGTAACGACAAATTCGAAAAAGGCACACGCGAGATTTTAAAAGCGCAAAAAGTCGACCTCTCCCAACCCTTTGCCAAAGTTGAATTCGACGGCAATAAGGCGCGTATTGATGGTTTAAACGAACCCTTGATCATGGGTGCCACCGCAGATGAGTTTACTTATCAAAACGTTGCCTTCACCTACAAACCCAAGAAAAGCGTTAAATCTAATTTCGAAGAGATGCGCAAAGTCTGGAAGGGTTTTGCAGAACTCAATTTTCCGGAAAGTCTTGCTGCTCGTAAAATGGCAAGCACTGAAACTCCCGTGTATGCGACATTGTTTACGTTTGTCGGTGCGGCGGCAACTTTGGGTGATACAGGAATTCCTGTGGGTGGATACTTTGGTTTCAAGTGGTACAAAAACTCCTCGGATCCGATTGTCCTGGAATGCAGTCCTGGTAAAAGCGCTCAGGTTAAAGGTAAAGACCGCTTAGTGGTCGAAGCCTTACCGGATGGTCAGCAGATTTTTTACAGCGAATCCAATGGCCAAAAAGGTATTAAGGGCGAGCTCGAAAAAATCACTCTGCGAGGGAAAGAAAGCTATGCCATTACGAATGGCAACGAAGCTGTGAATGATTTGCGTATCGCAGACGCTGTCGAGTTAAATAAAAAACTCATGGCGATGAAAGCATTGTGTGCCAACCCGGAAGAGGTTGAGCACTTCAACAACTCATCTCGCCGAATTCAAGAAGCTATCAACGCCGGCAAAGTAAAGCTGTCTTCTGAGCACAGAGCTTCAAACACCATCACCGATCCAGATTCAGCCACCGGCTTCCGCTAAAAAGGTGCCAGGTCCTCTTTCTTGTCGCACAGTTACCGCAGCGGTAGTCGTGTGCGTCGAAATTAAACTCCTAATAGAAAACTTGGGATGAGAAGACCAGTCCGATGGTTTCCTGAGCAGAAGCACCTTTTTCTTGTGCATTGTCTTTTTGAAAATAGGCGCCGAGTACAACTTCATTTTCGCGCTGGGAAATCGAACAACCCAAAGTGTAAAGAAGCGTTTCTGTATTTTGATTGTTTGAATATGAAAACCCTGCCAGTGGCATCCATCTCTGATTTTTCGGTCCCCTCCAGCCGATTGCATAATTCCATTTGTCATTGCCTTTGATGGTCTCATTATCTTGGTTTTTTTGCTCCTGAGGGCTTTCGTAGTTCACATCCAAAAGAATTGAATGATTTTGAATTTTGAACAGTTGGCCCAGGCCAACATCATAGTATGAGGTTACGCTGGGGTCATAGGACCGAGTCGTTTCAATGGGAGTTGTTGGTGTGCTGGAGGTGGTTTGGGAGTTGTAGTATTCGGAACTTCCAAGCATAGAAGGTGTGGCAACTGATACTGTTATTCCCAGATTGTACCAGTCTGTTGCTTTCCAAAGAAGACCCGGGAATATGGCAGCTTGAGTGTACTTCGTATAGCTTTGAGTAAATTGGGTGGTAAGGCTGGTAGAGTTTTTAATAACATAGTAGGAGTTCACTTCCTGGTTTATATAAAGGCCTCCCAGCACGATTCCCCAAGCGAGATCGGGATTAAATAAACCCGAGTAGGAAATGCCACCAACGAGCGCGTTTACATTCATGGAGAGGTGGCTGTTGACGTCGTATGTTCCGCCAAGGCTGAAGTTGCTGGGTTGGACAATTTTTGAAATGATGGGGGCCGCCACAAAAAAAGACGCGTAGTTATTTCCGACTGGAAAAATGGTGTTGGCTAAAGTGGGGCGTAAGTTTGTAGAGGATCCGGATGTGTTTAATCCAGAGAATTCGACCCGTTGTTGTTCCAAGGCATTTCCGCTGACGGTGACGCTGAGCTTGTTGGTATTCAGGAAGCCGAGGCCCGCAGGATTAAAGAGCGAATTTCCGGGAGAGGCGGGCAGGGCAATACCTGCGCCTGCCATCATTGCTTCAGTATGGCCGGTCGGGTATCCGAAAGAGGATTGGTAAATTCCTAAAACAATGAACCACAACGAAAAACTTAAAACACGAATCATTTCAAAAGAGTACTAAGTAGTTTCCAACTGTGGCAAAGACTTTTCAGTTTTTGCACCGAGGCGTTTTAGATCCTCCACTTGGTCCATCAAATTGCCACGACCATCGGAAAGTTTTTTAGTCACTTCCTCGTGAGCTTTCTGAGCGGCGCCCAGCTTTTCTCCCAAGTTTTGGATGTCCTTTAAAAGATTCGCGAATTTTTCGTAAAGAAGCCCGCCGCGTTTCGCGATTTCCAAGGCGTTCTTTTCCTGACGATCCTGTTTCCACAAAGCTGTTACAGTTCTTAGAGTCGCCAGCAAAGTTGTTGGACTTACGATCGCGATATTGCGTTCCCAAGCGTATTGGAAAATATCTGGTTTCAATTTGAACGCCAATGCGAAGGCTGGTTCTAAAGGCATGAACAAGATCACGAAGTCTGGTGAAATCAATTTATCAGCGGCATGGTATTTCTTTTCGGACAAACCATCTATGTGCTTTTTCAAAGAATCGATATGGAATTTACCGAAGCGTTCTTGTTCCTCGATGGATTCGGCAGACGAGTATTGCTCGTAGGCTACCAAAGTCATTTTAGAATCCACGATTAAGTGTTTGTTGTCGGGAAGATTCACGATCACGTCAGGGCGAAGGATTTGTCCGTCATCGCCACGCAAGTCCATGTCAGTGCCTTGAATGATGTATTCTTCGCCTTTGCGCAGGCCTGAACGTTCCAGGATATTTTCCAAAATCAACTCGCCCCAGTTACCCTGAGTTTTTGTTTCCCCTTTCAGGGCCTTCGTTAAATTTTGAGTTTCCGTGGACATGACTTTATTCAGTTCCATCAATTTCGTCAGTTCACCGCGCAGAACGCCGCGCTCAGAACGTTCGGTGGAGTAGGATTCTTCCACTTTCTTTTCAAAATCTTTGATGCGTTCTTTAAGGGGTTCCAAAACAGAAGCGATGTTTTTGTGATTTTGATCGGTAAACTTTGCGGACTTTTCCTCAAAAATCTTTTGTGCCATGTTCTCGAACTGAGTGTTCATGCGGTTCGCCAGCTCTTCTTGCTGTTTGCGAGCTTCACTCATGAGAGACTTGGTTTCACTGAGGTTCTGCGTCAGAAGTTCATTCTTCATTTGCAGAGATTGAAGGTCAGCCAGGAGCTGGGACTTTTCAACCATCGCTTGGGCCTTAGATTTGAAATAAACAACGACTCCGGCAATCAATGCGCCTGCAAAAAAAGCGATCAGGGTTACAAAGTTCACGCGGTTCCTCCTGTTGGGTTCACGAATCAGATTTGCCATTAGAAGTGCTTTTGGTCACACGAAAAACGGTGTATGATGCGCCCATGAGTCAAATTAAGAGTGTTCTTTTAGCTTTCCGTCCCAAAACCCTGACAGCGGCCCTGGTTCCGTGCCTGGCAGCGACCGCTTTGGTTAAAGCCATTGGTCTTTCTTGGGATGGGCATGTTTTATTTTACGCCCTGGCAGCATCGTTCCTTATCCAAATCGGTACGAATTTAGTAAACGATGCAGTGGATTTCAAAAAGGGTGCTGATACGGAAAAACGTATTGGTCCACAACGCATCACTCAAGCCGGAATTCTATCCGCCAACCAAGTGATGGCCTTGGGGTCATTATGTTTTGCTTTGGCAATTGCCTGCGGTATTCCGTTGGTGATGAAAGGTGGCATGGTCATTGTGGCGATCGGGATCGCTTCGGTTTTGATGGGCTACTCTTACACAGCGGGACCGTTCCCTTTGGCTTACTTGGGATTGGGTGATCTGTTTGTGATCTTATTCTTTGGTCTGTTGGCGGTCATGGGCATGGTGTTCTTAAACACCGGTGACTGGATGATGGAGGCCTTTGTTCTGGGGCTGCAAATCGGTTTTCATGCAACGACTTTGATTGCTATCAATAATTTGCGCGATCACAGCGGTGATCGTCTGGTGAACAAGAAAACCCTGGCGGTTCGTTTCGGAGTTAAGTTTTCCCGCTATGAAATCGCGGCCATGGCGTTCTTGCCGTTTGTGCTGAATTTGTACTGGTGGTTTGAGGGTTATAAGATCGCAGCCATCGCTCCCATGTTTGCTTTGCCTTTGGCGGTCAAGTTAACAAAAAATGTTTTCAATACTGAGCCGGGACCTGTTTATAATAAGTTTCTGGGCCAGGCAGCGGGACTGCATTTGGTCTTTGGACTTTTAATCACCCTAGGATTTGCACTTTGATCAAACTGAGTTACTACGAATACACTCTGACGCCGTTTACAACTTTGAATGCAGTGAGTGCCGGACTTCCTCGTCGCGGAGCTTTGATCAAAGTGGAATGGCCTCAAGGGTTCGTGGGCTATGGTGATTTGCATCCGTGGCCGGAGTTGGGTGATGCGACTCTGGATGATCAATTGGCAGGTTTAAAAAAAGGCAAAATCTCGCCGCAATTGGAGCAAACGATTTGGTTGGCTCGTAAGGACGCCAATCTTCGCAAAAAAGGTAAAACGATTCTGACGACTGGTGAAAAAGTTCGTAATAACTTTTTAGTTTCAAATTCAGCAGAGATTGTTCCTGGTTTTCTGGACGAATTGAAAAGACAGTCTTTCTCGACAATCAAATTGAAAGTTGGTCGTGACCTGGCAGCGGAGGCAACTGCGATCACTCGTATGGCCGCCGCTGGTTTTAAAATCCGCCTGGATTTTAATGGCACGGGTAGTTGGCAGATCTTTGAGAAATTCTTTTCCGGTTTGACTGCTCAGGAAAAAGTTTGGATCGAATACGTGGAAGATCCATTTCCCTATGATGCAGACTCCTGGGCTGATGCTAAAAAGTTAGTGAAGGTTGCGTGCGACGCTCCTTATGAAAAAGTGGATTGGGAAAAATCTGCGAAAGTTCCGTTCGATATTTTGGTTATCAAACCTGCTAAGATGGATGTGGATAAAGCGATTGAGCGCTGTAAGAAATTTAATCTGAAAGCCACAGTGACAAGCTATATGGATCATCCGGTTGGTTCATTGGGAGCACTAGCAGTCGCGATGGAGTGTAAAGAGCTTTATCCTGCGATCATGCTTGATGCCGGATGCCTGACCTACCGTTCGTATCAAATGGATCAATTCGCTGCGAACATCAATACCACGGGACCTTATTTATCGAATGTAAAAGGAACTGGCATTGGCTTTGATCTTTTACTCAGAGATTTGCCATGGCAGAAAATCAACTAAGTCTGGAATTGTATTCAGACGACAATTTGATTCTCCTGAATCCTCGTTGGCCCGAGAGTGATTATAATAGCTTAAAAAACTTAGCGGAAACTGCTCAGTCCGAGCGTCACTTAAAAGGCCATGTGTGGATCGCAACTTCTGGATCCACGGCGGAATCGGCGAGTGCAACCAAGTTGGTGGCTCTTTCAAAAAAAGCATTGATGGCATCGGCGAAATCCGTGAATCAACATTTGCGCGCCACCGATCAAGATGTGTGGACTCAAGTTCTTCCGCATTTTCATGTGGGCGGTTTTGGTATTGAGGTGCGAGCGTTGTTGTCAGGAGCCCGTGTGGTGCCGGCATTAAAAGACGGCCGCTGGGACGCAGGATTCTTTTATGATGTTTTGCTCAAAGAAAATTGCACACTGTCGGCATTAGTGCCAACACAAGTTTTTGACTTGGTGGAAAAGGGCTATACATCTCCTGCCGCCTTGCGAGCGATCGTCGTAGGTGGGGGAGCTTTGGAAGTTTCCTTGTATGAAAAAGCCCGCGCCCTGGGGTGGCCTCTTTTGCCAAGTTACGGAATGACCGAAACCGCATCGCAAATCGCCACGGCTTCTTTGGATTCTTTGCAGGAAGCCGGGTATCCTGAAATTGAATTGTTATCGCACGCTCAGGCGAAAACCAATGCAGAAGGATTTTTAGAAGTCACTGCGGAGTCCTTGTTCACGTGTTATGCGCAAAATACATCGCAAGGTCCCAAGCACTGGGATCCTAAGAAGGGGATCTGGTTCACGACTGAAGATCGTGGCGAAGTTCACGGGCGCGCTTTGCAAATTACCGGGCGCAGTAAGGATTATATCAAGATCGGCGGAGAAGGGACCAACGTCGCAAGACTTCGGGCTTTGCTAGAGCAATCCGCTTTAGACCTTAATCCGCAATGGCCGATGCAGGTGACATTGGTAGATATGCCGTCGGAGCGATTAGGTTCCGAGATTCATATGATTAGCACTTTACCTTTGGACGTGAACCAAAAGATTGCTGATTCGTATAGTGCAAAAGTTTTGCCGTTTGAAAAAATAAGAAAGACCCATATCGTCAGTGGTATTCCACGCAGTGATCTGGGTAAGATTTTATGGCAGCAGCTAAAGAAATTATTGTAGGAGTAAGCCATGATTCGCAAAGAAGAAAATCCCTGGAGTGATGCCCTTG
Organism: Bdellovibrio sp.; assembly: GCA_039594295.1. Lineage (GTDB taxonomy): Bacteria > Bdellovibrionota > Bdellovibrionia > Bdellovibrionales > Bdellovibrionaceae > Bdellovibrio. The sequence continues at coordinate 131,079 of JBCNNR010000005.1, forward strand.
TTATGATTTGCACCAAGTGCGGCAAATCGATTTCTGGCATGAAAGAAGCGAACGTCGCTGAGAATTTAAAAATGTATTATAAGAAAATACTGAAAGACAGCGGTGACGGCAAAAAGATCCGGGTCGTGACTTCCAGTTGTTTGGACATTTGCATTGATGAATTTCAGGCGATTACCATCGCTAGCAACGACAAGACCGAAAGCTTCATTATGCATCCAGAAAAAGATCGTGACGCTTTCTTAGAGCTTCTGAAAGAGAAGCTCTAAGGTCCTGTGATTAAGAAGTTTCCGTAAATAATCGGCAACGTCAGAAGACCTGTTCCCGTGAATATCAGGGACAGGCTTGAGCCAGCAAATGAGCTGGAGACTTTGACATAGAATTTATATTGAGTCGAATTGTAAGGGGCAATCGGAGCAAGCACATTCTCTGCATAGGCCGTCGATGTACAGCTTGAATCCGTATACAACGTAATATCCCCAGCCGCCGCTCCTGATGCGTTCGAGAATGACAAATTGATCGGATTCAATGCTGGGATGGTGCTTCCGGTGCTGTCCACCAAGCTCAGCATCAAATAATTACAGCTGCCTTTGGTCAGAGTGGAGCTTTGCGCCGTTTCGAAGGAAGCATTTGTCGCAGCCACGCTGACGACGACGTCTCTGGTAACAGTGTTAAGACCTGTCGATGTCATGCTGATTTGGCTTGTTGAATTTTGGCCTGCCGTGGACTTCACATAAACTTTCGTCATCACGGCACCTTGAGTGACCGTCAAACTTGAAAGCGCCGTCGAACAGCTGGCATCCGAGTAAAACTCAAGGCCCGCAACCGCTGAAGTCGAAGTGAAATTGAAAATATAGTCTTTATCTGCTGGAATCGCTGTCCAGTTGCCATTGGCAGTCACCACCGTATAGGCATTGCAATTGCTGCGACTGATGGTGTTTGGTCCCCAGAAGTCGACATTTGCAATTGTCGTTTTATTTGAAAGGTCAATGCGTACGGGGAATGAAGGATTGTCGTAATTGGAATCACTGACCGTATACGCAATATCAACTTTAGTAAAATTGGAAGTCGAAGTTACAGTGCCTGGTTCATATCTTACGTAAGTTTTTGCTTGGTTGGTGGATGTGCCGAAAGTGATGACGCTCGTTTTGGAATTCGTATTGCAATCACTTTCAGAATAAAAAACCAATTTTGGATCCGACGGAGTTGGATAAACATTAATCGATCCGGTCATGTAGGGAGAGGATTTGTAATAGTCCATACGCTGTAGGGTGACTGGATAACACACGTTTTTGTAAAGAGATCCTGGAGCATCCGTCAGCGCAATAAAGCGACGAGAAGAAGCTGGGTCACGCAATGTCACTGGAGTCGCCGCCATCGGAGCGCTCAAACCACCGGAAACGGAAGTGAGTGTAAATCCCAGAACGGTATCAATCGGCGTGGTCGGCATTCTGACATAGATCATCAACTGACTTTTAGAAGCCGGAATCGAGAAAGTACTTTGCACATTGTAATTCGAAGAGCAATCACTGGCAGTTAAGTAAGCGGAGGAAGAAGTCCCTGCTGTACCTTGTACCGAGAACGTTGCTGCCGTCACAGCCGAAGTTTCATTTCCATTGGCGTCGGTCACAAACACTGTGAACATCTCACATTGCCCAGCGCCACCAAAATCTTTGGGAAAGGTTTTACGCAAAGCAAGTTTTGCAGCAGCACCAACGTGATCACTGGAACCTTTTTTAGGATCAGGAATTATCAGAGTGCGGGTGTCACCAAAGAAAGTGGAACCTTTGATATAGATGTTGTCGACAGATGATGTATTGCTGTTGGCAGTAATGCCCCAGGTTTTTAAAAGATCCGCCGCTGTCACATAGATATCAAACTTACCATCGGAGCAATCGTTGTCATTGGTGATGCTTCCCAATGTCGTATTCGTCGTGTCTGGCGATGTGGGAGCCGAGTGATAGTTAATATCATCGAAGCTGATCATCACGGGGCCGACACGTGGGTCGCAAGTGCCTTTGATCTCAACGTAGTTTTGCGTGTCCATGTCCTGATCGAAGGGACTGGAACTGGTCAGAACCGGAGCTGCTAATTTACGACCTAACGTCGAAACAGAAACAGCCGGGTCTTCACAGCCAGCTAATAAAGTCGTCGCAGCGATCAAAAATAACAGTGGTTTGCAGGTTACCTTCACCATGCATTACTCTTCGACGTGCAAACCTTTTGTCTTAAGACTCAGGTTGAGAAACTTTCAGAATGTAAGAATAGTGTCTCAGACGGAGACATTCATTTGGATTTGTGAAGCTTTCTGGGCACATAGCGCCTCTGAAAGAGACGCCACAACGACTGTTTTTGGTTTACTTACCCCAGCCTTTTTCGCTTTCGATTTGTTCGCGCAGTTGGCGCTCAATGCTTTCTGCAGGAACGACTTTTCCGCGACCCACACCAGGGCAGAAGGCTTTGACATCTTTCGCCCAAGATTTTGCATTCATCACTTCCGGCCAGAACGGCCAAGTACGGCATTGAGTGGGGCGAGCTTCATAAACGCCACAGCCCTTGCCTTTTAGAAACATGCAATCCGCATTTTTGGGATCTTCTTTCAAGTGCCAGATGCCGCCGGTTTTTTCACAGTAACGACGAGTGAAAGCGGAGGTGCTGATATTCAAGTGCTTGGCGAAACGTTGGCGGTCTTCCAGATTCAAGTACACAAATCCGTACTCGCCATGGGAGGTGCAACATTTGCCGGAACCTGTGCATTCAAAACGCACGCCCTCACGCCACCATTCTTTTCCTGTGAACTTGAACTCTTCCACTAATTTTTCTCCAAGTAAGGTTCCAGGCGTGATTTCATCACTGCCGGAATTGCTGATTTCTGTTTGGTTTTTAAATCCAAAACAGAGTGAACCATGGTTACCACCGCATGAGTTTTATCGCCTTGAGAGAAGACGTACTTCATTTTGAAAGAAGTTTCACCAAAACTCGCAACCATCACTGTGATATCGTAAGTTTCCCCCGGAAAAAACGGCGCCAGATAGTTGGCTTCTGAGTGGCGCAGCGGGATCGCATAGTTTGGATCTGTGAAGTACTCTTTCCAGGTATACCCAGCGTCCACGATGAATTGCTCAAAGGCGTCGTGGGCAAACCCGTAAATATTCCCAAAAAACATGATTTTTGCGGGGTCCGCTTCCCTGAAAGTCAGGGTCTTTTTCGTTCGGAAGACTTTATTCATAATGACTGGAACTTTAAGACTGTAATGCCCTTGACAGCAAGCGCGAATATCGCCATTTTGTGGCCCGCAGGCTGTTGAAAAAGGCTCATCCGACTGCGTTGTCGGGCCTTATCTTTCACTCCGACGTACTTACAAGTACGCCTCCGTTACAGATAAGACCCTCCGCCTTGCGTCTGAACCTTTTTGAACAGCCTGCTATTAGGAGTCTTAATTGTCGCGCAATGTCATTGATCTGAAAGTCTATGATTCCAGGGATTTCCCTGCCTATTTACCAAAGCTGAATAAGCTTTATGACGACCTCTTTTCTGGAGGCAAAGGATTCCGCGCGAAATTGATCCGCATGATGTCTTCCAGTCTGTCTTTGGATGGCAAGGCCGAGCATCTTTTGGCGCAAACGATTGAGTTCATCCACAACGCTTCCTTGTTGCATGACGATTTGATCGATCGCTCGCATCTTCGTCGTGGCAAAACCACGGCGTGGTTAAAGTACACTCCGGAGTACGCGGTCCTTGCAGGTGACTACTTGCTGGCGCGGGTGATGGTGAATCTTTCTGGTCACGGCAATATCAAACTTGTGCAATACACAGCTGAAATTATCTCCGACCTTTTGGAAGGTGAGTGGTTGCAGGATTCTGTGATCGGTGACTACTTTGTGACTCTGGAGCAGTTGGACCGTATTCATAATTTGAAAACGGCCTCTTTGTTCAAATGGTGTATCCGCGCTCCTTTCATTGCACAGGAACGCTACGATGCTGAACTTCACCAAATCCTGGAAGAAATGGGAACGTTGCTGGGGCAATTGTTCCAACGCTCAGATGACTTGCTTGATTACGATATTCGTAACGACGAAGGCAAAGCGATCCTGGGTGATCTAAAATCCGGCTACTTGAATTCGTTCGGTGCGTATGTGACAGCAGGCCGCACTCGTCAGGAAATCGATCAAATCGTAAAATCTAAAAACCTTGAGCAGTACTATGCCAGCATCGGTGGTAAAGAAGCTTTTGATAAAAAAGTGGAAGCCTTCGACGAAATGAACAAAGGTTTGATCGCAATGTACGACCATCACTTGGAGCGCTTGAAAAAGCATTTGAAGCCAGGTGAGGAAAAACTGATTAATCAACTTCGTCCACTGACCGAAATTCTTTACTGGAGAAGGAAACCTTCTTCGTGAGTGAGTTCGTTACCTTAAGCAAAAGTTCGCCTGAATTTGAGTCGTACTTGCTTGGCACGTTTGCCAAAGACAAGCGTGCTTTGCCTGTGCAGACACTGAATGTAAACTCAGCGTCTGAGACCGTGACCTTCAAAATCGTTGCAATCAATGATTTGGATTTTCCTCCGCGTATCGTGCGAATTATGAAAACAGTGAAGTTCAGAAGCTTCCTGTTCATTTTGGTTCCGTTGTTTTTGATCCTGACAAAAAATATCGCTGATCAAACGTTGCGCGATCCGATCTCGACTTTGATTTCCACTTTCGGTGTGATCTGTGCTTTTATTTCGGTCAATCTGCGTAACGACTATACTGACCACGTCCGCGGTGTGGATCGCGTGCTTGAGCGCAGTGGCAGTCGTGCCATTCAAAATGGTTGGACGACAGCAGCACACATTAAAACGCTTTCCACGGTGTTTTTGATTATCGCCATGCTTTGTTCGGTTCCGGTGATGATGGCTTACAATGAAGTGGCTGTGGTTATCGTGGTTGCGGCCTTGATCGGTTTGTGGGCGCAATTTCAAAAACGCATTTCCTTCAAATATCAAATCGGTGGTGAGTTTGCGCTGTTCTTGATGTTTGGTCCTCTATTGACCGTGGGCTATCAATTGGCGATGGGAGCACCCTTCGACAAAGAGTCCTTATGGTTGGGCGTCGTTTGGGGTTGGGCTGTTTTGTTTGTGGTTCACTTACGTAACTTCATCAATATTTTGCCAAGCAGCCAGGCGGGATTCCGTAATACAGTGAACTGGTTGGGCTTTGATCGTTCCCGTCGTTTGATTGCGATTTGGTGGGCTATCTTCCTAATCATCAATCTTTTCTATCACACAGTGTATGCTGGAAAATATTGGGGCGTTTACGCCAGCGTGGCTCTGGTGTTCTTGTCTTGCACCTTTATTTCCAAGTTGAAAAGTCTTTCAAGCCCGGTCGGCGGTGATCTGCGCCAGGTTTTCAAATACGGCTTCACTTTGTTCTTATTCACAATTGGACTGTGGGTGTTTGAATGTCTTTGGTATCTTCTGGCGAGATAAAACAAGTTTGTGTCATCGCCGATGATGCTGGATTGGCCAAAGGCCAACATTGGGCGCAGTTTCTGAATTGCCCCCTGAATCCTTCGTCTGTAGATCCTTATTACTTCCGTTTCAATGTTGAAGGCGAGCGCATCTACGTTCGTGATCAGGATAAGCGTCTGTTGGAAATTGATTTCGATAAAAATCACCTGGATTACGAACGCAAAGGTCACCGCGGCAAGCAAGAACTGATTGCCAAAGCTTTAGGAGCCGCAAAGGGCTGTAAGAAGGTTTTGGATCTTTCAGTGGGCATGGGGATCGATAGCGTATTCTTAACTCAATTGGGATTTCAAGTGACGGGTGTGGAGCGTTCTCCGGTCTTGTATGCGTTGCTGAACGAAGCCTTTGCAAAGACTCAAAAAGAATATCTCAAGTCCTATAAACTGCATTTTGCAAATAGCTTGGAATTCTTGCGCGAGCAAAACGGCAAGATCGAGATCGATTCTATTTATTTTGATCCCATGTATCCGCACAAGAAAAAGTCATCACTGCCTAAGCAAGAGATGGTCGTGTTTCGCGATCTGGTGGGACACGATGACGATGCCGCGGAAGTATTGAAAGAAGCTTTGAAGTGGCCAGTGAAACGTGTGGTGGTGAAAAGACCCATACATGCTGAAGAGCTGTTGCCAGGTGTGATTCACTCTTTTGAAGGAAAGGTGGTTCGTTATGATTCTTATGTGGTTGGGTAGTTTTGTCCTGATGATGTTTGGTCTGACGAAATCACAAAAATGTGCGTCGCAAATGTTCCGCTCTTTTCAAAAATCTTTTTTGGATAAAAACATTGATCAACCGAAAATGATCAAAATGTTTCAGTACTGCCTGGATGTGGTTTTGTTGGAAGCTTCTCCGCAAAAATCTTTGTATGCGGGAATGGGCATGTACAACTTGCGTATTGCAGGTCTTCGTCCCAGCGTCTTGGTGATGTGCCTTTCAACGTTGGGTGCCTGGTGGGTGGCCTTGTTGGGAATGTTATTCCTTAGTTTCAACGGATCCTTTCTGTTGGGGCTTTGTGCTCTGAGTTTGATATCAGTGGTGATGACACCAAAAATCCGCACGGTTTTGGATTGGATCCTGGGCACGGGACTCTTTTTGATTGGTGGGGAGTTGATGTTAAAAAACTCCAACGTTTTGATTATGGCCTTGGGGCAAAGTGATTTTGCTTTCTTCCTGGCAGATGGTCGCATCGTTTCTGTGGCCTCGATTTTACTCGCCTCAGCTCTCATCAGCCTTGTTGTGCGAATCGAGTTTTGGTCGTTGGCTTTAGGTCTTTCGCTTCTTTTCGTGAATGTGATTTCCCTTAACGGAGCTATTGCCTTGTTGGCCGGAGAACGAGTCGGACGTATGATTTTGTTCTGGTGGCACACTCGTTCCTTGAATCAGGATTGCCGTCGCGTGGGGATGCAGTTCTCTGGGGTTTCTATAGTCGGTGCGATTCTGGGAATGCTTTTGGCGGGTGAAGTGCGTGTGACTTTGAATATGGGTTATACGACGGAAATGTCGGCTTATCAGGATAAGAGCCTGCAATATGTGATTCTGTTTTTGATCATCTTGGCTGTTCAGTTTGTGGCGCAAATGGTATGGGGTCACTTTGGCGGCAATAAGCAGGTCGATGAGATGCAGGATCCGAAATACATTTCCAAAGTTTGGTTGTCTGAAGAGTTTGCTTCTCCTGGGGTTTACCAATGGGCCAAAGCCAAAATTCACAAACGTCTGAGTGAGGTGCGCTATCACTTGGCAGGGTTGAATACTCTTAAAGACGGGCAAGTTCCCGGACCAATTCAAGCCCGCCTGAAAGAGGAAGAGCAGCAGCTCTCCCACCTGGAGATGATGCTTAATTAGGAAATTTTTCTTGGATAATTTGACCGGTTTCCAAGTCGATAAAACTGCTAAAGCCTTGCCAGTCGATGGCTTTGGCTTGAAATCCCAATTTTAGGATGGCGGTATAAAACCGCGGTTTGTCTGCCTGGATTTTCCAACGGATGCTTAAGTCCTTATTTAAAAAGACCACATTGTCATAGAGCTTTCTTGAAGGATTTTTGTCATTGAAGATATTCAATAAAACCAAAATTCCGTCATTGAACTCCAATGCGTTTTCGATGGTATGAATCAGAAACAAGTTTTTTCCGGAATAGTGAATGCGATGATTATCAACTCTCAGCATGTCCCTTGGTATCTTTCGTTTTAGCCCGCGCGGATTTCGGTGTTGCAATATATCCACCGTGGTGGGGACTCGTTAAAATGTATTTCGAACTCTGTAGAGTCGGATGTCCGGCACAAAAGACGGGGGACCGGACAAATGCAGTAATCAGTTTTTTGTTTCCAAATTTGGGTGCATGTCTACTCCTTGGTCATCTGAAATGATTTTTATTCGTCCTTTTGGTGGTCCGCCCGTTGCACCAGGAAATCCGGATTCAAAATTCTCTTTTAAGGAGTCACTATGAAAACAGTTTTGATGGTAATGGTAACAGCTCTTTCGATGAATGCGATGGCTTTGGAAGTTTCGACTTCGATTAAAATCACTCAGGCGAGTCAGTCCAATGATGCCGAAAAGCAGATCTATTTAAATGCCAAAGATGATGCAGCTGACTTTATTGCGACAGAGGGAAAACAGATGCACCCGCAATTGGCTAAGGCCATTGAACAGTATCGTGCCACACATAATGATAATTACACCGATATGGAAATTGCTGAGGCGATCTTAAAACTAAAATAGACTAAAAATCTGCACGTTTCTCCTGCAAAAAGCCACCTGTCGGTGGCTTTTTATTTTGAGCTGAGCGAAGTATTTTGTCTGCCCAAAAGCGGCACCCTGTTCAATTCCCCAGCAATCTAAAGACCTTAAATGCGATTGGTTCCATTTGAGACTGCTTCCTGGTGGCAGGGTCTTTGTAAGTAGGGGACATATGCGCAAAGTGCCGTCATTCAAACAGATTATCGCATTTTCTCTGCCACTCCTGATGGGAGTCGGTGCGAACGCTTTTGAATACCGTCTGGTGACTTCATTGCCAGCGAATCAGCGCGCGGCCGTTCAGACTTTGTTGAAGCAGGCCGAGGAAAAACTTCCGGAAAAATTAAAGGCCGCTTTAAGTACTGTTGATGTTCGCTTTAATGATCTTCCATCAGTCAGTGTATTGAGTCCTAATTTGGGTGTTTCAAGCTTTCAGCGTCGCGATTTGACTTTGAACTCATCGATGCTCAACGAGATCGTCAAAGGTCCCGAAGGCGCAACAAAGACCCAGCTTCATGGCAATTTCTATAATGCGATGTTGGCAGTGGTCCTGCATGAAACCACTCACTTGTACGATTTTGCCAATGTTCATAGTGACCAGGAAAAAGAGTGGATTGATCGCTGTGATACAAAATTTGTGAAATCCAAAGAAGAGCGCATTCAAAATGGTGCTCGTCCTTATTCCTGCAAATACTATCAAAACATGACAACATCGTTTTCCAGCAATCCCTATTATATGATGGCTGCTGGTTGGACTGGTCAGGGCGAAAACGTGATGAACCAGCGGTCCGCAGACCGTTACGAATTGAAAAACAAGCTTGAGCATTTTGCGGTGAATATGGAATTCTTCCTGATGGATCCGCAGTACAAATGCCGTCGTCCTTCTTTATATAAAGTTCTGTCGTCGCAATTCCAACATGTTCCATTTCAGGGTGTGACCTGCAATGATAAATTGGGATTCGTTATTCCAAACAGTGGATCGGCAGCCACACCGATTTTGCCGATCGATCCTGCGCGCGTCTATCAGGTGCATTATTTATTTGCCGAAAAAGGCAGTGATATTTCATCGGGATGGGGGCATGCAATGATTCGCCTGGTGGTGTGCTCACCTGAACGCAAAGTGCCGGGACCGGATTGCCTTCGCGATGTCGAACATCACTTGGTATTGAGCTTCCGTGCTTGGGTTGATGCGATTCAATTAAGTATGTGGGCTGGATTGGTCGGGGATTATGCCTCCCGGTTGTTCATCTTGCCGTTAAGTCAGGTGATCGACGAATATCCTAAAGATCAATTTCGCTCTTTGCGCAGTATTCCTTTGAAGCTATCGCGTGAACAAATCCATGATTTGGTGGTGCGTTCAGTGGAAACTCACTGGAGCTATGAAGGCATGTATAAATTTATCACTGCCAATTGTGCGACGGAAACATTGGACTTATTGCAATCAGTTCTGATGTCTCCGGTGATGATGAATATCGACATTAAAACTCCTGCGGGGTTGTATGCAGCTTTGCAAAAAGTGAATTTGACGGATGATTCCGTCTTCAGGGATCGGAAGAAAGCCAAAGACTTAGGATATATCTTTGCGTCGTATGAAGAGCGCTATGATTTTACCGTAAATCTTTTGAAGGATGCGGGCTTGACGACGGTGAAGAATTATCAAGAGTGGGTGAATACACGCGCATCGTATCGTCAACAGGTGATTCGTTTGCTGACGAATCATCCAGACAGAGTGCGGATGTCGGCCGCAACTTTGGTTTTGGAATTTGCGGCGCAAAGACAGCTTCAAAAATATATCGTGCAAGATTTGACGTCCTTGGTTTCTGACAATAAGTTGGGTGATACTTCAGCCAAGGCGAAAGAAACTGCAAAAAACTATATGAAAATTTCTGAATTGTTTGCGAAACCGTCCTCTTTTCTGCCTGCGGGCAGAGGTTATGGTTTGCCACTGGCTGCTGAGATGAACGCGGCGACAGAGTTGGGCGAGAAAAAAGCCAAGGAAGCCAGACAGATTTCTGAAGAAACAAAAAAAATGGCTGATCAGCTGACGGACTCCGTTTTGATGAGAGAAGTCGAGACCAGCAATGAAAATATTAAATTACTAAAGCAACTGCTTCGCACGAAGTAGTGAAAGGTGATCCTATGAAAAAAGCAGTGTTGACCGCAATTATTATGCTTACGGGTGCATCGGCAATGGCGCAGTACTATCCAGGTCCTGTTCCGCCTCCAGTTTATTACCCTCCTCATGGTGGTGGTGGCTATCATCGTCAGCCAGATCCAAATGATCAGGCGTCTGCGATGAGTGCGGCAACAGGTGCCATGTTCCTTTCATTGGCGAGCATTTGTGCCTCTGGTCCAGGTTGCTATTACAGAGCAATGGAAACAGCACAAGAGGAAGCTGTCATGAAAAAAGCGGATCCGACTGCTAGTGGTCCGGTGATTGAGCGCGCTTTGGAGTTGCTAAGTCAGCAAGAGGCATTCAAAAATGCCACGGAAGAAAAGAAGCTTGATGCGATCATCAACTTCAAAGCTCCTGCAAATACAGCCCAATAGTCGATCGACACTCCGGCCTTTGCCGGGTTGGTTTACACTCCGGCGCTGCCGGGCTGGTTTGCACTCCGGCGCTGCCGGGCTGGTTTGCACTCCGGCGCTGCCGGAGTAGTCTTCTTGCCAGACCAAGGACCGAGTCAGGAATCACTGCCTGACTCGGCCTAAAAACAAATCTAAAATAAGAGCGTTATGACGAATGATCCAAACGCTCTCAAAGAACGCATTTCTGATTTAGAACATGAACTGGCTGTCAAAGAAGCAGAGGTTCATCGTTATCGTTTGGAACTGGGTAAAGCCAATCAAGCTCTGGAAAAAATGATTCATCAGATGAGTCAGGAGCTGAAACTTGCTCAGGCCTTGCAAAAGAAACTTTCCCCCACTGAGCTTCCGAATGTTCAAGGATTTGAATTTTCCACCAAGTTTTTGCCAGGCACTCGTTCCGGTGGCGATTACTTTGATATTTTCGAACATGAAGACAAGTTGAAGTTTGGAATTTTGATTTCCAGCGCATCGGGCTATTCGCTCTCGTCGATGCTTTTATCCGTTATCATTAAAATTTCATCTCAGATGGAAGCGCGTCGCGGCCTTGAAGCTCACAAAGTTGTGGGTATATTGGCAAATGACGTTGTTCCAAACATTACCAACGACGATCGCGCGAACATCTTTTATGGGATCGTGGATCGACGCAGTTATGAATTTCAGTATTGTTCAGTTGGCGACATCGATGGTTTTCACCAGATCTATGGCAAGGATGCTCTGTCAGAGCTTGTGGCTACGGGGCCGAGCTTAGGTAAGGATTTTAACACGGAGCCTCAAAGTCGCACCATCCAACTGAACCCCCGTGATAGACTGATTTTGGCGACGGAAGGCCTCAAAAACTCTCAGAACTCTTTGGGAGTCGGTTGGGGCGGGCATAATCTGATGGATGCCATATCAAAGGCGCCTCGTCAGGGTGTGCACGAGCTGCGTAACGAGATTCTTTATGCGAATCAAAAATATTCTGGCAAAGAGGATCCTGTACGGGATCAGACTCTGATCGTCACTGAGGTGAAGGATCGAGTGATCAAGCTTGCCAAGAACTAGCTGTTTTTATATGACTTATTTTATTCTACTTCCACTGGAAAGGAACCCCACATGGCTGAAGTAAATATCTACGAAGGCGCTTTAGATAAAGGTCTTGAAGGCGTAGTTGCTTGTACAACGAAAGTATCTTTTATCGTTGGCGATACTCTTAATTTCCGCGGTTACACAATCGATGATTTGGCTGCGAACTCCACATTCGAAGAAGTGACTTACCTTCTTTGGAACGACAAACTTCCAAACTCTGCGGAGTTGGAAAAATTCTCTAAAGAACTTCATGCTGAAATGCCTCTTTCTCCAGAACTTATCAAAGTTTTGAAAGGCATCCCAACGGACGTTCACCCAATGGGTTGGTTGCGTACAGCTGTTTCTTTGATGGCTCACTACGATAAAGATGCAAACGACATGTCTGCTGAAGCGAACCTTCGCAAATCTGTTCGTTTGACAGCTAAAATGGGAACTCTTCTTTGCGCATTCGATGCAATCCGCAAAGGTAAAGAGCCTGTGGCTCCAAAAACAGACAAATCTATCGCTTGGAACATGATGTACATGTTGGGCGGCGGCAAAGAGCCAAATGCTGAACACGTAAAAGTCATGGACACTTGCTTGATCCTTCACGCTGACCATGAATTGAACTGCTCTGCATTCGCAACTCGCGTAACGGCTTCTTCATTGTCTGATCTTCACTCTGCAATCGTTTCTGCGATTGGCGCGTTGAAAGGTCCTTTGCACGGTGGTGCGAATGAACAAGTTATCCTGATGCTACAAAAAATCGGCACAATGGATAAAGCTCAACAATTCGTTAAAGACGCTCTTCAAGCGAAAGAAAAAGTGATGGGTATCGGTCACCGCGTTTACAAAAACGGCGACCCTCGTGCTCGCATCCTTCGCGGTATGTCTGAAAAATTGACTAAAGCAGCTGGCATGGAAACTATGTACCAAATGTCGACTTTGATCGACGATACTATGTACAAAGAAAAAGGTTTGATGCCGAACGTGGATTTCTATTCTGCGACTGTGTATTTCTCTATGGGTATTGCGACTGATTTGTTCACTCCAATCTTCGCTGCTTCTCGTATTTCTGGCTGGTGTGCACACGCATTCGAGCAATACGCGAACAACCGTATCTACCGTCCTCGTGGTAAATGGGCTGGTAAAGAAGGTTTGACTTGGAAACCTGTTAGCCAACGCTAATCGGGTTCACTCCGACTTTGTCGGAGTGTTATTTAGGTCTATAAAGGGAGTCGCAAGACTCCCTTTTCTTTTTTTGCGTCTTCACAAAAATCAGCATTTAGATTCGGAAATTTTCTGGCCGACGGCCTTGGTCGCTCTAACATATTCCTCTTCTCAGGATGAGTATGAAAGAGAGACAGCAAGGAGAAGCTATGAATAAGCTCTGGAGAAGAATTCTCGTCCTGTTTGTTGCCTTTGGCTTTTATTCCTCTGAAAACAGTTTTGCTCAAGGTGAAGAGCAAAATCCCTTCCTGGAAGTGCAACCTCAGTTTGCTCCTTCGGATTACCTTCCTTTATTTTCGAGTATGAGTGTTGAAGACATGCGTGCGACCATGTTGAAAGCGTGGGTGCACGGTGTGAATCCGGCTTATTACTGGCGCCCTGATATGGAAAAAGCTTTCCAGGACGGCGGAGCAACCAGTCCGGGTTTGAAATCAAAAACAGACGAGAATTATTTAAAACTTTTGCAGGACATTTCCATCGGTAGTGCGAATCCCGCTTTGATGGGAACGGATGTGAAGTTCGTGCAAAGAAGATTTCTGTCACCGAAATATCTGCAGATGTTGATCAGTTCCAGTGGCAGTCGTCCGGATTTATTGATGGATGCGATGTCACCACAGAATCCTCCGTACAATGCTTTGAAAGCCGCCATGGCTAAGATTTATCCGGCTTGTGGCGACGGCACCTGGGCACCGCTAAAGCCATTTAAAAAACCGTTGAAACTGAACTCAAAAAATCCCGGTGTGATTGATTTGAAAAAACGTCTGAGTCTGTTGGGTTATCAGATCATTAACTTTGATGACGTCTTTGATCGCGAAACGATGCTGGCAATCAATGATATTCAATGGAATTTGCATTGGAAACCCGATGGAATTCTGTCGCCGGGAGGGCGCACTTGGATTTTCTTAAACACGTCTTGTAAAGATCGCACACGTCAGATCCAGGCCGACATGGAGAAAATGCGCTGGTTCCCGCAAACTTTTCCAGATCGCTATATTTTCGTGAATACCGCAATGACCTATTTTGGAATGGTCGATAAAACGCAGCCTGATCGCTTTACCATGGCGTTTAAAACCATCAACGGACGTCCTGAAAGGAAAACTCCGACGATGGCTGACAGTCTGGTGCGGGTGATTTTAAATCCATTCTGGATTGTACCACCAACAATTTTTATTCAGGACAAAGTCGAAGATATTAAGAAACTGAATTATTGGGAGATCAATGCTTATTTTGATTCTCACAACTATGAGGTTTGGAACAAAGATTTCACGCGCCGACTGGATCCAGCCAGCATCAACTGGTGGGCTTACGATGGAACTCAAGATGCGGATATATACATCCGCCAAAAACCACACTTGGGAAATGCCTTGGGTATCGTGAAGTTTGAATTGACGAATTCCTTTGCGATTTATTTGCATGATACCAATCAGCGTGAACTGTTTGTCGAAGCAAATCGCCAATTAAGTTCAGGCTGTGTGCGCTTGGAAAAACCGCTTGATTTGGCTGAATACCTGCTAAGAGGAACACCGTGGGATCGTCGCGCGATTGAAAGTACCATTGCCAAACCGGGTCAGGTAATGACCAAAGACACAAAGATTCCGCTAAAGGAACCCGTTGCGGTGTATATCGGATTTATCACTTCGCAAATGTTCTCGGATCAAGTGATTCGCTTTACAACGGATACTTACAATCAGAATTCGAAAGTACTGTCCTTGATGAGGGCTCCTTTTTAGGAGCTGAAGCGACTCCGGCAGGGCCGGAGTGCGTGGCTACTTATTGTGAGAACGGATGACGATTGTCGGGACCGAGCTGCTCATGATTGTTTCTCGGGCTGTGCTTCCCAGAAAGGCCTTCACAAAAGCGCTGCGCCCATGGGTGCCCATGACCAGATACTGATAGTGTCCGGTTGCTGACTCGGCGGCAATGGCCGCTTGGGACGTGGGTTGATGCTCATCCATTTTAAACGAACATTTTACGCCGTCAGCTTTAAAGATTTTTACTTTCCTAAGCAAGGCTTCTTTGGATTTCGCATTCAAAGTATTGATCGTCGTCTGATCCATAAAAGCGGTCCCCGAGGCAGCCGCATATTGATCTGCAATTCTTAAAGACTCAATGGTGGAGTAGATAAATACAACTTCTGCATTCAAAGCTTTTGCCAATTTTTTTGCGTAAGCTTCGGCGCGACGACCGTTGTTTGTAAGATCCGTCGCCAGCAGAATTTTACCTTTTCCTGTGGGAGCATTGGTAACTTTCGGACCAATAACCATCACGGGTACTACCGCATTACGAACAACTTCTTCGGCAACACTGCCCAGGAAAAATCGTTCCAGTCCTTTTTTACCTTGAGTGCCCATTACCACCATTCCTGGCAGGGGAGAGCTAGTTTCCAGACGGAAAATTTCATCAACTGGATTGCCAAAAGCTTCCACCACTTGAACTTTTTTATGGCTCTGACGAATTTGTTCAAGGGTGGTTTGAATGCGAACACGATCAGACGCTTTCATAGTGATGTCGATGGGATTTTGGACATAGAGAAGTTTGACCGGAGCTTTGAGCTTTTCTGCCAAACTGATTCCATATTGGCGGACTTTTTCGGAGCGAGCCTTGGATCCGGGAGAGACATCGAAAACATCGTCGGCTATTAACATATACTTAGACGCCATATACACCTCGCAGAATTTATTCTACTCCTTGTCACAAGCGAATGTCATTGCCTGAGTTCTTAGGCGATTCTATACTTAGGGGCCAATAAAAGAGGTATTAAGCAATGGCTTCCGTATTCACAAAAATTATCAGTGGTGAGTTTCCTTGTTACAAAATTTATGAAGATGACAAAGTTCTGTCATTTCTCGCTTTGGACCAAGTCAATTTGGGTCACACTTTGGTAATCTGCAAAGAGGAAATCAATCATTGGACGGAAGTTCCTGCTGATACTTATGCGCATCTACATAAAGTTTCTCAAAAAATCGGCAAAGCTATTTTAAAAGCGGCGGGCTCACCCCGGGTTGGACAAATGGTGGCGGGTTTTGAAGTGCCTCACTATCATTTGCACTTGATCCCGGCGTGGTCGATTCCTGATTTGGATTTCAAAAAGGCGACTCGTCGTTCTGATGAAGAAATGAAAAAGATCCAGCAAGAGATCATCAAAAATCTGGCTTAATCATGACTAAAGAACAACTGCCTATCAGCGGTGCGATTTACAAGCATTATAAAGGAAAGCTTTATCAGGTCATCGGGGTCGGCAAACACTCCGAAACCATGGAAGACGTGGTCTTGTATCAGTGCCTTTATGAAAATTCGTTGGGCAGATTGTGGACTCGGCCGCTGGCCATGTGGTCTGAACTAGTCGAAGTCGACGGACGAAAAGTCCCACGCTTCGAGTTTCAATTTCGATAGGTACGGACACACTTTTGGTAGCAACCGCGCGTCACTAGTGACGCGCGGTTGCTACCAAAAGTGTGTCCGTACCTTTTCCTATTCTGGGATTTGGCAGGTTACTTCAAGAAGAACGTCTCTTCTCCAAATTGTGTTTGTGACCGAGTCACCAGCTTTTGACAGAGTCGCATCAGCATAGTAACGGCCTTCACCTGGGATATCGAAAATTTCCAAAGACACACGACTGCCGTCGTTATTGCGGATGCGGAAGCTGAAGCCATCGATATCACCAATTTTACCGTAGCCATTCAAAATTGGCTTAATCACGGTTTCCAATTGCTTGTCGTTATTCTCGGTGACTGTGCATGCGACTTTCAGATCAGCCGCGTGAGCAGCGACAGTGCCTGTTAGGATCAGCGCAGCTAAAGCTAGTGATTTCATTCGTTCCTCCTAGAACATCCTGACTCCATCTCCGTTGGAGCCTTGTCTTTATTACACGGGGCCATCCCTTATATTCTCAACTCATTCTCAGTTAGCGTTCAGATCACACTTCTTCGGGTGCCCAAATTGACGTTTGTGAAGGCCACTTATATGACTGCCGCCATTGGAGAATTAAAATTGATTATGCGTGTTATAGCCCTTTCCCTTCTTCTATGTTCGCAGGCCTTTGCCCAAGAGAAAACTGTTAATGAAGTGACTCCATCCGTTCAGGTCGTTGCTCCAGCTCCTTCGCCAGGCGTAGTTCCCTCTCCAACTCCGGGTGGAACTCC
Source organism: Bdellovibrio sp. (assembly GCA_039594295.1). Taxonomy (GTDB): domain Bacteria; phylum Bdellovibrionota; class Bdellovibrionia; order Bdellovibrionales; family Bdellovibrionaceae; genus Bdellovibrio. The sequence continues at coordinate 148,315 of JBCNNR010000005.1, forward strand.
TGAACCAACAACGAACGTTGAGGCGGAAAAATCTGCCGCTATGTCAGTTGTGACGAACCTTAATGAAGATTCATACAAAGGGTTCCCAAAATTCAGCTTCAAATCCTACGGATACTTTACGTTTTCACAGGCTGAAACATTTAAAGCCGTTAACGATATGACAAAGTACAACCGCCGTAAAATGGACCTGGCGGAAATCGCTTTCGAAGGGAACTACGAATTAACACCGACAAGCAAAATCGAGTTCGAAGTTGAAATCGAACACGGTGGTGTGGGTGCGGCGATGGAGTTCGATCCGTTTGAAGAGTTCGGTGAGTTTGAAACCGAAGTCGAAAAGGGCGGTGAGGTTGCACTCCCAGAGTTCGTATACAAAAAAACTTTTACTACTACCGATAGTGTTTTGAAAGTGGGTAAGTTCCCGCTGTTTATCTCCATTGGAACAATCTTGGAAAAGCCGAGCCGTTATTACGCGATCCAAGCTTCTGATGTGGAAGCCGCGATGATTCCTTATCACTGGAATGAGTTGGGTGTTCAGGTCGAGCAAAAGGTTTGGATGTTCACTGGACGTTTGGGCCTGGTTTCTGGTTTGAACTCGGAATTTTTCCGTTCTTATTCCTGGGTGGGCGGCGGTTATCAACGCCAATTTGAAAACGTGAATGCTGATGATTTGGCGACGGTGGCCTCTGTTGAGTACGGCAGTGTTGCGAAAGGGTCGGGCGTTGGTCTTGCTTACTACAACGGCAATACTCAAAACAATCGCTACAAAAAAGACAAGCTGACTGTCAGTGCTGAAGTGGAAATCTGGTCCTTGCTGGTGAACTACCGTATTTGGAAATTCCAGCTTACCGGCGAATCTTTGCGCGGTACTTTGGAAAACTCCGATAAAGTGGCTTTGGCGAATTCCACATTGGGTGGTTTGGCGAAGCCAAAATCATTCGCGCCACTTGGTCACAAAGCTGTTTTGGACAGCGTGCAATTGGCATTCGATATTTTCGACGACAACACCTTGGTGCCTTATCTTCGTTGGGAGCACGTGAACACCTTTGATGAAGTTCAAGGATCTATTCCCGTTTACCCTCGTTACGATTGGACTCGTCAGTCGGCGGGTTTGATGTGGGCTTGGGACAAAGGAGCCTTCACAAAATTCCAGTATTCCGAAGATCATACGGAGTTAAACGGCATGCCCGATACGAAATGGTTCGGTCTGGCATTTGGATTTGATATCGCAAAATTTAATTAGTTTTTTTAATAAACCTCAGACTTTGAAAATCGAAGTCTGAACAGGAGACGAAATGAAAGCTCTTAAGTTAATGACAGCAGCCCTTGCGCTCGTAATTGGCGGTCAAGCTTCAGCTGCTACGAATCAGGAAATCATCACTCACGTTTCTTACAACGTGATCACTGCAACCTATGTTGAACTTGCTCAAGCGACAGTTTCTTTGAAGCAAGCCGTAGACATCTTTGTTCAAAATCCGAATGAGGCGACTTTGGCGCAAGCTCAAAATGCGTGGCGCGGAGCTCGTATGGCATGGGAAGCATCAGAAGCTTTCTTGTTCGGTCCGGTGGACTCTTTGGGTATCGATCCAATGCTTGATACATGGCCATTGAACAGATTGGATCTTGATGCGGTTTTGGCATCTGGCCGAACTATCACTCCTGAAATGATCCGTTCTTTGGGAACAAACCTTCAAGGTTTCCACACGATTGAATATCTATTGTTTGGTGATGGCGTTCACACCAACACCAAGCCGATTGCAGCTTTCACAGCAAAGCAATTTGAATACCTTTCAGCAACGGCTCAAGTTGAAATGGAGCATGCCAATGCCTTGGCATATGCATGGACAAACCGTTGGAACCCTGAAGATGCTTCTTCTCCAGGTTACGCCGCGATCCTTGCACAACCAGGTTGGAACAATCAGTTCTACACTTCTGAAGCAGCCGTTTTGGAAGAGCTGGTTAAAGGCATGATGGCAATTGCTGATGAAGTGGCAAATGGTAAAATCGCAGACCCAATGGGTGGCGATATCAACAGTGCAAATATGGCTTTGGTTGAATCTCCATTCTCTTGGAACTCTTTGAATGACTTCACATTCAACATCCGCTCCATCTACTCTGTTTACACGGGTACATACAGAACTTCTCAAGGCCCAGGTGTTAAAGCCTTGGTTGAGCGTTTCAATCCACAATTGGCGCAACAAATTGAACAACACATCTTGGGTTGCATGCAGTTGATTCAAGCCATCCGCCCAGCGGGTGGTGGTGATTTCGGTCAGGCGATCTTTACTCCAGATGGTCGTCAACGCGCTCAGCAAGCGATCCAGGCATTGAACCAACTTCACGCGGTTTTGGAACAACAAGTTCTTCCATTGGTGGATAAATAGTCATATGAAAAAATCGACTCTACTTTTAGCGATTCAGTTGTTTTTTAGCGGAGCTGCCATGGCGGCTCCAGCAATCGACATGGACTACGTCAACGCAGTTATGTCTGGTGGTGATACGACAGTTATTTTTAAAAGAGAGTCGATTCAGGCATTCCGCAATCCTGCGGCAAATTTGTCTGAAGAAGAAGTTCGCCGCCACATGACCGGCGATGCTCTTTTTGAGAGAAATTTTTCGGATGATCCAGGTCGTTTTGATCACGGCTTGGGACCGGTTTATAACAACACCAACTGCAACGCGTGCCACGCAAAAGACGGTCGCGGTGCTTTGCCAGTGATGCCCATCGGTCAGGAAAAAGTTTTGCTTCGTCAAAATGAAGCGGTTTTCTTGCGCATCAGTATCGAAGACGGTGTCAAGAAAGCAAAGTCTGCGGCGAACCACTGGGGCGCTCCTGTTCCAGTTCCAGGTTTTTCGGATCAATTGTTTCACTTAGGCTCTTATGGTGTTCGTGAAGATCTAGAGGGAGCAGGCCAGGCGCAAGTTTGGATGAGCTTTGAAAAATCCATGTTCACTTATCCGGATGGCAGCACGGTTGAGCTTCGTAAGCCGATCTTCACTGTGACGTCTCCATACGATCAATATTTTGATTCCGTGACGGGCCAGACTCGCAGTCGTCTTTTTGAAAAAGATGTGAAAATGGGTCCTCGTATGGGAACACCAATGATCGGTTTGGGTTTACTTGAAGCGATCAAAGAATCTGACATTCGCGCATTGGCAGCTCGTGATCTTTCCTCTGAAGGTGTGCACGGTCAGGTGAATATGGTTTTTGATATTCAAAAATCGATGGCAGGTGATTCATTCCCGGTTTCTATGGGTCGCTTTGGTTTGAAAAACAACACGCCCACAGTATTCCATCAATCCTTGGGTGCTTTGCGTGGTGATATTGGTGTGACGAACTATGCATTTCCAGATGAAAGCATCGCAGGGACAGCCTTGTATGATAAATTCATGGCGACTCGTCCACCTCTTCCAGAACCACAAGCTTCTAAAGAAGTGGCTGATGATTTGGTATTCTACTCTCGCACATTGGCGGTGCCTTCTCGTCGTAATGTCGAAAATCCAGTGGTGATCCGCGGGGCTAACTTGTTCCACCAGACAAGCTGCACAAGCTGTCATCAGCCAAGTTTCGTCACAGGCCCTCACGAGATTTCTGCGTTCGCGAATCAAAAAATCTATCCGTTTACTGACATGCTTTTGCATGACATGGGCCCGGGTTTGGCTGATGGCCGACAAGATTTCGATGCCAATGGTAACCAATGGAAAACGCGTCCGTTGTGGGGTATGGGACAAACGCAAACAATCAATCCTCGTGCAGGATTTCTGCATGACGGTCGTGCGCGCACTTTGGAAGAAGCGATTTTGTGGCATGGTGGTGAAGCTGAATACTCCAAAACTAAGTTCACTCAGCTTCCGAAAGATGATCGTATCGCTTTGATTCAGTTTATCCGTTCTTTGTAAAACCAGACTTCCAAACAGTGGAAAGTCTGCCTCCGACTCAGGTACTATAGTGGAAAGCCTCTATTGGGGCTGGGAAGGGGGTGGTCTTATGGTTAAAACATGTGACATAACCAAGGCGGAGGTGGCGGCTTCTTAGCCGACTCGACCTTCGCCAAGGATTCGAAAGAATTCTAAGCAATTAAGGCGGCCCGAAAGGCCGCCTTTCCTTTTCTGGTCCTCGCATTTATATTCTAAGCCTCTCTTAAATATCTGAAACTCCGATAAATTCACAGCATGAGTGACGATCAAAACGGCGTGAATGACATACCAGATTTTTCTGGGTTGATAGACTTTGAGCAAATCGAAGAGGTTGCGCGCGTCTTTTTTGAAGAGTCTAAAGAAATTTTGGATGGCTTAGATTCACTTATTATGCGCTTGGAAGAATCTCCTAATGACATTGAACACATCAATGTTCTGTTCCGCAAAGTTCATACGATCAAAGGCAGCGTGGGATCTGTTCCTGGGGGACAGCTTCTGGCTTCGTTATCACATGAATTCGAAGCTTTGTTGAACCGTATCAAGCGCGAATCGCAAACGGTGACTAAAGAATGTATTGATCTTTTTCTGTTGAGTTCACGTTTGATGAAGCAGCTTGCGGAAGCCCTTCGCGAAAAGCGTGACATGTATCCGGAAGAGCTCAGTGAAGTGATTGAAACGATCACGCGTTACAATGGTTTTGAGTTTTCCGGAGTGGCGCCTAAAAAGGTCAAAAGAACATCTGTTAAACCTGTGGCCGCCGCTGGTGACGAAGACGGTGTTTGGATGTCGACCAAGCAGCTCAACGAAATGCTGCGCCTGAGTGGTGAGCTTTTAGTTTTGAAAAACTTTTTCTCGATGATGAATCAGACGGTGAATTTTCGGGCTCAGCCGGATTTGTTTGAACGTCGTCAGGCAGATTTTTCTCAGAATTTGAACAAAATCACGGATCAGTTTCAATCCCACTTGCAAATCATTCGTAAAGAAAAGGCCGAGGAATCCTTTCAGGGAATTCCTGTCCTGGTCAGACAAACGGCGACGGAACTTAATAAATCTGTTCAGTTGCAAATGGTGGGTCTGGATTTTTATATCGATAAGTCTTTGGCGAAAGATATTTCTGAGTCGTTGGTGCACTTGGTGCGAAATTCCATTGATCACGGGATCGAAGATCAGTTCGAACGCGCCGTAGCGGGTAAGGATTCCATCGGACAACTCACAATCGAGATGAGCGAGAAAAATGGCACCGTCTTTGTTATTATGAAAGACGACGGTAAAGGTCTTGATCGCGAAAAAATTCTGCAACGGGCAGTCACCAATGAGTTGGTGAGAGCCGAAGACGTTCACACCATCTCTGATGAGGAAATCTATAAATGTATTTTTGAGCCGGGCTTTTCCACCAAAGAAAAGATCACGACAGTTTCTGGTCGTGGCGTGGGGATGGATGTTGTATCGACTTTGGTTGAAAAGTATGGTGGTCATATTTCGATCTCTACTCAACCGGGTGCCGGAACGACGTTTACTTTGGTTTATCCAGCTCCGTCGCATATCCTGGTGGAAGCAGCCATGGTGGCTAGCTGGAATGAATTCCAGGTGGCCGTGCCATTGACATCGGTGGCTCACATCACTTCTTGTGATAGTTTGCAATTGAACTATGTCGAGCATTTCCGCTATTGCCAATTTCACAATCAAACGGTTCCGTTGATGACTTATCAAGAAATTCGCGAAGGCCGTATCATTTTGCCAGAATCAGAGGTGGCCAAACACACCGCGATTTTTATCCGAATTAGAGATTCGGTGATTGCTCTTTTGGTGGATCGTGTGGAAGCCCAAACGGACCTGGTGGTGAAGGGATTTGGCGGAATTATTCGTGAGCAGAAAGGCTTTAAGGGCTTTTCTATCCTGGCAGACGAAAAGATTACTTACATCATTGATCCTGAACAGATTCTGGCCCTGTTAAGCCAGACAGTTTCGGTGGAGGCCGCGGCATGAGTGACTTCTTTGGTGATGATTTTACCGTAGAACTTAAGAAGTACTTTCTGGATGCGACCGTTAAGGAAGTGGAGTCTTTTATTGATCTGGTTGATCAGAGCACTCTGGGAAAAGTGACAGCAGAGATTCGCGAAAAAGCTGAATCTTGGGTTGTTGATGCGAAGTCGAATGAATTCACTTCCCTGGAAGCCTGGCTCAATGATTTCAATTCAAAAATTGACTCTTTGGATTCTGCAGAGCAGATGATCAAGGCCCTGACATTGTTGCAGAAGTATCTCACAGCTTTGCTGGTAGATGGCAAAGACAGCAACGAATTGGCCCAACAGTTTCCCTTGGTGGCGCAAAGCAGTCGTGAGGCTTTGTTTCTTCATTGTAAAACAGGGGAACAACAGTTTGTTGTTCCGATCCTGAACGTTATCGAAATCACGTCTTCCTTGCCGTTGTTCCCTTTGCCAGACACGCGAACGGGTCTTGCGGGAGTCATCCCATTTAGAGGCGAGGCGATTCCGGTGATTGACTTAAAATCATACGGTTTTCATTCCGTAAACACGAATAAATTTTATTATGTTATCTGTGATCATGCCGGCACACGTTTTTCATTACAAGTTACAGAGACTGATGAACTTTTAAGTTTAAAAGACAAAGATATGCAAAACTTAAGTGAACATCCCACCATGCTTTCTGTGCCTTTCATAAAGCAGTTCTTCGTCAAAGATGAACACAGTGTGATGGTACTTGATGTTGAAAAATTGGTGGCTTGATGAACTCACATTATTTATTTCCTGGTAAGTATGCGGCTTTTAAAGAAGAGACGGTGATCTCGACTCTTTTGGGATCTTGTGTGGCCGTGGCGATTTATGACCCGACTACACAGATCGGTGGTCTGAATCACTATCTTTTGCCAGATGCCCAACCCAATGAGCGTGCGAATTCTCGTTATGGCAATCATGCCATTCAGATGTTGGTCGATGACTGCCTTAAATTGGGAGCGAATCGCTCGCAGTTAAAGGCCAAGGTTTATGGTGGCGGAAACGTCATCAGCGTATCTTCTTTGGGAGATGCGATTGGTAAGCGCAATATCGAGCTCGCGGAAAGCATGCTGCGTGAAATGGGTATTCCGGTTATTGAGCGCAATGTGGGCGGTGAGTCCGCACGTACGATTAAGTTTAATACGGCGACAGCAGAAGTTCTTCATAATCAAACCAAAGAGGGCAGTGCGGACGCTCCAGTGGATGTGTCGGGCTTTAAACCTTTGGCGGTTGCCAAGGGTGTAAAAGTTCTGGTGGTCGATGACTCGGCAACTGTTCGTACTTTATTTTCAAAAATCTTTACCAGCAGTGGTTTGGAAGTTGTCGGTGCTGCGGCAGATGCTTATCAGGCCCGCGATTTGATTGTTAATAAAAAACCTGACGTGATGACACTTGATATCGAGATGCCAAAAATGTCAGGAGTGATGTTTCTGGAAAAAATCATGAAGCATCACCCGATTCCAGTGGTGATGGTGTCTTCATTGGCGAATACCGGGGAAGCTGCTCTTAAATCTTTGGACTTAGGAGCCGTCGAATTCGTGCATAAGCCATCACAATTTGATCCGCAAGTTCTTAAGGAACTGGCTGAGACCCTGGTGATGAAAGTGCGTGCGGCAGCTTCGGTGAATGTGATCAAAAAAATGAAAGAGACTCCGGCTCCGGAAGCTCGTGTGTCGATTCCAACGAAAGCAGTTCGTCGCGCGGCAGAGCTTAAGGTCGTTGTGGTGGGTGGCAATGCCGGCAGTGCAGATGCTTTAGAGCTTTTCATTTCAACTTTAGCGGCGGATACTCCCCCGGTCGTCGTGTCTTGCAGTACAGTGGCGAATTTCGTGTCAGCTTATATTTCCAAACTCAAAGCGAAATCCAAAGTTACTCCCGTTGTGGGCAAGGATGGGGATTTCCTTAGAATGGGTCACGTGTATTTCATTCCGTCTGAAAATCACGGAAAGATTGTTACGGGTCCCCAAGGTCCTGTCTTAAAAATCGAAAAAGGTCCTCCTGTGGCTTCGCAGTTGCCTTCAAGCAACGTGCTTTTCCAATCAGCGGCAAACTCTTTTGGTAAAGGGGTGTTCGCGGTGTTGCTAGGTGGCTTTGGTACGGACGGTGTGAATGGTCTGACCGAAGTGCAAAAACTTGGCGGCGCCAGCGTTGTCCAGCATCCCGAAGAGGCTCAGTTCCCTTATGGTCCGCAAAAAGCTATTGAGCTGGGCGTGGCAGATGAGGTATTAAAGGCTGAGGCTTTGGCTGCGTATCTAATGCAGTACCGCAACCAGAATCTATATTAACCCATACACTCTACAACGAATTTCTACTGCGTTGCAGACCCCTCGACGTACTGTTAGTACGCCTTCGGGGGCTGCGCCTTGTATAAATTCATTTTAGAGCGTATTGGTGTTTCTGAAGGGGAGGTTGCGGTGGAGATTTTGAATTTTGTTGCTGGGGAGTTTAAGGCTTCCGGGAATTCGAAAACTTTTATCAAGTATTCTCCATTTGATGGCTCTGAATTGGCTTCTGTTGCTGACTCTGATGCGATGGACGTGATTCTTTCTTTGCAGAGTTCTAAAAAGGCCTTGGCGGCCTTTGAAACTTCAACTCCTGAAATTCGCGCGGATCTTTTGAACAAGCTTGCGGCTTATTTCGAACAGAATGCTTCAGACATTGCTTATCAGGAAGCTCTTCAGCAAGGGCTTCCGCAAAAATTCGTTTTAAAAAACAGTGTTCAGGTTTCGATCGCGATCCTGCGCCAGACGGCGAGCGATTTGTTGAAACCTTTAGCTGCTGACAAAGTCGTTAAAGCTTCGGGCCTGATTGGTATCATTACGCCTTGGAGTTTGTCTTTGCGTCTGGTGACGGAGCGTTTGGCTCCAGCGTTGGCAGCGGGCAATGCCGTTATCATAAAAGTATCCGAGCAATCTCCCATCACGGCGAAAATTTTGGGAGAGGCTTTTAAAGCCATCGAATTGCCTGTGGGCTTGGTGCAAGTTTTGAACGGTGGCGCTGAAGTGGCGCAAATCATCGCGGGACATCCCGGTATTCGTGCGATTACAGCCGCGGGTAAATCCTCGACAATGGAGGCGATTGCCAAGGCAGCTCTTCCGCAAATGAAAAAGCTGCAGCTGAGTGGCGGGGCTAAGAATGCTGCGATTGTGTTGAATGATTTTGATTTTAAGAATCGCATGGCTGAAATCATGACGCCCTTTTTGTTGGGGCAAGGGCAGATGTGTTGGAATATGACCCGTCTGTTTGTATTGGATTCTTTCGTCAAAGAATTCAACGAAGAGCTTAAAAACTTTTTGCAGGATTTGCGTCCTTTGACTTCGCCCGAGGGTGATTCGATCTGGACGCCGTTGATTTCTAAAGAGCGTGCGGAAATTTTAAATCAGAAAACTCAGTTCGGCGTTTCTGAGCACGGAAAAGTTTTTGCCCAGCCTTCAACTGAATCTACAGGAAATTTCGTTAAGCCAACTTTCATGGCTGACTTGCCAAATTGTTCAGTCATGCAACAAGACGAGTTGTTTGCTCCGTTGTTTTTAGAAACCTCCGTCAAATACCAACACGAAGCTGTGAAGTGGACTAACACGGCTTACTTAGGACACTCTGCCATCGTGTGGGGTCCTGAAGAGAAGTTTGCCAAGGTGGCTGAAAAGTTGGATGTCGGCCAGGTGTCTTTGAGTAAGTGGTCGGTCAGTGATCCGCAGGCCGTTTTCGGGGTGAAGCAATCCAGTTTCGGCATCACTGATATGTCATGGGCTGGGACTTTTTATTCGGACGTAAAAAAGTTGACGATGGCGCCATAACGTCAAATATGTGACGAAATGGCATGTCGAATTGTTGACGCGATTTAGTTTAAAATGTGCGTTCTAGCACGAGTTTTGACATCACAATGAGAGCAGAAAGCCTCTTCAGTAATTTCGGAAACGTTGCGATCAGACACGTGTCTGAGTTCAAGTACGGTGCCGCAAAGTATGCAATTGTTTTGGGAAATTATAAACTCGCGGTGCTTCGGGCTTTCTGTTTTCTCGAAATAATTGATCTTTGTTTCTTCCATCTTTATCTCATCCTTGAGCATTTAGTCCTGCATCCATGCAGGGAGCAACAGTGTGCCAATGCAAGAACCGTTCACAGGCTTTGGTCGAGAGGCCACGATTGAAGCTCGCTTGCCTAGGACTGCAACTTCGCGACACACCATCCTGGTTCACCGTCGCCGGGTTTGCCGGTTCGCGCATCGTGCGCCGACGGAGGTCGCTCTGCGTTTCAGCCCTAGGCAAGCGAGCTTCAATCGTGGCCTCTCTCCTTGCCGTTCTTTTCTTCGCTCTGGCAGACTTTTTCTTCTTTAAGAAGAGGGAGAGTGGTTGTGAAGAAAATAAAAATGGCGCGAGGACTTCGCGCCATTTTATTTTTTAGAGATTAAGATGGGGGGCGGGAATTAAAGATAGCTGGTTTTTAACTTCGATTCAGATTCGTAGCGTTCGAAAGCTAACGTGATCAGTTTTGTTACCAGATCTTTGTAAGCCAGGCCCGTTGCTTCCCACATTTTTGGGTACATGGAGATTTTTGTGAAGCCTGGGATGGTGTTGATTTCGTTGATGTACAACTCACCATTCGGTTTCAAGAAGAAGTCTACGCGAGTGAGTCCGTCGCAGCCCATGGCTTGGTAGGTTTTTTTGGCCATGTCTTGAAGGCGTTGCAAAGTTTCTCCGTGGATTTTTGCTGGGATTTCCAAGAGGGCACCGTTGTCGTCGATGTATTTGGCTTCGTAGGAATAGAATTCGTGTTGTGGGATCACTTCGCCTGGCAAGGAAGCTTCCGGCGCATGATTGTGACCCATGACCGAGCATTCGACTTCACGGCCTTGGATGAATTCTTCAGCTAAGACTTTATAGTCGAATTGGAAGGCGTCTTTGAGTTTAACGGCGAAGTCTTCGGCTGTTTTGATTTTATGAACGCCGACTGATGAACCTGCATTTGCGGGCTTGATAAAGAACGGCGTGCCCAAGTTCTTAACGATCTCGTCATAGTTGTTGTTTTTGTAGGGAGTAAGCAACATATAGCGCGCATTCGGAATTTTTGCGTCAGCCAAGATATGTTTCATCACCGCTTTATCCATGCCGGCTGCTGATGACCAAACACCGCAACCAACGAATGGGATGTTAACCATCTTAAAGATACCTTGAATCGTACCGTCTTCACCCATGGTTCCGTGCATGATAGGGAAAGCGCAATCGACAGAGGTCTTTGTGGCAGTTTTTAATGAGTAAAGAACCGGCTTACCCAGGTCGCAGATCATCGCGACGGGTTCCGCATTAGCAGGCAGAGCTTTGTCGTCGATTTTAGTCACTTGAGAAAAAACCGACATGTCGGGGAAGCGGTACCATGTTCCGTCGGAACTGATACCGATCAAGATCGGACTGAATTTTTCTTTATCTAAAGCGTCCGCTACGTTCTTAGCCGAGCGCAAGGAAACTTCATGCTCTGCTGATTTACCACCGAAAATAAGTGCGATTGTCTTTTTCATTTTAAATCCGTCCGTGAGTTAAAACATTCTAATTCAATTTAAATGTCCTATTAGATTTATCAAGGCCGCGAGGAGGAAGCTGTACACCGTACTGCAACGACGAAGCAACGCGGAGAAATCTAATAGGGCGAAGCATTTATGCCCACTCGACTAGTTCGTGTGCTAGTCCAAAGATGCCTGCGAAGACTTCATTCGGTTTTGCATCACCGTACATATAAGCGGGTGTCGTCACCACTTTGGTTTCGCGGTCAGTGATATAATCATCAACGGGGCATTCTTCGTGTTGTGCGCCGGTTTTTTGGATTTCCGCAGCAGTCGCTGCATCATCACCAATAGTCAGAGTCACTTTTTTCTTTCCCAATACTTTTGCCAAAAGAACCGGAGCAATACAGCAAGCGCCAATGGGTTTGCTGGCTTCAAAGAATTCCAGGATCACGCGTTTGACTTCAGCATTGACGTCACAAGCGGCTCCTTTTTCAGCCCAGTTGCAAAGATTCTTCGCGGCCCCAAAGCCACCCGGAAATGCCAAGCCATCAAAGTCTTTGGCGTGAAGTTCCGCCAATGATTTTACTTTGCTGCGAGCGATGCGTGCAGATTCTTTTAAGACATTGCGTTTGGCACCGGTTGGGGCTTGAGAGATATGATCGACTTCAGCAAGTTCGATATCAGGAGCAAAGCAACTGACTTCAGCTCCCGCCTGGTTCAAGGCGATAAAAAGGCTGATTGCTTCTGTGATTTCTGTGCCATCCAAATAACCGCTACCAGAAAGTACGACTGCGATTTTTTTCATAAAAAAACCTCCGGGAGATTTCACTCTACCGGAGGTGTCTGTATCTGGCAATCAAGTGCTGGTTAATTCTGGCTGGTGCTACGTTGAAAATTTTTAAGACGGTTGCACGTTGTCACAAGCACTTTTGTGGTTGAATTCGGAATCTGAACAAGACCTCGTGAGCAATAGTCCAAGACGCGAGATAAGAAAGGAAGATCCGGCGTCATCGAAAGGGTATAGGTCACCTTTTGTTTTTCCGTGTTTCCACCGGTTTTAAGAATGATGGACCAATCGAATGTCACTTTTTTAACGTTCATCTTGCAGTTTGGAAGGCCACCACAGTTAGGCTGTTGTTGAATCAACTTCGGCGCCGCGCGGACTTCTGTTTCTTTTTTTAGATTTCCACACTTGATTTCACAAGTATCGACTTTTAATTCTTCCTTGCAATACTTAAGAAGCGCATCACTCATAACGCAGGCGTTGGCCATCATCAGGACGCGCTCAAAGCCCAAAGTCAGCTGATAGTCATCGGCCATGACTTTGACATCAGTGGACTTCGCGTTGAGTACTGCTTTCGCAGTTGCCAAGGCCGGGTCCTGGCTGGCGCTTTGTTTGCGAGCAGCCGTTGCCACATCAGAGGATTCTGACGAAGCCTTCGTCACCGTGCGATGGTCTTCTTTTGTCGATTGCGAAGCGCTGTCACCAGAAATCACCGCTGTTTGATAGAGGAAAGTAAAATCATAAGCATCAGCGGTTTCGGTTATTTTTGAAATCGTTGTACCCTCTTGCAAAATCAAGCGGGGATCCATCGTATCAATTTGTTGTTCTGTTTCCTGAAACAGGAAATCACCTTTAAGCATGGTTAAAGGGCTGACAGTGCCCCAGGCATCTACCAGAGCGCCACTGACCTCTTCAACAGAAGCTGGTACAACGATGTCGTCTAAATCCGGTTGCTTCATGCAAGACAATGACCCCGCAACAGCGGCAAGAATCAAAAGTCTTTGAAGAAGTTTATTCATATCGAATCCCATCCCCAAACCCAAAGATTTAACGGCATCATCTTTTCAAACTTGGCGACGGTTTCTTCTTTAAAGATTCCGATGGCGCGATAATCAATCGGGCCGAATAACAAGCGAACCATGTCGGTTTCATGTGTGATCGTATAAAGATCCTGACCGATACCAAAAACGAAGTGATCCGGATGTTTTTCCAAAACAAAGTCAGCGATACCTTCAGCTCGGAAGGCACGTTTGATTTTTGCCGACAATTGTTCGAAGTTCACGATTTTGATCATGCCCAGGAAGCCGCTGTTTTTGGTGACATTGCGAGTTTCCAGTTCACGAATCAGATTTTGTGAGTGTTTAGGGCAAATAATTGTGAACGGAGTTCCTTTTTTCGCGCGGATAAAGCTCAACAAGGAAAGAAGTTTGCTGGTTGAACCGCCCCATTCATGGATATAGCCACCCAAATCAATGCCTTTGCCTTCAATGGCATAAGCGGCTAGCTGACCATTGGGTTCCCAAGCGGTGTAGATCTGAGTTTGTGGGATGCTTAGGAATTTACGAGTTTCCTCGATGGAACGAACTGAATTCACAGAATGCTGAGAGTAAAGGCGGTAAATCGCATCTGGAGCAATTTTAGAATCTGTCGAGAACGACAAGTTACTGATGGGCATATTGAAGTTGTCTTCAATAACAAAGCTGATTTCGCTACCAGCCAACTCAAAGCCCATACGGCGATAGAAATCAAACAGATCGGTCCAAAGAATCGCGATATCACAGGACTGTTCCTGCGCAGATCTTAGGCAGTCTTTGATTACGGTGGTGCTCAAACCCTGTCCACGGTGTTGATCATCGGTCACAACGGAGCCGATAGCTGCCACTTTATAGATCACATGCGGGGACTTAATAATAAGAGGTTTCAATACGGCATGCGAAAGAACGCGTTCGTCGTCGGCGATAATGCGCATATTGTGCAAGTTGTTAGGAGTAAAGGCCGTTGGGTACTCGGCGGCAATGGACCAAGGGGCTTCAGAACGCAGCTTTTTGTTCAAAAAATCCAAAACTTGGGGAAGCTCGGTTTCCCTTGGTGAACGTGGTCCTTCCATGAACCCTCCTTTTGACAGACTTCCTTAGAATACCGGGATTTGCGGCTGGACCCCAGTGATTCGACAAATAAGGGCCTGAAAATGCGACACAAGTCCGGAAGGTCAGTTTGACAGAAGGGGGTAAAGCCTTATATTTAAGGGCGTAATTAGGGAGAAGTCATGGCTGATAAGGGTTCAAAATGGTCGGAAAATAAACCGGGTAAAGTATTCGTGGATCAATCTTGTATTGCCTGCGATGCCTGTGTTTTGACGGCTCCAAAGAACTTCTCCATGCACGAAGAAGATGGCCATGCTTTCGTGTCCAAACAACCTGAAACTCCGGAAGAGGCTGAATTGGTTAAAGAAGCCATCGAAGGCTGCCCGGTTGAGGCAATTGGCAACGACGGTGACGAGTAAGAAAAAGGCTCCCATCGAGCAAACGATTTCATTGTTGAAGCGTTACTATCCTGACGCTCACTGTGCTCTCAATCATAACAATCCCTTTGAATTATTAGTCGCGACCGTTTTGTCGGCACAATGCACTGACGAACGTGTGAATATGGTGACGCCGGCGCTTTTTGCGAAATATCCCACTCCCGAAAAAATGTCCAAGGCCCCCTTGTCGTCTTTGGAATCTTTGGTTCGTTCAACGGGTTTCTTTAAAAACAAAGCCAAAAATCTGAAATCAGCAGCCACCAAGTTGGTCGAAGAGCATGGGGGAGAAATTCCCCAGGATCTTGAGGCTTTGGTCGAGTTGCCAGGTGTCGGTCGTAAAACTGCCAATGTGGTTTTGGGCAATGCCTTTGATATTCCCAGTGGTATTGTGGTCGACACCCATGTCACGCGTTTGTCCAACCGCTTGGGATGGGTCAAGACTGAGAACGCTGTGCAGATCGAAAAGATTTTGTGCAAAGTGGTGCCAGAAGACGATTGGATTTTGTTATCGCATTTACTGATTTCGCATGGTCGAGCTATCTGTAAGGCGAGAAAACCTGATTGCGCTCACTGCTTCCTTGAGACGACTTGCCCGAAGCGCGGAGTCTAGGCACAATGGTTTCATGTTTGTTTCATTCTTTGAGAGCGTTAAATACGTAGGACATCTTCTGCCCATTTCTTTCCTAAGAATATTTTTGGGCTATTACTATTTAGAACAAGCTTTGCAAAAATATCGCGGCGATTTTTTAACTCGTCCACGCATCGCGGATCAGATTGCCGAGTGGCTGCCAACCAGTCATGCGCCGAACTGGTTTAAAATTTTTGCCAGTGCTCAGATGATTCCCAATTGGCAGACGGTCGCGTTTATTATCGTCGGATTGGAATTTGCGATCGCCATCTCATACATCATCGGCTATGTCGTACGCCCCATTGCTTTAATCGGAATGCTTTTGTGCGTAACGATGTTGTTCATCTCGGGTCCAAGCCACGAAGACTTTTACAAAACTTTCCTGGCGATTCATTTGATTCTGGCCTGGGTGGGTGCGGGTCGTTGTCTGGGGCTTGATTACTATTACTTCAAACGCCGCCGCGGCATTTGGTGGTAGACCTATATGAAAAATTTTATCGTCTTTATAGCAGTGGTTTTTTTGGGGTTGTTTTTGGCGGTTTTGAATCGCACCGAGAGTAATCCCACCGCAGGTGGCGTACCCACACTGCGCGTATTCGGCTATTCCTCTTTCACTGGTCGATTTGGACCGGGACCGTTGTTGAAAGCGGAGTTTGAAAAGACCTGCAATTGCAAATTGGAATTTATCGAGGGCAGTGATTCCGGCATTTTGCTGCAACGTTTGAAAATTGAAGGGGAAAGCCTGGGGGCTGATCTGGTGATTGGTCTTGATCAGTTTGATATTTCGAAAGCGACCGCTGAACAACAATGGCGCAAGATGAGCCTGGGTGACCTGAACGTCTATGATGTGGTGAAGCCCGCTTTGGAAAATAAATTCTTTGTGCCGTATGATTGGGGCGCATTGACGTTTGTGATGCGTACGGGGGAGCTTAAGAAAACTCCAGCAAAGATTGATGATCTTTTGGATCCGGAATTGACCAAGAAAATTTCTTTGGAAGATCCGCGCACCAGTTCACCGGGAATGCAATTCCTGTACTGGTTGGTTAAATCCAAAGGTGAGGATGAAGCTTTTCAATTCCTGCAAAAGTTGATGCCGCAAGTTCACAGCTTTTCTCCGACCTGGTCGGCGGCCTATGGTTTGTTTACGAATAAGCAGACCAAATTGGCATACTCTTATGTGACGTCCCCGCTGTATCATGAAATTGAAGAAAAAAAGAAAGACTATCAAGCCCTGGCATTTGCTGAACCTTTACCGGTGCAGTTTGAGTTCATGGGTATTCCAGAGTTTTGTCGTCATTGCGAGTTGGCCGAGAAATTCGTGAATCTGATGTTGTCTCCAGACGGTCAAAAAATCATTATGGAAAAGAACTATATGATGCCGGTGATGAAGGGAGTTCGTGATGGAACTCCATTTGCGACCATTCCGGAGTATAAGTCTTTGCCGAAATTCGAAATTCTTCCAACGGCTGAGGTCGATCGCCTGTTAAAACGTTGGACGGAAGTTCGCAGAGGCAATCTCAATTGAGTCTGCGTAAACTTCTTCGCCTAGCTCTGGTCGTTTTTCTGTTGTTCCCATTTCTGTTTCTGATAACTCAGTTCAGACCTCAGGAACTTCCGGATATGGGAGAGCTTTTCTGGGCATTTAAGAATACTTTTTTGCAAGCCCTGCTTTCGGCGGTGAGTTCGTTGATCCTGGGGATCTGGGCGTCTTTTGGTATTCTGAATTTCTCTTCAGGCAAAAGTCGTTTGCGTCTGGTGTTGGAAGTGGCCTGTCTGGTCCCCAACTTTCTGCCGCCGTTGTTCATTTTGCTTTCCGTCTTGAATGTCGTGGATCCGTTTCCGATGGGTATTCTGGGAATTTCTTTGGTTCACACCGTGATGAATTTTGGTTTGGTTGCGGTTCTGTTTACCAGCATCATTGAAAGTAAAGTCGGAGGAGTGGCCGAGCTTTCTTATGTGGAAGGCGCCAGCCGTTGGCAGTTTATTTCCAAAGGTCTTTTGCCAATGTTAAAAAAAGATCTGTGGCTTTTGGGTCTGTTTATTTTTGTGGTTTGTTTTGGAAGTTTCTCGGTTCCTTTGATTGTCGGTGGTGGCAAAGGCACGACTCTGGAAGTCTTGATCTATGAGAAAATCCGTCTGTCCAGTGATTGGGGGAGTGCGGTTTTCATCGCAGCTTTGCAGTCGTTATTTATTTTTGGATTGTCTTTGATTGTGGGACGTGGAAAAGGCAGCCTGGCCGCGCGCCATGCAAATTTAAGTCTGCTGCGCACACGTTCAGGTATTGCCATTATTGTCGCGATTTCGTTGATGTACCTAACGGGGTATGTTCAAGGATTGATTGCGGGTTTTGGAATGATGTCCACGTTGTATGAATATCAATCCGCTTTAATCTGGAGTTTTTTGGGAAGTATCGTGATCGGAATGAGCGTGGGTGTCTTGTGCTATTCCGGCTTGATGTTGATCGCTTATTGCTGGCCGAAACCCTGGTTTGATAAGTTTTTAAATGGTTATGTGGCTCCGAGCACCTCTTTGGCCTGTTTCAGTTTGTTGATTTTAACTCCCAATGACGGTGTCTTTCCATTTCTAAAAATCCCGGTGGCTTTGGTGTTGTTAAGTTTGAATGGTTTATTTCGTATGGGCTGGGACAGTGAACTGCGCTCGCTCGAGTCGCAATTGAATGTGGCTTATGCGATGGGGGCGTCGCCGCTACAAATTTTCAGGGAAGTCATGTTTCCGCAGATTTCTGCCAAGGCAGGAGTGCTGGCGGGAATTGGTGCGGTTTGGGCCTGCGGAGATTTCGCGGTTTCCCGTATTTTAGCGCATCGTGATTTAAGCATCGCAATGATGACAGAAACTTTGATGTCGAGTTATCGCCTGAACCAGGCCACGGTTTTAAGTTTGCTAATTATTGTGGCTGGAATTGTTTGTTTTGCTTTATGTGTGGGGGGAAGTCGTGTCCTTCGTCGAAAATTTACGCCGTGATTATGGTGATTTTAAAATTGATATCCCCCGTTGGGAAATCCTGGATCAGGGTGTGACTGTTTTGTCAGGTCCATCGGGATCGGGGAAAACCACTGTTTTCAGAATGCTTCTGGGATTGGAAGATTGTCCGGGCATGAAGTGGATGTTTGATAATCAAGATCTCGCAAAACTGAAAACTCCAGATCGTCGTTTGGGAATCGTATTTCAAACACTGGATCTTTTTCCCCATATGACTGCTCGGGAAAACATCTTGTTTGCAGCGCGTGCCCGGGGAATCACCGAGGAAAAAGTCAGAGCTCGGTTGAAAGATTTAACTCAAAGTTTAAAAATGGAATCCTTCCTGGATCGTTCGGCTTCGATCATTTCCGGGGGAGAGAAGCAGCGTGTGGCCATTGCCAGAGCCTTGATTGGCGAACCGCGCATGTTGTTGCTCGATGAACCGTTTTCGGCTTTGGATCAAGAGCTTCGTGAGGACAGTCGACGTTTGGTCAAAGCCGTGATCGAAGCGGAGAAAATTCCTACACTATTGGTCACTCATGATTCCAAAGACATCGAGGTTTTGGGCAATAAAGTGTTCTATATCCGTAACGGCTCGATTATCTCGGAAAGTTAATTAGATTGTGTAACGCTGAACCATTTCAAGCAGAGCCGTTTTCTTAACCGGCTTTGTTAAATGCTCGGTGCAACCCGCATCCAATGATTTTTGAATATCTTCCGCCATCGCATTGGCGCTGACGGCGATAATTGGAACGGGCTTGTGTTGATGGACTTTTTCCCATTCACGGATTTTGCGAGTCGCTACGTAACCATCCATCACCGGCATTTGAATATCCATCAAAATCAAATCAAAGCTTTCATGGGTCGCTTTTTCGACAGCAATAGCGCCGTTTTCAGCTTGGACGATATCGAACGGATATTTTTTCAAATACGTTAGCAGCAGGAAGCGATTGTCTTCGGTATCATCGACGATCAAAATGCGACCGTTGCGAGTGATGTTTTGACTGATTTGTACAGGTCCTTTGGATTCCTCAAATGGGCGCGGGGGCTCAATCACGGAATCGGTCGGTACGTAAGGAACTGTAAAGGCAAAAGTACTGCCTTCTCCCTCGCGGCTTTCAAACCAAATCTTACCGCCCATCAATTCAACTAAGTTTTTTGAAATGGTCAGACCTAAACCACTGCCACCAAACTTACGAGTGATGGAACTGTCGGCTTGAACAAAGTTTTGGAACAATAAATGCTGCTTATCCTTAGGAATCCCGGTGCCGGTATCGCGGATTTGGAAAAGAACATTCTTTTTAGAGGTGTCTTCGAACTCGGCTGTAACAGCAATTTCACCAGATTGTGTAAACTTGATCGCGTTCCCGATCAGGTTAAACAGGATCTGACGCAAACGAGTGGGATCCCCAATGATATTCGGACGTTCTCCATCGAGATTAACAGTCAGATGGAAATCCAGATTTTTCTCGGATGCCTTTTGTTTCAAGATGTCGCAGATATTTTTTGTCGTTGCGACCAGATCGAAAGCGATTTTTTCGATACGTACTTCGCGCGCTTCGATTTTGGAGATGTCCAAGATATCATTGATCAAGGACAGCAGATTCTCGCCCGCATTTGCGCAAACTTGAACGAGCTGTGCTTGTTCCGGCTTTAAATCAGATTCGGAAAGAATATCGGTGATACCGATGATCGCGTTCAGTGGCGTACGGATTTCATGAGACATACGCGCCAAGAATTCAGACTTAGCTTGTGAGGCCTTGACGGCCTGCTCGCGGGCTTGGATCAGGGCTTGCTCGCTTTGGATACGGTCGGTGATATCGGTTCCAACGAACACAAAGGTCAGATCTTTCGAGGTGCGATTGGGAAGAGCCGCCCAGTTCATCAGGATTGGAATGCGGTGACCATCGACATTGGTGATTTCCGCTTGGATACTGTGACGTGTTTGTAAAAGCCAAGTGTAGTTTTTAAATTCAGGCTGCGCATGGATCAGGCTTTTCAAATCCACCTGAGAAACTTGATTAGGAGAAAGACCCAAAAGCTTCAAGGCATATTCATTTGCCTGAGAAATCATGTACGAAGACTGGCGCCAGTCATCATGATGGATCACCTTCACGATAAATAGGAAGGCCTTGATTGACTGGATAACACTGTCCAGGAACTCTTTGGATACCGTCGTGGTTTCAAGGCGGTCGGCAAGCTGATTATATTTCGTAACCAGCATCCCGATTTCATCGCGTGACTGATAGTTGATTTTTTGAGTGAGATTGCTGGTACCCAGTTTTTCCAGACGATCCGTCAAAAGCTGAATTGGTTCGACGACTTTTCCGGTCGCCGCAAAGGTCGCAAAGAAGAAAAGAATAAAGATCAACACCGCCGCAGCACTGGAGGCGATCGCGATACGGTCCAGAACAGCGAAGGCTTCGCTTTCGTCAATTTTGGTTTGGATGTACCACAGTTCCCCATTGGGCAAATAGATCTTACCGATGGAACGAATGACTTTTTGATTGCGATAGTCTGTTCCCAGTTCTCGCACTTCGCTGAGGTTTTCGATTTTCTTGATATCTTCGTCACCACGATTACTTGCCGGGGTGTTCGACGTCGGCGGAGCGCCGTCTATTTCGTCAGTGCGGAAGCGACCGGTATTGCGCAAACTCCAGTCCTCGCCATAAATGAGTGTTTCACCGGTTTGTCCCATACCGTGAGTGGCCCAGGCAAAGTTGTCGCTGGTGATGCGGTCGATTTCAGAAATGGATATTTTAATGACCACGGCACCCAGGAATTTTCCAGCGCGAATAATCGGAGCTGCTACATAGCCCGTAGTGAATTTCACACTGACGGGATCTTTTTCAAAATCTAAAAAGAGAGTGGAGCCTTCCTGGGCTTTTTGGGCCCAGTTGAAAAGATCTTTCAGCTTTTGTGTGCCAGGGGTGTCGTCATAAACAGAAATCCCATCATCAAAGTCTTTACGAGTCGTATAAAGGACTCGGCCTTGAGGGTCGATCAGAGCCATGTCGTAGATATTGAAATCCAGAACATAGTTGTCCAAAAGACGACGGAATTCGGGGAAAGATTCAGCATTGGCAGACTGTAAAAGGTTGTCGGTCAACTCATGGGAAGAAATCAGATTGATCGCCATTTGCAAATCGCGGAAGTAGTTTTCGATAGCAGTCGTCTTAGCGATACGGATTTGAGTTAGACGTTCGTAGGTACTGTCAACAATGGTGGATTCAACGATCTTGAGACCAATCAAAGCAACAACAAAGGTGGCCAAGAACACCGAGACGAGATTAAAAAGAAAAATTCTTAAACGTAGAGTCACCTTAATATCTAGTAGTACAGAGTGATTTCCCATCAATCAACGAGTAGTTATTTGCCCCTCTGAAATCCGGTCGTTTTTCTATGATTCTTAAGAGTTTTGTAACGGGGATGACGCAGCCACTTTTCTGTGCAGACAAAATGTTCGCGTCTTGTAATTTGTCTTTTGTCTACGAGAGTGAAATTTTGGGCAAGAATGGTTATTACTAAATCATCATCGGTTGAGGAGGCGGCATGAAAATGAAAATTGTTGGCAATCTACTAGCTGTTTTTGTGTTTATGCTTCATATGGTTTCCTGTGCCCAAACGAAGGTCATGGAGGGTGATGCCGCTTTGTTGTCTCCCACGATTTATTATAAGCCGACAGTTCACTTTGATGCCGCAAAATGCACGCAAGAGCAGTTGAAAGATATGCTCAATCCCGACGGAAAAGTGCTAACCACCATTTGCTCCGCTGATTTTAACC
>JBCNNR010000050.1:0-18035 GCA_039594295.1 Bdellovibrio sp.
GGATGCGCTTAAAAAAATCTAAAAATTACTTCGGCAACGCCAAAGTGTATAAAGCTTATGGAAGTGTCAGGATTTCGTAACCTGTATCAGTTACCAAAACTGTATGCTCGTACTGAGCAGAGAGCTTGCCATCCGCCGTGTTGTAGTACTTGATCGAAGAGTTCGGAATATTAAACTCCACCACATCCTCAACACCTTGATTCACCATCGGTTCCACAGTGATACAGTGAAAAGGAACCAGGCGCTCGCCCTTGCCCTTTTTACCAAATGCCGGAACAAATGGTTCTTCGTGGAAAATACGCCCCACACCATGGCCACCGATCTCTTTAACCACCGTGTAGCCCTTGCGAGTCACATATTTATAAGTTTCAAAACCAATATCCCCCGTGTAACCACGAGGAGTGATCGCCTCAATCCCCTTGTCCCGAGCTAATTGCGCCGTCTCAACCAAATCACGAGCCGCATCGGAAACATCCCCGATCATATACATGCGAGAAGTATCCCCAAAGAACCCATCAATCCAAGCCGTCACGTCCACGTTGATAATGTCGCCATCTTTCAGAATCACCTTAGAGTCAGGAACACCATGACAAACAACTTCATTCACCGAAGTGCAAGTGTACTTAGGATACCCATGGTACCCCAGACAAGCCGACTTAGCCCCACGAGTCTGCATGAAATCATTCGCAAGATCATCAATCTCCTGCGTAGAGATTCC
The DNA here is from genome assembly GCA_039594295.1 of Bdellovibrio sp. GTDB lineage: Bacteria > Bdellovibrionota > Bdellovibrionia > Bdellovibrionales > Bdellovibrionaceae > Bdellovibrio. The sequence continues at coordinate 719 of JBCNNR010000050.1, forward strand.
AATTTTCACATACTTTTCAAGATAAGTAAGAGTATCAGCCGCAATCCTGCAGGCCACAGTCATTTTTTTGATCTCTTCAAGAGAAAGAGGCTTAATTCCCATAGGAAAAAGGTATAACACACCCCCCTCCCCATTCCAAGCCAAGGATTACCAAGAAGAAACAAGAAGCGAGCTTCCCAAGGAAGCCAGCCCAAAGCCACCCTCCCAAAAGCGGCGCCAACTCGCCAAAGGCGAGGGCCAGCCAAAAAAACAGCGGCGCCCGAAGGGCCAGCCCGAAACCCGTCGAAGGGCCACCGCGCGAACAAGATAAACCAAGGGATGGTTCAAAAGTGGTCAGCTGCAAGGCGGAGTGGGCCGCCCGCAGCGCAGGCGTACTCAATGTACGCTGGAGCGAGGACGGCCCGCTCCAACGCAGCAGATGGCCGCTTTTCAACCATCCCGCCTCGAAGGCAAAAAAAAAGCCCGGTCACCCGGGCTTTTTTCACTCTTAGATAACTAAGATCTATTTAAGATGCTTAGAAACTAGTTTAGTCATGTCGAACATGCTAACTTGAGTTTTGCCGCCGAAAACTTCTTTAAGTTTTGCGTCTGCATTGATGTTACGTTTGTTTTTAGAATCTTGAAGATTGTTCTTCTTGATGTAAGCCCAAAGTTTTTTAACAACTTCAGTACGTGGAAGTGGAGAAGCACCAACAACTGCTGCAAGAGCTGCAGATGGAGTCAAAGCTTTCATGAATGCTGCATTTGGTTTGCGAGCAGATTTAGCTTTTGGAGCTTTAGCAGCTTTAGCTTTTGGAGCAGCTTTTTTAGTAGTTGCTTTTGCAGCTTTAGGAGCAGCTTTTTTAGTTGTTGCTTTTTTAGCAGCTTTTTTAGGAGCAGCTTTCTTAGTAGCTTTTTTAGTAGCTTTTGCCATTGTTAATTCCTCCGTTAGGATTATTGTCTTGTTTCTCTCGAATGAGATAAGTGTGTATCTAAGTCTAGGGGTTTGTCCAAAAAAAAATGCAGGACCCCCATTTTTTTTCGCACCCCCTCTAAAAACCGCATTTTCCCCTCTGAAACCAGTCTTTTTACCTCGAAAAACACCCTTTTCCCCTCGAGAAACCGCCTTTTCTCGAGGGAAAAAGGTCTAATTTTGCTCCACTCCACACCTCTAGACTCCTTGAAAATCAAGGTTTTCCGAATAGAAAGGCATGAGTTTTCAGACGAGTTTCAAACAAATTTTGCGCGAAAAGATGGGCGAGACCCCAACGAACCAAGCAAATTACTCTTCTGTCATGGACTCCGATCCGATCCACTTAGCCTATCTTTTGGGGCAGATTCATAAGACAGAACTGCAAACTCCGCGTGGACAATACCCTCGCCCAGCAGTTCGTCCACAACGTAAACCCCATAACTTTTCCCCGGCACAACGCCAGTCCTATGAGTTCTTCAAGTGCTGGATCCATGGTTTGTCAGAGGGATTTACTGAGACTGAATTGAGAAAGGCCTTCCGTCAGGCTGCTTTAAGACTCCACCCCGACCACGGCGGAAACGCCCAACAGTTCATGGACCTTAAAGAGCACTTTGAAGTTCTAAGAGCTATTTTCCAGTCTTAAGGAATTCTTACGTAAATCCGAAACTTTAAATACACATGGCTGTATTTACATCGATTCCATTCGAAGACCACCGCAAACGCCTTCTCTATCTGAAGATTATGTACTTCGTGGGCGCGGCTATGTGCCTCTTCTATATTTATAGATTCGCCACAGCCTTTGCCGCCCCCCAGTACAACGACGTCCTGATTCCATTGTTTGTGATGATCGTCGTGGGCCCACCGATCCTGTGGTACCGCTTTAAACTCTATGCCCCTGCGGCGGTCCTGCTGCTGCTTTCACTGGTCTTTGTCATGATAATGATGATTCACCTGACGGGAGGGCTGTTTGCACCGGGGATTTACTGGCTGGCCGTTGTTCCATTAGCCACGGCGATTCTTTTTGGAACACGCGGCGCCCTCTCGGGTTACTTCGCGGTTATCGCCTCTTTCACGGTGTTCTGGCTGAATCATACGATGCAAACAGGTCCGAACTTGATTCCATCGCCCGAGGTCTTTCGCGAAGAATTGATTTTAAATCTGATCGTCTTTATTGGCTTCACAAGCTTTACGACCCACGTTTATTTGCGCAACGAAGCAGTCTATACGGAAAACCTGCGCGAAAAACACAATGACGTGGAAAACCTTTTGCGTGTGCTGATTCATGACATCGCAAACACCCTGTCGTCGATGACTTTGCAGTTGATTCGCGCCAAAGAGGAACAATCCTCTGCCGGGAATGAGCTTGAGAAAATGGAACGCGCTGTTCAGGAGATCAACAACCTGTTAAATCAAGTGCGCCATTTAAAGTCGGTCAAAGACGGCAAGGCCAAACTCCCCCTCCTCCCCATGTCCCTGGCAAAAATTCTGAATGACATCTATGAAAACGCCGAAGCCTTGGCGTCCCCTAAGGGAATCAAGCTCTCTTTAGATATGTCCCGAGACAAGATGCTGGTGAATGCGGAAAAGACGATTCTGGGGAATGTGGTGCTTTTAAACATCATTAGTAACGCAGTGAAATTCTCTCACCCCGGCGATCGCATCGATATCCGAGCGTTTACTGAGGAAAAAACAGTTACCATTGTTATTCAAGATTATGGCGTGGGCATTCCGGCGGAGATCTTAGAGAATCTATTTAAAATCGGCAGCCAAACGAATCGCGCAGGCACCCAGGGAGAAAAAGGCACCGGCTACGGAATGCCTTTAGTGAAAGAATACATTCAGATGCTTTCAGGGACGATTGAAGTCACATCCTCAGAGACCGCCACTGAAATGCACCCTCAAGGAACCAAAGTCACCCTAAGGCTCCCCCTGGCCGACTGAGAGCTTAGAGTTAACTTGGCTGATAAGCTCGTTCGCTACACCATTTTAAATCTGATACGTTTAGGTCCTGCATTTTCGCCAAGGCGTTTTTTGCGGTCTTCTTCGTATTCAGTGAAGTTTCCAGGATAGAATTCGATTTTTGAATCCCCTTCGAACGCCATGATGTGGGTGCAAACGCGGTCTAAGAACCAGCGATCATGCGAAATCACCACAACAGATCCACCGAACTCCAAAAGCGCTTCCTCAAGGGCACGCATCGTGTTCACATCTAGATCATTCGTCGGCTCATCCAGAAGCAAAAGGTTTCCACCTTCTTTAAGGATTTTAGCCATGTTCACGCGGTTGCGCTCACCACCCGACAATTGACCGACTTTCTTTTGTTGGTCAGAGCCGGAAAAGTTAAACCAGGAAACGTACTGACGAGATGGAATCTCGCGCGTTCCCAATTGGATAACATCCGCGCCACCCGAAAGCTCTTCAAAGATGGTTTTATTTGGATCCAAAGTTTCACGAGTTTGATCCACGTAGGAAATCTTAACCGTCTCACCCACTTTGAACGTGCCTGAATCTGGAGACTCCTTACCTGTGATCATACGGAACAACGTGGATTTACCCACACCATTCGGTCCGATCACTCCCACGATCGCCCCACGTGGAATCGTGAAGCTGACATCGTCCAAAAGAACTTTGTGGTCATAGGCCTTGGTGATGTTTTTTGCCTCCACCACGATGTCACCCAAACGAGGACCCGGTGGAATATAGATAGACATCTCTTGGATTTTCTCTGGAGATGCTTCTTTCAACAAGTTTTCATAGTTAGAAATACGCGCCTTAGATTTCGCCTGACGAGCTTTAGCTCCCTGACGAATCCAATCCAACTCTTTTTCCAAAGTCTTGGCTTTACGAGCCTGGTCTTTTTGTTCATTGGCGGTGCGTTTGTCTTTTTGCTCCAACCAAGATGTGTAATTCCCTTTCCAAGGAATCCCCTCACCACGGTCCAATTCCAAAATCCAACCAGCAACGTTGTCCAAGAAGTAACGGTCATGCGTTACCGCAATAACAGTTCCTGGGAACTTGGAAAGATATTGCTCAAGCCACGCGACAGATTCTGCGTCCAAGTGATTCGTTGGCTCATCCAATAGCAAAATATCTGGTTCAGACATAATCAAACGAGCCAAAGCCACACGGCGTTTTTCACCACCCGATAGCTTTGTAACACCCATATCACCATCTGGACAGCGAAGGGCATCCATCACGATTTCGATCTTTTGATCGACATCCCAGGCCCCCAAAGCATCCAATTTCTCTTGAAGAGCGCCTTGTTTGTCGATCAATTTGTTCATTTCATCTGGATCCAAATCCGGATCAGAGAACTTGTCATTGATCGCATTGTATTCCGCCATTACTTTTGGCAGCTCGCCCATACCGGCAAAGATGTTTTCTTTGACAGTCAGATTATCATCCAATTGAGGTTCTTGCTCGAAGTAACCCACTTTCATTGTCTTAGATGGGAAGGCTTCTCCAAGAAAATCTTTATCTGTGCCTGCCATGATTCTAAGCAAAGTTGATTTACCAGAACCGTTCAAACCCAAAACGCCGATTTTAGCTCCGTAGAAGTAAGAAAGATATATGTCCTTCAAAACGTAACGATTTGGAGGATATACTTTACTTACACCTTTCATTGTGTAGATAATCTCTTGAGACATTCTGTTTCCGCCTTCGCTGAAGCTACGGCGGGACAAGCCCGCCGACTTAAGTTAAATCATGAAGAGTTAACTTATTTCAGAGGGAAAATGCTTGTCAAATGGAGTTCCTACGATAACACTATCGCCTTCGTGCATGATGCACGTCCGATAATTAAATATTTACAGAATTGGTTCATGAGTAACGACATCTTAGAAACTGCACGTACGACGCGTGCTAACACAACTGAGAAAGAGGCAACGACTGCCTCCACTGCCAAAGAGACAGGCAAAAAAAGCCTCTTTGGCAATCTCAATGCAGACCTTAAACAGGCTCTGGATACGTGGGATGTTTTAACCGAGACCATGTCAAACAAAGTCTCCCCCGAGCAGGAACAGCTGCATGAAGTCAAAAAACTTCTGGGTGAACTCAAATCAAAACTTGCACAATTTGAAGACTGATCGCCACCGGCGTGCTAACCTGTTCCCATGAGCGACTCATGGAATCCCAACCAGTACGAGAAGTTTAAAAACGAAAGATCCCAACCTTTCTTTGATCTATTGGATTTCATAAAACCAGAAAAATTTAATACGGCAATCGATCTGGGCTGTGGCACCGGGGAACTTACACGTGTCATGCAGGATCGCTTCCAACCGGACTCCACCATGGGACTTGATTCTTCAGAGGCGATGCTGGCAAAAACCGCCGCTTTTGCCTCTGATCAGTTAAAATTCATCCAAGGTGATATCGATATTTGGGAAAAGCCCGAAGGATTTGATCTCATCATTTCCAACGCCGCTCTTCAGTGGAGCCCCCACCACAAAGACCTTTTCGCAAGACTGCATCGATCTTTGCGCCGCGGCGGCCAATTGGCTGTGCAAATGCCCATGAACCATGATTACCCCACTCATGTGCTTTCCAGTGCAATGTCTCACGAGGAGCGCTGGAAAAAAGCTTTGGGTGGCCATGTCTATGACAAACCGAAAACCATGCTTTCCGTCGAGGACTATGCCTCATTAATGTTTCACCTGGGTTTTAAAGAGCAGCGTGTGGAGCTGAAAGTTTATGGACACATTCTGGAGTCACGCGAAGGCGTGATTGAATGGGTGCGCGGTTCGATGCTGACCTATTTTGAAAATCATCTGAGCAAAGCAGACTATGCGGCCTTTTTAAATGAGTACCGCGAGCGTCTGTTCAAGATTCTCCCCGATGACAAGCCGTTCTTTTACCCGTTCAAGCGTATTTTTATTTGGGGCCGCGCCTAATTCTTTAGGCGATAGAATTTTTTGTTCACACGAAGCTGATGATCAATCTCTTCTTTGACTTGCGGGGACAGTTTTTTGCTGAAGGCGATATGCACCTTATAGATGGGGGCATCAGTCACTTCAACACTCTTTAAGTTTTCAAACTTATTTCTTTCGACGATGTCCTCGGTGATAGACGCCAAATGAACGAACACACCATCAATTCGCTGTGACTCCACCAAATTCGAAAGTCTTTCACCAACGTCATCGCCGGACAGAAAAATCGTATTAATTTTATATTTGGTAAACTCATCTGGCACCGTGGCGCCGGCCATCAGCCCCAGGGTTTTTCCGGCAAAATCCTTCAGGGAAGTGGTGGTTTTATTTTTTTGAAAATCTTTTTTAACGATAATTCCCGGATGCTCCGTCAAAAAAGGCTCTGCCGAGAAATCAAAAATCTTTTCCCTTGCGGGAGTCTTCAAGACGAAAAACAACATGTCGATATTGTTAGTTTCCAAATCACGAAGTTCTCTTTTTAAGGGTGAACTGCGCCAAACGAAGCCCATTTGAAACTTCTTTTTAAGTTCGGGAAAAACATATTTCTCCATAAACCGAGGGCCAGCTCCCGTCGGCGGATTTGCTTCAGCCGTCACGACATGCGGCGGTCCCTGAACTGCGGCCACCCTCAGTGGCTCCACCGCATTCACGATCGAGGTTAGAAAAATCATTGATAAGAATATCAATTTCACCTTTTGGAACCACCACGACATTCGGGTGAGATAAAGTTGAGGGCATCTTTTTGCTGTTCAAATTCACTGGGTGTCAGTGCTTTTTGTGTCAGCGCATGCAATCCAGCCGAAAACTCTGCTTTCAAAGCGTCGTTGACACTGCGTTGACGGTCTATACGAGATTTTCCTTCAAACAGAGGGGAGACAATCAAAACTTTATAATGAGTTTCACTGCCAGGGCCGGAGTGCATATGGCTCTCGTTTTCGATTTCTAAAACCGAAGGAGCAAGAGCCTTTGTCAAATATTCGAAAATACGCGCTTCACGATTCACAATGGACCGCGATTACTTACGACGTTTTTCGATTTCAGACTTGACGTAGTCCATGCCCATTTTCGCCATGGCAAAGACACCTTTTTCTTCAAGCTTCTTTTCAACGTCTTTCGCTTTACGAAGAGCGCGACTTGCCGCCATGGAGGCCAAGGGATGACCCACTTGCAGAGAATCAAACTGGCCGTCTTTTTTCCATTCATCAACAACGGTGTCAGCGATTTCCATCACTTTCGGAGCTTTCATACGAATAATCTCGGAACCGTAAAACTCCACATGAGGTTTCTCTTGTGGTTCTGAAGCGCCGCCTTCATAGGACATTTCCTCAGGAGCCAATTGATCGTCGGCCGAGCCTGCATTAAAAGTCCCAGCGTCATGGTGTTCCTCGTGCGTTGGATGTGGCACCCCTTCATTTTGCGCTTCGGTGTTGATATCGTCAGAGGTCGACGCCGAAATCTCGGAATCATGCTCCTCATGATGCATCTCTTGACCAGTATGCTGAGAAGAATGTTTTGAATGTTTATGCGAAGATTTGTGATGTTTTTGGGACATAAGTCCTCCTCTGCCGTTCCTCTAGCGTACCGCCATTTATCAGGGCTTGGGTAGTCCCATCACGCTTGAAAAGGCGCGTCGCTTGAGCCAAGAACTCGCTGTGGGTCTAGGCCAGAAATCTCTTTGGCCAAATAGGCTCTCATCTCCTCGATATCGTCATTATACATCCACAGAAGCTCCTCACGCACACGGGCCAGGCGTAGCCGCTGCTCGCGATTCAAAGGTCGCAGAGTCTCCACCAGACGCATAAGATGGAGATCCACCTCTCGCTTAAAGTCACCATAATCCAAATCATCTTCATTCTTTAAAAACTCCAAAAATTCTTGGATATCTGAATTCATGAATCCTCCTGAGGTTTATTTTAAAACGTCAGGGCCCTGGTCTCGACATTCTCGGGGGTAACTTGCCAAAAATCATTGCGAGGTCCTATAATAAAGACTCTTTTCACAAAGGAAAACCATGGCTCCAGAAATGGCAGCGAGTTATATCATCGGCATCTTCCCTTCTTTGGCAACTACGGGCGCTCACTATTGGTTTCATCAAAAGAAAACAAAAAGCCCTGCATTCCGACAACTGCAAAAAAACCTAACCACCGTGCAAAAGTACTGGTGCGAATCGCAAAGTCGTATTTTGCCACTTGAAGAAAACTCCCATGCTCAAGACCATGAGGCCTTTAAAACAAGCCTTTATATTATGGGTTCCCTGTTTGCATTTTTGAGCTGGGTCGGATTCATATTCAACATGATCGTCTTAGCATCAACCCGCAAGCTCGCGATTTCTCGCTTCGAACAAAAAGTTTTCGCTTCTGAACTTTGCACCAAGAATCTTTCCCCTTCGGAAATCGAAGCTATTCTGAAGGACTGCGAAGCGTGAACTCTTTAGAGGTTATCGCTCGCGGTGAGGGCTGGGTTGTCATCAACAAGCCTCCGGGAGTTTCCGTTCACAACGATCCCCGCGATGTCTGCCACATTCTGGAAAAACAACTGATCCCGGGAAGCTTTGAAGGCATTCATCCCGTTCACCGTCTGGATAAAGAAACCAGCGGTATTCTGCTTTTGGCCTTGAATACTCGCATGGCCAAAGAATTGGCCGAGCAGTTTCAGGCCCGCACCTGCGAAAAATATTACTATGCCTTGTTACGCGGTTCGATGCCTGTCTCTGAGGAGTGGCAACACTGGAACACACCGATTTCCGACAAAGCGGAGGGACGCAACAATCCCCAAGGGCTTGCCAAAGACCGCGTCGAGGCGCGTACGGATTTTCGCGTGGTGAAATCAGATCAATACACAGCCTTGGTTGAAGTCCGCTTGTACACCGGCCGCCAACATCAAATTCGCAAACACTCGGCCCTTGCCAAGCATGCAATTCTGGGCGACAGCCGTTACGGCGATCCCAAATTCAACAAACGCATTGCCGAGATCTACAAAACAGATCGCATGTTCCTCCATGCCGGAAAATTAAAAATCACTATCAGCGGCAAAGAACACACCTTCGAAGCCCCCCGCCCCTTTTAGGTGCCAGGTCCTATTTCTTGTTGCGCCGCACACCCAAAAACCGGCAGGCACCTTTTGGGTGCAATAAAAAACCGGAATTTCTTCCGGTTTTTTTACTTTCCAATTTTACTATCTAATTTTGACAAGAAACTTGCGACAAGGTCATCGCGGGCTTGACCGCTGACGGGACGAGCTCCCAATGGATATTCTTTGTAGAGCTCCGTGGGGATTTCCAACAGGAAACGTGACGGAACAGAGGGACGAACCACGCCGTTCTTTTTACGCTGTTGGCAACGAGACATCACCAGACGATTTTTTGCGCGCGTAACACCCACATAAAACAGACGACGTTCTTCGTCGATATCAGAGCCCAAGTTTTTATGAGGAAGTAGATCCTCCTCGATACCCGCCAAAATAACGACGGGGAATTCCAAGCCTTTTGAAGCATGCAAAGTCATGAGCTGCACTTTGTTTTGATCTTCTTCTTCGTTGTGATCTTCACGAAGCATCATCGAATCGACAAAGGATTTGATATACTCCACTTCATGCGCACGGCGTCCCAGATAAGCATCTAAGATGCGCCCCAGGATTTCGACGACAACCCACTTTTTTTCGGCCGATGCCGGATCAGCCGCGGTGTTCATCACATATTCTTTATAACCAAGTTGATCGAACAACTCAACAAGCTTGCCACCTGGCGAAGAGCCCACATTGAAATCCAAAATATGGGTTGGCAGATACTCGATGAAACCCAAAAGGTCTTCGATCGCTTCACCCGTTTTATCGGGAATTTCGGCGTCTTTCCACAGACGACAAGCATCCAGGAAACTGACTCTGCGTTTTTGCGAAAACTCGGTCAACTTTTCAATCGTCGTATCACCCACACCACGGTTGGGAACATTGATAATACGACGAAGTGAAACTTCATTTGGCGAGAAGGATTGCTTTAAGTAAGCCATGATGTCTTTGATCTCTTTACGATCAAAGATCGAAGTACCACCCGAGATGTTGTACTGAATGCCGGCACGGCGCAAAGACGCCTCGATCAAACCACCTTGAGTGTTGGAACGATACAAGACAGCAAAGTCTTTCAACTTATAGCCTTCTTTTAGAAAGTGCTGGATTTCCTGAACGACGAATTCACATTCGTCCTCTTCACGCTCCAGGATAAAGACCTCAGGCAAAACACCAGTGGACTTGGCCGCTTCTGCGCGCAGAACTTTACCATGACGATTTTTATTTTTAGAGATTGCTGCATTGGCAACCGCCAGAATTTCTCCTGACGAACGGTAATTACGCTCGAGCATAATCACTTCACATTTTTTGTGCTCGTGGGGAAAGTTCAAAATGTTCTTAATCTCGGCTCCGCGCCAACCGTAAATCGATTGGTCATCGTCCCCCACCACCGTGATATTGCTGTGAGGTTTGACGATTTGCTGGATCAAATCCATTTGCATGCGATTTGTGTCCTGGAATTCATCGACCATGACTTGCGAGAACTGACTTTGAACTTTTTCCAGAATTTCGGGATGCTGTTTGAAAAGCTGCAATGGCTTGATCAACAAACCTTCAAAATCCACCACGCCCAAATGCTCCAGGCGTTTTTCGAACTTGGGAGCCAGGACTTCGACCATCTCGTGATATTCGTCAAAGCCTTCGTGAGTGTGCGCCACTCCCGTGCGACGATCATTGATCATCGATAAAATCTTATCGATGTCGAACTTGTCTTTGCCTGAATTGGCGATATTTTTAATGAGCTCTTTTAAAACCGCATTGCAGTCCGTTTGATCGACGATACCAAAATGCGGAGAAAGCCCCGCGTGTTTGTGAAAACGACGCAAAATTTGCAAACCGAAGGAGTGAAAAGTTCCAGCCCACAAGCCGTCCCCGGCTCCGCCCAGCTTTGCCTTCACACGATGTTTGAGTTCGCGAGCGGCTTTATTGGTGAAGGTCAAAACGCAGATCTCCGATGATTGCGCCACACGCTCAGAAATCATACGTCCTGTGCGTGAAACCAATACCGTCGTTTTGCCGGAACCCGCCCCTGCCAGAATCAGCAAGGGACCGAAGTTATGTTTAACAGCTTTTTGCTGTTCGGGGTTCAACCCCTTCAACCAATCCATCTATTTCAGTCTATCCTAAAAAAACAAAACGTCGTACTTCCGTACGACGCATTAGAAAAATAAAAAATTGGAACATACTTGTCAATGAGGCTGCGCCAAAAGGTTCAGCCGCAAGGCGGAGGTTCTAGCCCGCAGCGCAGGCGTGCCCCAGGCACGTCGGAGCGAGGACTAGAGCCGACAACGCAGTCGGATGGGCCTTTTCGCGCGGCCGACGACTATACGCGGTTGTGAATTAGAGTTCTAACTTCGTCTTCGAATACGACTTCGATTTTGTCAGAAGCTGCATCTTTGATGAAACCCAAACCGAATTTAGGGTGAGAAAGCTTAGTGTTTTTCTCGAATTTACCTTTCATGTTGTAAGTCGCTGTGGAAGCCCCATCATTCGCCATCAACATTTCGTATTCGTTTTTGTGAGAAGACTTGCGAGAGTTCAGAGTTTGCTCACGTTTTTTAGCAGCAGCACCCGTCAATGGCTTGCCCGTTTTTGTCTGAGCTTTTGGAAGAGAATAAGTTTTTTGAGAACCGCAAATTTCACATTTGATTTTTGCAGAAGTTGCCGACGTGTGCGCCAAAACTACATGGTATCTATCAGCATCACATTTTTTACAGAACGCAAAAAAAGATTTAGCGACTGGTGGCAGAGTGTTCATCGTCATTTCTATTCCTATCCTAGTATTGTTGTTTCAATTGATAAATCATTAGCTTGTCCTCTAACTTCTTCTGCGCAATTTCACCTGCGCTTAAAAAGAAAGGACCCTCTTCGCGTTCAATGCGCTGTTGGAAATCCAACATGCTCTCTTCGTTCTTCGGATCAATGAACGTTCCGGTCGGTCCGTAGTGTTCCAAAAACGCCAGGTCTTCTTCTTTATTGAAAAACTTCTCCCAACAATGAGTATTGACCTGAACACGGTAAGTTATAGTTTTAGCATGAGAATGCACCGGAGCGTAAGCCCCAATCACCTCTAAATGTCCATAATGCGAATGTAGCTTCAATGCTGGGCTGCCCCATTGAGTCATCCCAGAGCACTGCTCCACATTGGCATACCACAAGCCAAAAGCCTTGGAGAGGAAGCCCAGGCCGTAAAACTGCTCTTCCTTCGGTAAAAGCGAATTGACGGAGCATAGGTTGTGCGCAACCCACTCGCCTTTGTGCATAGTGGGGATAATAATAAACAGCGAAAGAGGGACCCAATCCATCTCATCAAGGGACTCGATCTCCTTTAAAACTTTGGAAGATTTGATCGGGCTTAGTGACGCGGGGTATTTTTTGGGATCCAAAACCTCGCGAACCAGCTTGGAAAGCACCTTCGGGCGCGCTGCAAAGCCTGCCACGAACCCTGGCATCACCGCACAATCATAAAACACCCAACGAGGCATCGCCATGTTGGAAGGGCCAAAGGCCCTCTCTTCAATCGAGTAAATACGATCAGCAAATGCAATCTCAGTGATGTCGAGTGGATTTTTAAAGATCGGCTGTTGTTTAAACCAATCGAGTTTATGAAACGAACCTGGCAGCGCAATTTCATTTTCTTCACGCACGAAAACGTAAGGACGAATATCCTCACTGTCCAACCAACTCGCTTTTTTCAACAACTCATTAATCAACGTACAACTCCAACCCCTCAATGGGCCTATCGGCCAACCATCGTCTCAGGTCTGACCAGTTTATCAAATTCCTCGCCGCTGAGGAGTCCAAGATTGATGGCTTCTTCGCGGAGCGTAGTGCCATTTTTGTGGGCAGTTTTGGCGATTTTCGCCGCATTGTCGTACCCAATCTTTGGATTCAGCGCTGTTACCAGCATCAAAGAGTTATCAAGGTGCTTTTTAATCTGCTTGTGATTTGCTTCAATCCCCGACACACAGTGATCCACAAAAGATTCACAAGCGTCTGAGATCAAACGTATTGAGTTTAATACGTTAAACACGATCACCGGCTTAAACACGTTCAATTCAAAGTGCCCGGTCGCTCCTCCAATTGTCACAGCGACATGGTTCCCCATCACTTGTGCACAGACCATAGTCATAGCCTCGCACTGAGTGGGATTCACTTTGCCCGGCATAATGGAGCTACCCGGCTCGTTTTCTGGGAGATGCAACTCTCCTATACCACAACGAGGCCCAGAACCCAACAAGCGAATGTCATTCGCGATCTTCATCAAAGAAACGGCAATCGTATTCAAGGCGCCGCTGACTTCCACCAAGGCATCGTGACTGGCCAAGGCTTCAAATTTATTTTCCGCTGAAACAAATGGAATTTTCGTTTCGCGCGCGATTTCGGCTGCGGCCTCCACTGCAAATTTTGGATGAGTGTTAAGCCCCGTCCCGACGGCGGTTCCACCCAACGCCAACTCATGCAAATGTGGCAGAGTGTTTTTGATTCTGTGAATACCGTGTTTGACTTGCGTGGAGTATCCAGAAAATTCCTGTCCCAGAGTCAGCGGAGTCGCATCCATCAAATGCGTGCGCCCGATTTTAACGATGTCATCGAACTCTTTTTGTTTTGCTGACAACGCCAGATAAAGTTTTTCCATCATCGGAATCAGACGATGATAAACTTGTTCGCCGACCGCAATGTGCATCGCCGTGGGAAAAGTATCGTTCGAAGATTGACCTTTATTCACATCATCATTGGGATGAATTTCTTTCGACGGAAGTTTTATACCCATCATATCCATCGCGCGATTGGCGATAACTTCATTGGCGTTCATATTGGTTTGTGTGCCAGAACCGGTCTGCCACACCACCAAGGGAAAATGCGCATCGAGCTTTCCAGAGATCACTTCGTCAGCCGCTTTAACGATCACGCCCGCTTTTTTTGCATCCAGCAATCCGAGCTTTTCATTGGTCAAGGCGGCGCTCTTTTTAAGAATCCCCAAGGCCCGAATCATTTCGCGTGGGAATCGGTCGCCCCCGATTTTAAAATTTTCAGTCGAACGTTGGGTTTGCGCACCCCAAAATTTATCAGCGGGAACCTGCACGTCCCCCATGGTGTCTTTCTCTGTACGGAAACTCATTTACGACCTCCTGTTGACCATTCCAACATGCGCTTGGTCCGTTGGGTAAATCACAAGTTCTTGTATGTTCACATGTGCGGGGCGGGCTACACACCAGGCAATGGTTTCAGCGATGTCCTTAGGCTCCAGCGGAGTCATCCCCTCATAAACTTGATCCGCCTTTTTTTGATCATCAAATCGTACCAAGGAAAATTCAGAATGAACCATGCCTGGCTCAATATTGGTGACGCGCACTTTTGTTCCCAGTAAATCCATGCGCAAGCCTTCCGAAAGAGCTCGCACCGCAAATTTTGTTGCGCAGTACACTCCCCCGCCTGGATAAGTCCAACGACCCGCCACAGATCCCAGATTCACAATATGGCCAGAGTTCTTTTTCACCATGTGGCCAACCACACCGCGAGTGATAAATAGCAAACCTTTGATGTTGGTATCGATCATCGTCTCCCAATCATCTAAAGATCCGTCTTGCATTTTATCGGTGCCCTTGGCAAGGCCCGCGTTATTCACCAGCACTTCGACATTTTGCAGATCCGCCTGGTGAGCTTTCATAAATTCACTCACTTCAAAACGATCAGAGATATCAAAACTGGCCTTAATCACTTTGATCTGAGGGAATTTTTTATGAAGAGTGGCCTCCAAGTCATCCAATCGATCCATGCGACGACCTGTCACAATCAAAGAAAAATTCTGAGCCGCCAAAGCCTCCGCTGTCGCCCAACCAATACCCGCCGTCGCCCCCGTAATCAGAGCCCATCTTTGCATACACACCTCGTAATGAAATTATTGTAGGGCTTGCCCTCTCAAATGCCCAGTATTCGCGCCCACGACATGGCGCTTCAAACCCCGTCTCACAGAGTACCCTTTGCTAAAGCAGCGTGTTAGGTTGCCTCCCTATGAAATGCCCATGCGGATCCAACAAAAATTATTCTGAATGTTGTGGTATCTACCACTCTGGAAAAGAAACAGCACCAACGGCGGAAGCCTTGATGCGTTCTCGTTATTCAGCCTTTGCGAAAAATCAAATGCAATACTTGCGTGATACAACCGACCCTCAATCTTTGGGTGACATTGATGATGAAGCCAACCAAGAATGGGCCGAGCGCGCAAAATTCTTGAAGCTTGAAATTATCAAAGCCGAAGAAAAGGCCAACAAAGGCACGGTCGAGTTCAAAGCTTTTTATAGCGTTGATGACGAAGATTATGTTCATCACGAAGTGTCCACTTTCCGCCGTCAAGAGGGCCAATGGTTCTTTAAATCCGGCAAGGTGAAAGAAACGAAAGAGGCGCAATCATGAAATATTGGTTGATGAAATCAGAGCCTGACGTTTACTCCATCGATCAGTTGAAAAAAGATTCAACGACATGGTGGGAAGGCGTTCGTAACTACCAAGCTCGCAACTTCATGCAAAAAGATATGCAAGTCGGCGATATGGTTTTGTTCTATCACTCCAATGCCGAACCGCCGGGTGTGGCGGGACTGGCGCGTATTTCTCACGTGGCAGAACCAGACAAAGCACAATTCGATAAAAAATCTGAATACTATGATGCCAAAGCCACCAAAGACAAACCGATCTGGTATTGCACCCAAGTGGAATACGTTCAGAAGTTTTCTGAGATCGTTTCTTTGCAAGAACTTCGCGACAATCCCAAGCTTGCTGACATGTTGGTTTTAGCGAAGGGTTCCCGTCTGTCCGTTCAACCTGTCGATAAAAAACATTTCGATATTGTGAAAAAGATGGGCGGACTCTAGTCATGAAGCTTTTCCTGGCTCCGATGGAAGGTGTTATCGATTGGGTGATGAGAGATACTCTCACGCAGATCGGCGGCGTGGATCAGTGCGTGACGGAATTCTTACGCGTCACCGATCGCCTGCATCCTGAGAGCGTGTTTCTGAAAAACTGTCCTGAACTTCGCACGGGCTCCCGCACTCGCTGGGGCACGCCGGTGTTTGTGCAGCTTTTAGGAGGCCAGGCTGAACCCTTGGCTTTAAATGCTGAGCGCGCCGTTAAATTGGGAGCGTTGGGTATTGATTTGAATTTCGGCTGCCCGGCTAAAACCGTGAATCGTCACGATGGTGGCGCTTCGCTATTGAAATCCTGCGACCGCGTTCACACGATAGTGGACACCGTTCGTAAAGCAGTACCTGCCCATGTGCCCGTCACGGCGAAAATCCGCTTGGGCTTTGACGACCCGACAAAATGTATCGACATCGCTCAAGCTGTTGAAGCCGCAAATGCTTCGTGGTTAACAATCCACTGCCGCACCAAAACGGATGGCTACAAGCCACCCGCATATTGGGAGTGGATCCCGCGCATTAAAGAAAAAACCAAAATTAAAATTATCGCCAATGGCGAAATCTGGAATGTTCACGATTTCCACCGTTGTGTCGAAGTCACGGGCTGCGACTATTACATGATCGGCCGCGGAGTGATGAGCAATCCGTTCATCTTTAAACAAATCAAACAAAGCTTGAAACAAGAAACCGTCGAAGAAATGAACTGGCAACGTGCGAAGCCTTTGCTGCCACAATTCTTTGCGGCAAGTACTGAATACATCAACGACTACTTTGCGGTTTCCCGCACGAAACAGTGGTTAAAAGCTTTGTCTTTGAAAAATACGGAAGCGAAAGAAGTTTTCGATCAGATCAAGATATTAAAAAAGCCGCAAGAATTTCACTCGCAGCTTTTAAAAGTTACTGAATAAACACAGGCGATCCTGTTTTCTATTTACAATTTACGAGAATATATTTTGAGCCGCCCTCAGCAAGATCCAGTCTTCCGGAGGTCTGAATGCTCTCACGAGAGTCGATGTAATAAGGCGACATTTCTCTAAACTCCAAAGGAACTTGCTTACCTGATTGTGTCTCTAAAACAATCGCTCTTCCATTTTTAACAGCCAAAGTATAAAACTCATCGCCTGCGGCCTGGCCTTCTCCAACCCTATTAGCAAGTTTGATAAAAGAATTATCCGATGACGAGCCATAGGAGGCGCTACAGTGAATGCCTCTGGTGGCTCTAGAGCCTCTAGAAGGGTTTCCCTCATGGACTTCCAATTCCCATGGAGGGGGACTAAATGCGTGGGAATAGGAAGCTGACACCAATAAGATACCGATGATCAATTTATTCATAAAAGTTTCTCCTCTTTTTATGCTTACTAAAGAGAGCAAGGAGTATACCCCACCCAATGCGAGACCATTTCGAATTGGTCGACCTCTTACTGACTAGCTTCACCACTTAGGGCGATAATTGGCATTGGTGG
>JBCNNR010000051.1:0-15669 GCA_039594295.1 Bdellovibrio sp.
AGCGAACTCGGTTGCTGCGGCGCGCTTTTAATATTGCGGACTAATTCCTTGAACATAGGCTACAGCTCAGCGATCACTGGCTGCTCTTGGAGGGATTATGAAGCTGTCAGTTTTCGTGAGTGCATTGCTATTTTCACTCAACCTTTTTGCCGCCAACTGGGCTGAGGATTTTGCAGCACTTAAAAATATTCCCCGCAGCTATGAAGACTCCGGCGCAATCTGCGAAGAAATCGCTCGCCTGGATATTCAAAAGCAATTTCCTGCACCTCAATATGTCGTGGAAGTTGGCATTGCCTATGGTGATGGTTCAAGAACCGTCGGCGAACTAGATATCATTATTTTTGATTTGAATTTACAAAGAGTTGTTCGCATTGGTGAAGTCAAATGCTGGAAAAGTCTCAGTGGTGGTTTGGAAAAAGCCCGTGATCAGCGCAGCCGCTTCCTGAGCGCCATTCGTTCCAACCGCACGGTGTATTTCAAATCCACTTCCACAGGTCAAATGTACGACCAAGCCTGGTTTAAGGGTATCAACGACTTCATCACCATTGGTCAGGCTGGCGCGGTTCACAGCGGCTATGACATGGAACTGGGATATACATTGAATGAACTTCAGCAACACAGAAGTGATATGCTGAATTGCCAGCACCAAGGTCAGTGCGCAAAACCTTAGACGCGGCGATGGGCAAAGACCACTTCCTTCAGCGCTGCAAAGACTTGCTTGTTGAAAGGTTGGCCCAATGTCGTTTCCATATAATAGATGGCTTCTTCTGGAGATTTTGCCAGCATTTCGCCAGTTGAATCATGAAGAAGCTCCATAAAATAATTGGCCACCGCAACGATGCGGGCCAAGGGATTCATTTTCACATCCCGAATGCGACGGGGATACCCCATTCCAATGGCATTTTCATGATGTTCTAAAATAATCGCCAGAACATCCGACGGAATTTCACGCAGCTCCTGCAACATCTCCACACCGCGCATGGTATGAGACTCATAGTGTGTCGTCTCTTCGACCGTACGATCCGCACGAGCTTTCTTTAAGACCGCATCTGGAATTTCCTTCAGTCCAATATCATGCAAAAGTGCACCCAGGGCGACTTTCTCCAGTGTTGGCTTGGACTGAATTTCCATCTGCTCACAAATCAATAAGGAAATCGCCGCCGTCGCCATCCCATGTGAAGCACTGTCTTTCGGAAGCTTACTTAATAGATCCAAAAGCTTATCGACGTCGGAAACTTGCGCAACTGTATCTTTGATAAATCCAGAGAGCTGTTTCACCCGCTCATAAGAACCTGCCATGATTTTTCGATCCACCAAATCGTTGATCGCGGAATCAGCCAGGCCGGTAATTAAATTCAATTTCAAATTGGTAGGGATTTCGGTTTTACCCACGGCAGTTTTAGCCAAAGCGAGATTAAACTGAATCACAGTATCGTAATCACTCCCACGCACATAAAGCTCGGCTTTCTTTTGCGCGGTCATGTGCAGACTCTGAAAATTACTTTTCTCGCCTTTTTTTCCAACTAATAGATATTGTCCCGAAGGCAATCGAGTATAAACGTCTGCAGGAAGTGGAAAGTTCTCAGTAAAGAGCTCCACACCAACCATGATCATCTTAGGCTGTGGGTCTGTCATTAGACAATTGTAGCCTGCTCTCCTGGGAATGAACACATGTGAGAATATTCCACAGGACTAAAGACACGATTATTCTTAAAATGAAACGGGCCAGAAGTCTGACCCGCATTATTTAGAATCCGTCTCGGTTCCCGATTTTAGCTCGAGGCTCATCGTCAAAAGGTATAGTCTCCTCAGCAACACTGGCCGTTTTGACCGCTTTTTTAAGCGGAATCACTTTGCCGCCAGGCTCGTCGGTTTTAAACTTTGAAGTCACCTTTTTCGAGGAAGCTTTTGCAGGTGCTCCCGTCACTTCCAATTCGTGGTGGGCTTTGGTACCCGTGACGACCGTGCTTAACTCGTCCGTCAAATCTTGAGATGTTTGCGCCAATCTGTTCAATTCTGCCGTCGTCGCCGCAATCTCTTCCGCGGAAGCCGCATTCGACTGAGAAGCCTGATCCAATTGATTCATAGCTCGACCGATTTGCTGAATTCCCGTCGTTTGTTCCGAGCTCGCCGCTGCAATTTCATTATTTAAATCAGAAACTTTTTTAATTGATGAGACGATATTCCCCAAGACCACACCACTGGAATTAGCAACTTTGCTGCCATTTTCAACTTGGTGAACGGAGACTTTAATCAGACTTTCGATATCCTTAGCCGAAGCCGCACTTCTTTGCGCCAAAGCTCGCACAGCCTCCGCAACAACGGCAAAACCTTTGCCTTGCTCCCCAGCACGAGCTGCTTCAACCGCCGCATTCAATGCCAGCAAATTCGTTTGGAAAGCGATATCGTCAATAACTGAAATAATCTCTTCAATTTTCTTAGAGGATGAAGAAATCTCGCCCATAGATTTGATAAGAGCATTGATCTCTTGCTCACCTTGTTCCGCAGCATCTCTGGAGCTTACCGCCAGGGACGCAGCTTGTTTGGCGTTGTCTGAATTCATTTGCACCATGGAAGTCAATTCTTCCAAAGCGGCCACCGTTTCTTCCAAAGAAGCTGCCGCCTCTGTAGAGTTTTGCGACAACGCATTTCCTGCCGCAGCCAACTGCTCCACAGAATGA
The DNA here is from genome assembly GCA_039594295.1 of Bdellovibrio sp. Lineage (GTDB taxonomy): Bacteria > Bdellovibrionota > Bdellovibrionia > Bdellovibrionales > Bdellovibrionaceae > Bdellovibrio. The sequence continues at coordinate 2,682 of JBCNNR010000051.1, forward strand.
ACCACTTTCGTGTTCGACTCGCCTAATTTGTCAGCCACATTGCCAGTGACATTGGAAATCTTCGCCGCTTGCATCAACTGCAATGCCAGGATAATCAAACCAGCACAAAGAGTGACCAAAATAATGATGTTTGTGATTTGCGCACGGGACGCCGCAAATTCTTTTCCTTCTGCCACGGCACGCTCTGCATACAGATCATTCACTTTAGAACAAAAGGCTTCGATTTTACCCGAATAAATATGCAGAGTTTCATCCAGATCCTTACGCGCCTGAGCAACCGATTCCGGGGTGCCTTTTTCCAGATTCGTCAGAATAGAACGAGCCAAGGAATTGTACTGAGGGAACCACTGTTTGTATTCCTCGTACATTTTACGTTCTTCGCCAGAAAATGTATTTTCAGTATAGTCTTTGTAAGCCTTTTCAAAGGTCTTCAGCGTCTCTTCTGCTTGTTCGACAGCTTCTTTTCTGTCTTCAGGATTGATAATCCCTTCCCACACGCGATAACCAAAGCGATTTTGAGAGATGCGCATCTCACTTAAGTCATTTAGGTTTGGAATAATATCATTATGAGCGCTGCTTAGCAGACTTCCCAAATGATCAAGGCCTCTATATGTAAAACCAAAAATCGTTGCGAAAGCGATGAATGGAAAAATCGCCACCATCAACATACGACCTTTAATGCCTTTAAACCAACTACTTGAATTCTTCATGATTACCTCGGAAATATCTTTGGATACTTATCTTTATCGGAATCTTAACAAGCAGATTGAGTACTTCTGAGACGAACTAGACCAACATCGAGTTCATTAAAATATTTTCTCCCCCTAAATGTGAGATCAGAAATCCCCGATAAAAGTCTCAATGAAAAAGACAACCGCCATTTTGACCACAATTTGTTTAAGCCTGCCTTTCATTGCGCGCGCTGAAGAAGTACTTTCTGGAATTACGGCCCAAGGTGAAGCTGACTTCGAGTACAACTTTTTTTCCTCAGGGAAAAATGCCTATCCGGCATCCGCGAACGCACAGGACGAGCAATATCGCTTTAACAGTGCCCAGGTCATCCTGAAGAAAGAAACGCAAGACCTCTCGTTCTTTGCGCGTCTTATGTATATGCCGATCGAGGTGACCACCCCAACCGGTACTAATAAGAGTAACTTTGGAACTCTGGATCAGTTGGAGATTTATTATAAGATAAACCCGGCCTGGTCCGTCGGCTTTGGTCGCTTATGTTCAACATTAGGTTTTGAATCTGCGATGAAAGTGGAAAACATTCTTTATGGCAACACCGTCGCCTATCAAGGTATTGTTCCCGGATATAATGAAGGAGCTCGCTTAAAATTTAATCCTGGCGAGTGGTTGGCCGTCACATTAAGCAGTTACAATCGCAGCGCTTACAATCAATTCGGTGATGACTTGGTTTCCACTAAAACCACAGAACTATCGGCTACTGGAATCTCCGGACGCTTTTTGTGGTTTGCAGGTTATTATTCGGGCAAAGATGCCTCCACCACTGTCACGGGTTCAGCGGTTGAAAAATCCACGACTAATATTTGGGTTACCTATAAATTCAGCGATGATTTTTCGTGGTCAGCGTCTTACGACAATCGTACCCAAACTCCCGAGGGAGAAACTCTGAATTTCGCTCAATCCATTTCTTCGCAAATGGGCTATACCCTGGGCAAACACACCCTGGGCTTGAGATACGAAAATATTTTGGGTGCAGGCGAGTTGGATTCCTTAAACGGAACTGTGGGAACTTTTTATCCAGGAGCAGACAAAGTCGAAGTCTGGACCGTGGGTGACAAATACAATTTGTCGGAGCATTTGAAAGTCTATTTAGAATTCCGCCAGGATCATGCGGATCAAGATGTGCTTAAGGACAGTGACGGCACCGCAACAGACCATGCGCACATGATCACATTAGGCGCCATCGCTCATTTTTAGAATTATTGTTTCTCGATTAAAAGACCATCTTTCAATGGTTGTTGACCTTCGACTTTGATTTCAGAAGTCTCGGCGTCAATGACCTTGGATACCACGGCGCTGCCCACTTTTTCCGTGCGGCACAATTTAACTTTCGGACCTTCGCAAATTTCTTCAAGCAAAGTCACTTTATCTCCGGCTTTGACACCGCGAAGTTCGATTTCTGCTTTTTGCGAATCAATCTTTGTCGTGATACGGCCTTGTTGGACACCGGCCATAGCTGTTGCACTCATCAAACACATCGCGATTGAAAGCTTCACTAATTTCATAAAATCCTCACAAATTAAGTCTTTAGTTCACTTATTAGGAGTGCAAGGAGCTTGCCCGCCTTAAAAAAGAATAAAGGGGCCGTCAAGCCCCTTTCCCTGACAACTTCTCGACAGTTGCCATATTTTACCAGTCAGTGTCTCATTCTGAGACTCTGTATTTTGACCTATTTCAGGCTTTGGATCGCTGGTCCCAACCAGTCCTTCAATTTCAAAGCGATGGTATAAACTCCTACTTCATTACAGAACAAGCTGCCGCGACTGGTGACTCCAAAGAACAAGAATTTGCCGCCAACCATGATAAATGCCGGACCACCAGAGTCTCCACCGCAAGTGCCTGACAATTTCTCATCCAAACGAAGTTCTGTGTTATTGATGCTGGCGATAGGCGCTTGGGTCCAACGCAAAGTTCCGTCGCCCGAAAATTTTAGCGCGATGCAACCCTTGTCATCACAAAGAGTTTCTTCGTCATAACCCACTTGTTCATCTTTAGCGACTTCACGCGAACTTGCTTGATTGACACCATAACCAGCAACATAGGCCATCACACCTGGCTTCAAAAGATTCAGGTCTTGCTCTTGCAAGAATTCCGCAGGAGTAAATTCCTCCGGATAGTTTCCACGGAATTTCAGAACCGCCAAATCATGCCAGTCGTTATTTTTGTCCTGATTCTTTTCAAAATTCCATTCCGGGTGGACTTTGACGTCACTGACCGTGTGCAAATAGGTATCCTTGATATCTGGCTCGCGAGCATACAAAATTTCATCGACATTCAAACCGAAAATCACGCGCAAGTTGGATGTTTTCGTCGAGATGCAATGAGCTGCCGTCAAAACCGTATTTGGACCAATCAACGTGCCGGTGCAAATTCCAACGGAACCATCTTCGTTTTCAGCGTAAACAGAAACCAAGTGTGCATAGATGCTGTCAGTTTCCTGGACCTCAGTCCCATTTATAATGCGTGAACCTGACTTCACGTTCGTGTTGTTGCTTGCTTTAGGAGTACAAGCGGCAATAGCCAACAGCGATAAGCCCCATAATAGTTTTCGTGACACGGCCCCTCCAGATTTAGTGTGGGCCCTGTATATGTAGTGTATGGACAAACTGCAAATTATTTCTCACACTTAAACCATGAAAAACTTTTATCAAGACGGTCCAAGCCTCACGAATACATTTCAGTCAGATGCGACACTTCAAAAACTCTTGAAAAAAATTCTTCCCCCAGAGTGTCAGAAGCAAGCCCTGCCTCACCTCGATCATCTGGGACAAAGAGCCTCTTCTGACATGCTTGAATGGGCTCAAGAGGCTGAAACTTACCCTCCAGTGCATGTGCCCTTTGATCCATGGGGACGTCGTATAGACGACATTCGCGTTTCATCTGGTTGGAAAAATCTCGAGAAAGTTGCTGCCGAAGAAGGTATCGTTGCCACTGCCTATGAAAGAAAATATGGAGCTTTCTCACGTGTGTATCAAATGGCTCTCCTTTATTTGTACTCACCTAGTTCGGCAATTTTTTCATGCCCCTTGGCGATGACCGATGGAGCGGCCCGTGCTCTTGAGCTGTATGGCACACCTGATTTAAAAACTCGCGCCATTTCCCATCTGACCAGTCGTGATCCAAAAAATTTCTGGACAGCAGGACAATGGATGACGGAAAGAACCGGTGGCTCCGATGTCAGCGGCACCTCGACAGATGCCCACCCATTCACTGGCGACAGCTCCTTTGGCGCCACTCACTCTTTGCATGGGACCAAGTGGTTTACATCTGCGACGACTTCACAAATGGCGCTGACGTTAGCGCGTCCAGATGGTGCTGTTTCTGGCTCCAAAGGATTAAGCCTGTTTTATCTTGAACTTCGCAATCCAGAGAACCAGTTAAATCACATCCAAATTCATCGTTTAAAAGACAAATTGGGAACAAAAGCTTTGCCAACGGCAGAGCTGAGTTTGCAGGGCACTCCCGCACGCATCATCGGCGGCGAAGGCGACGGCATTAAAAAGATCGCCAGTGTTCTAAATATCACCCGCATATATAACTCCATCTGCGCCGTGGGCCATGCCCGTCGCGCCTTGGATTTAGCACAAAGTTACTCTCGCAAGCGTAAAGCTTTCGGCAAACTCTTGATGGACCATCCCCTGCATCAAGAAACTTTGCGCTGGCTCGAGGAAGATTTCCGCCGCGCCTTTGCGTTTAGTTTTCATATCGTTCATCTGCTCGGCAAAGAAGAAGTCGGAGAAATCAGCGCAAAAGAACGCACTTTGCTTCGAACTCTGACTCCGGTCCTTAAACTGTATACAGCCAAAAAAGCGATCACGATTTCCAGCGAAGTCGTCGAAATGTTCGGCGGAGCCGGTTATGTTGAAGACACGGGGTTGCCACGCTTGATTCGCGATGCTCAAGTGTTCTCGATCTGGGAAGGCACTACCAATGTTCTATCGTTGGATATGTTACGCGCCTTTGAAAAAGAACAATCTTTGCCGGTTCTGATTGAATACTTTAAATCCACTACCGCATTTAAAAGCTCTGCACCGGCATTTATGAAAAAATGGAGCGAGTTTGAACAGCTGATCGGCAAACTGCAAAACTCCCCTCCCGAGGAATGGGAACGACACGCCAGACAACTGGCTCTGTTGACGGGCGATCTGGTAAGTGATGCCCTGCTGATTGAACATGATCTTTAAAAACTAAAATCGAAAAACAAAAAAGGCCGTTGATCTCTCAACGGCCTTTTTTTTGGATTACAAAGCCTACTCCGGCAAAGCCGGAGTGACAGCCAACCCTATTGGAACGCTACTGGTTCCATCACAGGAATTGTATCATGAGGCATGATATCTCCCGGATTGTTTCCAATCACGATACCACGGATCTTAGAGTGGCGAGTTCTTGGATCAAACTTCGGAATCATATCTGAATCCGGCATTTTCTCCGCTGGAACCCATTTACCATCTGGATCAGTCACCCACTGTTTATAGAACATGGAAATTCTTGTTCCTTCCACCAGGAAGTCGATAAGAACTCCAGGTCCTGCCATTGCAACTGCTGCCTGGAAAGTGAATGGATTTGTCGACATTCCCTCACCAAACTGCCCGTAAGCCGTTGCAAATGCACGTGGATCACCCGTCATAGTTTGATTCATGACTTGAAGTGCGCGCCACATTTTCGACATACCCGAAATTGTTGCCTTACGCTGCTTCATTTCACAGCCTGGCAGTTTGCAAATATCCCAAGCGTCGCCGCCTTTATTGAAATACTGCTCGTGCAAAGCCAAACCACGCGCCGTGAATTGATCCTCTGACATTCTTTGACCAAGGGTCATCAAACGCATTGTGTTCTCTTCACCCATTTTCGCGTTGAACTCAACCCCGGTGTAACCCAATGCAGAGTTATCTGGGATGTTGATCATCAGACGTTTCAAACCGGTTTTACGAACAAGCTCTTTCAAGCCTTTTCTGAGTCTGTCGTCGTTACTTGCCTCATGTCTAAACGCGAAGCTGTAAGTACCGAACATGCCCGTGATGTGTTCCTTGCTGTCCCAATTATCCAGCGAGTATTTCGCGCCGGTGAACATGAAGTCCTCTTCTCTGTGTTTGAACCAGAATCGAGTATCATCAGATTCATTGAAGACACCATAGTGAACGCGCGCTGTGTTTCTTTCGATGTGCAAGTCAGATGTTGTAAATGACTGAACACGACCTTTACTAAACACGCGGTCCCAAATGATTGGAATCGCAAACGCTTTGCTGACAGTTTGACCTGTTGACACCGTTCTGAAAGTCATCACTTTCGTGACTGGCGCCAGCTCAACCAAATTCAATGGTTTCTTCGTCGCCAATTGTTCAATCGCGTACGCATTACCACGAATCATATCTTCGTAAGCTTTACGACCGGTCTCTGTGCTCAAATCAAACAGATAAGAGAATCCATCATCCGCCGCATTAAACCAGTTTTTACCAATCGTCATGATCGACACACTTGTAAAGATCGACAAGTTATCAAGTTTACCACTTGTCATTTTCACATAGGCCATATGATCGCCGACTTTTTCCACGTAAGTTTCCCATGAACCGCGAGCTAATTTCGCAGTACCGATACCTACCGGACCAAATCCAGCATTCGCCATGAAGATAATACCGCCGTAACCGACATAGGTAATACTGTCGCCAGCATCCCATTTGTCGAGATCAGTTGCATCTTTCGGTACAGACCAACGACCACCCATTGCTTGCGCTTTATCAAGTGTGCTTGCATAGCGAGTGGAAGAAGTCTCTTTACCTACGACAGGCAATACGCCCACGAAGCCCCAGAAGTAATCCAGAAGTCCCGTTGCATTGTCGAACCAGAAGCGAACTTGCGCTCCGATACCAACTTCAATGCTGCCATAGACAGTTTTTTGGAATCCGTCACGATAGTCGCCTGTTTTCAACGTCTGTTGCGATGGTGGATCATAAGACACACCCACAGCCGCTGGTTGTGGAACATCATGCGGAGTCAAGTTGACGATGTAAGAACCGAAGTCGAATGCCAAATGGAACAATGGCTCCAACTTAGCTCTGAATCTGTTCTTTTTCTCTTCTTTCTTAGTGCCCGTAGAGCTGGAGCTGCTTTCACTTGTTGAAGTGGAAGTGCTTTCAGTCGATGAGGAGGAAGAAGAACTCGAGCTGGATGAACTTGAACTGGAAGAACTTGATGAGGAGCTCGTTTCACGAGTGCCCGTTGAAGTCTCTTGTGTGTTCCCAGTTGATGTCGTCACACTAGTCGAAGTTGCAGTCGACGTGCTTGTATCTCCATATGTGGAAGATTCACCATAAGTTGATGACTCACCATACGTAGAAGAACCATAAGAGGAAGAGCTTCCGTAAGAAGAGGAACTTCCGTAAGAAGAGGAACTTCCATACGAAGAAGATCCGCAACGGTGTCCACACTCACCTTTATCGCCGTGATCACCTTTGTCACCACGAGGTCCGTGTTCACCTTTATCGCCTTTATCTCCCTTATCACCTTTGTCGCCATGGTCTCCGCGTTCACCCCGGTCTCCACGGTCGCCTTTGTCACCTTTATCACCTTTAGTGCCATGGTCACCGTAGTTACCTTTTTCACCGCGCTCGCCGCGATCTCCACGATCGCCCTTGTCACCTTTATCACCTTTAGTGCCATGGTTACCGTTGTCACCTTTGTCGCCACGCTCGCCGCGATCTCCACGATTACCGTGATCGCCTTTATCGCCCTTATTCCCGTGATCGCCCTTGTCACCATTGTCGCCATAGTTACCACGCTCACCGCGGTCACCTCTGTCGCCTTTGTCACCTTTCGAGCCTTTAGAACCTTGATCACCATAGTTGCCACGTTCGCCACGATCTCCATGATCGCCTTTTGAACCATGATCACCTTTGCTATCAAAGCCACCGTGTTCACCGCGATCTCCGTAGTCACCTTTTGAAGTGCTGTTACCACGATTACCACGATCGCCATAGTCACCCTTTGAGCCACTATTGCCGTGATTGCCGTTATCGCCTTTTGAACCGCTATTGCCTAGATTACCATTGTCACCTTTGGATCCACTGTTACCATGATTGCCGTTATCGCCTTTAGAGCCACTATTACCTAGGTTGCCATTGTCACCTTTGGAACTGCTATTCCCACGATTGCCGTAGTCACCTTTAGAGCCGCTGTTACCAAGGTTGCCGTTATCACCTTTAGAGCCACTATTTCCAAAGTTTCCATTGTCGCCTTTGGAGCCGCTATTCCCGTGATTACCATTGTCGCCAAAGGAACCCTTCGAACCAGACTCACCTTTTGAGCCTTTGCTATCGAAGCCTCCATACTCGCCCGTGGAACCATGCGAGCCGCCACTCGAGTTTCCACTTAGCTTTTGTTCTGGCAATCCGATACGAATTTTACCATCAGGTGTTACTCCAACGGCTTTCCCTGCTCTCGCCTTGTCCTTGGAAATCTTGCTCTCTTTTAGCACTTCCTCTTTAAACTTTTTGGCCATGTTTGGCGGAGTCTGAAGCTGCGCCATTTGTGCCCAAGTCGGATTCGCTAAAAGTGAGATTCCCGCGGCAAGAACTAACTTCTTACGCGATTTCATCTATCCTCCATTTGTGTTCTCGTTCTCTCTCTCTTTTTTACTCACAAACTCAGAGACAATTTGTTGGAGTCTCTCGCATAGTTTCCGCGAAGTTCCAGCCTGTCCCACAAGATTCGGTAAATTTTCTGTAAAGTTTTATTTGGAGGCCGTATCGATGGATAGAAACTTATCTGTAATTTTCCTCCTTTTAATTAATTGCGAAACATTTAGGAGCACTTTTTTTGATTCACTTGAACAAAAAAAAAGACCAAGTATTTCTACTTGGTCTTTTCATTTCTTTAAATTTCTATTCTAAACAGTTTCCAACTTGTCGAAACGATACCGAATTTTTGAAAACCAATTCCGCAGATATGCTTCCACTTTGATGACATCCCAAGGATCAACCAGCGACAACATTGTTGCCACCATCACCCATTCAAACATCGGAATACTCATCACTAGCTCAATGCCAATATGCAACCCTATGCCAGATAACAAAACCCAGTAACGCAGATCTTTAAACCAAACCAATGTTCCCATCGCCAATTCCACGATCAACGTCGACCAAGTCATAAACTTGATCACGGCAAGGTTATTCAACAAAGGAAACGGAACACGAACGAACTCCTCCAAGCGAGTGGCGATATACACAGCTGTGCCATCCACCCAGTGCGTGCCTTTAATCTTAAACAAAACAGTCGCAATATAGATCACACAGAACTGAATCTGAATCAGACGCAATGCCCAGGGTCTTTCCATCACCGGACTTGTGGATTTTCCAAAGCGCAGAGTGTGAAACCAACGATCCAATGAGTATGCTTTTCCCGCAGCAGAGAACATCATAAAAAATAAAATATTGCGAAGAACAATGTCTCCACTATTTAAAATAAAATCGTTTCGATTCTGGAACGATAACACGGTCATAAACGCCAACACCATTGACGTCCGAGTGAACAGCCCTAAGGTGACTCCCACAGCCGCCACCAAATTCACCAAAGCAATCAAGGCCGGAACCCGCGGATCATTAGGCATAAAGTCAAACAGACTGAAGCGAATCGACGAACCGTACTCCATCGAAGTTTTCAAACTGATCAACCCATCCACTCCCCAGAATACATCCAGATAGCTCCAAATCATGTACCAGTTGAACAGCAATAACAGTCCAAACAACACACGCATCAGGCCCAAGTTATCTACTGGCTGCGGTTTAAAAAAGAAATCCCAAATGTTCTTAATTATTGTTACTGACTTCATACTTTTCCTTCTTCGCAGGATAGAAATAGAAAACACTTTCTTTCTTGTATTCACCGGCTTTGTCGCCGTGACGAACAAAGAACTTCGTCGGATCCTCGACATAATTATAGTAACGATAGAATTGCAGCTTCTCGATTTCACGCTTACGTCCCGCAGCTTCGATCTTATTCACGTGACGAGTCACATAGCGAGCCACATCGAACCAAATTTCTTCGTTCTTTTCCGGCATTAAATACTCTTGAGTGAATTTTCGATAACGATCTCCGCCAATAATTTTATCAGCACCATTCATCTGCGTCGGTCGCGGCAGGGACCATTTCTCCTTAGTCCCATCTTTAAAATGAATTTCGGCTTCAACATATGAATTTAGAGACATGGGATTGGGAGCAAACATACTCCATGGCTGTTCCAAGCCGACGAAGTCAAAATAGTCTCCGAAGGTTTGCAAGATACGACGTCCTAATTCACTGCGATCAGGAAAAGACGCCGTCAGTATTAACATCAGGTGAAACGCGATAAAGACAGAAATCGCAAATAATTTTGCCCGCTCATAAGTCCGCATCATAAAATCCCCTTGCTATTTAGCATGTGGAAGTTAATGGGACAGGCGGAAACGAGCAAATGGCAATCGTGAAAGCTCGATTACATTTGCGCCATCGGAAATAAAAAAAGGATCGCACACTCGCGATCCTTTTTTATTTCTCTCTAGATAGTCTGAGATTATTTTTTCTTTTTTGCTTCTTTAACTTCAACATTAGCTGCGGACATTGTGTACTCGATAGTCACTTTTTCGCCCACTTTCAAATCGCCAGTCACTTTCGTGCCCGCCGTTCTTTCGATCTCCCATTTGTCTTTGCCTTTTTCGACAACGATTTTGGAATCAGTGACTTCCAAAACGGGGCCCGTCACTTGATAAGTTTTTGCAGCAAAGCTGTAAGAAGCTCCCAACAATACTAAAGACGCTAGAATCATTTTCATAAAAACTCCTTTTCTTATAAACGAAATCTCAACAGATTCGTTTTTCAATGTCACTTTCTTTGATAGTCATCCTGATAGCGAACAATGTCGTCCTCGCCAAAGTACGAACCCAGCTGAACTTCCACAAACTCCAACATTTCGCTCGAAGTGTTGCGCATACGGTGTTTCGCACCTGTTGGAATATGAACATGGGATCCGGCTTTAACCGGAATCACTTGATCATTCAAAACCACTTCGCCACTTCCACGTGTGATCGTCCAATGCTCCTCGCGCTTGGCATGACTTTGATATGAAAGCTGAGAGTGCGGATTTACGCGAATCACCTTGGATTTAAACGCTTCCGTATCTTTCAAAATTTCAAAATATCCCCACGGACGATATTCATAAACATGGTCTTTCACCAAGGATGATTTTTGCTGTGCCAACGACTCGACCACATAGCGCACATCCTGTGAGTGGCCTTTTTTTACCAACATCAAGGCATCTTTCGTATCCACCACAATCACGTCATCAACACCCACCGTGGAGTAGTGTTTACCCGGATCGCCGAATACAAAATTATCCTGACCTTTGACATTCAAAACATCCTGACCTTTTTGCAAAGAGGCCACCGCATCCCAAGAGCCCACGTCACTCCAACCAAATTCAGATGGAATGCACGCCAACTCTTCGCCACCCAGTTTTTCCATGATCGCATAGTCGATGGAAATACTTTGAACTTTAGAATAAATATCATCCAAATTTGAAGCATCCGTTTTCAGCGCAGAAACCAAACTCCACAATTCCGGCTGATGTTTTTCAAACAAAGAAATCATATGGGAAACTTTGAAAACGAAAATTCCCGCATTCCAGCTAAAGCTTCCTTGAGATAAAAACTCTTTGGCTTTTTCCAAAGCCGGCTTCTCATGAAACTTCACAACGGAATAAGCTTTAAAGCCATTGGACTCTTGCAAGCTCACAGCTTTGGTTTGGATATATCCGTAACCAGTCTCGGGATAGGAAGGCGTGATTCCCAAAGTGACAACTTTGTTCGTCTCTGCAACAGAGGCCGCAAACTTAACGACATTCAAAAATGCCTGTTCTTTGGAAATCAAATGATCTGAAGGAAAAATCCCCACAATTTCTTTGCCTAAACCTTTAAGGTCTAAAAGCTTACACAGCACTGCGATTGCTGGAGCTGTATTTTTCCCATAAGGTTCATAGATCGCCTGAACGTCATGCATCTGACTGCTTTTCAAATTGATCTCGGTCAGGGATTGCAAGGCTTTGGAGGTCACAATCCAAGGAGAACCCATTTTATGGCATCTCTCCAAAGTCATTGTCTGCAATGGCTTTTCAAAAATAGTACAGAATTGCTTAGGCATATGCTGGCGAGAAACTGGCCACAATCTTGTGCCACTACCACCAGATAATACTACAGGAATCACTCTATCCTCCGGGTCAAGGAGCCATCCTAGCACTCACTCTGTGGCCTGGGTATTTGCCAGCATAAATTTGGCTCAACTAGTCAAAACTTCTTCCATCTCCAGGTAGTGTTTGAACGGGATTTAAAGTAAGAATGACTCATGGTTAAAAAGACGAAAAAGATTGCCGTTCAATTACTTAAGATCCTCTTTGCCGTTGGTATCATCTACTGGTTGGTACAATCGGGAAAATTGAATTTTTCAGCTCTCCGCAATCTACTAACTCCCGGCATCCTTTTGCTATCTGTGACCATTATTGGCTTAAATCTTTTTATGGTCAGCGAACGCTGGCGCGTCCTTGTCAGGTCTCAAGGAATTCCCGCAAAAGTTTGGCCTTCATTTAAACTCACGTTGATCGGGCAATTCTTTAATTTTGCCATGCCTGGTGGAGTGGGCGGAGATGTTATCAAGGCTTATTATTTTACCCGCGACTTTCCTGGCACCAAAGTTGTTGCAGCTACAAGTGTTTTAATGGACCGCGTCCTGGGCCTCTATGCGATGATCTTTTTGGCGCTAGCAGTGATGATCTATGATCTCAATCACGTCAGCCACGTCCCATCGCTAATGACTCTGTTTTTCTTTATCATCGCATTGTTTGTCGTTTTCACTATCTCTCTGAGCCTGGTTTTCTCGTCGCACATTTACAAAACTCAGCTTTTAAAACGCATCATCAATAAACTGCCCTTGTCAGAAAAATTCATGAAGATTTATGAAAGTCTTCACCTCTACGGAAACAGCTTACCCCGCATTGCCCAGGTGATTGCCATCAGTCTGGTCGCTCAATCTTTGGCCATCGGCTTCTTGTACATGGTCGGGATTGTTTCTGGATTTAGCGATATTCAAGCTAAAACCTACTTCCTCGTTGCACCTCTGGGCTTTATGGCCACCGCCATCCCAATCTCTCCTGCGGGAGTGGGGGTCGGCCAAGCGGCATTCTATTTCCTCTTTAATATTTACACCGGTCACTCGCCCGGAT
>JBCNNR010000052.1:0-14257 GCA_039594295.1 Bdellovibrio sp.
TCACAGACCTCGTAAGTGTTTAGGATATAAAACTCCTTACGAAGTCCTTTATAAAGCAAATGTCGCACTGGCTTCTTGACTCCAGCCTGCGGTTCCGCATTGTGTTAGGTTAGTGGTTGTTGGACTTCTAAAATTGTCTTTCGTTAGACTTATGGAATGAAGTTTTTCCGCAAAGAAGATGTGAAGCCATTTCTGGCGTCTAAAAATGAAATTGTTCATCAATACACGGGTCGTTTGGAGAAGCATGGATCCTCTAAGCAGCACTCATTGGCGATCATGACAATTTTGCCAAACTCATCTTCCGACCCGCATGCACACAAGGTGGCGGAGGAATCGTTTTTGGTGATTAAAGGTGCGGGCATCATGGATATCGACGACGAGCAATTCCCAATTAAAGTGGGCGATTGTGTTTTTGTCGAGCCCGGCGAAAAGCATACCGTCATCAATAATGGTACTGAGCCGTTGGAGTGTGTTTTAGCCACGGGTCCTGCGTGGCGACCGGAAGATTCTATTTAGATGCGATTTTTACTTCGGCGATAGTTCCGTCGGGGCGGATCAGAAGTTCTGATAGTCCCAAGGTGTCTTTCGCCGGGCGAGAATTGAAATTCACCGAAATCCAATTTCCCTCGCGCAAGAGATCATTCATCTTTGCACCATCAGTAAATTCAAAATTTGGTACACTATGACCCAGCAGGGGATGTCCTTCGCCCAAATCGTAGTGCGTGTGAATGCCCCAAACTCTGCCGGCAAAATAAGTGGCGCCGTCAGTGGTGCTTATTAAATTGCGAAAGATCGCATTGAGTGCGCGGGCGGAGGGGCCAGGGCTCATGATCGCCACTTGTGCGCGAGACCAATCCAGAACTTGCCTGCCGATCGGTTGTCGTTCGGTTTGATAGCTGTCGAGTAGTCCTTCGGTCGCTGTACCGTGAATGGTGGCTGCGAGTTTCCAGCCCAAGTTCATCGCATCACCAATTCCAAGATTAAGTCCTTGCCCACCAAGGGGAGAGTGAATGTGGGCGGCATCACCGGCGAGTAATATTCTGCCACTGCGATAAGTGGTGGCTTGTCTTGCACGATCGGTCCACGTGGTCGCCATATGCAGTGCACTCAAAGTGACATCAGTGCCAGAAATGCGACGAAAAACTTCTTGAATATGTTCAAGCGTGAGAGGTTTTTCGGAACCGTGAAAAGCTCCTTTGTCGAAGTCTTGTAAATTGATGTAACCCGGCTGAGATTGTAAGTACATGCCAGTTTCAGTTACGACTCGCCCGGGTTTTAAGACTTCAGGATTGACGATATCTACTTGCGCCGAATAACCGGTGAACTCGGGTTCGGTGCCAGCGAATTCAAATCCACCAAGTTTGCGAACAATGCTGCGAGCGCCGTCGCAACCGACCAGCCATCCACTTTGGAAAATTTGATTTTCTGATTGAACGGTCACGCTGTCCTCATTTTGATAAAAATCAGTCACGGGCAGGCCGCGTTTGATTGTCACACCAAGAGCTTCAGCCCGGCGACCCAGAATGGCTTCAATTTCTGCCATTTCAGTCATAAGACTTGGCGGTGTTGAACTTGGCAGTCGGTATTTCCATTGTGAGGAATCAATGTCGCCTTCAAGGAAAGGAATTCCCGCAAAGTGACCGACCTGGCGGCGCGGGCCTTCAGTGACATTGTTTTTGTGGGGATTCTTAAGTCGTTTGTGCAATTCGAACTCACCAAGCAAGCCGCGTCGATCAAGAGCCTCGATCGATGGAGCGTTTAAGCCGCGAATCCCAAAGGGGAATTTCTTAAGAGGAGAATCTTGGAGCTCTGATTTTTCTAAAATCAGAACGCTGCATTTGGCCAAAGCCAACTCGCAAGCCAGGAACAGGCCAACGGGGCCCCCACCTGAAATGATGACATCGTAATAAGATGAATTTTGATTATTCATGATCGCTTTCATTAGGAATTAGATTGTCGGCGGGTTTTGCATGCGCAAAGAAATCCAAAAGACTTTGTGGAGTATTTTCACCGAGAAGAGTGTTGTGAATTTTGATAGATTCCTTGGCTTCCGTCTGACTGCGAGGGAAAAGTTCTTTTTCATAAGCACTGAGTGCGGCTTCAATATTCCCGGGGTGGGCGGCGATGGCTTTTGCAAGCTCTGCTCCGTCGAACATCGCCAGATTCGCACCTTCTCCTGACGGCACCATCAAGTGGGCCGCATCACCCAGAAGTGTGACACCAGGCACGCGCTCCCATTGGTAATCGACGGGAAGGGCATGGAGGGGCCGCGCGACCGGAATGGTATCTCCGTCGGTGATCAAGGCTCGCAGTTCGGGGGCCCAGCCTTCAAATTCATTAGCGATTCGCGCCAAGGCATTTTTATCGGAGAAGTCGATTTTTGCAAACCACTCCGCCGGTTTGTTTAAAGCAATATAGGTATGCAGCACGCCATTCGGTTCACGATGGGCCAGAATTCCTTTGCCCGGAGCCGTCGCAAACAAAGAACCTAAACCAACCGCCTTAGCACTGGCCGGGTGTTTGTTTTCTGAATCATGCAGATAGGTTTCAATGAACGTCGTTCCTGTATAGACCGGCTTCACATCATTTAAAAGCGGACGAACCTTGGACCAGGCGCCTTCAGCGCCGATAAGCAAATCAGTGGTGACCGATACCCCATTGGCGAAGTTTAATTGGTGTTTGCCATTACCCAGGGGAGTAATCGTTTGGATTTTATGACCCCAAACAACCGTATTTTCAGGGAGGGATTCCAGTAAAATACGACGAAGCTCGCCGCGTTTGACTTCGGGTCGGCCTCCGGTTCCGTCATCAATATCGTGAAATAATACTTTACCGTCTTTGCTGATGACTCGGGAGGATTGTCCGCCGGGCATGATCAGTTCTAAGAATTTATCGTAAAGCTTTGCATCTTTTAATGCCAGTTGACCGTTGTGATCGTGGATGTCGAGCATGCCGCCTTGAGTGCGGGCATTTGGAGAAGCTTCCGCTTCATAAACGATGCTAGCAATACCATGAATATGCAAGACGCGAGCTAAAGTGAGGCCCCCAAGGCCGGCGCCGATGATTGCAATGGGAGTGTGATGTGATTGAGGCATGTCATTGCTCCTTGTGTCTGGATCCAGATTAAGTTATTTCCAAATAATTTTATAGTGACTTAAATATTTTATGGACTAAAAATATACCAGAGGCCGTTATTTTCGATTTGAAGGCCTGGGAGTGTGTATTTATGGGATTACGAGAGACGAAAAAGAAGCAAACTCGCAAAGCTATTTCTGATATGGCCACTCTTTTATTTATTGAACGTGGCTATCACAACGTGACCACGGCTGAGATCGCCGAGCGGGCACAAGTTTCTGTGCCGACACTGTTCAATTATTTCCCGACCAAAGAAGCCCTGGTCTTTGACGAAGACAGCGACATGGAACAAGAACTAGTCGACGCCGTTATGAATCGAAAAAAAGGGCAAAGCATTCTGGATGCCTTGTTGGAAATGGGACTCAAGAATATTGATTTCATCAGCACCGATCACAAGAAGCAGTACGAGATCTTTATGAAGCTGGTCGATGAAACTCCCGAACTCAGTCTTTACTCCCGACAAATGTGGATGCGCCATGAAAAGTCATTGGCAAAGGCTATTCAAAAGGAAAGCAAAAAGAAAGTGAATCAGCTGGAAGCACAAACCGTTGCACGTTTCATTTTAGATTCGTTCTATCGAGCGCTGGGCGAGGCGAAACCCAAGGTCGCCTTGCGAGCTCTTTTTGAAATTCTAAAAATGGGTTGGAAAGAATAGTTAATCAGCTCGGTAATTAGCGACGGTATTTTTCGGTGCATTCCAAGGTGATATTCACTTCTTGGATATAATTTGCCAGATTAAGAACGCCAACCATGGTTAAGCGGTCATTGGCCATGACGACATTTCCTTTGAACGATCCCGGGTATTGCGCAGACTTTAAGAGCACAGGACCACTCATGGCGTCGGTGTACTCCAACGAACCGACAAGAACCCAGTTGCCATAGATCATTGTAAAGTCGATTCCGCGGTATTGAATGACTCCACTTGGGGTCTCTTTGACTTCGCCTCGGCGTTCAAAAAAATTCACGATCGTATAGTCGTCTTGGCAAAGCATCCAGGTGCTGTCAGAGCCGTGACGGATACGAGTGACTGTGACCATATCTTTCAGGATCAATTTAGAATAAGTGTAGCTTGCATCCTCAAGGCCGATCAAGCCCAGGTATTCATGCAGAACCAACGCTAAGCGCTCGTCTTCAATGAAGGATGTCCAGCGATCTCTGTTAAAGACAATTCTTCCCTCGGATGGATAGTTGATGGCATCTTTGGGAATGCCATTCAGTTGTAATTTTTTATCCGTCGATTCGACCTTGGCAGTGGCAATGGCTTTTCCCAGAGCCGCGACATCCAAACCAGAAATGTTGGAGTTATCCAAATACTTATAGATCTTGTCAGCGTAAGTTAAGAATTGCAAAGCGAAGGTGTCGCCACCGTTTCCGACAATTCGCGGGCCCGCAAAGACGGAAGTGGAAATAAATAACGAGATCAAGAAGGTAGTGATGGCTTTCATGTTCTATTTCCTTTTTGTGTCCAGGCGAAAGAATTGAAGTGAGAATTGGTAAATGCTGTCTTTGTTTTTAGAGTTTGTGTAAAACTCGTCAGAAAATTTTTTTTGAAATTCGCGCAGCGCTTGCTTGGCTTCATTTATGCGGCTGGCCTCGAAGGCGAATGTAGCACTGCCATATTCCCGATCCTGCACCGCTTGTTCGTGCAAGGCCTTAAGACTCTTTTGAATAACTTGTTCATGAAATTTGCGAATGGCAGCACTTGGAAAATCCGCCGTGCTTTCGGTTTCGGGAAAGCACGACTTCATTTTTCCGTGCTCGATCATCAGAAGTCCGGCTTCTTGAAGTTCCTGCAAAGCTCTGCGGATGGTTGGCAAGGGAAGGCGCAATCTTTCGGCGATTTCCAGCTCATGATGCCCGAAGTCTTCGACCTCGGTCAGTTCCAAAATAGCTTGATGATACCAGGTCCCGGTCTTGATGAAATCATTGGGTTTCATCGTGAAAGCTTTGTTCTTTTTAAGCGACGCCAACTGTTTGCGAGCGGCTTCGCGATCTTTGGGGCTGCGGGCATGGTGAGCGGAGGCACTGAGTAAGAAAACTTTTGCCTCCGAGTTGGTAAAACTCAACACGCTTACCAAACGCTTGGCGGCGGCCGGAGAGAGCCCCTTTTTTTCCAACATAAAGTCGGAGAGCCAGGAAGGCGAGACATCCAGATCACGCGCAAACGCTCGCAACGAATAATGCGGATTGGCTTGGGACCTGCGCGTAAATTCGTCTTTAATATAGCGAAAATGGAAAGCGTTTTCGGTGCTCATCGGGACCTTTTATAGAGGGGGCTGCAAAAAACCGTCAATACCTCAGTGGTCAAAGTGTTCGCTGAATGAATTAATTTCAGGTGTCCTCAGCGAACGGAGTTCAGCGGACACTGTGTTCAGTGAATGCTTCCTGGAAAGGCTGGGGCCCGGCTATAAGTTGCGGCAGGAAGTTAAGGTCCATTTACAAAGGAGTAAAAATGAAATCGGTATTATTGATGATCGTGTCTTTGGTTGCATCTCAAGCGATGGCGAGCTCTCCCCATGATCGTGTTTGTGTAGGTGAGTATAAGACTCAATATGGAACAGAAGCGATTAATCTGCAGTGGAGATTCGAACGTACTTATGACTATGGCGATCCATCCAAGGACAATCATTTAGTGACTGTGCGTGGACGTTCATGTGTCAGCAGTTATGAAGACACATGTATGGTAGGCAAACAGGCGCAAATTTTGCCAGCTGGAGCAGACGAAAATATGCCACTGAGTTTGTGGGATGCAAATAAAGGCAAATTGTTCGAAGGTAACTTCGATTTGAACAATGAAATTCTGTCAGGCACATTCAAAGACCAGGCTGATGTTGTCATCAACCTAACTTGCGTATCTCAACCAGCAGATTTTTAATATCAAAGCGGTAAATCTCGGGGAGGAATTTTTCCATCCTCGAGATACACCATCACGTAATTTTCAGAAACAGCTCGCAGTGCGCTGGTGACTCGACGAGAGATCGCCGGAACCAGCATCGAATAGGCCACATCCATATCGACAAATTTGAAGTCTTTGATTTCCTTCATCGAAGGCACGATGTTCTGTGCTTGCTTTTCACTAAGATCAATCGCTCCGAACAAAAAGCTCAGGTACTCGCCCTTAACGTCTTTATTCGAAATATAGTCGATGGCCAGGACATGGGTCGGGGTGATGTTTATTCCCAAATTCTCGCGCACTTCGCGCATCAAACCTTCCATCGGCGATTCCTCGGCCTCGACCGTGCCACCGGGCAGAATCCATCCCGAGGAATAAGTCGGTTGAACCAGAAGCGGTTGATTTTTATAAAACAATAAGACGCAGGTGCTGATGCGCTTGCCGGGAAGTGATTCATAATATTCTTTGTCATCTTTAAAGACAGGTCTAGCCATTGTGGTCTCCTTGACCTCGAGCTCAGGTGATTCCAGAATTGTAGAGCAAGTATTTTTAAATTTGGTGTTACAAAAAGGAGAAGATTATGAAAAAAATGTGGCTCGTTCTGGCTTTGTTTTTAGGATTTGCTGGCACTGCACACGCAGGCATAATGATTGAACCCTATTTGGGTTACGAAATGGGCAGTCACACTGACATCAACCCAACTGCTAAAACAGAGTTGGTTAATATGGGGGCGCGTCTTGCGTGGAAATCTCCGGTGATGTTGTGGTTGGGTCTTGATTACAATCTTGGCGTGAGTGGCAAATATAAAGTCGATGGCGGTTCAAGTTACGATTCAAAACACAATACTTTGTATGCTGTTGCCGGTGTTGATTTGCCAATTTTGCTAAGAGGTTGGGTTGGTTACGGTGTTTCTGATGAAATCACAGTTGATACTGCTAGCACTAAAATCAAAGGTAAACCGGTAAAAATCGGTGTTGGTTTTACAGGCCTTCCGTTCATTTCATTGAACTTTGAATACATCATGGAAAATCTTGATAAAATTGAATCCAATGCTGGAACTAACAACAGCCCAGGCAAAATGGACTCTTACATGTTGTCGGTTTCTTTGCCTCTAGTATTCTAGTTTCGATCTCACATATTTGAGACTGAAAAGCCGGTGAATAGCCGGCTTTTTTATTTGATTGGGCGCAGCGTTATCGGTAAAGTCGGGGCCTCGTTTTTAGACTGAACTTGAAAGGCCCGCCATGCAACTTACTGGTGAAAACATCACTCTTGAAAATCTTTATAAAGCCGCTCACACACCTTCCATGAAAGTGGAGTTGGCAGACTCGGCCCGTGCGGCAATGAAAAAGTCCCGCGACTATATCGAAGGGCGTATTTCTGGCGGCGAAGTGATGTACGGTGTGAACACGGGTTTCGGTGCCTTTTCTTCTGTGCGCATTTCCGATTCTGAAATTGAACAACTGCAAAGAAATCTGATCCGTTCCCACTCCATGGGCATTGGTGCTCCTTTCACCAAAACAGAAACACGCGCGATGATGATTTTGCGTGCGAATGCTTTGGCTAAGGGCCACAGCGGGATTCGTCCGACAGTTGTTGATAAAATTTTGGAATTTTTGAATAACGACATCATCCCGGTCGTTCCTTCGCAAGGTTCTGTGGGGGCTTCTGGTGACTTGGCTCCGCTTTCTCACTTGGCACTGACGATCATTGGTGAAGGCGAGGCATGGGGTGCTGATGGTAAGCCTGTTCACGTCAAAGAACTTTTGGAAAAGAAAAAAATCACGGCGCTTGAATTGAAAGCGAAAGAAGGTCTTTCGATGATCAATGGTTGTCAGGTGATGACATCCATCGGTTTGCTTTCTTTGTGGGAGGCACGTCGTTTATTGTGGATGGCAGACCTTGCCGGAGCGATGACTGTCGAGGGCATGAGAGGTTCCAGAAAACCTTTTGATCCTTTGATTCAAGCCAGCCGTCCGCACTCCGGTGAAGGTAAAACCGGTCGCAATCTTATCAAACTTATGGGTGAATCCAGTGAGATCGGCGACAGCCACCTTCACGAACATCAAGATCACCGTGTGCAAGATGCTTACTCTCTTCGCTGTATGCCAGCAGTTCACGGCGCAGCCAAAGATGGCATCCGTTACGCGGTGAAGGTCTTGGAAACAGAGGCGAACTCTTCCACGGACAACCCGTTGGTTTTTGCTGATGCGAACAAAGTCCTTTCTTGTGGTAATTTCCACGGGATGCCAGTGGCACACGCGATGGACTTCGCCGGTATTGTTATTTCTTCGCAAGCCAGCATTTCTGAATGCCGTATTTCTAAACTAATTTCGACGCAAATGAGTGATCTTCCACCATTCTTGACACCAAATGGTGGTTTGAATTCGGGGCATATGATCGTGCAAGTGGCTGCGGCCTCTCTCGTGTCTGAAAACAAAGTTTTGGCTCACCCAGCCTCTGTGGATTCCATCCCCACATCGGCAGAAAAAGAAGACCACGTTTCGATGGGAACTATTGCAGCAAGAAAATTTGCACAAATTCTAAGAAACGCCGAACATGTCATAGCTATGGAATTGCTTTCTGGCGCGCAGGCGATCGATTTGATCGCACCGCTAAAGCCATCAGCGGCGGTGAAAGCCGTGCATGATCACATTAGAAAAACAGTTCCATTCGCAAAAGAAGATCGCATTTTCCACAAAGATGTCGAAGCCATCAAAGCGATGATGATCTCTGGAGATCTCATCAGCGTCGTTGAGAAAACTGTTGGCGAACTTGAATGGTAAACGGTGCCAGGAACTTTTTCAAATAGGAGAGTAAATGAAAGCATTGATGAGTTTTGTCTTGATGAGTTTCCTGGTGGCGCCTGCGTTTGCAAAAACGATTTGGGTGACGGGCACGGGGAGTGCTTCCGGCTCTTGCAAAGGGAGCGATAGCTTCTGCCCGCGCAATTTGGAATCACGTGCAGAAAATTCCGCTGAAAGCAATGCGCGTTCCACTTGCTATATCAAACAAGGAACACCCTACGGAATTCCATCTTGCTCTACACATTGCTCGCCAGGGTATATTGCTCCAGGGAATACGGCTTGGGTCAGTTGCAATGCAAACTGCCGTTTGAACTGCAATGTGAAAGATAAGATTTTTGATACTCAGTCTGACGAAAACCAAGAAGATTTCGAAGCGGCTGAATACTAGATTTTAATATTGCGACCCTCCAGGGTCGCTTTTAATTTCGCCTCATACAAACCTAAAAGGGCTGACTTGGCATCAGCTCCTTCGATCACACCAAGGGCTTCCGCAATAGCTTGCAAGGTGGCCATGCCTTCAGCAGTGGTTTCCGCTCGCATATGATGTTGCGATTTGTTGGCTTCCTTGATCATCACGCGCGGAACATTTGCTAATTCATGATGACGATAGTGAACTTTGCTTGCCTGGCGCCAATTGCCATCGGGCACGATCAACTGAATGGGGCGAGGATCTGCTTTCACAAATTCTGCATTTAATTCCACCGCCTCATCAGAGGGATAAAATAAAACCGTGCGATATTCGGGAACCAACAGGTCGCTTAAATCGACCGGGCTGTCTTCAACTCCACGAATACGCATTTCGCTGTTCGTAAGGGCCGTCACCGCAAGTCTTCCGGTGTTGGTCGTGCGCTTTAATTCTTTGGCGTGAACCACCAGGCACAGGCGGGTTTTCAGAGTTAATTTTGGAATGAACGCGCAAACGCAGCGGCTTTTATTCAAAAAGCACACGGGGCAAGGGTCTTTAGTCTTTCTTTTGCGTTCCAGAGTCATCGGGCCCACTATTGATGCAGAGTGCGATATTGTCAACCCTGGCGGGCTTTGTTAGGTTCTAGCTCTTCAGAATCAAAGGAGAGCACATGTCTCGCGTCGTGAAAGCACCCACAGGTAATAAAATGGTTTGTAAAGGCTGGCTGCAAGAAGCCGCTTACCGCATGATCCAAAACAATTTGGATCCGTCGATCGCTGAACATCCAGAAAATCTGGTGGTGTACGGTGGTATCGGTAAAGCCGCTCGTAACTGGGAATGCTTCGATAAAATTTTGGAAGCTCTTAAAAACCTGGAAAACGACGAAACTCTTTTGGTTCAATCTGGAAAACCGATCGGTATTTTGAAAACTCACGAAGACGCGCCTCGTGTTTTGCTTGCGAATTCGAATCTTGTGCCTAAGTGGGCGACCTGGGAAGTTTTCAACGAGTTGGATAAAAAAGGTTTGATGATGTACGGCCAGATGACGGCGGGTTCTTGGATCTATATCGGAACTCAAGGCATCATCCAGGGAACTTATGAATCTTTTGTGGAAGCCGGTCGCCAATATTTCAATGGTGATTTGAAAGGCCGCGTGATTTTGACCGCTGGTTTGGGCGGCATGGGTGGAGCGCAACCTCTGGCAGGTGTGTTTGCTGGTGCTTGCGTTCTGGCAGTTGAAATCGATCCCACACGTATTCAAAAACGTCTTGAAACGAAGTATGTGGATGAAGTTGCTACCGACATCGACGATGCCATTGCTCGCATTAAAAAATACACAGCAGCGGGTGAAGCAAAATCCGTGGCGCTTCAAGGTAACATGGCGACAGTGATTCACCAGTTGATCGACAAAGGTTTCACACCAGATCTATTGACGGACCAAACTTCTGCGCATGATCCATTGGTGGGTTATATCCCTGAAGGTTATACAGTCGAGACTGCAAAAACTTTCCGTGAAAAAGATCAGACTGCTTATTTGAAAGCCGCTTATGACTCCATGGCAAAACATGTTCGCGGTATGCTGGCGATGAAAGACAAGGGAGCAGTGACTTTCGATTACGGTAATAACTTGCGTGCACGTGCTCAAGAAGCGGGTGTTGAAAACGCATTTGATTACCCAGGATTCGTGCCTGCATTCATCCGTCCGCTTTTCTGTAAAGGTTCAGGTCCGTTCCGTTGGGTGGCATTGTCTGGTGATCCAGCTGATATTAAAGTCACTGACGATGCGATGAGAAAACTATTCCCGCACAAAAAAGATCTTCTGCGTTGGTTGGACATGGCGGAAGAGCGTATTGCATTCCAAGGTTTGCCGGCGCGTATCTGCTGGTTGGAATATGGCGAACGTGCTAAAGCCGGAGCGATGCTGAATCAACTTGTGGCAGAGGGCAAAGTGAAAGCACCGATCGTCATTGGTCGTGACCACTTGGATTGCGGTTCTGTGGCTTCACCAAATCGTGAAACAGAAGCGATGAAAGATGGTTCCGATGCTGTCAGTGACTGGGCTTTGCTAAACGCCATGGTGAACACAGCCTGTGGAGCGACTTGGGTCAGCTTGCATCACGGTGGCGGTGTCGGTATGGGTTACAGCCAACACGCGGGTCAGGTGATCGTAGCAGATGGTACTGAAAAGGCCGCAAGAAGACTTGAGCGAGTTTTAACAGCGGATCCAGCAATGGGCGTGTTCAGACACTTGGACGCAGGCTATGAACTTGCGAAAGAGACGGCGAAAGAGCGCGGCGTGAACAGCTGCTGGTTGTAGTCGGATCGTAGTTACATAATTCTTCAAAAATACTGATATTTAACTGGCCGAAGCGAAAATACTTCGGCCTTTTTTCTCATATTCATATTGTCTCCACTTGATAATTTCACTCTGAAACTCGAGCTGCTTAATCTCAGCTAAATCATGTTTGCATTCTTGTGCCATCAGTCAGACCATTAAGTGATGGTTTAAAAACTGGAGGTCTTCGATGATGTCTCACAAGATTGTTTTCAGCTCGATCCTGGCTTCACTTTCATTAGCACCGTTAAGTTTCGCAAATGCCGCACCGGATGTTGTGCGTGTCGGTAACTTGAAATTCGCGCACTATGGTGCCGTCAGTTACATGCAAGAGTACTGCGGTAAATATAATCTCAAAGTTCAAGAGCGCGTGTTCGCAAAAGGCATCGATATCATGCCGGCGATTATCGCAGGAGAAATCGACGTTGCAGCCAGTGCTGCCGATGCGGCAATTGCCGGTCGTGCATCTAAAGTTCCTATCTATGCCGTTGCGGGGTTTGCTGAGGGCGGTGCCCGCATCGTTGCCGGTAAAGATTCAAAAATTAATTCCATCAAAGATTTCAAAGGCAAAAAAGTGGGTGTGGCCCGCGGTGGTGCGCAGGAGCTTTTGCTTTTGGCAGAGCTTTCTAAAAACAATCTGACTTGGTCTGATAAACCGGGCAAAGACGTGACCATCGTGTACATGGCTTTTGCTGATTTGAACCAAGCCTTGGCTGCAAAACAAATCGACGCCATGGCGCAGAGTGAGCCGCAATCATCTCAAGCCATCAATAAAGGTTGGGGTGTGGAGTTGCTGAAACCCTATGACACAGAAATGGGGAAACCAATTCGTACTCTGGTTATGACCGAGAAAATGTACAACGAGAAAAAACCAGTGGCGGAAAGATTCATTAAATGTTTCGTCGAAGTGACTCAGCTGTTCATGGATAAACCTGATGTGGCTGAAAAATTTGTGATCGAAAAAATGTTCAAAGGCCAAATCACTTCTCAAGATTTCAAAGACGCTATTGGAAATTCACCCTACGTTTATCACTTAACGGCAGAGCACATTCAAGTAACGACAGACTTTATGCAAAAATATGGTGTGGGTAAAATGCAAACTCCACCTAAAGCAACGGACTGGGTGAAGTTGGATTTGCTGGAAGAGGCGAAAAAATCATTGGGTGTAACTGGTAAGTAGGAGCAGCATGGCTAAGGCAAAAGCGGATTTTCTTTCACGCATCAAAGGTATCTGGGTGCCTCTTTTATTTCTTGCCATCTGGGAGGGCATCGTTCGCATCGGCTGGGTCAACCCTCAGGTTTTACCCGCGCCATCGGCGGTGATCGTCAGATGGTATCAGTACTTGATGCCGCAAGAAGCTTATGATCCAGCTTCGGGAATGTCGAAATTGTCCTGGATGTTTTCGGGCGAGTTGGTGCATGATCTCTGGGCCAGCTTTTACCGCGTGGTTTTGGGATGCTTCATCGGCGGAATTCTGGCTTTGCCGATTGGTTTGCTTATGGGACAAAGCCGCCGAGTTTATGATTATCTAAATCCTTTGGTGCAAGTTCTTCGTCCGATTCCGCCAATTGCCTATATTCCATTAGCGATTCTGTGGTTCGGTTTGGGAAATCCTCCGGCGGTTTTCTTGATTGCTTTGGGGGCATTTTTTCCGATTTTGATGAATACAATCGTGGGCGTGCGTGCGGTGGATTCGATCTATGTGCGTGCGGCTCTTAACTTGGGCGCAGGTCCTTTTTTAATGTTTAGAAAAGTGATCGTCCCCGCAGCAATGCCCTACATTCTTAGCGGCATTCGTATCGGTATCGGAACCGGCTTCATCTGTATGATCGTGGCCGAGATGATCGCTGTGAACAGTGGACTTGGTTACCGTATTCTGGAAGCCCGTGAATATTTCTGGTCAGACAAAATCATTGCCGGGATGTTTTCGATCGGTCTTTTAGGTTTGGCGATTGATACTGTGGTCGATAAATTGAATAACTATCTTCTTCGTTGGCACCGAGGTCTTGAATAATGGCAAATGCAGAAACTCAAATTAAAGTTCAAGGCGTCGATAAAATTTTCGTCGGTGGTGAAGAGGGTAAAGACGTCATCGCTCTGAAAGATATCAACCTGGAAATCCCTCGTGGGCAGTTCCTGTGTTTGTTGGGACCATCAGGTTGTGGCAAGAGTACGTTGCTCAACGCGATTGCTGGATTTTCTTTGCCAACAAATGGCCAGGTTTTGGTTGAAGGCAAAGAGATCGAACAACCAGGCCCAGATCGCGGCATGGTTTTCCAAGAATACGCATTGTTTCCGTGGATGTCTGTCGAAGACAACATCACCTTCGGTCTGCGCATTAAAAAGAATGTGCCCGAGGATAAAATCCAAAAGACATTGGAGTCTTTGCTGGAAAAATTGAAACTCACAGAGTTTCGCAAGCGTTATCCCAAAGACTTGTCAGGTGGTATGCGCCAACGTGTGGCGATTGCGCGCGTATTGGCCTTAGATCCGCCGATCATGTTGATGGATGAACCGTTCGGGGCCTTGGACGCCCTGACTCGCAGAAGCCTGCAAGACGAGCTTATTAAACTGTGGCAGGAAACTAAAAAAACTGTGGTCTTTGTGACCCACAGTATGGAAGAGGCGATTTACTTGGCCGACCGTATTGTGGTGATGACTTACAGACCGGGGACGGTGA
>JBCNNR010000053.1:0-12928 GCA_039594295.1 Bdellovibrio sp.
ATCAGATAAAGAAGCCCCCATTTGTACCGCGGTGCCTTCGCGACCCGCTGAGCCTCCAAAGAGGTGAGTGATCAATGTTCCAAAAAGCACCAAAGGTGTCATGCGCAAGGGGACAACTTGTTTTGGACTGTGAATCTCATCCAGGATCAGATCAGTGCCGGCAGCGACTTCTTTACCGTGGCGATGATAGAGCCATGCGACCAGAATGCCGGCGACGGGAAGTAAGAACAGCAACCAATTGTGTTCCTGGCGGGTTTTAGTGACGAAATCAAGGGAGGCTAAAAATCCTGCAGAAGCCGTACCGGCCAGGGCGCCGATGACTAAAGACAAACCAAACCACTGCAGTACAGCTTTAAACAAAAAATCCCCCTCGATACCATTCAGCATACGAGGAGGATTGAGAAGGGCAAGAGTTTTCTTGCGTCTTAAGGTTTCAAGTAACGGTTGATCAAAATGAACACTTCTTTTTTGATCTCGTTTTCTCTTTCAGGAGACTGCGGACCTAAAAGACTCAATTGCAGGATGTTGTTGAAGCTGCTCACGATGAACAGTGCAATCATCTCGCGATCGCGTCCTGGGATCTGCGGCATGTGTTGCAAAACGGCTTTTTGATAGTGTTCAAAGAACACTCGGCGCGTTTCCCAATAATCAAGCATGCCTTGAACACCTTGCAGGGCTGTTCTGAGCGGGCGATTGTCATGGAAACGAGCGAAACCGATATCGATAAATGCATGGATCTTTGTATCCAAATCATTTGTCGTTAGTTTTGCTAAGTTCTCTTCAATATAGACCAAGTCTTTTTGCAAAAGATCGTCGATAACTGCCGCAACGATCGCTTCTTTGTTTGCAAAGAATTGGTAAAGTGAACCGATACTGACTCCTGCCATTTCCGCAATCTTATCTGTCGTGATTGCGTGATATGGTTCCTGCACTAAAAGTCTCGCGCAGGATTCAACGATACTCGCCACTGTTTCTTTCGAGCGTTTTTGCACCGGAATTTTCAACATATATTTTTTGTCCGGATTTGAGTGGCTTACTGGACTGGCACCCATGGGATCCTCCTTGTCTGAGGTTTATTAACTAAGCTCAGGTTCATATTCGGTCAGGGTGGGTTAATATTCAATACCAGTAGTACAAGTATCAATTAGTAGTACCTAGGATTTAGCATGGGGTACATCCGAGAATTTTTTCTGAACCATTGGCTTATTCTGATACGCCATCAAATTGCGGCTCGTTTATTACATGGACGCAATAAAACCACCCCAAAAACGACATTTTTCCGAAATTTTCACGGATAATTCGCACAAAAGTTTCACGATTTCCATGAAATTCCAGAGGAGAATCCTTAGCCTCCTTCTTACATTTCTGCAATGATTTGCGAGTGGCCGTGTGAACTTACAATATGAAACTCTCTCGTCCGACATGCTTAGTCATTACGCATTCGACCTTCGGCCTCACATTTAAGAAAGTTCAAGAAAACATGATCGAGATCATCCTCGGTTCTAGCTGGCAAATGGCATAATATGTTTAGTTGGACGGGAGGTCCCCAGATGT
Source organism: Bdellovibrio sp. (assembly GCA_039594295.1). Lineage (GTDB taxonomy): Bacteria > Bdellovibrionota > Bdellovibrionia > Bdellovibrionales > Bdellovibrionaceae > Bdellovibrio. The sequence goes on from JBCNNR010000053.1 coordinate 1,555, forward strand.
GCACAGGTGATAAACTCAGTATGTGTATTCGCAATGGCAAAAATGAAGTTCTGTTTCAGAACGAAGCTTCGCAAAAGCTATGTGGTTCTAAGGCTCCAGGTGTTTGCGGCAATTCCGCGTGCGCAGAGATGATGAAGCAAGTTGAAGAAACGGCGCCGGTTCAAGACGGTATGAAACTTCATAAAGGTCAGCACATCGAAGGTCAGTTTGTGGACGTGATGTTGGTGAAGGATGGCGAAAAAGTGATGACGTTCCTTTATCCGATCAAAAACGAAGCCGAGAAGCTTTCTGCTCAAGAAGCGTTCTTCGTTAATAAAGGTCTTACACCAAGTGAAATTCGTATCATGCACATGGTGACTGCCGGTATGACCAATCAGCAGATCGCTGACAAGTTGTTCATTTCTAAAGCAACTTTGAAAACGCATCTGAACAATGCCTATAAAAAACTTCCGCCTTCTATGCGCCCCACACAGGGTCGCGTCGCTTAAGAAAATGCAAAGGGCTCCCCGAGGAGCCCTTTTTTATTTTGCATGTTATGTGACTGCCGCTTCCTAAGGAGCTGCGGCATCTCCAAAGCGATCTTCCACTTGATCGTAAAAATGTCTGGTCAGGACATACACAGGGCATTCGGCCTGGCGAACCACGTTTCTGGTAAAGCTTCCGAGGATGGCTGAACTCATGGGACCACTCTGTGCTTCCATCACCACCAAACCAATATCGTGTTGAGGGATGGCGTTTAAAATCGCCTCATCGACTGATTTGTAGGAGCTATCGATTTGATATTGAGCTGCCACTCCTTCGGTGCGTGCCCAGGTGATCCAGTGCTGGGCTCGCTGTGATTGATGTTCAATCTGTTGTTCGACGATTTGTTCCAAGGTCAGCATCTTGCCTTTAAAATTGTAAACGCGAGGACGAGTGTCCATCTCAAAAAGACTTTCAATCGGACGGGCAATGCAGTGAAAGAGTGTGACTTCAGCATTAAACTTTTTGGCCAGGTTTAAAACATGGCGGAAGTTTTCTTTGGAGTGATCGCCAAACTCTGTTGGAAAAAGAATATTAGAAATAGGTTTGGCCGAGGCGTGAACTCCCACGACAAAGACCGGCACGTCGGACTCCAAAAGCAGACTTTCCGCAAAGCTGCCTAAAAGAAAGCGTTGGAATCCCTGGCGTCCGTGGCTGCCCACGACGATAAGATCCGCATGGGATCTGTCGGCATAGGTAGAAAGCGTTTCTGCAGCTCCTGCGTGGGATTGGGAGGCGTGAGGGATGACCTTAGGTTCTAAGAGGAAGCTCATATCGTAATCGCCCAGGACTTCTTTAAACAGCGCCTCGGCGGTGCGGGAGTGATCTGTCACCCAGGTCGGGACTTCATAGGTCGGAAGCACGATCTCGTTTTCTCGGAGCAAATAAACGGGCTCAATATCAGCCCCGGTGCTTTCATGCAGTCGGCTTAGATACGACGCCATTTTTTGATTCAGTTCTTTATTGTCTTCAAAGGCATCCATTGCCCAGATGATTCTCATGCCGACCTCCCCAGCGCAAAATGACACCCTATCATTGCGCACGATAAGTCCCGGGGACGGCAAGACCAGCTGAGTTCTTTGTGTGAGGATACAAAAAAAGGCCCACCGAAGGGGGCCTTGATTTTGTTTTTAGTTGGTAGCGGGAGCCTCGCTACCTAAAGTCTTTCCCTGTTCTTTAGCAGCTTCCTGTTCTTGTTTCAGGATGTAGCGCTTTGTCGCTTCTGGAAGTTCATTCCACATACGAAGAGACAGGTATAATCCCAGGAAGGCGAACGGCAAAAGGAACAAAGGCCAGTAGTGCCAGCTTTTCGCAGACAAGTAACCAATCGCCAAGGATTGGATACCTGAACCCAGGTACACGCAACCATCCACGATTCCAGACGCAGTGGCCGTCATTTTCTTACCACCAAAGTCTGCTGCAGCAGTTCCAGACATCAAGGAGTGAACACCGATAACTGCAAGAGTCATCAGGATCGCAGCACCACCCACGATATTTGGTTCTTTAGTCAGGAATACTGACATCAAGATCAAAAGGAAAATCATGATCACGTTGTTGATTGCGGCAGGAGGACCACGACGGGATTGGAAGAAACGGTCTGACATCATGCCGGCCATAAAGCCACCGATGATACCAGTTAAGCACAGAAGCAAGCCCCAGTTTTTAACGAAGAATTCAGAAGCATTATAGAATGATTCGTCCACGGCTTTCATTTCGTGCGCGAAGACCAAATACCACTGCATGATACCGTTACGCAGAACGCCGGAAGTGAAGTCCACAAGTGCGATCGTGTACATGATCGGATTTGAGAAGACTTTTTTAAGAACCAAGCCCATGGTGATTTGAACGTTTTCATCGTCGTCAGAAGACGCGTCTGCCGTATCGAAGTCACCGAAGTTCGCTTCCTTCGGCGAGTCTTTCAAAAGAACCATGTCCACCAAGGCCCAGCAGATCAAGATAAACGCTGGGATTGTGAACACCAACCAAGTGGCATTTGTTGTGCCGGTATCGATGGCAAAGATGTGTTGGATGAAGGATTGGAAGGCTGTCATAGAGCCTTCGATGTGAAGTTTGGAAGCATCCACGATTGCCTGACCCCAGTCGAATGCGAAGTACACACCGAAAGAAATCAAAGTCCCGAAGATCGCGCCAAAGACACCACGCTCACGAACGTGGAACCAATATGCTTTAACTTTGATGATGGAAACGGCACCGTAAGATTGGAAGAACATGTTCAAAGCAAACAGGATGGAGAAAGCCACCACCATGTTCGTTTTCAAACGACCCATCAAATAAAGGTAAGTCGCCCCACCCATCAGCAAGTTCATGATCGAAGAACCCAGAGTTGCGATGATGATGCCTTTTTTACCACCGATTTTATCGACGATCGGTCCGTTGATCAGGAAAGAAAGACCGTAGGTGATGGTGCCGGCCGCGAAGATGATCCCGAATTGTTCCTTGGTCATCATGTCGCCCAGGGCGTTTTTAGAGACGTTCAGATTGTAACGGCCCATATAGAGGAAGGCATAGGACATGCCCAGAGGGAACCAGTTAACGAAGCGGCGAATCATAAACTTGCGTGAATGATTCAACGGATTGTTGCTGAAGTATAAAAAAATTACCGCAGCAAGACACAGTCCCACGAGAGCTAAAGCCATGGAAAGCCTCCAAATATAAATTTGCGAGGTGAAGGTAAGCGAAAAATATAGATTATGCAATCGGGGGAGAGAGGATAATCGCTTAACAATCTTTAGGTTTTCATCATTTTGGCTCTCAAATGGCTATAAATTCAGCGCATCACGAAATTCATAGGGTGGCTAGCATTCACTTTTGGAATTTCTCGTGGAGAAATTACAGAAACTTCCTCAAATCGAGCTCAGATTCGGCGTTTTTCATCTATAAGCAAAACTTATGGAAGGGACAAATATAATCGTTTTGTGCTTATAGGTCGAGGTTGATATGTTGGGTTTCAGAAGGAGACAACAAGTTTGATTCTCCTCCCTCGGAAGGTCCTTGGACCCCTCTCGAACGCACAGAGAGCCCTGGTCCCACAAATTTATTGCCGTAATCGCGGCGTTCGAAGTCCCACCCTTAAAGTCCCACCTAAAAAGCCTACCGAGGGCTTGCGCGCGTACGCATCAAGCCTTGCGGCAAGAGTCTCTGAAGCGTATTCTCAGTTGCATGTCATTTAAGTATTTCCCACTCTACGAAAAGCAAAAAGATCCTACTCAATATCGCAAGATTTCCTCAGATCACGTCAGTGTGCAAAAGCTTGGCGACCGCGAAGTTTTAGTCGTGGCACCCGAGGCTTTGGAATTGATTGCCCAAGAAGCTCTAAGTGATGTGTCGCACTTGTTGCGCTCGGCTCACTTGCAAAAGCTGGAGCACATTCTTCAAGACCCGGAAGCTTCTGCGAATGACCGCTTCGTGGCGGTGGATCTTTTGAAAAATGCGATTATCGCTGCACAAATGGAATTCCCTTCCTGTCAGGACACGGGGACAGCCATTGTGGTGGGTAAAAAAGGTGAAAGCGTTTTCACAGGATTCGATGACAAAGAATATTTGTCGAAAGGTGTTTACAACACTTATCAAAAACGCAACTTGCGCTTTTCGCAAATGGCGCCCATCAGTTTTTTTGAAGAGAAAAATACTGGAACAAATTTGCCAGCGCAGATTGATATCTACTCTGAAAATGGTGATGAATATCATTTCTTGTTTTTGGCGAAGGGTGGCGGTTCCGCCAATAAATCTTATTTGCACCAAAAAACCAAAGCCGTTTTGAATCCGGAAGGATTTGAAAAATTCGTCAAAGAAGTTTTAGTTTCTTTAGGAACAGCAGCCTGTCCTCCGTACCACTTGGCTTTCTGTGTGGGCGGGACTTCGGCGGAAGAAACTTTGAAAATCGTCAAATATGCTTCAGCAGGATATTTGGATGGATTGCCAACGTCAGGGTCGGAAGGCGGTCGTGCTTTCCGTGATCTTGAGATGGAAAAGAATGTTGAAAAATGGGCACGGGAAAGCGGCATTGGGGCGCAGTTCGGTGGTAAGTATTTCGTGCATGACGTGCGCGTGATTCGCTTGCCTCGTCACGGGGCGAGCTGTCCAATTGGTGTGGGTGTGAGTTGTTCTGCGGATCGCAACATCCGTGGCAAAATCACTCGCGAAGGCATTTTCCTTGAGCAATTGGAACTTCACCCGGAACAATACCTGCCAAATCACTTGCAAGACACAGCAGCCGAAGCAATCAGCATTGATTTGAATCAGCCGATTGAAGAAACTTTGAAGATTCTTTCTTCGTTGAAAGTCGCGACTCGTGTGATGCTGAATGGGCCGATGATCGTGGCACGTGATATTGCGCACTCAAAGCTTAAAGAAAAAGTCGATCGTGGCGAAGGTGTTCCGGATTACTTTAAGCAGTATGCGGTTTATTACGCAGGTCCTGCGAAAACTCCGAAAGGTTATGCTTCCGGTTCCTTTGGTCCAACAACGTCAGAGCGCATGGATCCATACGTGGATACCTTCCAGGGCTTGCGCGGTTCGATGATCATGTTGGGGAAAGGCAATCGCTCCCAGCAGGTTACTGATGCTTGTAAAAAGCATGGTGGGTTTTATCTTGGATCTATCGGCGGTCCGGCGGCGCGTTTGGGTAAGGAATGTATCACCAAAGTGGAAGTTCTCGATTTCCCAGAACTAGGCATGGAATCCGTCTGGAAAATCGAAGTAAAAGATTTCCCAGCCTTCATCATCGTAGACGACAAAGGAAATGACTTCTTCAAATCATTCTTGAAAAAAGTCTAAAGCCAAAAGGTACGGACACACTTTTGGTAGCTACAATGCATAAAAAGGCAGGATTTCTCCTGCCTTTTTTATTTATTCACGAGGACGAGCGCACTCGTCCAAAGCGTCTTGCAAAGTCATTGTCATGCTTTTTGCTCTTTTCAATTCGATGGCGCAATCTACGGCCTTTTGAGAGTAGTTTTTGCAAATTTTCTGAGCTTCAGATTCACTGATATTGAGTGAAGAGGTTCGGCGCACTTCTGCGGCACACTCTTTAACAGTCTTTTGTCCGGCCAATATTGTCATGGGAAAAGAAAAAAATAACAACGCGATCGTTTTCATAGATTGCTCCTGCTTGTAAAACTAAGATTATTCAAATTTCATAGCACTGTCTATGGAAGAGGAGGCTTTGTGAAATCGGTATTTGTGGGAATTTTGTTATTAGTCTCGCAGTCGTTCGCAGGATCTTTTTATCACGGGAAATGGGATGGTTATTGTCGCTATCTGATTGACGGAAAAAGCTTTATCGACGCTTACCAAATCAAAGCTACGATATTGGTAATGGCGAGGCGAAAGTGATTCTGTGGAATCACGATGTCTTGCAAGTCGTCACTAAGAAAGACGGCCAAACGCTGATCCGCGATTATACAAAAGCAGAATAGAAAAAAAAGGCAGGAGAAATCCTGCCTTTTTATGCATTGTAGCTACCAAAAGTGTGTCCGTACCTTTTAGCTCCCTTTTATGTGTCGTGGGTGAAGAAGGTGGAGCCGTTGCTTTTTAGGTGTTTTAACAGCAAGGGGATTGCTCCGTAGGCGATGTTCATGATCACGGGTCCAAGTAGTAAGCCTGAAATTCCAAACATGATGATGGCGCCGATGACGCAAGTAAAGCCAACCAGGGGAGAGATTTTTTGATCGCCCAAGTTTCCGACAAAGAAGGGTTTTAGGACATTGTCGATGGTGCCCGCGATCGTTGCGATGACGGCCATGCCAATTCCGGAACCGGTGCGACCACCGATGAAGGCCAGGACGGAAAGTAAGTAACCAACAGGGGCTGCGCCAATGATCGGAATAAAAGAAACGACAAAGGTCACAGTTACAACCAGCCAGAAATCACCTTCGCCGAAGATGAGTCCGCCGATACCAATAAAGAACGCCTGAATCAAACCGATCACGAAGGTTGAAAACAAAGTGACGGAGCAAGAGTCCTTAGCAAGTTTAATCAGGGCTTCCGTCAGACTGTCGTCGACCAGGCTGTAACGAACCACGAACTCTTTGATGTGGGCGGCTTTCAGTAAAAGGAAGTACAGGAATAATACAAAGATGAAAAAGTTAAATAGAATTCCTGGAAGTTGTGCCACCATGTCGGAAGAGTAAGTCAGGGCCCAGCTTCCAACCTTGCCAAAAACAGAAGTCATCATGCCTTGTGCTGGAGTCACAAGATCGTATCCAGTCCATTCGGTGGCTTGTTTCAGCAGATTTAAGCCCGTCGTCTGAAGGCCCTGAAGTTGGGTCACGATCGGTGAGGATTGAAGCTCTTGGGGAGCACTTAAATGAACGCCCACACGATACATCGCCAACGAAACCGGAATGCACATCAGGGCTAAGCCAGCAAACACCAAAACAAAGACGGACAGCCAACGAGGCGCGCGAGTTTTCGCAGCCATGCGATTCACAAAATTAATAAGACCCATGGCAAAGATCGCGGCCAAAATCAAAGGTACCAAAAATGGTAAATTGATATAAAGGAACAGTGCCGAAAGAATGATCAGAAGGGCCCAGGTAATCAGTTCGGATTTTTCTTTTAAAGCTTCAATCATGAATTGATTAGACTGTGTTTTGTCAGGAGTGGCAAGGCAGTATGTTAAGTGGCAGAAATAAAAAAATCCCGGAATTACGTATTCCGGGATTTGGAGTGATTACTTGGATTCTTGGAAATTAGTGGCAGCGAGCCGCTAAGTCCGCATCTGCGTGGCGAGATTGCAACTCAAGTGTTTTTCTTTGGTTTTCACAGTTGGCTTGAACTTGCACCATGTCGTTAAGGTTGTTGAGAGCGTCTCCAAGGAGGCCGCCATCGTTTTGTCCGCTCAATTGACGGTTTAAAGAATTGACCGTGGAATCAATGCGCATATTTCTTGTTGCGATGCGAGTTTGGATTTGTTCGTTGCTGATGCTTTTAATTTTGTCTCTGCCAAAAAAACCACCGTCGACAACTTCCGCTGTGTAGGTGCGAACTTCTTCGCAGTAAGCATAAGGCAACTCAGCAACCACGATTGTGCCATTGACACCTGCTTGGTTGGAGTAAGAGCAGTTTCCCACTTCCAGGATGACTTTTCTGCCCGTGCTGTCTTCTTTTTGCTCAAAGCTGATATCACCTTTTTTTGCCTGGGCGATACATGCGACAGTTAAAATTAGACCCGTTGCGATCAGTTTCATTGTTCTCATTTTCTCTCTCCTTGTTTGTATTGGTTAACTTTAAGTTTTCCAAAGTGACGGCTTGCGCGCGCAGTGCTTTGGGATTTTACATTCACAGAAGTCCCAAAAAACCAATCAGCCCGTTCTAGCGACAGCTTTGTTATTTCAACTTTTAGTATTTCAATAAGGGTGCCAAAAAAGGAGTCGGTGGGGAGGTGTTAACGTTCTGATTCCCCACCGGGAATAGGGAGCTGAATTACACGATCACGCTGGAGAGAAACTGAACCCCCAGTTCTTGGGTTTTTGTGTTTTGATCCCATTTGGACCAGCGCACTTGGCCTTCTAAGGAGACAAACTCGCCCTCTTTGTTTTGATAGGTCAGATTGACGAAGTCCTTTTGATCATAAAAGGGAGCTTGAATCTTCATGCAGGTTCCGTGGGGCGAGAGGTTTTCAAAGCTGCCACCCAGAATCGGTTGAAATCCCTTGTTTTGATGGCCCAGTGGCAATTTGGAAGGACTTAAAAGCCCCTTGGAAGTTGCGTGCTCTCGGCGATCCTGGCGAGATTCCACGGATTTGCCATCCAGATATTTATGAATATTTTTAACCAGATTGGTTTCTTCGGTTTTCCACATCACTACAAAGTTGTTATCTGCACGCAAGCGAATGCGCATGTTGCTGGAGAGTTCACTCACTACGAAAAAGATTTTTAAGTTCGGAGTGGTTTTTTGCAAGTGCTTGTAGAGCTCGTAATGACGGATTTCCAAAAACGGCAAGAAGGCCACGATGATTTTTTCCGCGATCGTTTCGTCCTTCATTTTATCGCGAAATTCATAGGGGTTGTCGACAATTTCTGTTTTCAGTGATTTGTCTTTTTTTAATTGCGGTGGCAGTGCATGGATACCGTTGATATAAACATGTGCTTTCATCATTGAGCCCTCCCCAGAGCAGAATTTTTGAAGTGGATTTGGTGAAACGTTCCGTTACTTTGAGACAAAGCAACTTAGGGGCCAGGGGCCAATTGTAAAATACTGGGGAGAGAGACGAAAAAGTTAGACAGCTGTCATGGTTTTAGATGACAGCCTTTGATCTCTAACAGGTTGAATATGAGATGAAAATTAAGTGACCTTTTGTCCGTTTGCCCAAAAGCTAGCCGATTCGACCAGGCCCGAAAGCACGGAGTGGAAGTGGGATTGGGTCTGAAGCTTGTTTTTACCAAAGCGTTTTTCGAGCTCATTTTGGATAAAAGGCACTTTGGCTGTTCCACCCGTGAGACACACCAGATCCACTTGTTCTGCGCTGACTCCTGCGGATTCCAGGCAGCGATCCAGTCCTTCAAAGATCTTTTCCCGAGTCGTTAGCGCCCAATCAATAAATTGAGTGGTGGTAAATTTCTCGGTGATTTCGATTTCAGGGTAATCAAAGTTAAAATCAAAACTATCAGCGGTCGAAAGACCGCGTTTGGTTTTTTCGATGGCTTCAAAGAACGGGAATATTTGCTGGTCTTCCAATAAAATAAATAAGCGCTCGATGGATTCTTTATCCTGGGCCGTTAAGGAGCACTTTTTCACTTCACGAATAAACTCGTAAGTGTCTTTTTCTTTTAAGTGCACGATATGGGCCGGGTGATTCAGTTTTTGCGAAACCGCGGGTGGCATGGTTAATACATTGCTACTCATCGGTAAGCGATAACGAGATTTTGCACCGAAATATTGATTCAGGCGGTGACTCATGAATACAGAGTCCAAGGCGTCACCAGCCAGGGGGCAGCCATCAATTGCCAGGACGTCCTTGTTGTCAAAGCCTTCGGCGCGTAAACGAATCAAGGTAAAGTCGGAGGTTCCTCCACCAAAGTCACCGATCATGACGATTTTTTCTTGAGTGATTTGTTTGCGATAATCAAAGGCCGCAGCCAAAGGTTCTGGAACAAATTGAACATCGGTGAAGCCCGCCATTTTGGCTGCTTTTTCCATGCGATGTAAGGCAAAGCCATCGGCCACCGGATCCATCGAGTAACGAGCGGGTCTGCCGATGACTGCTTTAGTAATCGTCTGGTTTAAATGTTTTTCGGCGCGTTTTTTAAGTTCTAAAAGAAAAATTCCCACCATGCTCTCTAAGGTTACGATGCGATTGTCGATCACCGTGCCGAGGTAACTTTGATTGGGAAGATGGGATTTGAAAGAACGAAAGAGGCGACCTTCCATGTCTTGTTCGATATATTGCTCGATGGCTTCGGCGCCGTAATAGCAAAGATCTGGATTTGGGAAATACAAAAGTGTCCGCATCAATGTCGGATCTGCGGCTTTGTGATCCAGCGGGAGTGCTCCGTGAGTTTTTCCTTGATGGAATGCTCCCACCAGGGAATTGCTGGTTCCAAAGTCAATGGCAAGAAACGAATCAGACATATTGCAATCCTTGTTCAAATCAGTCACCCTTAAGTCAGTCATTGTATCACTGGAGTGGCACGTGGATAAGCGAAAACTGATTGAACATATCCGAAGCGAAGTTGAAAAAGACGTCGAGGTTCTAACAGCCTCTGCGAAAGCCACTATTGAAGCTGTGACCAATGAGGAATCTAAACCCGAGAATGAATACGATACGCGAGGGCTAGAGGCATCCTATCTGGCACGAGGTCAGGCAAAACGCATCGCGGAGATCAAAGAATTCCTGGTCGTCTTAAAACACGTTGTTATTAAGGACTTCGGTCCGGATGATAAGATTGCCGGCACTGCTTTGATCGAAGTCGAAAACAACGGGAAAAAAAGTCACCTCTTGATGATGACCCATGGTGGGGGTGTGACTGTCACATTTGAAGGCAAGAAAATCCAAATCGTGACACCGAACAGCCCTCTGGGGGAGGCGCTGTTGGATTTAGTTGAGGGGGATGTCGCCATTGTTGAGCAAGGCGATCAAACACGCGAGTACGAAATTCTATCAGTTCGATAGATTACTTAAAGTTATCCATGAGAGCGATATCACGTTGAATACCGTTGAACGGGCCGCAATAGACGGTGTCTTCCAGCCAAGTGATTTCATTTTTCACATCATCTTTAAAAATGATTTTAGACCAGAAGCGATTGGTGTTATCCCAGGAGTAACCGCGAGTTTTCAAATGCTCTTTTGATTCAAACGGAGCAGAGCTAGCGATTACGTGGGTCATCATGCGTCTGGCGTTGGCAGTCAATTCCCACAAATACGTTTTGTCTGTGTTGTGATCCGTATGGCTTAGCAAAAAGAGCAAAGCATCGACATCGTTCAAGGCCCGGTGAGAGTCTGTAAAGAAACCATGATAGATATTCAAAAGCTCAAGCTTTGGACTGGTGAAGCCTTTAGAATTCCAATCCACTTGTTTAAATGAACAACCCCAGATTCTTTCGGTGGACGTTTTTGATTTGCGATCAATAAAGGGGCGGTCAAATTTGGCATTGTGAGCAATCACCAGGCAGGTTTCAGAAATCAATTGGTCCACATGGGCCCAATCAATTTTTTGTCCTTCAAGATCTGCATCAGTAATTCCGGTCAATGCCACGATTTCTGCTGAAAGGGGGCGGCCGGGATCCTGGAATGCGGAATAAGATTTACCCAGGCGTAAAATTTCGCCGGTGTTTTTATTGAAATCAAATTGGCGCAAGCCAATTTCAATCACCAGATCTTCCGATTGGT
>JBCNNR010000054.1:0-12756 GCA_039594295.1 Bdellovibrio sp.
GGTGATGTCCAATTCCATTGATGGCGGAAGTTCTGCCGTCAAATCACCGCTGCAACCCTCGGTCTTTTTCTCTTTTTTGGCAAATTTCACTCGCAACTCCTGGTCGTAACGAATCAAATAGACCTGACAGCCTTCTGACAGATTTTGAGCAGTCAATTTGGCTTCAGTGCCGGCGCCTGCAGTGATATGAATATTCCCATTCGGCACGATCACTTCAATTTCTTCATACCCTTGCAGTGAAATATTTTTGGGAGTTGCATCAACGATCGCGCCAACATCTTCGCTTTTGTGTTCAAGAATCGTGTATGTCCAGGATGACTTTGAAAAGACCAAATTTGTGAGCTCTTGCTTGTCTTTCTTATTCCAAGTAGAAACAAAAGTCGCCGTAGCGCCCAAGCAAATCGCCGCCACAAAGAAACTCGCGATCAAGGAAACAACGTAATATTTTTTCATTTTAGTGACCTCTCGCAAAATCAAGGTTCCATTTCAGATACTTGAAAATCACAGCACCAATCAACTGAGTGACAGGCAACAGCAGCAACATTAAGAAAATTCCCAACGCTGCAACCCCAACACTCCCAATCATCAAAACCGGGACCAATAAACTGGTGAAAATCTTAAATAGGAGCGTAAAGAAAAGCGCTGTCCCCGTTAAAAAAATCGCCCCCCCGACCGACCAAAAGGCGATCAGCAAACAGGCTGTGACCAAAAAAGGTCCAATAAACACGATGAAATTCAAAGGAGCCAATGCCATCAAAATTAATGCGGCTCGAAAAATTGATTTGGCGTGACCCGTTTCACCCGTCACTTGCTCTGATAGGATTTTTTCAATGCGGTAGTCCTTGATAATTTGCTCAACAGAACCCAGGTCGTGGCAAATCTGTTCTTCGCTTTTGCCCTTGGCCAAAGCATGGTGGAAGTGTTCTTCGTACTCCGCCAAAATATCTGCGCGCTCTTCTTTTCTTACTTTCTTCAAACCCTGATTCAGTTGTTCGAAAAACTCTGCCTTCGTCATTTATTCTCCCAAAATCTTTTCAACACTTTTTGAAAACTCGCGCCATTCCTTGCGAAGCTCATCGAAATACGTTCGACCCTTCGTCGTCATTTGATAGTATTTGCGCGGCGGCCCCTCTGCTGATTCTTGCAGATAGGTTTTAAAATAACCTTCATCGGTCATTCTTTTTAACAAAGGATAGATTGTGCCTTCGGCGATCTCGATGCTTTGTGAAATTGCTTCGACCAGCTCATACCCATAGCGATCTTTGCGATTCAGCAGCGACAACACCAAGAGTTCAATCACACCTTTTTTAAACTGAACATTCATGTGAGCCCCTTGTGAGGTACAAATTAATCCAAGGTACCTCGGATTGCAAGGTACCAGGCAATATTTATTAGCAAAGCATGATCTGGATCATAAATAGCTAAAAATATTGAGAATATCTCGTGCCTCAAAGTGCGTCACACGCAGCCCTCAAAGCAAATTCAGCCCAAAGCCCCGCCGAAAACGAAGCTTCTTTAGTGACCGCCAATGCTAAAATAGCGTATAAAAAGAGAGTCATTTAAAACTCCGCCTGTAGTGCACACCAAAGGAAGTTACGTATGTCTGACAATCAATTTGATCTTATTGTTATCGGTTCCGGTCCCGGTGGTTACGTGGGCGCCATTCGCGCCGCTCAGTTGGGATTAAAAACTGCGGTTGTCGAAAAAGACAAAACATACGGCGGCACTTGCTTAAACGTCGGTTGTATTCCTTCTAAAGCACTTTTGGAAAGTTCTGAACATTACGTGGCCGCTCAACATGATTTCGCTGCTCACGGTATCAAAGTTCCCAAAGTTGAATTGGACTTGGGCACCATGATCGCCCGTAAAGACAAAGTCGTTAAAGCCAACACTGATGGCATTAACTTCCTCTTCAAGAAAAACAAAATCACGGGCATCAACGGCTTCGGGAAAATCCTGGGAGCAGGTAAAGTGGAAGTAAAAACAGACGACGGCAACACGCAAGTGTTGACGACAAAAGCAATCTTGATTGCTTCCGGCTCTGTTCCTGTTGAATTGCCATTCTTGAAATACGACGAAAAAAGAATCGTTTCCAACACTGGCGCTTTGATTCTGCCACAAGTTCCTAAAACGATGATCGTTGTAGGTGGCGGTGTGATCGGCCTTGAACTTGGTTCTGTATGGCAGCGCTTGGGTGCTGAAGTGACAGTGATCGAGTACACCAACCGCCTGGGTGGTGCAACTGATCAAGATTGCATGAACGTACTTAAACGCAACTTGGAAAAAGAAGGCATGAAGTTCCTTCTTTCTACGAAAGTCACTGGTTCTAATGTTGTTGCTGACGGTGTTGAAGTGACTTACGAATCTTTGACCGATGGTAAAGCAACCACGGCAAAGGCCGAAGTAGTGTTGGTCGCGACAGGTCGCAAACCCTTCACCAATGGCTTGGGTTGTGAAGAAACTGGCATCCAAAAAGATCCACAAGGTCGCATCATCGTGGATGGCCACTACCAAACATCAGTTCCGGGCATCTATGCCATCGGTGACGTTATCGCCGGACCAATGCTCGCGCATAAAGCCGAAGAAGAAGGTGTCGCCGTTGCCGAAATGCTTGCGGGTGGCGCAGGTCACGTGAACTACAACACGGTTCCTGGCGTGATCTACACTCACCCTGAAGTGGCGACAGTCGGTATCAACGAAGAGCAAGCGAAAGAAAAAGGAATCGAAGTCAATGTGGGTAAATTCCCCTTCCTGGCAAATGGCCGTGCCCGCGCGAAAGGCTTCACAGAAGGCTTCGTGAAAATCATCGCGGATAAGAAAACAGACAAGCTTTTAGGCGCTCACATGGTGGGTCCTGGCGTTTCTGAGCTGATCCACGAAGTGATCGTGTGCATGGAATTCGGTGGCAGCAGCGAAGATCTTGCAAGATCCTTCCACGCCCACCCGACTTTGTCCGAAGTCGTGCGTGAAGCCGCCCTTGCGGTTGAAAAACGCGCTCGTCAGATGTAATCGCAAACTTTTAAAGTACTCAAAAAAGCCCTCGGAAGAATCTGGGGGCTTTTTTTTTGCCCGAACTCCAAACACCAGAAAGAAAGTCAGCTGAGAAATTGACGGCCACAGTCCTCAAGAGTAAGACATTCAAAATCCAGAGGAATAGACCATAAAAACCAAAAACCGCTTTCATAAGGTGAATATCGAGATCAGCAACATCTGCAATTTGCAGTGTAGCTTTTGTCCGCCTGTGGAGCGCGAAAAGAAAATGATGAGCCTGGAGGTCTTTGAATCGGTCATCCAACAAGTGGCTCCGCTTACTGATCAAGTGACTTTGCACTTAATGGGTGACCCCTTGGTGCACCCAAAGCTGGCGGAGTTTCTGGATGTTTGCGAGACCCATAAGGTGCCCGTCTTCCTGGTGACCAATGGTGTTTTGATGAACGCGGTGAAAGAAGAGCTCCTTCTGCGCCCGATTTTGCGCCAAGTGAATTTTTCTTTACACAGTTTCCATGACAATTACGGCGATAAAGATCCGTCGATCTATTTGGGAAAAATCTTTAAATACACTCGTCGCGCGATGGCAGAACGGCCCGAACTTTATATCAATTATCGCCTGTGGAATTTAGATGACCCAATGGGTACCGGTCAGCAAAACCGCTCGATGCTGGATCGTGTTTGCAGCGAGTTTGGTTTTACTTTTAACCAAGACATCGATGTTCGCCGCAATAAAAGCGTGCGTATTCAAAATCGCCTGCACCTGCATTTCGATACCGAGTTCACTTGGCCCTCAGTGGATTTGCCGATCCTGGGCACTCGTGGAACTTGCTATGGGCTTTCCAGCCATTTTGGCGTGCTGGCTGACGGCACCGTCGTCCCCTGCTGCCTGGATAAAGAGGGCAAGATCCCTTTGGGCAACGTCAAAGACGCCAGCATCGAAGCTATTCTTGGCTCAGAACGTTCGGTAAAAATCCTGAAAGGTTTCAAGGACAACAAGCTTGTCGAGAACCTCTGCCAGCGCTGCCAGTATATAACCCGTTTCACCTAGTCAACACTCTGCCTTCTATTTTTTGGAATGTTATCATCCAAACGTTCTAATTTACGCATATGCGGACGCATTCTATAAACAGCTCCATGGAAACACTCGCAAAACGTTTAAAAAGACTGCGCACAGAAAAAGATATGTCAGCTCAACAGGTCGCGGACCTGGCCATGATCCCCGTCACAACCTATCGTGAATGGGAAAACGGTCGTCAAATCCTGGGCGAACCTTATGAAAAGTTGGCAGCCGCATTGGACGTGAGCCTCTTTGTCCTGATGACGGGCCGTGAACCAAAACAAGCCGATCTTTTCATTAAGCTGGAACAAGTCGAAAAAACATTGTCGGAACTTCGCTCCCAGCTGGATTCATTTTGCGGCTAAATTGCCGCGATTTCAGTTCAGAATAGTTTATTTGTCAGTCCAAATTGGTACACAGTTATGGCCATCGAGGTAATTATGAAATTCATGATCACACTTATTGCATTCATTATTTCTTCATCCGCAGCCATCGCCATTGAAGGCACCGTCACTGAAGAGTGCGTTGCTCAAACATCTGCTGGCCAAAGCCTGTCTCTTTATCTTTTGCCGGGCACCGATCGCGCTATTGAAACCGAGATTGAAACGGACAACAAACTGGTCAATTTCGATGGGATTGCTTACGGCAACACTCTTCCCAAATACACCTCACTTATTTTGAAGGTCCTCAAAGAAACTGTGGTCACCCGCGACAACGTCGATGACGGTTGCCTGCAAGGGTACAAATGGGATTCCATTCGAGTGGCCCAGGTCACCAAGGCAAAGGCCAGCCTTCCAAGAGCCAAAGGCCTTAAAGTCGGCCAAACCCTGCGTTTTGCCTGTGTGACGACGATTCAGGCACCTACCGGAAATAACTGCCACTAAGCCACAGCATTGCCTTACCTTTTTCCAGGGTCCCCCAATTCCGGGCGGGCCTTTTGGGAAGAACATTGGACAAAATGTCCTCACCCATGGCATCTTTCCGGCTCACTTAAGTTCGGAGAATCCATGGAAGAATATCAAGGCGTAAATCACGTTCCCCCTCGTCCCCCTAAATCATTTCGCGTGACGATTGAACTTCATAAATCAGCGAAGCGCCTGGACGTGGTTCTTTTGAATGCACTGAGAAATCAAAAAGAAAATTTGAACCTGTTCAACATCACTCGCACAACATTCAAGCAATTGTTTCTTGATGGTCGCATCATGATCAAAGGTCAACGCGCCAAAGTTTCTTCCGGCGTTGCTAAAGGTATTACGTACGTAGATATCCTAGGTTACTAAAATCGTCCTGCAAGGTAGAGCTGGGGACCCAAGTACTGATAGTTGAAATCACCACTCCATTTACTACCTTGCATATCCACTCCCACATAGAACCAATTCACCGCAGCCCCGGCGCCGATGTAAGTTGTAAACCACCAATCGGTTGAAATCGTCGCGTTCACAACATTCCCCTGCATCGTCATGTTCGAAGCGGCAATTTTATAAGCGAACACGCCAAGGTTGGTACCGACACTCCACGTGGGAAAAATATAGTATTTGGCATCAAACCCCAACAATGGCAGAGGTGCATTGGCAGAGGCCGTCGCTTCACGACTGCCACTGATCCCGCTGAGCGAGGCACTTCCGTCGACCTTGAAATTAATCTGCGACCACTGTAAACCGGCCCCGGCCCCCACTTCCCACGTGGAATTTTTAACGAATGCATAAGACCAGGAAATCGGAATCACTGTGAAGTTGAAATTGGTATTGAGAGTCGCACCGACTGGATAAATCTGATCTCCGATTTGAATCTGCCGATTCAAAGTTTTGGTTCCAGTGCGATTGAAATTAAAAACTCCCAGAGTCAGACGATTATGTTCAGACATGCGCCACATGACATCGCCACGGATGGTGGTTTCCTCCACATCAAGACCTAAATCATTTTCCAGATTCACTTCGTCACCACGGCCCAGGGTGGAATTATCCACGCGCAACTTGGTATCAAAGGACGGCAGGAAATATCCCAGATGGAAAATAAACATCTCCTCACCTGGTGTGGGGTCCGCGGAGGCCTGGAAAGGAACTTGAAATGCCAAAGCCACGAAAAAGAGCACAATCTTAAACGATCGAGTTGTCATGAGTTTTCCTTGAAAATATTTACTTCAAATATTTCCACTCAATCTGAATTCGACTTCAAGATGTGCTTCGACAGCGACGGCATAAAAAAAGGGACCCCACAGGTCCCTTTTCAAATCTGACACTTTCAATACACTGAAATTCTAGCGAGCCACTTCATCCATCGTGGTATTGACATAAATTTTGCCACCTTTGATGGACTCCAAAGAGTTTGTCAAAAGATCGCGGTCCATTTTGTAGGATTTGGCGTTGCAGAATCCATGAACCAAATCGTCGTAGTTTTTGCAAGGTTTTGGAAAGCAAGAAAGATTGAAACCAGCGGCATCGACAAAACTTTTAACGTTGATTGAATCCAGGGTTTTCCAAGCATTTGCTTTTTTGTTACGGAAGTAAGACGCCAACAAATTTACTTGCGTCGCATTCAACTGAGAGCAGTAAAGTTTATCGCCATCTTGTGCGCGAGCCTTATTGATCACTACCAATTTGGCGTTGATTGTGTCGACCAAAGTGTCCACGAACTCAGGCGTATTCACACCGGCAAAGGCCGAGGAAGACACGGTCAATGCGATCATCAAAATAAGCTTTTTCACTCTCAAACTCCTGGCAGGGGTTAAATAGGAAACCCCCGAAGAATTAACGGATTTGAGAGGAAATCACAAGGGCATTATCTACACAGTACGGTCAGGGCCGTCCATGCGGGCTTCACGGCAGGCTCTACGGGCTCTATATCGGCCGTGGGCTCGAACTGATTTAAGATATCGTTTTCATAGCGAGCGCAGTCGCTTTTTTTGAAATTTTTCTCGGACGGAACCGACTCAAAAACGGTCAACATTAAATCCATATAGGCTTCGTCAGCGGCCGTTTGAGGCATAT
The DNA here is from genome assembly GCA_039594295.1 of Bdellovibrio sp. Taxonomy (GTDB): domain Bacteria; phylum Bdellovibrionota; class Bdellovibrionia; order Bdellovibrionales; family Bdellovibrionaceae; genus Bdellovibrio. Next base: position 7,036 of record JBCNNR010000054.1, read on the forward strand.
TATTTTCACGAACGACGCGAATTTCGTCAGTCACACGACGGATGGCGCGAAAGCGTTCTTTATTGTTCTTTGCCAGCCCCAATTCTTTCTGCAACATCTCAACATAGCTGTCGACCTGGGCACGCAACGCTCGGCCGCTATTGACGGGAATTTCTCGAATGGCCGCTTCTGCCGTCCCCACCAGGAACACAAGACCTAAGACCCACTTCAAGCTTTTCATAATCCCTCCGCATTCTCTGCAACCCACTGGGCAACAGACTCTTCCATTTTATGACTCCTAAAATGAATTTCAATACGCACTCGCCCGAGTTTTATGACACGTCACCGCTAGTGAAAAGGGCTTTGGCCGCGGGGCATTTTATTTGAATCTTAAAAACCGGCAATGTACCGTTTTCTCGCGTAATCTTTGGAGTCATCATGCAACGTTTGATTTTGCTTCTTGTGGTTTTGGTTTCTTGTAATTTCGCGCACGCTGCGGTGTGGACAGAAGTTAACTCTTGGTCTCCGACATGGGAAGACCGTTTCTCTGACTGGGTTGAAAACAACTGGCAAATTGATTTCTTCGCTCGTAAAAAACTTCCGAATGGTCAAAGCAATCCTTATTACGGTCTGCGTACCGACTGCGCTGACACGGTTTATTCGATGCGTTTGATTTTCTCTTACGAAAACAAACTCCCTTTTGTGATCCAAGATCCCACAGCCTATGGCCGCACGATTTCAAATCAAATGAAACGCTTTGATAAGCAACGTGAAGAACAACGTGTGAAAAGCTTCCTGCTTTACATCTATGACATGGTCAGCACCAAGTCGGTTGCAAACGACACCTACCCCGTTGCAATTTCACGCAATACTGTGCGCGCTGGTGCCTTGATGCTCACCACAGCGGTCAATCATCACTCTTGGACGATCAAAGAAATGCTGCCCATTGGTGTGCCTCACTTGGTTTACAATTCCACCGTGGGCCGCACGTCGGGTTCAACGTTACAAGAGCGTCAATCTTGGCCAAATCCTGAATGGGTTTTTGAGGGCGACCAAACTCCTGCGGGTGGAGCGGGCTTTCGTTACTGGAGACCGGCGGAGTATTTGAATCAACCGGTTTGGAAAGTTCCAGGCTATAGCGAAGAACAATACAAAGTGCCTTTGAAGCGTTGGGTGAAGTATGCCCAAGGTCGCTTGCAACTTCGTCGCGAAACCGATGAGCAAATGATGGCGCGTCTGTTAAAAGTGACTTGCCAAGGTTTGGTCAGCCGTGTGAGTGCGGTGAACGACGGCTTGAATGCCCTTCGCTCCACACGCGGTTGCATGAAGTTTGAAGACTATGACACTTACTCTACGCCAAGCCGTGACCAGCGGGTCTTTGATGACTATGTGACTTTGCGCAAAGCTTACCGCGACTTGGTTCTGGCCAACAATGCTGCGGATTTGAGTTTGGACATGCGAGTTCGCTTGAACAAGATCTATCCCAATATTGAAGAAAGCATGGCCAGCGAAACTCGCAAGATGGCGCCGGTGAGCGTTGATGGGGTTTCGGTTTGCACCACTGAATATATTTCGGGTCAATACATTGACTTAGCTGAGTTCAAACGCAGATTATTTGCGGGACTCATCTCCAACAACCCTATGGACGAGGCGCAATACCGTTGGGGCCAGCTCCGTGGACCTTCGCAGCGTGCAAGAGGCTGTCAATCATGGGATGTTTGGGTTCCGAATCTGAAACAGGATTAAAGGAACTATGAAAGAAATTGGTTTTAAACGTTGGTTGATGTGGGCTGCGATTCTTTTCGTATTGGGCGTCGCTGCTGATTACTATTTCCTGCATATTCTTTTCCATGAAAAACAAGGGCAACTGAACGCTGCCGCGAACTCTGCGGTGGCCACGGCGGGTGAAAGTGCTTCAGCACCGAACACGGCTGTAACGGGTTCTTCTGCGGGAACAGCAACAGCACAATCCCCGGTTGCGACTTCCGACAAAAATACGTTTAATGAATCTTTGCAAGCCTGCGCTCCGGAAATCGCTGCACAAGCAGTTGGTACTCCAGAAGCATTGATCGAATACTTGCGTAAAAGCCTTGGCGTGAAATCTGAAGAAACTGTTTTGGAAAACTATCACCTGGATCAACCAGATGGCTCTAAACGTCGCGTGCATGTGATTGGTGCTGACAATACCAACGCAAAGTCCAAAAAAACGGTGAAATTCTATAAATTGGATGCGCAAGATCTTCCGGAAGAAATTCCACTGAAAGCTGACGACACGGTCGAAAAGCTTTTGGCGACCGGCAAAATCACTCGCGTGGAAAAAAAGATGGATCTGAAGCTGAAAGACAATTCCTCCGTTTCGTTAGAAATGCATGATAACAAGGTCTTCCAATTCCAGTTCAATAATCACGGAAAAGTTCTGTCTTGCCTGGGCACCGACTGCCAATGCGGGCAATAATTTAAGCTCCCCTTTTTTAATCCTAAAATCCGGGAGTGATTTCCTGGATTTCGGACACTATCGGCCCCTACACCTCTTAAAATCGATTTGAGACCTCGGCAAACAGGCACTGCCATTGCTTTATATGCCTGCGAACCCCAAAACCGAGGCATAAAATGAACAAACTATTGGCTCTTATTTCCCTGACCGCTCTGTTGGCTGCTTGCTCTCCCTCATCTGAAAGCAATAAACCTTATAAAGACGGATCTATTGAAAAACCGGCCCTGCCACCTCAAACCAAAACCGAAGCAAAAAAAACGGCGCCATTACCAAGACTGGCAACTTCCTGCCATATTAATTTTCCTCAGGGTGTTCGAGTTCCTGAAATCTACTTCAGTGAAGACTGTAAGACCGCCTTCCTGGCCCCTTTGTCAGGGATTAGCGGCACTTACGATATTCTGCCTTACTCCCCGAGCACATTTTGTTCAGACCTCGCTGAACAAACTAAGTTCGCATTAGAATCCCAAAAGCGGGTCGAGGCCTATGAAACCCGTATCGCACAACTCGAAAAAGAATTGCTCGAAACTTCAGATGAATCCAAAAGAAACACCTTGCTTCGTCACCTGAATCTGTTGAAAGAAATTCGTGATCAAGCAGCTGAAGACAGTCAACTTCCTGATTTAAAAAGACCCACTGTTTCTGCCAGGTTCATTATTTCCAGCGAAAACTTTCCCAATATTCAAGATTGGGAAGAAGCAAATCCAAATTTAGAAATTATACTTATGGAAGCACCTTATTCAGTTATAGAAATTTCCAGCAAGAAACAATTCGAAGGTTCCTCTGCGATCGCAAGAATTGACTTTCCGTCCTTCCAAGAGGCAAGACCTCCCTTCGGCGTGACGAAATCGGACGCGACATATGCTTTCATCAATGGCGGCTTAAGCGGATTCGTATACATGACCGCAGAAGCTTATTGCGCAAGCTCACTTTCCGCAGAACAAATCGTCTCCGATTATGTCAGCATCAAATTACTTACCAAAGCATCGGCGCGATATAAAAACGGCGAGCGTTTTCCAATTCAACTGACTGACATATTGAAATAGTCGTTCGCATCAGTCTCCGGTCGAGCCACTGAGTTGAGCGTTTTGGAAGCGGTTTTGTTCTGCCATCAACATGATCGGCGGATCTAAGGCCAATACGCGCAATCGCCACACGTTGGCGCATACCACCTGACAAGATGAAAAGTCATTTGCCGTGAAACCAGCAAGCTCCGTTTCTTCATCTTGTCTTTGCGCTGACCGGAATAATATTGAAGTGAACTTGATACAATCGTCTATCGACATAATCGTCGGGATTGTGTTGCACCAGTTGTTCATTCAAATAAGACTCAAGATTATCCAAATACTTTTGGAACTCTCCCTCGTTCATGGGCAAGAACAAGCTTTTGAAACGGCGCTCTTCTTTAGGAAGCTGAATAGCGGCCCGAGCATCATCGAGATTTCTCTCATAAAATAGTTTTAAGCCCATCTCGCCAAAACCATCTGGAACTTTAAAAGACTTCTTCAACGGATTATAACGACCTTGTACCTTCTCAACGAGCTTAAAGTTCTCCAGCTTCTCTAACGCCTCTGTGACTTCTTGAACACTAACGCCTAATATCCACGACAGATTTTCTACAGATTGATCTAAATCCTGAAAGCTCAAGATAACCTGGAGTCTCGGCAACAAAGGGTGCGATAGAAATTCGTGATGCGCCTGGATCTCGAGATAATCAAAATCGTTTCTCAAAAGAGATATCAATTTCTTGCCGAAAAGGTCTTTTTGCTCACGCGTTTTACTCTGCGAGTATTGAATCAACATCAGAAAGTATTCTGCATCCACTTCAGAAAGCTCTAAATTTTTAACCAATGCTGCCGCCATCTTGGGATTCAGCGGTCGTTTTCCAAATACCACTAACCGCACATAAGACTTGTCACTGGCATTCAATTCCTCGGCCCAGACATCATATGAGAAACGTGAATCTACTTTTTTTCTAAAAAGGTACACATCCTGAAGGTACTGGAACACGTTCAAATATTTTTTTAACGTAGGTTTCATATTATCAAGCGTGCAGGCTATCGAATGAAATAGCAAGCGTGTACAAATTGTCCACGCTTGCTCGAAAAACACCTCTTCGAGTCACCTGTGTGCAATGCTTCACCGTTCGGAAAACCCTTGAAGCATCTGTGTGCGATTTAATTCGTTAACCACAGCTTTACAACCCGGCATGGCGCTTGCAACCCGTCGCATGCACGGCTAAGTAGTTACTGCCTCATTCGGTTATGAGCGATGTGTTCGCGAAGCTGGCAAAATATAACAAGACCAGGAGTATTTATATGAAAACGTACCTACTATTTTTCGCGATGATCTCAGTTTCAAATTTTGCATTTGCTGGCAACGGCGGTGTCGGCAGCGTTGGTGGTGGCATTTTAAGCTGCCAAGGCTATAGCTCTGAAAGCCACAAGACAATTCATGTTATAATTAATGCTACAGAACAGACGGTATCCATTGATGGCAATGTGAGTTCTGTCCAATTTGAAGTGGGTCCGGAACAGCACACTCTCGCCGTGGGAAATGAATCCGTCTTCATCGGTATTTCAACAAAAGACTATAAAAAAGCGATCCTAAATACTAAAACGATCGAGCAACTCGTTCTTCAGTGCGATGGCAACCCTCTTTAGTCTGGAGAAAACCATGAATAAGTTTATTATTTCTTCAATTGTAATACTGATGGCACAAATGAGCTTTGCTGACTGCTTATCGTCGACGATTTTTTATTCAAGCGAAAGCGATGATGTCGGCGTCGAACTTCCGCTGAAACTCTCATGTCCAACGGGTAATCAGGACGTCTGTGTTTACATGGGTAACGGCTTCGCCAAAATTACGGGAACTCAAATTTCCGGAAATGAACTTACACGCCAAAAAATCGCCAAATCTGGTTCAACCTTGAACATCTCTTTGAAAACCAGCGTGGCCGATTCTATATTGGATTATCGCTATATCAACTTTGCGATAGATTTGAAAACACTAAAAGGTGCAGTGGCTTCCGGTGGTCGCGGCCTCAACCCTTATAATGGCGTCGTTGTCACTCCTGAGGAAGTCCTCTCTTTTCAATGTTCGAAGAACTAAATAAAGAAGGGAGCTTTTTTAGCTCCCTTCTTTAATCACCGGTTGAGCCACGCAGTTGAGCGTTTTGGAAGCGGTTTTGTTCGGCCATCACCAGGTCACTGATTTCACGCTTAAGGGCATTGAAATCATTGGCCGCAGGA
>JBCNNR010000055.1:0-12073 GCA_039594295.1 Bdellovibrio sp.
TCAATTACTATAACAACGACCGACCTCAGTGGGCCCTAAAAGGAAAAACCCCGACAGAATGCCGAGGTTCCTTAGAAGTTCCCTTTTTTTAATCCGTCCCTTTTTTGGGGTACAGATCACAAGGGCTCCTTTTTTTATTTTCAACTTCGGTCAGAAGATCGCTGACTTAGATAGTAGCGATCAATTGAGCGATCAACAAAGATACGACAGACATAACTTTGATCAAGATCGCGATACCAGGACCAGAAGTATCTTTGAACGGGTCACCTACAGTGTCACCAACAACCGCCGCTTTGTGAGCGTCAGAACCTTTTGGATGACCTGGCAAACCACCTTTTTCGATGAATTTCTTAGCATTATCCCATGCACCACCAGCATTTGCCATGTACAGAGACAAAGTCGCACCCACAGCCAAACCACCAGCAAGAAGACCCGCTAGGGCTTGAGGACCCAAGATGAAACCCACTGCCACTGGAGCAAGGATAGCGATCATACCTGGCAAGATCATTTCGAACAATGCTGCTTGAGTCGCGATGTCTACGATTTTTGCTGGTTGTGGTTCTGCTTTACCTTCACGAAGACCTGGGATTTCTTTGAATTGACGAGCAATTTCAAGAACGATTTTTTGAGCCGCTTTACCAACCGCCGTCATAGTTGTTGAACCAACTAGGAACGGAAGGATGGAACCGATCAAGATACCGATCAATACGCCAGAAGAAGTTAGATCCAAAGACATTGCTTGCAAACCTTTTTGCAAACGGATGTGGTTCACTTCCATGTTGAAGGCAGAGAATAGAGCAAGAACTGTTAGAATAGCAGAACCGATCGCGAAACCCTTACCGATCGCTGCAGTTGTGTTACCAACAGCATCCAATTCGTCAGTGATGTCACGAACGTTTTTACCCAGACCAGACATTTCAGAGATACCACCCGCGTTGTCAGCGATTGGACCGTAAGCATCCACAGTCATTACCACTGCAGTACCCGCCAACATGCCAACGGCTGCGATAGCGATACCGTATAGACCCAAAGCGTGGTCAGCGATGTACGCTGCTGCCACAACGATCAACATTGGAATAGCAGTTGATTCCATACCTACTGCCAAACCACGGATCACGCCCGTACCCGCACCAGTCAAAGCTGCTTCAGCAACCAGACGGATTGGACGATGAGCTGTGTAGTACTCAGTGATAAGACCGATCAAAGCACCACCGAAAGCACCTGCTGCCAGGGCAACAGTCACTGCTTGAGAGATACCAAACATTGGAAGAACGATAGCTGCTGCGATCGTCAACAAGATTGGCGGGATGATCAAAGCATTGCGAAGAACTGTCGCTGGCTTGCCGTTTTTGAACGCGCGAGCCAAGAAGATCACAACGATAGAGATGATCATACCAAGACCAGAAAGAACAAGAGGCAAAGCCACACCAGCACCACGAACTGCTGCTGCATCAGTGACGTCAGTCAAAAGCTTACCCAAGCCTTCAGCTGGAATAGTCAAAGCGATTGCCATCGCAGAAACGATAGCTGCAACCATGGACTCATAGATATCTGCGCCCATACCCGCAACGTCACCGACGTTGTCACCTACGTTATCAGCGATAACGCCTGGGTTACGAGGGTCGTCTTCAGGAATGTTCTCTACAACTTTACCAGCGATGTCTGCACCTACGTCAGCCGCTTTCGTGTAGATACCACCACCGATACGCGCGAAAAGTGCGATAGAAGAAGCACCTACGGCGAAAGAGTGAAGAATTGTACCAACGATATCAGTTTGATCTTTGAACATCATGTAGATAACGCCCAAACCAATCAATGCAAGACCCGCTACAGACAGACCCATTACTGCGCCACCATCAAGTGCCACAAGCAATGCTGCTGGTTTAGAGCCAGTTGCCGCTGCTTGAGTCGTACGAACGTTTGCGTAAGTCGCAGCTTTCATACCGAAGAAGCCAGCAAGCAAAGACAAGAACGCACCCAGGATGAATGATCCCGCTGCGATCGCGCCTAGAGCGTACCAAAGAACCAAGCCTACGACGATTGCGTAGACAAAAAGAACCTTGTACTCACGTACAAGGAAAGCCATCGCACCTTCACGAACGTAGCCCGCGATGCGATTCATCGTTTCATTGCCAGTTGGTTGTGCCTTCACGCGAAGGTACAGAACTACTGCCAACACCAAACCAATAACCCCAGCGATCGCCGGAGACATTAGCAAGTTATTACTAAACATTGTTGCACTCCATGTTTGATTTCTCGTTTAAATTACGAAGACTTAGGGATAATCAAAACATTGCATCCAGTCAACGCTGCGTTAGGTGGGGACACATTTTTAATAGCAACCCTGCGTCATGCTATGACACGGGGTCCGCCGATGTCCTTCAAATCGTTTTTATGGAGGGCTATGGAATAAATCGGCGAAGATCCGGATGACAAGGCGCCACAAATCGAGGCGGCCTTGGGATGGCAGGAGTTTTCGAAGAAAACGCCTTCCCTGAAAAATCAAAGAAGGCTTTTGGTATTTAATTATTTTCCTAATTTCGCGAGTAATGCAGAAACATCGGAGTCGCTTAATGCTTTCGCATTTTTACATGTTCCTTTGCTACCTGGGAAAATCTTAGTGCACTGAACACCATTTGAACTCGGTGAAGTGGCGGCTCCCGCCGCTAATGAACAATCGTGAGTCACAGCATAATCATTGACTAAATTCAGACAGGCATATTCTGACATGCAGATTCGTGTCGAGCTGGAGTTAGACGGACTGCCAGACATTTGGTCGGCTAAAATCACTTTGGTGTTCGGGCTGATCAACTCGCATTCCACAAATCCCGATCCACTTTCTTCAGCATGAGACTTGCTATCACAAGAAGGACTGTCGCTTGCTGAATCCGATGTTGATGGAAGATCCGTTGCTGAAGGGGCTGCTGCCTGCAATGAGGCGTTAGAGAAATCGACTCCCGACGACAAGCCAACTTTGGCGCAGTTTTGAAATCCTACCATAAGCACACCGGCTCCCACGATAGCCACAAAACCTCTTGTGAAACGCTCTAACTTCATATCGCCCCCTGATAGCCAGATGATGATGCAATCTGAGGGCCCAAAAGTTTATTCCGAAAAGTGCTTATATTAACCATGACTCATTCAAAATGAGAATGAGGTGGCAAGGAATCAAACATCGTATGAAAGATCGCCGAAGTTGCTCTCGTCTCAGAACAGTACGGGAGCAACAAAGGCAAAGAAGGCACCGATTAAAAATATCACCACGGAAAGTGCATAGACACGAACAGAGAACTTTCTGCCTTTTATGCAAGCGTCGCGAAGTTCTGGATCAATCGGACAAGGCGCATTGCGATTGAACCACATCCACAGTCCATTTCCAGTCAGCATCACTGCCGCAAAAATAAACATAGGGATTTTGTTCTCAGAAATCCAAATCAGCCCCGGGATTTCTGTGACCACTCCAGCGAGCACCGCGCCCAGCCCCACACTGACAAACAACGCTGGCAGTGCACAACAAACCAGAGTCCCCGCGGAGCTAAATAGAGTCAGATAAGTAAAAAAACTATTTTTTGTCGAAGCTAACTTCATAGCCAGCGTCCTTTAAAAGAGTTTCAATTTTTTCGTGAGAAAGTTTTTTGCCTTCGTTGTATGTGAGTTTCACGAATTTCTTTTCAAGACTCACTTCCACTTTGGCAACTTCCGGCTGTTCTTGGAATTTTTTGGTAATTCCCTGAGCACAGAAAGAACACACCATGCCTTTCACGCCCACTGTTTCAGATTCCGCAGCGAACGCCACTGTTGAAAAAAAAAGTGACAGAGCAAGTATCGTCGATTTCATAAATTCTCCTCTTAAAAATGCACCATATAGTTAAATGCCCAATTTCCATTAAATCCCGCACCCAGCTCCACCAAGACATTGCGATAAAACAGTCGCACGAATTGAGTGAGCTCTACACCCGTATCATTTTGCTTGTCTGCTTGCAGAATAAACCATGCATTGATTTCGTTGTATTCAGCCAAATAGGGCGCAACACCCGCACGCAGTTTCATCATTTCAAAATCAGGTCGTAACTGCGGCTCCGAGTGATCGCGGAAAAATCTGCTGTAGGAAGCGGCGGTATAATATTTCCGAGACTCCCAGTCGAGATCGACGGCAGCAAAGCCCACGCCCTTGGTTTGATCGTAGGACTTCTCTCCCCCAAAACCCGCACTGAGGTATATATTACCTTGCGAATCTTCATTATTCCAACGCTTCGCCAGGAAATTGACCCGCGGTAAAGTGTAGTTCACATCATCCACTTTAAAGTAATACAAGCCACCTGCTAGATAAGACTTAAAAGAGTAAGTTAAGAGCAATTCATTTTCATCAGGCTTATTATACGACATCAGTGAGGTCGCCCCTTGATAAGACACGGGATGCGCTTGCACTTGAATGCTGAAACTTGCGATGAGTACTAAAAGTAATGCGAACATCTTCATACTTGTTTGTTCCTTCATCAGCTATTAGGATGGGGGCAGAGGCTTTGTGACAAAGTGATGGAAAAAAAACTGGCAGACCAAACAGACGAAGAACTTTTAATCTCTCTCGCCGAGGGGGAGGCCAAGGCATTGGATTATCTCTATACGAGACAATCGGCGCGTGTTTTAGCCTATATTAAAAAGCGTGGCCTATCAGCTGAGCAGGCCGACGATGTTCTTCAGATCGTTTTTATGCAGGTCTTTCGTAAAAAGCACCTCTATGATCCTAAATATGCGGCCCTGGCCTGGATCTATGTCATCACTCGAAGTGAGCTTAAAGACTATAAAAACCGCGAAATTAAAAACCACCTCGAATGGGACGATAAAATGTCACAAATCGATGACTCCGCTCCTAGTCTTGAGCGAGAGGAAGAGGCTGCGGCTTTACTCAAGGAGCTCGGCCCCCGTGAACAAGAGGCCTTGCGACTCAGGTATCTGGATGAGTTGGAATACGACGAGATGGCTCGTCGTATGAAAACGTCCAACAGTAATATTCGCCAATTGGTCAGTCGCGCTTTGAAGTCCTTAAGGAGAAACAACAAATGAAAGACATAAAAAACGATTTTGAGTCTTTTAAAAAAGATGCAGGTGAAACTGCGGGTTCTTCTTTTGTCTTAAATAAGATTCGTGCGGAGATTTCGGCAACTGCGCCTAAGGTTTCTACGGTCGCGGTTAAATTGGGCGGGATTCACTTGGTAAGTTCTTTCTTTACTTTGATGGCTTGTCCACAATTCGGCACCCGCTTGTTTTTTTCAGGCGAAGGCTTGATGGGTGTGTTTATGAAGATCTCCCCGGCTTTTTGTCAGGTGTTTTGTGGGGCCTTTTATCTAGCGGCAACCTTTATCATCGCTCGGCTGCTTTTGAAATATGATGAGTGGTTGGTGTTAATGCGCTCGCGTGTGTTGACGATTGGCTCGGTGGCACTTTTGTCGCTCGGAGCTTTTGCAATGCTTGCTCAAGGCGTTTCGTTTGAAGCGGGTGTCCTGTGGATCTTTGGCGCGATCGTCGCGGCAGAGATGGCGTCGGCTTCGCGCATGACTTTAAAACGAGTTTTTCACTTCAAAAGTTAAGAAACTTGCACCTTATATTTTAATCCGGCCTGAGTAAGTTGATCTTGCAGGGCCAATTGAATAAACCGCTCCTCCGAAAAACCTAACGAATAACGGACGCTAAAGTTTCAATTTAATTTCCAAGGGGAAATGATCGGAGCTGAGGACAGAGCTGTGCACTTCTGCTTTAAGAACATCAAAACCGCGCACAAAGACGTGATCAAGCTTCAGCAGGCGTCCGTCGTTTTCCAGATCGATATGCTCCAAACCTAAATCACGGAAAATACTTTTCATGATAAGATGGCGTTTTACATTCCAGGTGTTGAAATCTCCAGCCAAAACCACTGGGCCTTCGAATCTGGCAATACGTTCGGCAATTTCATAGAGTGAATTTGTAAAAGCACTGGTCGTTACGAAATTCAAAACGTGGGTGCAGACCACCAAAACTTTTTTGCCTTCGAAATCATATTCACTGAAAAGCGTCAGCTTGGGAGTGAGCCAGAAAAGCTCACGCGAGCTGGAACGAATGAAATCCACGGCACTAGGTGTATATTTTGAACCAATTGCCACTCCGGTGCTGTTTTGATTTTTCTTATAGTGAAAACTTTGCGCCAGATGCCACTCGTAGGTCGAAAAATCCTGCTTCCACAAAAGCGGCATCTTGTTATCAACAAGGGCTTCCTGCAGCAGAATAAAATCTTTACCGCTGCCATGCTTGCGAAAATCGTTTTCAAAAATCTTGGCGCCCTGGCCCTTATAAACATTCCAGACAAAGACATTCAATTCAGACGAAGGAGCCAGGACTTCCCCCGCCTCCCCGATCTTCATCAGAACTTTTGCCATGTCTGGAATCTTAAAAGGAACCATAGACTCCTTATTTTACTCTCGCCAAATATTTTTCGTCCACTTCATGAACTTTCAAAGCTTGAGCTTCAGTGCGCTCTTGCTCTGCTAGCAATGTGGAGAGATAGCGTTCAGTTGTGCTAGGGATTATCACCACGATGTTTTTATCACGATTTTCTTCCTTGGCTGCCTGACGAAGTCCTGCCGTGATTGCGGCACCTGAAGAAATCCCAACGGGGATACCCTCAGTTTTAATCACTTCGCGCGCCATTTTCAGGGCTTCTTCGGAAGACACCTGCTCAATCCCGTCAACGACTTTTAAATCCATCACTGATGGCACAAAGCCAGCACCAATGCCTTGAATTTTATGGGGCCCCGGCTTACCGCCTGAGAGCACAGGGCTCTCGGTTGGCTCCACCGCAATCATTTTTACCGATGGTTTTTTTGCTTTAAGGACTCGGCCAATACCCGTGATGGTTCCTGAAGTCCCTACGCCACTGACAACCATGTCGACCTGCTCGTCAGTGTCTTGCCAGATTTCAAGTGCTGTGGTTTCTGCGTGGACCGCGGGATTTGCTGGATTATCAAACTGTGCTGGCATCCAGGAGTTTTTGTTATTTTCATGAAGTTCGATAGCTTTCGCAATTGCGCCCTTCATCCCTAAAGGACCCGGAGTCAAAACTATTTTCGCTCCCAAAATCAAAAGCAAAGTTCTGCGCTCTTGCGACATCGTTTCAGGCATGGTCAATGTGATCGAGTAACCTTTAGCCGCTGCGACGAATGCCAACGCAATCCCTGTGTTACCGCTTGTCGGTTCGATGATATCCATGCCTGGCTTCAACTTACCAGAAACCTCGGCGGCTTCGATCATCGCCAGACCAATGCGGTCTTTGACCGATGCCAGCGGATTGAAAAATTCAAGTTTAAGCAAAAGTTTTCCTGGGAGATCTTTACCCAAGCGCTGCATTTGTACGAGTGGAGTTTTGCCGATTGTTTTCGTGATATCTGAATAGATTCTCATTGCTGAAATGTCCTTTTTTGTTGGTCTCCTCGGACTGGAGAGTAGAGATATATTCTACTCCCGTATAGGGAGTGATTCTAGAAGAAGATTGAAAAGTCTGGGGACTTTTTGAGTCCGTGAGTTTATTTGGGGCATTTATCGATTATAAACGGGTTCGAGAGAGGCATTTGTCGACTTTTTAGACAGATGTTGATCGGCATTTTAAGTGCGGCCTGTGTGGTTAATTTCATTTCCGCTGCGGTTCCGCTGGGAGTCATACACGGCTTTGACTGTCGAATATCCAGACAGCTTTGGAATTAATTTCTATACCCTTTGCAAGGGGCGTTTCCAAACTAATTTTCGGTTATAAAGAATATGATTTTTTATTCTGGCTCGTTTGGGTGGAGTCTTTTTTTATGACATTCTCGCTTCGAAATCTTTTGATGATTGGATTGTGTCTTTCCCTGGGCGCTTGCGCGTTTAAGAAAGAGGATGCGGAACAGAAAAAGACTGATCAGTTGGTTGAGGATGTTACTAAGAAGGTTAACGAGCAGAATGGCTCTAATGTTGATCTGAAGGCATCAAATGTTTCTATTACTTTCGAGCCTACCGAACCCGGGTACTACAATTTAGTTATAACTTGGCCAGAAGCTGTCGGAACAATGGAAATTTTCATAAACGGAAGTCTTCAAAAATCCATTTCAGGATACAATTCCTTCAAACAAATCGTACATAACAATGACAATCTATCAATTAGTTTGCGCGCATATGCCTCAGCATCCGTTGGCGGTCGCCTTTTGTCTACTTTTGAAAAGGACGAACAGGTACCCAAAGATATCATTGTCAGAGAAACAATTAACTTACAATCAGACTCCTTGTTAAACTCAAATAGGTTCTATTTTTATTCAACTGGTAAAATCGTAACATCGGGATATAGCTTGAAGATCAGAACCAAACAACTTTTCGTCCAAACAACCTCTGGGCAATATGGAAATCCTGAAGACAAAGCGAACGTCATCACATACCGAAACTCAGATTCGCCTACAAGCGATCTGAACTCTAATATTGAAATTGTATCAGATACCGCTGAAGGCAAACTCTCTGTCGCTCTGATTGGACTTAAGGGAAATGATGGTCAAGATGCGAAGACATTTGCACCTTCGTTTCCTGCAATAGCCCAAGGTGGAGCAAACGGCAAAAATGGCGAAACAAGCTATGGCAAAGAAATCTGCGGCGCAGATCACGAAGGATGCTATTCATCAGGCGACTTCTGCGCGACTCAACCAGGCAATGGAGAAAACGGAAAAGACGGCTTAAATGGTACCGATGGCCGTGATGGATCAAAAGGCGGGTCAACTGGATCACTAAGTATCAAAATCCAAAATGATTCCAACTTTTCCGTGGAAGTTTTTCAAAGACCGGGAATTGGTGGCAAAGGTGGAGCCGGTATACAAGGTCAAAAAGGTGGACCTGCTGGCGCTGCCGGCGCACCAGCCCCTGAATGCAACGGAGCACACCCGGGACAACCAGGAAAAGATGGCCGCGATGGACAGCCAGGAAAAAATGGCTCTTGCGGCGAAATCGGCGAAGTTATCTCAAACGTAAAGCTAACTACGGTTGAAAAAGAAGTTAACTCCCTCTGTAAAAACCCCCAGGTTTCCACTACGCACCTCGACAAGACATTGCTCCCAAGATTTGATTAAATTTTCGCCTTATTGAAGAGGCGAAAATGGCATTGAAATTTGGGACGAGTGGCGTGCGTGGTTTGGTGACCGAGTTTACCGACAAAGAAGCTTATCTTTTAACGGAAGCTTTCCTCCAGCATGCGAATGTAGTTACTCCTTCGCAAAGTGTTTCTGTTGGGATGGATTTGCGTGAAAGCAGTCCGCAAATATTGAAAGCCGTTGAAAAAGCCATCGCCGACAATCACAAACAAATAAAATACTGTGGCGTCTTACCCACCCCTGCTTTGGCGTTCTTCGCCTCTGAAAACAACTCGTTGGCCATTATGATCACGGGCAGCCACATCCCCGCCGACCGCAACGGGATCAAGTTCTATTTAACCACCGGAGAAACTCTTAAAAAAGACGATGAACAGATTTACTTCATTTATGAAAATCTGAAAAAACAGGAATTCAAGAATCATCTTTTCAACTCAGATGGATCATTCGCCCAAAAATCAAATGTTGTAACTGAAAATGCTAGTGACACGGCAAAATCTCTCTTTGTCCAACGTTACGTAAAAGCACTGGCAGATGTTTCACTGGCGGGCACAAAAGTTATTTTATATGAACACTCTTCGGCCGCACGTGAAATCCTGGGCGAAATCCTGGAGAAATTAGGGGCACAAGTCATTCGACTGGGCCGTAGCGAAAAATTCATTCCGGTCGATACCGAAGCGGTAGAATCCCTGGACATATTTAAGAAATGGATTCAAGAACAAAAAGCGGATGCCCTTATCAGTACGGATGGCGATGGCGACAGACCTTTGGTTGTCGACAACACCGGAACACTTGTTCAAGGCGATAAGCTTGGAATCATCTGTTCGGAATTTTTAGGAATCGAAGCGATTGCACTTCCTATCAGCTGTAATTCTGGTGTTTCTTCGATTTCCAAGTTTAAAAAAATTGTTTTTACTAAAATCGGATCTCCTTTTGTTGTGGAGGCATTAAATAATCTCCAAAAAGATTATACTGCGGTCGCCGGTTTTGAAGCGAATGGTGGATACATTCTTTCTTCACCGGTACAACGAACAACTCCTATCAAGGCACTTCCGACCCGCGACTCTGTAATTCCAGTGGTGGCAATTCTCGCTTCGGCAAAACAAAAAAACTGCGCGGTCTCTGAAATCGTAGCGAGCCTGCCTCACAGATTTACTTCCAGTGTCCTTGCAAAAAATTGTCCACCGGAAAAAAGTCAGAAAATTCTTCAGAAAGTTAGTGCTGATCCCGCGACTTTTCTTAATAGCATCACTCCCAATGCTAAAATCAGAACTATCGACACATTAGATGGGTTCAGAATTACTAACGACCAAAACCAGGTGATTCATCTTCGCCCCTCTGGCAACGCCCCTGAATTTAGATGCTACACGGAAGCGAATGACCAAGAAATCGCCGATAAATTGAGCAATATCGTTCTGGGAAAAATCATCGAGAACATCAACTCATAATCGACGACGCATCGCCTCAGTATAATACTGACGACAATATGAAATAGACATTTTTGTCCCTACCCTCCAAGATTTATCGCGGAGGGTTTATTTTGATGAGCAACAAGTTATTTGCAGGTCTTCTTCTTTCAGTTACTCTTTTTGCGGCTTCTTTTGCACAAGCTGAAACAGCTGTCGGCTTGATGGTTGGTGACCCAACGGGATTCACAGGCCGTATGTCTTTAAACGATCACAACTCGATCGATGGCGCCGTGGCTGTTTCAGGTGGCACTTACCGTGGTTTGCAACTTCACTCGACTTTCTTGTTTGATAAATTCCAATCTTGGGAGATGGCAAAAGAAGGTCCAATGAACCTTTACTTGGGTATCGGTGCACGCATGATCTTTATCAACGATGGTAAATATGATGGCGACGTGGCGTTTGGCCCTCGTGCTCCGGTAGGTATGACTTATATGTGGTCAGATCCTAAGGTTGAGTTCTTTGCGGAAGCCGCTTTGGTTTTGGATGTGTCTCCGAAAGTCGATGCGGATATCGACATCGGCGTGGGCGCAAGATTTAGATTTTAATTTGAAGGCAGCGAAAGCTGCCTTTTTTTTGCCTTACTTACAGCTCATCCCAATCAAAAAATCCTGCCATTCAGATCCGAATACCGATCTTATAAAATCTTCCTTTCAAGCTTTTTAGCCATTAAATCCCCACAATTCCTGCACGAAACCCCTACCAGAATCAAATTGACATTCAAACAAATGTACGGTATTTTACCGTACTGAAGGGTTAACGATGAAGCCTTTCACCGCTGTGTTAGTTCCTAGATCTGCAGAAAAGCAAATTAAGAAACTTCCGCAGAATATACGCGAAGCACTCAGATACTGGGTCGAAACGGTACAACTAATTGGAATTCGTGAGGCGCGAAAACTCAGCGGCTATCACGATGAACCACTGAAAGGAACGCGGCTGGGACAGCGCTCAGTCCGACTAAATCGATCCTATCGAGTTATTTATAAAGTCACTAACGGTGACATCGAAATTACTGTGATTGAGGTTCATAAACATGCGTACTAAAAACCTTGGAAAGATTCTTGAAAAAACGTCGGACCGACTTTCTTTTGGCGGTTTTATAAGATCTGCCCGCACTAATCGCGACATGACACAAACAGAAATGGCTCATTTCTTAAAAATATCCAAAAGCACCCTGTGTGACATCGAAAAAGGTCGCCAGCATGTCAGTATAGAGCTTGCAATCAAGATGGCAAAAAAATGTGGGCTATCGCAAGTATTGGCCGCCGAATGCGCCATCCGAGACGCTCTCCATCGGGCAGGACTCAAGTTATCAGTGGAGTTAAAGCAGACCGCATAGTCAAACTTCACTATCAGCTGCACTGCGGAACCGCAGGCTGGAGTCAAGAAGCCAGTGCGACATTTGCTTTATAAAGGACTTCGTAAGGAGTTTTATATCCTAAACACTTACGAGGTCTGTGATTCATTTTGTCTTCA
>JBCNNR010000056.1:0-10646 GCA_039594295.1 Bdellovibrio sp.
CTCACTTTCTCTCTCTCTAACTCTCTAACTCTCTAACTCTCTAACTCTCTCTCTAACTCTCTCTCTAACTCTCTCTCTAACTCTCTCTTGAATATACCAACGAAGCATTTGCCAGGTCCGTCATTCGGAATGCACATTCGTTCGTCTTTGCTTACATCGAATTTCATCCTCTCATCACTTTTGCATGCCTCGTTCTCGAGTAGCTTCCGGGGTATCGGTCATCTGAGTTATCTAGCAACCTCATGACCGATACCCCCGAGAAATGACATGGCGGAGGGCGAATGAAACAACAAATTTTTCAAGACATGCACGTACATTGGAAATTTCGGTATTGTCATGGTGGCGTTCTTAGGAAGTCTGCAAAAGGCCGTGGTGCACGACCGCTTTCCAGTAAAGATCCAATTCATTTGGTATTCAAAGTTAACAAAGCGGCGGTGAAGGGGGGGGCTTGCGTAGTTCCCGGAACTATTCACTCTTGAATAGGCTGTTGAAAAGATACGCGACGAAGTTTTTTGTGAAGATCGAGCAGTTCTCGGTTCAAACGGATCACGTTCACTTGTTGGTTCGTGGAGGACGGAGATCGCACATGCAAAGTTTTTTGCGAGTGTTGGCGGGGCAGTTTGCTCAGACCTTGACCGATACCCTGAATCGCAAGCATGAGGGGCCGAAAATTTGGAAATATCGACCGTTTACTCGTGTTATTAAAGGGTTTAGGCCCTATCAAGTCGTTCGCAACTACATACAGCTTAATGAGTGCGAAGCTCTCGGAAGGCCCTATTCGAAAACGCGTTTGCGTGGTCTTTCCAAGGAGCAATTGCGGGAGTTGTGGGGGTAGCGTGACAGCGGTGACCGATACCCCTCCTCGAGAGGTGTGAAGGCGGGCCGGGGCGGGGCGGGGCCGCGGCGAAGCGGAGTTGATCGTTCGTTAGGCGGCCCGGTGTTTATTAAAATTTAGTGGGCTTCTGCCACGATGGGTTCGCTGGGGCCTTTTTGGGGGATTTCTGTTGCTTGGATTTTGCGCGATAAGAAAATGGCCAGCAGGGTGACGGCAATTGAAATATAGCCAACGATCTCATAGTTATCCAAACGGCCGGCATCGCTTTTCACAATAATGATTCCGGCAAGGTAACTTGCCAGCGCTGAGGATAATTGCTGAACGCAGCTGACGATACTCATAAAGCTGCCACGATTTTGCGGAGAAGCGGTGCCGGAAACCAGCGCCGTCGCAGGAATCATGCGACCTCCTGAAACTACAAAGAACACCGAAGTCACAGTCAGAACAAACCACACCGGGCTTGGGCCTAAATGAGTGATTCCAAAGATTGGCAGAGTGCACAAGGCCGCGCCGTACAAAAAGACTTTGTGCTTGCCATAGCGATCTGCCATACGGCCGATTGCTGGTGAAGTAAAGATCGTGAAAAGTCCGCCGATCATGTAAATGAGTGGCAATTGGGCCTCCGTCAGGCCAGCATTGGATACCATCGACGGCGAAAGATAAGGCACAATCGCAAAGTGACCAAAAATCACCGTCGACATAAAGATCAAGGCGCGAACTTGATTTTTATTTTTAAAGATTCGCACCAAGCCCTGATAGACCGCTTCTTTTTCACGAGGATGTTCCAAGTGACCGCGTGTTGAAGGAACGCCAAAGT
Organism: Bdellovibrio sp.; assembly: GCA_039594295.1. Taxonomy (GTDB): domain Bacteria; phylum Bdellovibrionota; class Bdellovibrionia; order Bdellovibrionales; family Bdellovibrionaceae; genus Bdellovibrio. The sequence goes on from JBCNNR010000056.1 coordinate 1,653, forward strand.
AGGCTATCACACACAATAACAAAGAAGTGATTCCTAAAAACAAAAACGGGGCATGCCAAGAAAACTGGTTTGCCAGGAACAAGCTAAAGGGCACTCCGAAAATGGATGCCACAGAAAAAGATGTCATGATAACACCCATGGCAGAGCCGCGGCGTTCATAGGAGATCGCATCGCTGACGATCGAGAGCACGAGAGAGCTTAAAACTCCACCAAATACTCCGGTCAAGCCACGGGCCAAAAGCAAAAGTTCATAGGTTGGCGACAGCGCGCAGGCAATGGTTCCCACCGAGAAACCAACAAAGAAAAACAGCAATAAGTTCTTGCGATCAAACTTGTCCATAAAGAAAGAAGCGGTAAAACCGCTCAGCCCTGCGCAAAAGCTGTAGGATGACACAAGGAGTCCGAATTGATGAGGAGTGATTCCAAAAAGACGCATCAATTGGGGGCCTAAAGGCATCATGATCATGAAATCCACGATCGAGCTGAATTGGACGGAAGCTAAGATGCCGAGAAGGATTTTTTCTTTTTTGGAAAACACTGCGGGGTCCTTTTGGTTGACGTTATGGAAAAATAACCGATAATCCAACTCTATGGCAACACTAAGTAAAATTTTGAAATCGGTTCTAGGTTTTGTTCTGTTGGTCGCGATCGTCTGGGTCGTTCTTGTTAATTACAGTGTGATATTCTCAAAAACTGTGGTGGGCGAAGTGATCAATGTCGAACGTGTTGAACTTCCAGTGGCGTTGATTGCTCGCGCGGGTGGCGAACTGAATGAAAAAGTATTTTCTTTCGCAATCAGTATCAAAGACAACACGACGAATGAATTGTTTGCTGCCACTTCTGAAGATCGTCAATGGGCGATTGTGCAAAAGGGACAGTGTGCCGAGGCTGTGTATTTGCCATATCCACCGTGGGAGTTGAAGAAACGCGGTACTTACTTCGGCGCGCGCTTGGTTAAATTATACGAATGTCCAAAAAAATAAGGTTCTAGGTTTTTTATGTACGAGATACTTCTTCTAATCACAGCAATCGGGGCGGGCTTCTTGGGAGCTCTCCTTGGACTGGGAGGAGGTATCATCATCGTACCTGTTCTCACTCTCGTCTATCATATCGATATTCGCTATGCGATCGCGGCAAGTTTGATATCGATCGTCGCAACCTCCTCTGGTGCAGCGGCCAGTTACTTGAAAGATTCTCTGACAAATTTACGTCTGGCGGTCTTTCTTGAAATCGGTACGGTGAGTGGGGCCATCGTCGGATTCTTACTCGCTTCATATATCAAAGCTCAATTCTTGTTCCTGCTCTTTGGTGTGTTCTTGTTTTTCTCAGCCCTGATGATGCTAAGAAAGCGTCATGAGCACTATTCAGCCACCAACCATCCTTGGGCCGAAAAATTAAGACTCGATGGCGGCTTTCCAGAAAATGGGGAGTGGAAGACCTATAAAGTTGAACATGTGCCCTTGGGACTTTTCGCGATGTTTGGTGCGGGAGTTTTGTCGGCATTATTGGGAATCGGCAGTGGTATTTTCAAAGTCCTGGCGATGGATGGCGCCATGAAGTTGCCGATTAAAGTTTCTTCGGCAACTTCTAACTTTATGATCGGCGTGACCGCGTCTGCGAGTGCCGGCGCCTACTTGTTAAAAGGCGATGTTCGTCCCGAAATCGCGGCGCCAGTGGCCGTGGGAATCATCATTGGTTCCATGGCGGGTGCCAAGGCCATGGTAAAAATGCCTGCTGGGATTATTCGTAAAATCTTCGTTGTCGTTTTGTCGATCGTTTCCGTTCAAATGATCATGAAAGGACTTAAATAATGTCTGTCGAGCCAAAACAAGACCAAGTCCTTCACGATCTGGAATTAAAAATCAGCAAAATGCTTCGCAGTGGTGTTTATATCGCTGGAATGTTGTTAATGGTGGGCTGGTTGTGGCAGTTGTATCTGAATGGTGACACCTTGGGTGATTTTAAAACTTATGAATCCAGATCCCTGGTGGAGACCATTCACTGGGCCGTGGTGATGCATGATCGCCCGATCCTGATTTCAATGGCGGGTTTGGTTGTTCTGGTTTTGCTACCGATCACGCGTGTATTTTTAACTGGTGTGTTGTTTGTAAAACAAAAAGACCGCGTTCTGGCTGTGATGGCCTTCGCCGTCTTTACTTGTTTGGTCGCTTCGTTCTTTTTAGGTATTGATCTTTAATCAAAGCCACCGGAATTGCGAGTGGCGTCGATCACTATCGTGTTACCGTCGATTACTTTGCCATAGTCGGGCCTGTAGGTCGTCGGGCTCTCTTTGCGGGCTTCGTCGAGGGCTGCTTCGATGTTCTTATCTTCTGGGGACGTAAAACCACTTTCGCTGCCAGAGCCTCCTGTCAGTCGGGGCCGAGGACCATTGCTTAAAAAACTGCCAAGCGCATTGGAAGTCAAAGCAGGGGCGGCCATAAATTCACAGAAGCTCACCTGGCGACCATTGAAATCTCGCATTTGCAGTGCTGCAGATGACAGTGTGGAGATCAGACGATCTGCTTCGACAGATGACTGGGGAGCGACGGCTTCACTTTGTCTGGCGATCAAAAGTTCCGGAGTATTATAAAGCATGGCTTCGATAGTGAGTTCCGGAGTCTTATAGGGAATTTTTTGAATGGTTTTGTAAATCTGGCGGAAGCGCAAAGCGCAGGAGCCATTGCTCAAAGTTGTTAAAGGTCGTCCATTGTTTACGGCTTCCACGTTGAAGGCCCGTAAGGCCGAGAATGCCAGAGCCACAGGTCGCCACATGGAACTGATAAAAGCATTTTCTAAATCATGCTGATTGCCGACAAAAGAATATCCACGGCGAAGAATTTCCTTCGAGTATTCTTTCATTGTGAAATCGTATTTTGCATCCAGCGCGATAGAAATTTCATGAAGCAAAATGCTTTTTAGCTTTTGCTGGCTGAGTTTGCCGTTGATGAAAATATAAGTGCGATTGCGTGCGTCTGTCCAGCTGTCCAGGTCACGGGGGCCATTAAAGGACAGTAAATAGACTTTTGGATCTAACTTGGTGCTGAGGGCTTTTGTTTCCGTGGATTGCGGGCAACTGCGACGCAAAGAAGCAGCGACCGTGGTGGAGACACCCAAGCTTTGTTCTAAGGAGTCTTTGTTTTGGAAGACCTGGCAAAAAGTATTATGGAGTTTACCCATAAAGATCTGGGTGATGGTTTGATCTATTTGCTTTTGAAATTCAGAGGAAGCCTTGACCTGAATGGCAGATTGCTTCCATTCGTCTGCGGCATGGCTGCTGGTTGCAAAGCTTAAAATTACAAAGAAGGCGAAGAACAGAGACTTCATTCTGCGACCTCTTCTGAGATTGAGAGTGGAATCAAGAGTGATAATTTTGTTTTGTTCAGTTTGAAAATCGACTTGATATTAAAATGCATATCAAAGTCTTTGTTTAAGCGAATCAGGCTGACTCTGAGGCGATCGAAGTGCTGCATATTCGGAGTTTCCTGATAAAGTGCTGCGATCACTTTGTCAAAGGCGACGTCTTTGGTTTCAGACGAAAACAGGGGTACTAACTGCCAAAAGAGTTTGGATTTAAAAATCTTTTCGGTGCCATTGATTGTGACAGTCTGGCGCTGGGCCTGGGCAATCAATTTATTTGGAATGTCGTTTAAGTAAAGCGGAGCGCGGAAATTTTCCTGCACTGCTTTGTGAGTTAAACTTTGCACGTGGAATTTAAATCTTTCCAGTCGGCTTTCTTTTTTCGTGGAATGAGGGAATAAAAGCAGAGCTTGACGTAAAATTCTTAACATTGCCACCAGGCTTAAAGTCTTTTCTAAACGCAGAGGGTAAAGCTCAAAATCCTGTGCTTTATTGGCATAGGCAAGCGCCATGGCGGCTTGAAGTTTTTCATACTCGCCTTCAAGTGCGGAATCAATGTTGAGGGACGGGATGATGCCGTGGTTTTTTGATAGGATTGCAAGTTCCAGGATCTCACCTTTTAAAAATGATGTGTCGGCGGCGCAAAGATTGTGGGTGAGAGCCAGTTGATAGCGCTCCAAGGCTTGCGTGAATCCCATCGTTGCGAAATCTGCAAGCATCAAGGCATGTTCACGTTCTATTTCAAAATTAAGACTGTGATTGGTTCCCGCAATCACGCTGGCATAAAGACTTTTGATCAAAACCAAGTCATTGGCTTCAACCGCCAGGCGGAGTTGCTGGATTTTTAGCATCTGCGATTGCTTCACACTCAATGGCTCGTCCCACGCGGCTTGAAGCAATTGTATCGCTTCCGCAAACTGACCTTTTTCCTCCATTAACTTCGCGACAAAAATAATGTGGCTAAAATGGCCCAGTGACACAATCTCGTCGGCCATGAGGAGTTGATAAGCGTGGGAAAGGTCTTTGCTAAGTTCCTGAGGAAGCCCTAGTTGATACCAGCACAGGGCGCGATCACAAAGGGCTTCGATGTCATGAGGAGTTGCTTTCAGCTGCGCATCCAATAGCACCAGAGCGTCGCTGTAACGACCCTCATACAATGCATCTTTGGCAGTTTTTGGTAGCGACATGAAAATCCTCCTCAAGAGGGGCTTTTCAATTCCCGTGCTCTTACAGATTCAATAGGTTAGCTATGAATGGGAGGGAGGCAGGGGTCTCTCCCATTCTGCGGGCCTTTGTTCAGAAGTTAGACACCTATTGATAGCAATAAATCTTCCCAGAAATGCAATAAACCGGAACATTGAATCCAGAGTGTGTTTCCACATCAAAAGCCTCCCAAGTCAATGACCCAAGTCCCGCGCAAACATTGTTGGCCTTAGTTTCAAAGTTACGTTGGGCAGATCGAGCATGACCCTCCTCCGTAGCTCTAAAGTAACTAGAACAAGCCCGCACCGAAAACACCTGATCCGCATGCGCCTGAAATCCAACTACCAACAAAGCGATAAAAACAAAAGTCTTCATAAAATCTCCTTAATGAATGTGTTTTACTGTCGCAGAAATTATAGGAGGGCGGCTGTTCCGTCGCTGTACAAAAGCGAACAAAATTGCCTTGGAAAAACTACTCAGTTTCCTTGGGGGGGGCGGTGTCTGGCTTTTGCATTCTTAGAAACGACAGAGGTTTCATGTGATTAAAAGTGATTCTAGAAGCAATAGGTTTGTATTGGCGGTGACGTTCTGTCTGGTATTGTTCCAGGTGTCGAACGTTTTTGCAGAAGGGGCCTATTGTGAGCGAATCTTTGCCGTCGAGTCTTATTCAATTTTAAGGCAGAGTCCTCTTGGTAAATTGAAAGCCCGTTGGGCGGAGTCGCGCGGAGAAATCACATCTGCTGTGGTGGCCAAACGCTATGAAGATGCCTTCTTAGAGATCTTCAATGACGTCAATCCGAAAGAGCTGAAAGAAGCCAAAATTAGATTCGAAAAGAACCTAGATTCGGATGCCTATACGGCGCTGTTAACTGAAGGAATTGTTTTCGATAAAAAATGGAAAAAGCATTGGCTCTATCCGATTCTGCATGCCCACGAATTGCAACACTACAAAGACATTAGAGATGGACTGGTTCCATATGAATCCGAACGAAGCGGATGGTTGTCTTTTGAGATAATAGTAAAGCCGGAAGTTACGGTGGCGACCGAAATCAGAGCACACTATCGCCATTGGAAGGCTTTTAAAACTTTATTTACCAAAGCTGAGTTGCAAAAACTCTATGAAAACGAAACTGAACCCACCGCCAGAAGCCTTGTCGGCGCTTATCTTGAATATGGTGAAAGGGCTTCCACCTTCATCGCGATGAGCTTGGAAAACGTGGGAAGCTATCGTTATGCCGTCAATCAGGCTTATGCAGAGTCTCGCCGCGGCGATCCAACGTCTTCATTTTACCTCGTAAATCTTATCCACAGGGTTCTGGGTGATAAAGCGAACGAAATGCGCGACGAGGACCTCGAATAAAAGAAAACCCCCAATTGCGAAAAGTCTTCAGTGCGACTTTGAACTGGGGGTCTTTGAGATCAGCTCCGTAAAGGGGAAGAGTGTTCAGAGGGAATGAGTACTTGGGATCTTGCTCTTCCTATGGGAGCTGTCTGTAACTTTATTATTCTCCTGTGGCTGGGAAAAGTCAAAATAGTCTGTCCCCAGTGAAAAGTGCTGGCCCTTCTCTGGTCTCGAGTCTTAAGATAAAAGGCATGAATACTAAAATCTTCAAATTCAACGCGTTCCTGGCAGCCTATGGTCTTTTTAAAATTCCTCTTTTGGTTTTCATCGGACCGAAAGTGGTGGAGATGACGAGCAAAAGATTCGTGATTAAAATTCCCTTGGGCTATCGTACGAAAAACCATCTGAACTCAATGTACTTTGGGGCCTTGGGAGTCGGTGCTGAACTTTCAATCGCGGCGCCTGCCGTGCAAGTGATTGCCGAAAGTAAGCAAAAAATCGATTTCATTTTTAAAGATTTCACTGCGCAGTATGGAAAACGTGCTGATGGTGATGTTCATTTTATTTGCGACGAAGTGGAAGCCGTGACTTCGTTGATTGAGGAAGCCAAGAAAAATCCGGAACGTCTGGAAAGAAAAATGAAAGGCTATGCGATCGTTCCAAGTAAAAGCCAAGAGCCAGTAATGACGTATGAGCTGACTTTGTCTGTTCGTAATAGATCTTTTAAATCTTAATTTGAGTTTTTACCGTGGGCATCGAAGTCAAAGAAATCAAACACGCTTCCAGCGAGTACCAGCTGGAAGTGAATCTAAGATATAAAGTTTTGCGAAAACCTTTGGGACTTAAATTTTCCCAGGAGGATTTGCGCGCCGAAAAAGATGATGTTCATCTGGGGGCCTTTCGCGGCAAAGCTCTGTTCGGTTGTCTGCTGTTGAGAAAAGTCAGCGACACAACAGTAAAAATGCGCCAAGTGGCCGTCGACCCGCACACCCAAGGAACCGGTGTCGGCAGAATTCTGGTGGAAGCATCCGAAGCCAAAGCTCGTGACATGGGTTATCAAGAAATTGAATTAAACGCGCGCGAAACCGCGGTTCCATTTTATCTGAAGCTTGGTTATGAAGTGATTGGCGAGACCTTCGGAGAAGTGGGACTTCCCCATAAAAAAATGCGCAAAAGATTATAAATAAAAAAAGACACAGAACTCTGTGTCTTTTTTTTACGAAAAGCACTTCAACTGCGTGCGACCTGAAACAGGATCTGGCACCTATTTGATTCCTAGTTGGTTTAAGTTGTTTACGCTTTGTTCGTATTCGGAGATTAGCTTTGCATAGATTTCACGCACGGTCAGGATCTCTTCGACCAAGCCCACGGATTGTCCTGCTGTCCAAACTGTTTTCCAGGTTGGTTTGACGGCCGCTTCTTCCAACGATTTCATGCCCATCAAATGAATCAATGGCACCATGTATTTCTTGGTGAGCTTGTGATCTTTTAGAACCTTCATGGCCCAGGGTAAATCTGTTCCCATTTTTTGCACATAAGGCGTGTTGATCACGGCAGCCGGCGTGCCTGACACACGTGTCGTCATCACGATATCTTCTGGTGTGGATTTAATAATGGCATCTTTATAAGCTTGATCCACATTTGCTTCTTTGCTGGCGATAAAGCGAGTTCCAACACTCACTCCTGAGGCGCCCAAGGCCATGCACGCCGCCATCATCGAACCGTGGGAGATGCCACCCGCTGCAATGATGGGGATGTTCAAACGAGTTTTAAGCCAAGGTATCAAAACCAAGGGAGAGATCGGTCCTGCGTGGCCGCCCGCGCCTGCGCCCACGGCGATCACACCGTCAGCACCCAGATCTTGAACTTTCAAGGCGTGATCTAAGTTCGTTACATCACAAAAAACTTTGGCACCATTTTTATGGGCTTCCTGAATCACCGTTTTAGGATTTCCTAAAGAGGTGATAAATAAATTCACGCCATGGTCCAACGCAATTTTCAAATCATCATTCTGGCGAGTGTTGGATTTATTAACAATGATGTTAATTCCAATCGGCTTTTTGGTTTTCTCGCGCATTTCTTTAAGGGCGGCGGCATAGTTTTCTAAAGGGCGGTAGTTCAACGCAGGGAAGGTTCCAATACCACCAGCTTCACTTGCCTCTGAAACGATGTCCGCGTTGCTTACCAAGAACATAGGAGCTGCGATAATAGGAAAATCAATTCCCATCATGTCGGTAAACGGAGTTTTAATTTTTTTAAGCATGTTTTTTTACTCCCATTCTTTGTGAATGATAAATTCCCTTATGGCCCGAGCAGAGATAACTGACGACACAGGCAATGGCGCAGAAAACCGCGCCTTGAGTTCCAAAAAGTTCCATGGCCATCACAGTGCAAGCAAGCGGTGTGTTGGCGGCCCCCGCAAAAACTCCCACAAAACCCATGCCACTTAAAAGCGATATAGGTAAAGGCAGAATCCACGAGAGCGCATTTCCTAAAGTCGCACCCACGAAAAACAACGGTGTGACTTCGCCACCTTTAAAACCAGACCCCAAGGTGACGGCTGTAAATAAAATTTTTAAAACAAAATCGTAAGCGGGCACATGTTGGTTGAAGGTTTCTATGATCACTGGCACGCCCAGTCCCAAGTAGCGATCGGTTTGCATCAAGGCCGCCAGCACAATCACGATGATTCCACCCACGAAGGTGCGCACCATCGGATTGCCAATGCCGTTTTTAAAAAGACGAACCATGTGGTGCAGGCTTTGTGAAAACAGGCGCGCGCCCAGACCAAAAGCAATCCCCGCAAAAATCGCATAACCCAAAGGCGCCATTTCTAACGGTGCCACTTCTGAAATTTTATAAACAGTGTGATGGATGCCCCAGGAGGAAGTGATTCGATCCGCGATAATTGCCGAAGCAAAACAAGGTAACAAAGCTGCATATCGCAGGCGACCGACACGCAAAACTTCCAAACCAAAAACCGCCCCGGCCAAAGGGGTTCCAAATACCGACGCAAACCCCGCGGAGATCCCCGCCATCAATAAGATTTTTCTTTGCTGTCCTTCGAATTTAAATACATGGGTGAGTTGATC